>JBGUKY010000001.1:0-3403 GCA_045114635.1 Candidatus Enterousia sp.
AAAGAAAAGCTGGCGTCCGAAATGGCGCGTCCGACTGAATATGCCGGCAGCAGCGAAAAGAAAAGCAAATAATAATTAAAATTTAAAGGTTTTAATCATGTTAATGCCAAATAAAACAAAATTTCGCAAACAGCACAAAGGTCGTATTCACGGGGCTGCCAAAGGTGGAAGTGAATTGGCATTTGGGTCGTTTGGGCTGAAAGCTATGTCTCCTGAACGTGTGACTGCACGTCAGATAGAGGCCGCTCGTCGTGCTATCACCCGTCATATGAGACGTCAGGGTAAATTGTGGATTCGTATTTTCCCAGATGTTCCAGTGACTGCAAAACCAGGTGGTGTTCGTATGGGTAAAGGTAAAGGTGCTGTTGAATACTGGATTTGCCGCGTTAAACCAGGCCGCATCATGTTCGAATTAGACGGTGTTAAACCAGAAATCGCATATGAAGCATTTGCTTTGGCTGCTGCAAAATTGCCAGTTAAAACAAAAATCGTAGACCGCAAAGTAAACTAATACAAGTGCAAAAAGGTTAGAAGAAATGGCAGAAAAGAAAACAGCTAAGACAGCTAAAACAGCCGAAAAAGAAGCTTTGACAAAGGAAGCTTTGCAAAGCAAATTGGTTGATTTGAAAAAAGAACAAATGAATCAACGCTTTCAACTGGCTGCGGGTCAATTGCCAAAAACACATGTTTTGCGTAAAACTCGCCGTGAAATTGCACGTGTAAAGACCAAGTTGAATGCTGCGAAATAATAACTAAATCTTTGACTTTTGGTTTTTTTAGTGTAAAATCAGAAGCCGGAAAACAAAAAATAAGGACTAAAGTTATGCCAAGACGTATACTGCAAGGAACTGTTAAAAGTACAGCAAATGACAAAACTGTCGTTGTCGAAGTAGAACGCCGTTTTCGTCATCCATTGTATGGAAAGTTCGTGAAGCAGAATAAAAAATACAAGGCACACGATGAAAACAACGAATATAAAGTTGGTGAAATCGTTGCTATTGAAGAACATCGTCCTATTTCCAAGACAAAATCTTGGATTGTAAAGGGCCGTGTTGGGGTCAGCAAAGACACAACTGTTAATGTTGACTAATAAATTGGTGGGTTTTTTGAGGTCTTGAATCTGAAACATTATACATAAAATTCAAGGCAGTCGAAACCCGGTAACAAAGCAGTGGGGGATAGCCCCGCTTGCAGGATTAAGGAAAAAAGTTATGATACAAAATGAAACAGTTATGACAGTTGCAGATAACTCTGGTGCTCGTAAAGCTATGTGCATCAAAGTTTTGGGCGGTTCTCATCGTCGTTATGCAACAGTTGGCGATAAAATCGTTGTCGCTATTAAAGATGCTATTCCACGTGGTAAGGTTCAAAAAGGAACTGTTCAACGTGCAATAATCGTAAGAACCAAGTTTCCAGTTAAACGTCCAGACGGATCAATTATCCGTTTTGATGATAACGCGGTTGTTTTGATTAACAAAAACAATTTCGAACCTATTGGAACACGTATCTTTGGCCCAATCGCACGTGAAGTTCGTCGTAAATACGATGTTCAAAAAATCGTGTCTTTGGCACCGGAAGTAATATAATACTTTTGACTAACAAAAAGGCGAAAAAATGAAAATTAAGAAAGGCGACGAAGTCGTAGTTATTTCGGGAAAATATAAAGGCGTCAAAGGTAAAGTATTACAAGCACGTCCATCAGAATCCCGTGTTGTTGTTGAAGGTGTGAACCGTCACAAATGGCACATCAAACCAACACAAGAACAACCAGGTCACATCGTTGATCGCGAAGCACCTATCCATGTATCCAATGTTGCATTGATTGATCCAAAAACAAAAAAAGCAACACGCGTTGGATATGAAATGAAAGGTGACAAGAAAGTTCGCGTTTCAAAGAAATCTGGATCAGAAATCTAAACCAAATGATTCCGCTGTTACGGAATCGATAACGAAAAGGTACAAAAAATGCAAAGCAGATTGCGTGAATATTATGAAAAAAATGTTGTTCCTGAATTAGTTAAAGAATTCGGGTACAAAAACATGTTTGCAGTTCCAAAACTCACCAAAATCGTTTTGAATATGGGTGTTGGCGAAGCTGTATCTGATAAAAAGAAATTAGATAGTGCCGCTGCTGATTTGACAGCTATTGCTGCACAAAAATCAATCATCACACATGCAAAGAAATCAATTGCTACTTACCGTTTACGTGAAGGTCAAGCAATTGGAACAAAAGTTACTTTGCGTGGTAAAAGAATGTATGATTTCTTGGATAAATTGATTACAGTGGCTTTGCCACGTGTAAAAGACTTCCGTGGATTGTCAAAATCTAAATTTGATGGTCGTGGAAATTATGCGTTTGGTATCAAAGAACATTTGATATTCCCAGAAATTTCTGTTGATAAAATTGACGCTATTCGTGGTATGGATATCGTTATCGTTACAACAGCAAAAACAGATGATGAAGCCCGTGCATTGCTGACAAAAATCGGCTTGCCATTGGTTTTGAAATAATTATAAGGAAAAAAAGATGGCTAAATTAGCGTTGATAAATAAACAAAAAAGACGTGAAAAATTGGTTGCGCAATATGCAAAAAAGCGTGAATCAATTAAAGCAAAGATGTCTGTTACTGCGACACCAGAAGAACGTATGGATGCCATGAAAAAATTGGCAAAGTTGCCACGCAACGCAAATCCAACACGTTTGCACAATCGTTGTTCTATCACTGGTCGTGCACGTGGGTTCTCTCGTTTGTTCGGTTTGTGCCGTCAACAAGTTCGCACAATGGCATCAGAAGGTAAATTGCCAGGCGTTCGTAAATCAAGCTGGTAAAATAAATTAAATGCAAGCTGTGGACAATGCAGCCCAAGAGCAAAAGGTAAAACTTTTGCAAACCAAGGAGTAAAAAATGTCAATATCACATCCAATCGGAGATATGGTTACCCGCATCCGTAATGGTCAAAGTGCTGGTAAAGAAACAGTCTCTGTTCCAAATAGCAAATTACGTGCAGCTGTACTGAGCGTATTGAAAGAAGAAGGTTTCATAACAGATTTTCGCGAAGAAAAAATCGATGAAAAACGCGCAAATTTGGTTATCGAATTGAAATACGTCAACGGTAACGGTGCAATCCAAGAAATCACAACTGTATCAAAACCAGGTCGTCGTGTATATTCGTCTTGTGCGAAAATGCCACGTGTTTTGAACGGTTTGGGTATCGCAGTTGTATCTACACCAAATGGCGTTATGACAGATCACAAAGCTCGCTTGCTGAATGTTGGCGGTGAAGTATTATGCAAAGTTATCTAATCAAAAGGAAATCGTTATGTCTCGTGCAGGAAAATATCCAGTAGAAATTAAAAATGGCGTATCGGTTGAATTGACAGATAACGCTGTAGTTGTAAAAG
>JBGUKY010000002.1:0-53799 GCA_045114635.1 Candidatus Enterousia sp.
AAGACTCGAACTTCCAAGGTATTGCTACCACTAGTACCTGAAACTAGCGCGTCTACCAATTCCGCCATATGCCCGTTCAAAGCACGATGAATAATAAACTATATTCTGAAAATATGCAACAAGAAAAATCGAAAAAAACATCAATTTTTTACATAAAAAAGCGTGATTTTACTTGCTCTGGTTTTCATAAATTTGCTAAAATTATCCAAGAGATGAAGAAAATTCTATATTTTGTTATGGCATCATTAATCTGCATATTCAATGCAGATGCTGCTTCACGTGGCGAAAATACGGCATCTCGTGGGAAAAACACTACTATTACAACTAATGAAAAAAGCTCTCGTTCAACAACATCTCGTAACGCTGTAAAAACGGTTCCTGCCGCCCGCAACACAAAAGCGGTAACAATATTGACACCACAAACAACAAAGAAAAATACAGCGACACGCACATCTGTATCTCGCAACACAAAGAACAAAGTGGTTTCTTCACGTGCCACCGCAACGGCACAAATCGCATCAGAAACAAAAATCGGCGCCGAATACGAACAATGTAAAAGTGCATTTTTTACATGTATGGATCAATTTTGTCAGTTAAAAAATGACAGTTTCAGAAGATGCTCTTGTAATGATCGTGTTTTCGAATTACAAGATATTGCCGAAACATATCAAAAAGCTAACGATAAATTGACCGAGTTTTCGGAAGATTTAGATGTCGTCGGACTTACACGCGAACAAGCATTGGCCATGAAAACCGCATCCGAAGGCGAAGATGCGATGACAGAAGACAAATCTGCATCAAAGCAATTATTACAGGCCATCATGAACTCTATCAAAGGTGGCGATACTTCTGTTGGCGGAAAATACAAAGATTTGAACAGCATAACAATTTCTACCGATATGTCTAATGCGTTTGGTATGGATGATTCAGGTCAAATAATTGCTGCATATAACGGTGCAACTTTGTACAAAGCGGTTTATCCAAAATGTAGAAACGCTGTCCAAGAAGATTGCAACAAGGCATCACTACAACGCGCAATAAACGCATATTTGATGGCTATTGAACAAGATTGTAATTCCGTAGAATCGGCTTTGGCGGCACAACAAAAATCATTGAAAGCATCCACACATCAAAGCAGTGCAATGCTTGATTTAGCGCGTGTCGAAAATCGCAGAAACCATAATTCTGACGATGTTGCTGTATGTCTTACCAATGTTGAAAATGCCGTATTAAGCGAAGAGGTTTGTGGGGCGAACTATCATAAATGTCTGGATTATGGCCAGTTTATTGATGTATCAACAGGGGCGCCATTAACTGGGGTTGTTGATTTTTATAAACTGGGCGAATTGTTGACTTATAAAACTGGTTCAGATATCAAAGATCAAAAATTGTCTTCTATTCAAAACAACCGTTCGTTTGTCCAATTCTTTGAAAACAAAACAAAAAAATTCGCTAAAGATGCCCTGGATAAATGTACCGAAGATTCAGATTATGTATGGCAACAATATTTAGATCGCGCCTTGTTGGATATTTATTACGCCCAACAATCAAAGGTTGAAGATATTAAACAAAGCTGCCTGACTCTTGTCGCACAGTGTTATGACAACCAAAGCACATCTGTTGCGAACGCCATGGCGAATTTAACAGGTGATGCAAGTTTATTATTGAAACCTGCCGCAATTTCTTTGACGACACAAATGTGTAGCAAATACATTGAATCTTGTAATGATATGTTTAGTAATATCAGTGGCGACATCATTGAAGATTATATAGCACACAAAGATTCAAGCGATTCTTTGAATGCATGCCGTACAATCGTGCAACAGTGCTTTGATGATTTTGGCGGAACAACTTATGACAAGTTTTATTCTACACAAAGCGGCTTATTTTCTAAGGGTGAGGCACTGGATTGGTTTTCAATTTACAAAAGAGTCAATGGGACTATCGCGATAGATAACACAACCAACAAAAAAATAATTGTATCGCCATGCGCACAACAACTTATCAACACATCTGGATGTGTTGACGGTATAGATGATGAAAATCCTATAGTAAGAGCAAAAGCCGAAAAGAAACTTGAAGAGATATTTGGTGGGTTTGATAAGTATTATTCGACACAAGAAGATTTCCTTGGGTATTCAAACGACCAAAATGATACAAACCGTCAAATTCGTCCGAACGGGGTCGCAACAGAAGTTTATTATAAAATTATTGATAGTCTTTATAACCACTGTACTGGGTTAGGCGGATATTTTGTTGAATATAAGTACGGAACACAATATGGCTATAAAGCTAATGATTTATGTAAAATTAATTCCGAAGATCCAGACAGCGTATTTTATATTGATAATGTAGCAAACTCTGCCAGAACTTTGGTATATTGGTATCATTTTAATCACGAAGAAAACGTATGTCCTGCGAATTATTCTTCATCTGTAGATACACAATCGTGGGGTGCTTGTTCATGTTGGGAAAACGGTGGCTATCGCAGTAAGAACGGGACAACATCTACATGCAGACCAATTGTTCCTTCTATCTCTGCTGGATCAGCATCAGAGTCAGAAGAAGAATTATGTACAGCCAATAATTTATGCAAAGAAACTTACACGGCAAGCGAAACAGTGCCCTATACATGTGCACAACCACGTTCAAATCGTGCATATTATTGGTGCCAGCAAACAGTGATGTCTTCCGATGGCCAAATATGTCCAACAATGAATTTAATAGGAAAAACAGTTATATCGGACACAAATGAATCAACCCAGAAATTCTTCTGTGCGACAGAAGACGGGCAATATATCAATGCAGCGAACGACTCTGTTCCAAAGCATCGTTCTAAATAATATTGAAGTTATATACAGGTAATAATATCTTTAGCAATAACAGATGCTGGTTTTTGTTTAGATTGATTCCATTTATTGTCAGCACTTTTTAATTCTTGCATCATTTTTTTACGAACATGTGGCAAAGTCAATTGTTGCAAACAATCAACGATTGCAACTGGTTTTGCCTTGTTTCCTAACAACTCTGGGAATATTGTCTTATTCATCAAAATATTCACCAATGAAGCCCATTTAACACGCAATAATATATGTGCTAATAAAATTGTTAACGGATTCATTTTATAAACAACTATCGTGGGGATATGCATTATTGCCAATTCCGCCGAAACAGTTCCACTGGCCACAATAGCAATATAAGTATTCGCATATAATTGATAGCGTTCATTAGAAGGTATCAATTCTGGTTTTGTTTTCCAATTTTTTACATAGTTACGAATATAAGCTTCTGTTGTTTCAACAGTTGGAATAATAAACTTATAATCTTTGTAACCAGAATCAACCAGCATATCTACCGTTTTATGAAACACTGGCAAAAGCTTTTTTACTTCGCCCATACGACTGCCTGGGACAAGTGTAATAATTTTGTCTTTTGTATTCGATTTATATTTATCCAGACCATCTGAAACAGGGTGACCAACCGCAACTGTAGCCAAACCATATTTAGTAAAATACGGCACTTCAAAATCAAAAAAGGCGTATAATTTTTCGAACAGTTTTGCGTATTTTCTAGCACGTCCTGGACGCCATGCCCAAACTTGTGGGGCAACGACATGGAAAAACTTTGTATGTTTTAACTTTCCAGATTTACGAACACCACTTACAACAGATTTTGCGAAACCTGGTGAATCTATCGTTAAAACCATATCCGGTTTTTCTGATATTACAGCATCAACCGTTTGTTTTATTCTGGATGTCAAAGTACGCGCACGCGCTAATACTTCTGTTATTCCCATAACTGCCAAATCAGAAATAGGGAATATAGATTTCAAGCCTGCAGATTCCATATGTTCACCACCGATGCCAACAAAATCAACACCGTGCATTTCATGCATTATTTTTGCACCCAAGACATCGCCTGAAACTTCACCTGCGATTATAAAAATCTTTTTCCTAGTAGTTTTCATTCTTTGCGGTTCCAATGCCACGCTTTGAACGATTTTCAATAAAATCTATCGCATCCATTGCGTATTTATTGTTTTTAACTTCTTTACGGATCTTGTTGATTCTGTCGTTAACAGTTCCTTCGCTGTTACTGAACACCGCAGAATAAACAGCATGAATTGCGTGTAAATCTTCATTTGTGAAACCATGTCGCATTAAACCGACACGGTTGATGGTTCGATATACTGCACGAGATCCATCATAAATAGCATAAGGCAAAACATCATTACCAACACCACTCATTCCACCAATAAATGCATTTCTTCCGATGCGCGCAAATTGTAATACCATCACACCGCCCGATAAAATAGCAAAATCTTCCACTTCTACGTGGCCTGCCACCTGAACCAAATTGGACATAACAACACTGTTGCCGATTTTACAATCGTGCCCCACGTGCGCATTAACCATAATCTGGCAATCATCACCAATTTCTGTTCCATCAGATGCAGGCGTTCCAGAATGTATTGTAACATATTCACGAATTCTGCAACGTTTGCCTATACGCAAACCTGTCATGGCTGCTTCATCTTGCCATTTCAAGTCCTGACTCATAACACCAAGAACAGCAAAAGGGTAAACGATAGAATCATCGCCAATAGATGTTTTTCCATCAATCACAACATTAGAAACTAATTCGACACGATCACCCAAAACAACGTTTGGACCAATAATACAAAAAGGTCCAATTTTACAATCGTTTCCGATAATTGCACCTGGTTTAATAACTGCACTTGGATCAATAATAGTTGCCATTTCTTTTTTCCATTGTTTATAAATTAATCTGATAGGATTATTCTATAATAATTGCCAAATATATTGTATTCAATAAATATAACAAATTATAACAAATCAAGGAAAGTCTTGGCTTTCAGGTTTTCACCATATTGAACCAGATAAAGTATTCCTAAACAACTTATTATCGGGCACATTATCAACAAACCAAAACATATAAGCATCATAGACCATGAATGTTTTGATATATTTGTGGCGACTTTGTTTGAATGATATATTGTCAATGCTTCATCCAGACACAAGGCACCAAGCAATCCGACAAAAACTGGAACAGATTCGGTCAATACAAACAAAACAATAGCCAAAGCAGCAATAATTCTGAACAACCATTTTAATTTTATATATGCGCTTTCATAAATTTTGGATCGCGCATTGACATATTTTACCACCAAGGTTGTAACAGCAAAAAATCCTGTTAAAAGTAACATAGCCAGATGAATTATTGTTAAATTGCCCAATTGTCCAAATCTGAAATATTCTGGTTGCATCAAAATCAATGCTGTTGTTACACCAAAAATCAGGGTAGAGGCGAAAATATCCGACATATTTTTCAATCTGGCGCCAACAACAATACCACAGAACACTGCACTTACTTGTAATAATATACAAAACAAATCTGGCTTGGCAGATAAACACGCCAACATTAACAATATAAATAATGCGAACCAAAAAGATTTTTTACTTTTGAAAACTGTTAGATAATTTAACTTTATCATCTTGTTTGTGACATATGCCATTGAACCAAATAACACAATTGCTATTACCGTTGGAAGTAATGATATACCGTCACGTATTACCGCATAGTTTCCACCAAAAATCAACAACCAAAAAACAAGCGTCAACACAGACCAAAAGCCGATTTTTTCTTCCAAACCATTATTCCATTTCAAACGCGCCAACATATCGCGACCATACACATATGTAAAATAGAATAAAGGCAAACTCAATAACCCAATCACAAAGAAATAGGGGCTAAACAGAGCCGCATTATTAAAGGAACTCACTGCTGTTGTAACTATCAAAGATTCATTAAACATAAACTTGCCTTTTCGTTTTATTAGATTATTATATACGTATGTCAGAAAAACAAGAAAATTTTACATTATTGGGTGGTCTGGTCACTATGATACGCGGTATGTATAACCCAACAAGCGATGCCGTTTGGTTGGCAGCGTTTGCGCCACAATCTGAAAAAATAAAAACCGTATTGGACATCGGCATAGGCACAGGTGGTGTATCATTGTGTTTAATGGCACATCGTCCAGATTTAAAAGTAACAGGTATTGATATTTCCTGTGAAATGCTTGATACGTGTCGTGACAACGCTAAATTGAATAATTTTGATATTAAACTTGTGAATCAAGATATTTTGAATTGGTCTACAACAGAACGTTTTGATTTGGTCATAACAAACCCACCTTATTTTCAGGGGACACCAGCAAAACATAACGCACACCATAATGCAGATATAGAAGAATGGATAAAAAAATCTGTGGCACGCGTCACATCAAACGGTCATTTTTGTACCATTGTTGACGCAACTTGCGCTGACCAAGTGATAAGTTGTTTACACAACAAACACATGGGCGACATCCAAGTATTCCCGTTATTTGGTGCTAAAAATACCGCCGAACGTATTTTGATACGCGCAAGAAACGGTGTTCGCACTGGTTTTACCCTTTATTGTGGCACATCTATGAATAATGATGTTATTTTACGTGATGGCTTGACTGTTGATTCTTTATTGGCTACACTAGGGACAAAATGATCGGATTTATAGCAAGATATTTTTCTTCCCTTTGGGAATTGATAACCGCACCTTTCAGGTTAATTTGGCGCGGCATTTCGCGTTTATTTCCGCCACGCGATTGTACTGTAATGGATACAGTTGACGGTCAAGTTCACACATATCAACAATCAAGTTTTTGGCGTTTTACAAAGTTTTGTGTGATGATAACCATGTTTATCTGGGCTTCTTGGTCCACTTATGTGTTTGTATATCACCGTCCATTATTACAAAAACGCACACAACAGTTGGAACAAACAAGAAATCAACACCATCGTCACATGGCTGATTTGAATGTATATTTGAAGAAATATAATGATTTGACACGCGAACTTAATATCGTCGATGACAAAATATTAAAAGCAAATAAATTATCAGACAAAGAGAAAGAATCTTTGTTGAACACAAAATCTAAAATCGTCGGCGAACTTGACTTTTTACACACAAGAATCGTTGAAATGATGGGTGATGAAAATTACACACCAGAATTTGATAAGATGTCTGAATTGGCTGTTGAATTTGAAATTGTCCGCAATGAAAACGATATATTGAAACAAAAAAACCAACAAATGATTGAATCTGTACGTGAAATATCCGATGCCGATAATCAGATTGTAACATACATATCCAAACTGACAAAAGACAACATTGATGAATTACATAAAAACCTTAAGAAAGTTAATACGAGCATTTCAAAATTAGGACTTACCGAAACACAACTTATTACACAGGCAAACAACCAATCTAATCAATTTATTGGTGGAAAATTCGTACCAATGACATTGAATAAAAACGCAGATGAAAAATATCAGAAAATTGCACAAGACATTGAAAAATGGCATGGTTTGAACAGATTGACAAAGATGTTACCACTTGGCGCACCTGTTGAAAAGAAAACCATCACTTCGCCATATGGTATACGCAAAGATCCTTTCACGAAAACAAATAAACAACATAAAGGTATCGATTTTGCTGGAAAAATCGGAACAGAATTGTATGCCGTGGCACCTGGACGTGTGGTTTCCGCTGGTGAACGTTCCGGATATGGAACAACTGTCGAAATTGATCATGGCCTTGGCTTCACAACACTTTATGCGCATTTATCAAAAATTATGGTTTCACGTGGTGATTGGGTTCGCCCTGGGACAGTTATCGGACTTGGCGGTTCTTCTGGACGATCAACAGGACCACATTTACATTACGAAATAAGATACAAGGGAACACCTTTTAATCCAATTAACTTCGTAAAAGACTAAGGAAGGAAAAATGTTAGCGTTTACTAATGCAGATGAAAAAAAATCACCTACTATTGTGGGGGCAGGTTGTAAATTAAAAGGTAACATCGATACTGATCATACTGTCCAAATTCACGGTGTGGTTCATGGCAATATTGCCGCAGAAACAGTTATCATCGGCCGTGGAGGTAAGGTGGTTGGTGATATAACTGCGAACACTCTGTTTTTACATGGTTCTTTGAACGGTGATGCAACTGTAAAAATTGCAAATGTTTTCTCAAACGCGACCATGACTGGCACGCTATATTATAAAACATTGAACATCACAGGCAATACTGGATTGGAATGCAAATTGGAAAAATTAAAGGAATCTAAGAAATGAATAAAAACGATATTTCACATGTTTACATTGCATCAGATCATCGCGGAGTGGGGGTCAAATTATACATTTATGAAATGTTGATGGCTGACGGATACAATGTTGTCAATTTGGGCACAGACGACCTTAATACGCCTGTTGATTTCCCAGATATCGCCAACAAAGTAGCCGAAGCAATGTTGGATGATCCACAATCACGCGGTATTTTAATTTGTGGCACCGGAGCAGGTATGGAAATCGCAGCTAACCGCCATCGCCATATTCGCGCATCACGCTGTGACAGACCGGAACAGGCACGCGATGACCGTTTTCATGATGATATAAATGTTTTGGCTTTGGCTGCTGATGATATTGATATCGAACAAGCATTCATTTGCGCACAAACATTTTTGGAAAGTCCGTTTGATAACGAAGAAAGACGTATACGGCGTATTCAAAAAATATCTTAAAAAAACAACCGCCGTTTTGGCGGTTATTTTTTTATTTCTTTATCACGAAGTTGACCAATTTCTTTGGAACGACAATAGTCTTGATAATCGTCGCACCGTCTAGTTGTTTTGCCGCATTTTGTTTGGCTGCTTCGATTAAATCATTTTCAGCGATATCAACCGGCACAACAAAATCTTTGATACGTTTACCGTTCACAGAAACAACAACTGTCATATCGTTTTCGACCAATTTAGATGCATCGAATGTTGGCCATGGTTCAAATACCAACATATCTTTGTGTCCCAGTTTTTCCCACATTTCTTCGGTCAAATGAGGTGCGAAAGGATTTAATAATTGAATCAAAACTTCGTAAGCTGCGCGTGGCATTTTACCGCCAGGGAATTCGTTTATAAATTCCATCATCGCAGAAATAGCCGTATTGAATCGCATACTTTCAATACGATCTGACATATCTGCAATCATACGATTTACCAAGAATTCTTGTTTTGGTGTCAACACTTCATTTGTTAAATTATCAGACATACTTTCAACACGAGAAAGGAATCTTTGGACACCACGCAAGGTATCTTCGGACCAATTTGCATTTTGTTCCCATGGGCCCAAATACAAAATCGCCATACGACAAGCGTCAGCACCAGCACGATTAACCACATCAGATGAAGGAACAGTATTTCCACGTGATTTGGACATCTTTGTTCCATCGGCCGCCATAATCAAACCATTGCTTGTTCTCTTTTTATATGGTTCAGAGCCAGGAACTAATCCCATATCTGCCAAGGCCTTGTACCAAAAACGAGAATAGAGCAAGTGACGTGTTGTATGTTCCATGCCACCGTTATAATGATCTACTGGCATCCATTTATCCATTTGTTCGCGTGAACAAAACTCTTTATCGTTTTTCGAGTCAAGATAACGTAAGAAATACCAAGATGATCCAGCCCATTGTGGCATAGTATCTGTTTCACGTTTTGCAGGGCCACCACAACAAGGGCAGGTTGTATTTACCCAATCTGTTGCACGTGCCAATGGGCTTTCACCGTCATCTGTTGGACGATAATCTGTCATATATGGTTGCAATACTGGCAGCGCATCTTCTGGTACAGGTTGCCACCCACATTTTTCACAATAAACCAATGGAATAGGTTCGCCCCAATACATCTGACGAGAAAATCCCCAGTCCTTTAATTTATACTTTGTGGTACCACGTGCAAAGCCATGTTCGGTTCCGTATTTAATTGCAGCATCGATTGCTTCCTGCTTTCCCATACCATTCAAGAATTCAGAATTAATATGTTCGCCGTCCTGTTCCCATGCCTCAGCTTCAACATCGCCACCAGCCAATACAGGTATTATTGGCAAACCAAACTTTTTCGCAAATGCCCAATCGCGTCCATCGTGTGCAGGCACAGCCATAATTGCACCAAAACCATAATCTGCCAAAACATAGTCAGATATAAATATTGGTGTTTCTGTATGATTGAATGGGTTAATTGCTTTGACACCTTTTAATTCCACGCCGGTCTTTTCTTTTGTGGCATCGGTTCTTTCGATTTCAGATTTCGCACGCGCCGCTTTGATATAATCACGTACTTCATCTGCATTCACAATTTTTCCTTCATCAATCCATTTTTGAACAAGTTTGTGTTCCGGAGCCAGAACGCAGAAAGTCACACCGAATATAGTATCAACGCGGGTAGTGTAAACAGTCATAACATCGTCGCCAACTTTGAAATCAACCTCTGCACCATGCGAACGACCAATCCAGTTTATTTGTTGAACCTTGACTTGTTCTGGGTAATCAACCAAAGCCAAATCATCGATAAGACGATCTGCATATTTAGTGATAGCCAGATTCCATTGTAATTTCATTTTCTTTTCAACAGGTCCATGACAGCGTTCACATTTGCCATCTTCCAATTCTTCATTTGTAAGGCATGTTTTACAATTTGGGCACCAATTCATTGGTAATTCTGATTTATATGCCAAACCCTTTTTAAAGAATTGTATAAACATCCATTGGGTCCATTTTACAAATTCAGGATCTGATGTAGCCAATTTAGATTCAGGATTAAAAGAAAGCCCCATAATCGAAATATCGTTTTCAAAAATCTTTATTAATTCCGCCACAGATTCACTTGGATGCTTGCCAATTTTCGTAGCATATTTTTCCGAAGATATTCCCATAGAGTCATATCCAATAGGATATAAAACGTCAAAACCACGCATACGCTTATAACGTGCCATAACATCCATACCTGTATAAGGCAACATATGGCCAACATGAAGCCCCGAACCACTTGGGAATGGAAATTCAATCAAATTATAATACTTTGGTTTCGAACCATCATTTTTTGGAACGAAAGCACGTTCTTCGCACCAACGTTTTTGCCATTTAGATTCACGATTTATGATTTTTTGTGTATCGTCAGCCATTTTATTCACCATTTATTGTTAAATTGCTGACACAATTCTATATTCAACGCCCCAAAAATTCAAGTATTTTATATAAGAAAGCAGAGTAATAAAAATATATTCATATAAAGATTATGTATAGTTTGAAAAAATGTATTAAAAAGTCACCAGATAATTATTCAGATTTATTAAAAATATATCAAAAAATGGCATTTTTTGATAAAAATATGCACCAAAAGGCCTTTTTTAAGCCCTGAAAACGCCAAAAAATCAGCAAAAAACCGCGGAAATCCGGCGTTTCTGGCAAATTTTTAATAAAAAACCACAAAAAATAAAAAAATAATTAAATCGATTTAGAGCGGTGTGGGCATATAAATATATGATTAAATAAAAATTAGACGGTCAGAAAAGGGTGCTTTTCAATAAAAAAATGATTTTTTTAAAAAAATACAAAGAAAAATAATTATAAAGTAAAAACAAATAGATAAAATTTTTTTATAATAAAATAATTTAAGAAAAAAATATTTTTCAAAAATGTTTTCTAAAAAATAAAAAATTACAAATATAAATATCATCAAATTTCCATAAATAATCAAAAGCGCATATTTATGCACAACATCAGCCCCAGCTTCATTTCCCATAACTAAACTATACATAATATACATTATGCGCCTTTACAATATATTATTTTTGGGTTATGCCCCGCGGTTTTCTGCGGTTTTTAAATTAATAAGGAAATATATATGATAATTATTATAATTTTTACAAAATATTTTTATTTTTTATAATATTTTTCGAAAATAATCTATTCCCATCAAAAAATATTATTTTTTATATTCGTATTGATATCTTTTTCTGCTGATTTTTTGTTTCGTCCCCTGTTACGCAGAAAACCGCCCTTTTCTGCAGATCTGGGCGGTTTTGGCATACGGTTATATTATTGATAATTATTTGATTTTAGCTATTTTTTTAGCAACACCACCAACTTTTGCCTTCAAAGATTTCAAACCTTTGGCTAAATCTGCTTCTTCTGCAGGACCAATTTCTTCTGGCTTTACAGCGCTGCAACAATATGGGCATTTTGTAGCCAATTTGCTGATTGATTGTTTACAATATGGACATGCGCGAGTGGTAACAGGACCTTTTGCACGTGCTGAATTAGCTATCTTTACAATAATGAATACAGCGAACATTGTTATAAGAAAACTTATGATTGTATTCAAAAAAGTCCCCAAATTTAACGTAGTAGCACCAGCTGCGGCAGCTTCTGCCATTGTGTTATAATGGGCGCCCGCTTCACCACCACCCAAAACGAAAAACCATTGCGAAAAATCAATTCCGCCAATCAAAATCCCGACTGGTGGCATAATTATGTCTTTGACCAAAGAATTAACAACGCTGGTCATAACAGACCCAACGATAATACCGACAGCCATATCGATTGCACTGCCTTTATTTATAAAAGATTTAAATTCAGACACAAGTTTCATTTTGTTTCTCCTTTGTTATGCCTGTCTATCGCGGACAAGACCTTGTTAAGTGTTTTATGAATATTTTCATCTCGCGTTTCGACCATTATATCGGCCAAAGCATAAGTTTCATATCTTTCGTTTATCAACTGGGCCAAAATTTGACGCGAATCTGTGTTTAATAACTGTGGACGCGTATGGCGGAAATTAGTCCTTTTTACAAGCAATTCTAAATCGGCTTTAAGCCATATTGTAAGCGCCTTTTCCAGAACGGTTTGCCGCACTGCTTTTGTTATAAAAGCGCCTTCGCCAGTGGATATAACCTTTATCAAAGGTGGCGTATCTATCAATCTTTCAATGACTTTTTGTTCGACACGTCTGAACTCTTGTTCACCATACATAGAAAATATATCAACCACACTGCAACCAGCGGCCTTTTCTATTTCTTTATCAGAATCTACGAAAGGGATTCCTAAATTGCGGGCCAAAGCACGTCCAACACTGGTCTTGCCCGCCCCCATCAACCCAACCATCACTATCGGTTTGGTCAAAGTAATTTGTTTTTTATTTCTCATGTAACTTATTCTATATAAAAAGAAAAAATAAGACAATAAAAATTTCAAAACGCTTAAAAGTATGGTATAATCAATATATAAGAAGAGAGAGATGTCCATGAAATCAAATTACAGTTTGCTTGTTTTGACGGGCGCCCTGCTTTTTGTGGCAAATTCTGCAAAGGCGGCAAGTATTTACGACAATAACAAGTCCGCGCTTAACATCAATATGCTGACCGATGTGTTTATGTCTTATACAGGTTATGGTGAAAAAACGTCAGATTTGTTTGCTCATCCGATTATGTATGGAACAATGGATCGATTTGATGAATATGGTGATGACGGATCTACACTTACAACATTTACACCAAAGACAAAAAGCGATACCTTTATCAATAATATTTGGATAAATGCAAACCATGTGAACGAGAATTTGCATTATAACCACCTATTTTCTGAACGCGGTCGTTTTAATTTAGCCACAGTTGGGGCGACAACCCGCAATTTTGATTTAACAAAAGGAAATATATCATTCGGTGGTTTTATATCCTATATAAATACAAAACTTGATTCAACACATGCGAACGGTGATACGGTTGGACTGTTTTCACAATATAAATATCGCAACTTTGGCGCCAAGGCATTATTAAACACAGGTTCTTTGAACAACAGCGTTGATAATACTAAATTCAATAATTCTTGGCTGAATCTTGGGGCATCCGCATACACAATAATCAAATTAGATGATACTTTCTTTGTTCGCCCTGATGTTTATTTATCGTACACATTTGTTACATCCAGTGATTTATATGTAAATAACCACGCGGTTCATTCTGGAAACTATAATTTCTTTAATGTTGCGCCGTCTGTATCATTTATCAAAGAAGTATCACCAGATTGGTATGGATCGTTATCCGCAAAATATGTCGGACACGCTGGTGGCAGAAATGCTATAGATATGGACGGTGTGATAATTGATGGCCTTTATCTTAACAGCCATACAGATATCGGTCTTGATGTCGAATACGATTATGAGCAGTTTGTGTTTGGCGCAAAACTTCATAAACAAATTGGTGGTATTGACGGCTGGTCAACAAATCTAAACGCAAAGTACGCTTTTTAGAAAAACCGACCAAACGGTCGGTTTCCTTATAATAACAACCATAAATCACTTCAATCAAGCGCAGCCAGTCTTTCCAATTGATCTGCACTTATTAACGCATCAATCATTTCATCGAGCCCTTCGCCACCGGCCAAGATATCGTCCAGTTTGTAAAGAGTCAATTTGATACGATGATCTGTGACACGTTGTTCTGGGAAATTATAAGTTCTGATTTTTTCACTTCTGTCACCCGAACCAACCATGCTGCGACGAGATGCATTTGAAGCGTTCATTTGTTCATTGCGCTGTTTTTCGTAAAGACGAGAACGCAACACCGCCATAGCAGTTGCTTTGTTCTGTAATTGAGAACGTTCATTTTGACATGTTACAACTATACCTGTTGGAAAGTGTGTGATACGTATTGCGGAATCTGTTTTATTAACGTGCTGACCACCTGCCCCAGATGCACGGAAAATATCGATACGAATATCTTTGTCATCAATGACTACGTCGATATCTTTTGCCTCTGGCATAACAGCAACAGATGCCGCAGATGTATGAATACGGCCGCCAGCTTCTGTTTCAGGAACACGTTGTACACGATGGATTCCAGATTCAAATTTCATACGAGCGTATGCCCCCACCCCATCGATTTTGAAAATGACTTCCTTATATCCATGAAGTGATGTTGCATTTTCTTCAATGATTTCTATCTTCCAACCCTTACGCATCGCATAAGATTTATATTGGTTGAACAAATCGCCTGCGAAAAGCGCAGATTCTTCACCACCAACGCCCGCACGAATTTCCATAATCGCACTGTTATCGTCCGCGGCATCGCGTGGTAAAAGTGCGATTTGTAATTCACGTTCCAAATCAGGCAATGCGTGATTTAATTCTTCCAATTGTTCCGCAGCGATAGATTTTAATTCGGGATCATTCAACATTTCGTTGGCGTCACGAATACCATTTTGTGTTTGTAAATATCTGTCTATAAGTGGCAGAACTTCGCTAAGTTGCGAATATTCCTTGGACAATTTGGTAAGTTCATCACCAGCCACTTCGCCAGAATTCATTTTAGATTCGATATCTTTGGCGCGCGATTGAATATCCAATAATTTTTGTTCGATTATCATATTATTTTACCTTTATATTTTTTATCGCATCTGCCACAGATAAAGTTTCCTGAGATCCAGATTCCATATTTTTCAAAGCAATCTTATTCTTGGCAACTTCGTCATCGCCAACAATAGCAGCAAATCGGGCCCCTATTTTATCAGCGTATTCAATCTGATTTTTGAACTTTTTATCTGTATCCAAATAAGATACCGCCGCAATTCCAGCATCACGCAAAGCGTTGACGACATTGGATGCATACGCAACGTTATTGTCACCCATAATCAAAACAGCAACATCCACAGGGTTTGCGAATCTTGTTAAATCTATTTGATTGTTTTCCAACATAGAAGCAAAGATTCTTGAAAATCCTATTGCAGCCCCCACCCCAACAATTTTGGTCTTGGAAAACTTTGATGCAAGATTTTCATAGCGTCCACCACCAGCAGCAGTGCCAAGTTCTGGATGATCAACCAATTTAAATTCAAAAACCAAGCCGGTATAATATGCCAAACCACGCGCAATAGATAAATCTATCTTTGCATTTTTGACACCCATACCGTCCAGAGTTTTCATAAAATCAGTTAATTCTTTGATTGCGGCATCCAACTTTGCAGATTTGTTCATAAAGCTTTCATAGCCAGATGCAAATACAGATTTGATTACATTTTCTTTATCGGAATTATTTAATGCGTCTTTTAAACCTTCGGAAAAATCTGCATCACCCATTTTATCTTTTTTATCTATCAAGACGAATACGGACTTTTTTTGATTTGCATCTAATTCAAGATAATCAAACAAAGCATCCCAGAAAGGACGGCTTCCCACCAAGACAATGTTTGATCCGATGAATTCGCTTACAGAATCAAGCGCAGAACCAATTACAGAAATAATTTCTGCATCATAATTTGTGGACATAGAATTAATTCCCATTATATCCAAATCCATCTGATAGAATTCGCGATAACGACCACGTTGTGCGCGTTCACCACGATAGCGCTTTGAAAATTGTGATGCGCGGAAAGGAAACACCAAATCATTCAGATGACCAGCGACATAGCGCGATAACCCGACAGTTCCGTCATAACGCAATCCCATTTTTGTATCGCCCTTTTGAAAAAGAAACATTTGGGTTTCGATTTCGTCCCAATTATCTTTATCTGTTAAAACCTCTGCACGTTCGATGGCTGGCAAATCAAGCAAAGAAAAACCCGCAAGGCGCAAAATATTTAACATGCGCACCGCACAATAATCAAAACAGCGTTGTTGCGAAGGCAACAATTCAATAAATCCGCTTAAAGGTTTTGTTGGTTTTAAATCCATTTTTTAATCCTTTTTTAATAAAAAACCAAACGAGAACATACTGTTTATTTCAACAGCCATTATATCATAAAAAATATATAAATGCTAGAAACACACGCCACGACAGGCGTGATGTAAGATAAATGAAAAAGATACAATTTTTGTATTCATTATATGTTGATTATAGTATGCGAATTTGCCGATTGCAATAAAAAACCGCCAAAATGGCGGTTTTTTGATTATCTTCTGAAACCGACACTAAAGGTATCGCCCCAATCAGCAACCTTTTGGCCACCGACAGCACAATGTAATACATCAAAACCTTTTTCAATTTGTTTCTTTTTGATAACTACACCAGAAACAACACCACCGACAGTTCCAAGAACCACACCAGCAGTAAGGTCAGATGCAAGACGTGCAGTATTAAACTTACCTTCACTATCTTTCCAAACACTCTTGTTGCTTTCTGCTGTTTTTGTAAAAGCTTCTAATTTGCTTACTGCATTGCTTAATTCAGTTGTACTTGGACCATCTGGAAGATTTTGCACAGAATCTTTACATAAATCACCATATAATTCTTGCCACTTTCTATCGTCTTTTTCAAATCTTGAATTAAAATCAGCACAATTCAAGCCGTTCAACTGGGACTTCTTTAAAAGTTCGCTGCCTCTTTCATGATAAGTGTTACCATTTGCGCATCTTATATTAACATCATAATTATAGTAACAATCAGAATATTCGCTGTTATCATCATTTTGACGTGCAACACATTGTTTCTTGGCAGAATCCCAATCTTTTGTTTTATCGACACAACTGCAAGTACCATCCTTTACACTGCCAGTCCATTTAGTATCTTTACCAGCTTCACAACAAGCCAATCTTTCTGGGTATTTGCCATATAATTCTTTACATGTCTTGCCAGTGCTTTTGTTTTTTGCAACACATTGCTTTGAATCATAATCAAATTCTTTTTTATCATCGGTGCAAACACAATCTTGACCGTTCCAAGTAATCTTTGTTTCTTTCTTTTCGTCAATGGCTTCCATACATCTTAAATATTTCTTTTTATAACATTGACCGTTAACAATCGGTGTACATTCAGCACCTGTACACATACCTGTTATTGATATATTTTTTGTTGCGCGTTCTTCATCTGCTTGGCAATCACCAGATGGTGTCGCATGAGCAGAATCTTCTTCACAACTTTTTCCATCAGCACTTACATGGAATCCATATTCACAAGTCCATGCAAAGCATAAATTCTTGCTAGAAAACACAACCGCATTACCACTGTCGTTTTTAGAATAATATTCAATTTCTGTTGTATTTACAATCGTCTTTTTTCTATGCAGATCAGAAGTGCTATTATACAACCAATTACCACGAATATCTTTGTTTCTTAACATTCTAATTTGTTCATCATCACACCAGTTTATTTTATCAATATACGAAGACCACTTATCATCACCAAAACCGGCAAAATTATTCCACCCAGCAGCGATTTCACAAATAAAAGCCTTTTCTAAATCCGGAGACAAAATCACAGTACCGTCACCACACTCACCTGTTTCACAAATGTATGCTTCTGATTGACTGCCTTCTGCTTTAAAAGAAAAATCATACGCACCTAAACAATCGTTTCCTTTACCCTTGCAATTTTGGATAACACATCCCTTGCCAGCAAACGAATTTCCGACTAAACCCAGAACCAACATCAACGAAAACAAGGCTATTTTTTTCATATTCTCTTCCTTTCTTAAATTATTTCTGTATTTATTTTATCACAAAGGCGTACCTATTAAAAGCGTTTTTTTACTAAAAATACCGATGCAAACTTTGACCATTTTTGGAAAGCCAACGTTTTGCCCGCTCAACCCCAAACCCATAAAGGTTCGTCACATTTGCCCAAAATTGTGGTGAATGATCCATATATTTCCTGTGTGATAATTCGTGCATAACCACATATCGCATAATTTCATACGGCGCAAATGCAAGTCGCCATGAAAAAGAAATTGCACCTGTCGAAGAACACGACCCCCAACGCGACGATGTGTCGCGCAATGTTATATGTGTTGGCCAATATTCGCGCGGTGTTGTTTTTATTATATGTTTTATTTCCGCCAATAATTCTGATTTAATGGTGTCGCGGACGCGTCTTTCAAACATATCCGCCCCGCCACCGATACACAGTGTTGTTTTATCAGTATCCATATATTTATTGGATCGCATCGTTTCATCGTGAATTATTTTCACATCGCGCCCAAGAATAGACATTATGATGCCCGGCTCAATTTTTTCTTTTTTTGGTGCGCCTGCAAAAATGTGTTCTATCCATTTGCGTTTAGATTCTAAAACATTTAATGCGAACTTGGTCGAAGTTGTCCATGGTTTTGAAATATGTACTTCTTTTTTAGGTGATGTTTTCGGTCGCAAAGTTACATTGCGCGCACCACGGCGATTTTCAACCACAACTGGCACACTTTCCCCATCTGATAAAACAAAGATATTTTCAGCGACCATTATTTAATACAGCACTTTATTTCTTTGATTATTTTATCGGCATCAAAACCGTATTCTTTGTAAAGCGTTTCACCATCACCAGATGCACCAAATCTATCAACACCGATTACAGCATCTGCGATTTCAAACCATGTGTCTGGCGCAGCTGCTTCGATAGCAATTACACAACCGCGTAAAAGTGATGATTTATATTTCGAATCTTGTTTTTTGAAATCCGCCATATTTACCATCGATACAACCTGAATATTTTTGAATCGCGCCGCAATTTCAACAGCCAATGGTATTTCCGAACCTGTTGCGATTATTGTTGTGCGCGCATGGCCAGAACGCGCCGGATAAATAACATAGGCACCACGCGACAGATCCGAATCGATTGGTGTTGAAATCTGTTTGAATTTTTGACGCGATAATATTATCGCAGATGGGCCATCCATATTTTTTATTGATGCGTTCCATGCGTGTGCTATTTCCATCATATTACATGGACGATAAACATTCATATTTGGTATTAAACGCAGTGATGGCAACTGTTCAATTGGTTGATGTGTTGGACCATCTTCGCCGACAGCAATACTGTCGTGCGAAAAGACATAAATATTTGGCAAATGTGATAATGCAGCGATTCGTATCGATGGCCGCATATAATCACTGAACACCAAGAAAGTCGAACCCACCGCGCGCAAGCCGTCAACCGCCATACCATTCATTATCGCAGCCATCGCGTGTTCGCGCACACCGTAATTTATAAAATTACCATTGAAATTGTCAGCCGTTATTGGTTTCGCTTTTGATGTTTTTACATTTGTATTATTCGCCAAATCAGCCGAACCAACTATTAAATCTGTGCCAGCTTTCATCAACAAATCAAGATATATTCCAGACAATTCACGCGTGGAAATATTTTCAGGTGTTTTTGGTATTTTAATACGTGGCAACGCATTTATAGCACGTACAGATTCTGCGATTGGGCGACGTTTTACGATGTCCCATAAATGTAAACCTTCGGCATCTGTATTTTTTGAAATCAGGGACAACATTTCTGTATCCGATAATGCGAAACCATGCGCAGAACTTTTGTTTGATAAACTTGATCCGCGACCCAATGTATTTTTGCATTGTATAAATACCGGATGGCTTGATTTTTCAGCACGATCCAACGCGTGTTCTAATGTGTCCAAATCATTTCCGCGAACAGACATTACATTGAATCCAAGCGAACGCATACGCGCGCAAACATCTAAATCTGTTTGGGCAACGCCATCAATGGACAATTTATTATCGTCCCAAAGAACTATCAAATTATTCAAATTATAACGACCTGCGAACGAAAACGATTCGAATGATACGCCCTCCATTAAATCGCCATCACTGCACATACAATATGTACGCGCACGAATACCGCGTATTTTTTGGGAAAGTGCCAAACCAACAGCATTACCAACGCCCTGACCCAAAGGACCAGTTGTCGCATCAACACCATCAATTCCATATTCTGGATGTCCCGGCAAACCACCGATTTTTCGAAACGTATTCAAATCATCGATTTTATATCCAACCAATTTTAATACAGAATAAAGCATCGCACTGCCATGACCAGACGATAAAACAAATCTATCAATTCCACGACGCAAATGGTTCGCATAAATGGCTGTTATTATTTCAGATGCATCCAATATTATTCCAACATGCCCACTGTGCGCAGAAAGCACAGCACCAAGCGCGTTCGCACGCACTGTATTTGACATCTGTTGTAATTGTTTGGCATTAAACTTCATTTTATGATATTATATCACAAAAAGGATATAAAAAAAATGTTAAAAATATGGACAGATGGCAGTTGTTTAGGCAATCCTGGCCCAGGCGGATGGGGATTTATTGCTACTGATGGAACAAATGTCGCTGAAAGATGTGGTGGCGAAAAAAATACTACTAATAACAAAATGGAATTAACCGCTGTGATACGCGCATTAACCGCGGCAAAAAAACATAGCGAAGTTGAAATCCATACTGACAGCCAATATGTTAAAAACGGTATGGAATCTTGGATTAAAAATTGGAAAAAGAATAATTGGAGAACGGCTGATAAAAAACCTGTGAAAAATGTTGAATTATGGCAACAGTTGGACGAATTGGCAGGAAGCAAAAAAATCCATTGGGTTTGGGTCAAAGGACACGCAGGCGAAGAGTTTAATGAACGCGTTGATGATTTGGCACGAACTGCTGCAGAAAGTTATAAATAAGAAAACCGCCAATTTGGCGGTTTTTATTTTACATGTTGAAGTTGTTTTTTCTTTGCCATTTCTTTCATGTGTTTTACATAAACTTGTTTTGATTGTATGTTTAACAATCTACATATGTAATCAGCATGCTCTTTTGTTAATGGCGAATAAATAACTTCGTTTTCCGACACAGTATAACTTATGCCGTTGAAACTTTGATTCGTTGCAATTTTATGATTGTATGTAAAAAATATTGTTCCGCCATTAACACCGCTGTCATGAACCTGGGTAATTACACGTGGGGTTGGACGATATGTTACATATGGTTTCTTTTGTGTTGGTACAACTTTTTCAATAACATAACAAACAAGCCCCGGCATCATTTTTCTTGTGTCCACAAAAACGCTTAATGCCCGGACATTATCATTCAGATTCTCGGTAACTTTGCGAACTTTCTTAAGAGAGTTTATAACCAACTCACCATCAGTTTTTTCCGAATCATCCACAGGTATTAACGAGGCATTTACACCAGCAAAATCATAATTTTTGTTTTTAAGATATTCGATAAATTTATTTTTAAAACCTTCTATATCAAAATCTGGATCATCGACATCATAACCGTTGATTTTTGTAAATTCTGCAAGCTCTTTTTCAACAGTTGCTTGATCTAACTTTTTCTTTTCTTCTGGGGTCTTGAACAGATGTTTTAACGCGATGAAAACATCTTTCCATCTTGATTTAGTATCATTTGTTTCGGGCATAACATATTCCTTTCACTATGTATGTTCCTTTATGCCCTCTCTCCCTGACATATTTATTTTACTTAGATTTTTGATTCAAATCTTTTTGATATTGCAGCTGCAATTGTTTAATTGCTTCGGCTTCTTTTTGTTTTGCCACCAAGTTTGGCAAATCACGACGACCAACACCGTTTATCGTAAGTATATTATAACCCGTGTCTGTGCGACGAGAAATTATTCCACCAGCTTCATAATTATATGCTGCGATAATCTCTGTATTACCACTAGCATTATAATACTCTATTGTATCGCCAACATTCATATTAAGGTACAAATTTTCTGTTCGATGATCCTGAACACCTTTATCAAAATTTATTACACGATAAACATTAGCTGTATCGTTGACAGGTGTTAAATAAACCTTGTTTTCAATTTTATCTTTGACGATTCCTGTTTCTTTGTTCTTACAAGAATGCAAGGTTAAAGCAAATAATGGAATTAACAATGTTGTCTTAGAGAGATTTATCAAGTTATTCATCTTTTTCATTTTCGTATCCTTTTTTAATATCTCTCTCGCCACCAATCATACTACCCCTTGAAACCTGTTGCAACAATAAACATTTCAACACTGTCTTTGCGTGAAGACGGTGGTTTTATATAACTAACATTTGTGAAGTGTTCTTTGATTTGTTTTACTAAATCGTTTGTTGTGCCACCGGTAAAAGATTTTGCAACAAATGTTCCGCCCTGTTTCAAAGCACGCAACGCAAAATCCAGTGCATATTCCAATAATACCATTTGACGCAAATGATCTGTCTTTTTATGTCCGACAGTATTTGGTGCCATATCAGACATAACAACGTCTACTGTTCCATGGCCGAATTCATCATGTGGCAAATTCAATTTTTCTTCAAGCCATAGTAAAGCGGCCTCTTCCGTAAAATCACCCTGATAAGTTTCAACACCGTTTATTGGCTTGATTTCCAACAAATCCATTGCAAATATTTTTGTTTTTGGGAATTCACGCGCTACATATTGTGACCAAGAACCCGGTGCAGCACCCAAATCAACAACGACCTGACCATTTTTAAAGAAATGATATTTTTCATTCATTTCTATGATTTTATAGGCAGCACGTGCGCGATAACCTTCTTTTTGGGCACGTTCTACATATGGGTCATGTGCCTGACGTTGAAGCCACGCGACCGAAGATTTATGCTGTGCAATTTTTTTATTTAATATTTTCATCTAACTTGTTCCAAAGTCCCATTTGCTTTTAATATTTGCCAACTATAAAATTCTGGAAAGTCCAACTCTCCTGGTATACGAGTAAAAACGGCTTTGTCTGTTACCATTTCATTTAATACATGCCATTGATAGTCATCACAATAACATTTATATAAATTCTCTATACCTAACACTGGTTTATAGCAGTTTGGCCCATAATAAGCATATTTACCAACTTTTGGTGCCTGAATACGAATCTGATACCAAGGTAATGTAACTATATTATGTCCTTGCTCTAACCCTTCTAATATCATTTGATAATGAAGAATTTTCTTTTCACCGAACCCGTATCTTCTTAATTTTTTAACACTTAAAATCTTATAACATCCCGACATTATTTTGCGCCTGGAAAGCCACCTTGGGATTGCATACGTTGCATAACGGCTTCCATTCCACCCATGCGTTGAATCATTGCCATTTGACGTTTCATATTCAAATATTGTTTGATAATATGTTCGACTTCACGAACTGTGCAACCTGCTGTTTCGGCAATACGAGCCCTGGCATTCGCAAAAATCTTTTCTGGATCTGCACGTTCTTCAGCTGTCATTGCTTCCAAGATTTTGATTTGGGCATCAACACTGCCATCTTTGATTTTTTCTTTCATAGCAGCAACTGCACCTGACATACCTGGAACCATCTTTAAAAGCCCACTAAAATTGCTCATTTTCTTAATTTGTTTTAATTGTGCCAACATATCATTCATATCAAATTGGCCCGACATCATACGTTCCGCAGTTTCTTTCATACCAGATGGCATTTTTGCCGCTTCTTTTTCCAAATCGATATTTTCTTGTGCTTCTTCTACTTTTTTCTTTTTTCCAAATCCAAACATTGTTCATCTCCTGTTGTTTATGTTTTATATGTTTTTATGTTATTTGCTTTTTTTGGGTTTGTCCAGATACTTTTTCAGGTATTTTCCCGTCAAAGATTCAGGAATCTTTACAATATCTTCCGGTGTACCAACCGCGACCACTTGACCGCCACCTGCACCACCATTTGGTCCCAAATCTACAATCCAATCTGCTGTTTTTATAACCTCTAAATTATGTTCAATAACAATAACTGTGTTACCCTGATCTACTAATTCATGAAGGACCGATAACAAAGATTTTATATCTTCGAAATGAAGCCCTGTGGTTGGTTCGTCCAAGATATAAATTGTTTGACCAGTACTGCGCGCCGCCAATTCTTTGGACAATTTAATTCTTTGCGCTTCACCACCCGATAAATCAAGCGAACTTTGACCCAATTTGATATAATCAAGGCCAACGCGTTTTAATAATTCTAATTTACGTGCGATTTGTGGGACATTGATAAAGAATCTGTATGCTTCTTCAACCGTCATATTTAATACATCAGCAATCGATTTACCTTTGTATTTAACAGCCAAAGTTTCGTCATTATATCTTTGTCCATGGCATTTATCGCATTCAACATAAATATCAGCCAAGAAATTCATTTCTATTTTAATTTGACCATCACCCTGACATGCTTCACAACGGCCACCTTTGACATTAAATGAAAAACGCCCAGCATCATATCCACGTGTTTTTGCTTCTGGCAAATTGGCAAAGAAATCACGAATATTATTAAACACACCAACATAAGTTGCCGGATTACTGCGTGGACTGCGCCCGATTGGCGATTGGTCTATGTCAACAACCTTGTCAATGTTTTCCATACCACGAATAATGTCGTGCGCACCTGTTTCAATCTTGGAATTATAAAGTGCACGCATCAGTGCCGGATAAAGTGTATTTAATAACAATGTTGATTTACCAGAACCGGACACACCTGTTAATGCAATAAATTTACCCAATGGGAAATCAACCGTCACATTTTTAAGATTGTTGGCACGCGCGCCTTCAATTCTTATAACTTTGCCATTGCCGCTTCTGCGTTTTTTTGGAACTTCGATTTTTCGCTTTCCAGACAAGTATTGCCCTGTCAAAGAATCAGGATTTTTTATAACCTGGTCTGGTGTACCCTGGGCAATTACATTACCACCGTTTATACCGGCACCGCGACCAATATCAACCAAATAATCTGCGGCACGCATCATATCTTCATCATGTTCAACAACGATAACAGAATTATCTTTGTCGCGAAGCATTTTTAATGTATCAATCAATTTATCATTATCACTTTGATGCAAACCAATTGACGGTTCGTCTAAAACATATAAAACACCAGATAAACCACTGCCGATTTGGGATGCCAATCTTATACGTTGCGCTTCGCCCCCAGATAATGTTCCCGCCATACGCGCCATAGTCAAATATCCCAAACCAACATTTTGCAAGAAATATAAACGTGATGTTATTTCGCGCAAAACCATAGATGCAATTTCGTTTTCTTTTTGTGTTAAATGATTTGGCAAATCTTGGAACCAGCGCAAAGAATCATCAACCGGCATTTCACAAACATCCATAATGTCACAACCGTTGATTTTTATGCACAGCGCCTGGATATTCAATCTTTTTCCATGGCATACTGGGCATGGTTTTTCAGATTGATATTTTGATAATTCTGTTTTTGTGGCTTCGGAATCGGATTCGCGTAATCTGCGTTCAAGATTTGGTATTACACCTTCGTATGGTTTTTCATAGATATAACCATTCCAATTGATTTTTATTGGTTCTTCGCCAGAACCGTACAAAATAATTTCTTTATCTTTATCTGACAACGTGTGCCATGGTTTTGACAATGGAATTTTATATTTTTTGTGCAACGCATCCATGACATTTTCATATTGACTTAACATACCGCCACGCGACCAAGGTGCAATCGCACCACCCAATATAGATTTAGATGGATCTGGGATAACAAGGTCTGGTGATATATTTAACTGAACCCCCAAACCATCACAAGCGCTGCACGCACCCATTGGCGCATTAAAAGAAAATAAACGTGGTTCGATTTTTGGAACCGTAAAACCACTTACCGGACATGCGTATTCTTGTGAATAAAGAGAATCTTCATTTGTATCTAATCTGCGCACTATCACAGCGCCTGGCACAAGACGCAAAGAAGCTTCAAAAGAAGCGTATAAACGAGATTTGAATTCTTCGGCTTCCTCACCAGCTAATTCTTTATCTGGCATCGCAACACGATCAATTATGACCATTATGTTGTGTTTTTTGTTCTTGTCCAATGGTGGTACAGAAGACAAATCATAAAGTGTTCCATCTACTATCGCACGCTGGTAACCCTGTTTTATCAAAAACGCGATTTCTTTTCTGTATTCACCTTTGCGGTCACGAACCATTGGCGCCATTATGAAAAACTTTACACCATTTGGAATCTTTAATGTCCATTCAACCATTTCCGCGATTGTTTGTGATTTAATCGGCAAACCAGTCACAGGTGAATAAGGGATACCTATACGCGCCCAAAGCAGACGCAAATAATCATAAACTTCTGTCACTGTTCCAACAGTAGAACGTGGGTTACGAGAAGTCGTTTTTTGTTCAATGGAAATTGCTGGTGATAAACCTTCGATTAAATCGACATCTGGCTTTTTTTGCATATCCAAAAATTGACGCGCATAAGAAGATAACGATTCAACATATCTGCGCTGACCTTCGGCATAAATTGTGTTGAATGCCAACGATGATTTTCCAGAACCAGACACACCAGTCAAGACCACCAATTTGTTCTTTGGCAGATCCAAATCAATATTCTTAAGATTATTTTCGCGTGCACCGCGAATCTTTATACTTCCACTCATAGTGATTATATAGTTATTAAATACGAAAAATCAATGGACCAAGACAAGGGAAATTAGTCAGCAAAGCCGACAGATTTAAGTGCATCTGGCGACATTGAAACATCTGTTTTTCTGGTATTTGCTGCGCCCAATTTTTTCAACAATTGACCATCAACCCATACATCAAAAGCACCAATGTTCCCAAAATCCGCTAAAGCCTTGTCCATTAACGGAACGTAATATACATCACCTGGTATCAACACACGTGAGAAAACAGGGTTTCCCCGTGCATCTTTAACGCGCAACCAAGATTCTTTTTCGGCCTGTAAAACAACGCGAGACTTTGCCCAATCTTTTCTCTTTGTTGCATCAAACTTTTCACGCACAGGATATCTGAAATCTGGTTCTTTTATGACAACGGCTGCTGTCGTTTCCGTTTCTGCCGCAGCAGTTTCCACATTTGTCGGTGCTGATTTACCACCAAAAATCAACAAAGAAAGAACAATTATAAACAACAAAGCCGCAACACAAGAAGCAAACCAAATCCAGTGTTTTTTGACATAACTAATCGCTGTTTTAAACCATTTCAATATTGTTTCTTTATCAATCTTAACAGGTTGTTTTTGGGAAACAATTGTTGATTCTTCCGCTTCTTCTGATTCTTCTTTGATTATTCCCAATTCTTTTTTCAATTTCAAAATTACCTCATCAGGATCCAAACCCAATTCAACAGCATAACTGCGCGCGAAACCCAAGATATAAACATCTTCTGGAATTACACGATAATTACCTTCTTCCAATGCTGTTAAAAACTCTTCCTTGATACAAAGCAGTTTCGCAATAGTGGAAATCTCACGTTTTCTGCGTCCTGTGGTACGTGCATTTTTAAGCATTTCCCCGGCAGTCATATCTAACATTGGTGTAATCATTTCTTGTTGTTCATTCATAGTAAATCCCCTTGATGTCCTTATGTTATGATAGAAATTATCAGATGTCAATTAAAGGCCCCAAAAATCTTTTATAATTTTCTTTAATTCATCTGCATCTGTTATTTGATTTACCCGGATACGAAATTGTGCAGAATTAGGCATCCCCGCAGAATACCATGCTGCGTGTTTACGAAACATTGGAACACCAGACTTTGCACCATAATATTCCAATATCAAATCCAGATGCTGTAATGCCACAATGCCAACATTTTCTGGCTTTTGACAAGTACCGCAAATCTCGCCAATTATCCAAGGTTGACCAAGCATCGCACGCCCTATCATCGCGCCATCGTATCCAAGATTTTGAACATGTTCTATGTCGGCAACTGTTTTCAAATCACCATTCGCAATAATCGGTATTGGTAAAACTGGTTTAGGTGGCAAAGAGGCATTTCCAGTGTACCCCTGGGCGCGTGTTCTACCATGAACAGTAGTAAACGAAGCGCCAGAAAGCGCGGCAACACGCACCAAATCTTGCCAGTCTTTATGTGCATCATCCCACCCAAGACGTGTTTTAATAGAAACAGGTATTTGAACTGATTTTACACAACTTTCAATTATGCGGCCGGCCAACGTATGATCGCGCATCAAGAATGCACCTGCCCCCGCACGTGTGGCTACTTTTGGTACAGGACAGCCCATATTTATATCAATCCATTTTGCACCAGCATCTTGTAATATCTTTGCCGCTTCACCCATCAAGCGTGGATCTGCGCCGAATATTTGTGCGCCAACATTACCTTCATCTTCATAATTATCAAAATTACGGATACAGTTTTTATGTTGTTCAACCAATGAATGACAAGATATCATTTCAGTCACCATCGAAACATCTGGCGCAAAAGTTCGCAGAATCTTTCGAAACGGTTTATCTGTTATTCCGGCAAGCGGTGCAGTAAAAATTTGCTTATTCGTAAACATTTGTGATATAATAGACGACATGAAGGAAAAAATCAAAAATTTCTTTGAATTTCTGAAAAGCGCTTGGACCGAAGGATCGCGTGGTAAAATCGGCATTATATTGATGCTTTTATCGCTCTTCTTTTTTGTTCGTCTATTCTATGGAACACGCAATGTACAAAGTTTTGTTATAAACGCATGGCATCTTAATCGCGAACGCGCAGAATTAGCCATTGCTCAAAAACAATTACAACAAATTCAACATCATATTTATTTATTGCAACACCCAAATTCTTCGTCTGATTATATTGAAGAATTGGGATTACAGACACTGAATTTGGGTGATGGCGATTTCAAAGAATTAAAATACTAATTCAAATAAATTATCATTCCATTTAAATAAAACGCAAACATCAACCATAAAATATATGGAACAGTCAACCAGAAAGAAATATGGCTGATTCTGAAAAACGCGCGCGCCATAAATATCGCCGTAACTATCAATGCTGCCAAAATTACGAGTGCAACTTCTGGTAATTCTGCACCAAAGAAAGCCAAAGACCATAACAGGTTAAAGATTATATTTATCGTAAATAAAATATATGCAGTCGTTTTATCATACCTATTGTTTGTATTGGTTTGTTGCATAACTAAAAACAACGCCATACCAATCAAGAAGTACAAGACAGTCCAAACCGCTGAAAACACCCACCCATCTGGTGTAAGCGAAGAATTATTCAGCGACGCATACCATGCGTTTGTACCGCTGCTTATCGGTGTCACAAGCAACCCAAGTATACCCGGTAAAAACGACAAAAACATTGCAAATAAAAATTTTAAAATACCCATTAAAATCTCCTTTGGTTATATGAAAAATTATATCACCCAGAAAAAATAAGCATATTGGAAAGATTTCTTAGGAAAACGCGTAAAAATGTGATATAATATGTGGAAGTTGAAAAAATCGTGGCATGCGGTTTATTTTCACACTTGTCTAAAAAAACCGTCATCTGACGGTTTTTTTAATGTTTAACACCGTATTTCCCGCGATTTATCGGACGATAAGAAAGCGCTTCGGTCAAATCAGATAATATAATATTATCATCACCACGCAAATCAGCGATAGTTCGTGCAATTCTTTTAATACGATTATAACCACGTGCAGACATACCCATAGTCGAAGCGGCTGTATTCAAAAATGTTGTTAATTCATCATCTAAAACAAAATATTTATCCATATCTGCACCGTCCAAAAGCGCATTTACATAACCCTGACGGGCAATTTGGCGATTGCGTGCAGCAACTACGCGTTCACGAATTTGCGCACTGGTTTCAACAACAGCATCTTTGTTATTATTCATTTCCCATGGATTGACAGCATCAACATCAACATGTAAATCGATTCGGTCAAGCAATGGCCCAGATATTTTATTTTGATATGCCTCTGCACAACGCGGTGCACGCGAACAAGATAAAGCGGCATTCCCCAAATGTCCGCACGGACAAGGATTCATCGCAGCAATCAATTGAAAATGTGCAGGATAAGTCGCGTTTCTTTTTGCGCGCGATATAACGATCTTTCCTGATTCCATTGGCTGACGCAATATTTCCAATGTAGCACGATTAAACTCTGGCAATTCATCCAAGAATAAAACACCATTATGCGCCAAGGATATTTCACCAGGTCGCGCATCAGATCCACCACCCGCCAAAGCAACCGCACTTGCCGTATGATGAACACTGCGGAAAGGACGATTTGATATCAAAGATTGGTTATCAAGTTTCCCAGCGATCGAATATATTATTGATGTTTCCAATATTTCATTGGCTGTCATTTCTGGCATAATAGTCGGTAATCGCGAAGCCAACATTGTCTTTCCAGACCCCGGGGGCCCAATCATCAACATCGCGTGTCCCCCAGCCGCAGCAATTTCCAGCGCACGTTTAGCAGCTTCTTGACCGTGGACTTCAGATAAATCACCAACCTTGTTGCTCTCATTTGTTGGGTTTGCTATCTGTGGCAAAGGCAATATCTGAACACCTTTGAAATGATTGATTAAATCAAGAACGTGGTTAGGTGCCAATATATTATTGTGCCCTGCCCAACGTGCTTCAGATCCCTGACATCCAGGACAAATTATTCCAAGATTATTATTGTTTGCCCAAACACTTGCCGCTAAAACACCGCTTGTCCTGACAATTACACCATCAAGACCGATTTCACCGATAATCACATATTTTGAAATCTCATTTTCAGGTAAAATACCCATGGCACATAATATTCCACACAATATTGGTAAATCAAAATGAGAACCACTTTTTTCAATATCAGCTGGCGATAAATTGACAGTCAATTTCTTGGCAGGCAAAGATAGATTCAATGCCGCTAACGCATTACGAATTCTTTCCGCAGATTCTTTGACAGCGCGATCAGCCAAACCAATAATATTAAACTCTGGTTTCGCGAATCCTGCAGATAATTGAATTTGAACATCTATTTTTGTGATGTCCATCCCATTAAAAATTATCGAACTTAAATTGATCATGGGACTATATTAAAACTTGCGCTGGCGCTTTTCAAGGTATAAAATGGCTTTGATAAAAAAAAGGAAAAAGTATGCCAGCAAAAAATCGTAATGCCGCACGCGAATGGTTTGATACTATATTTTATGGTGGACTTATCGCGATCATTTTTCGCAGTTTATTATTAGAACCTTTTAATATTCCATCTGGATCTATGATACCTTCGCTTCACGTTGGGGATCATATTTTTGTTCAAAAATGGTCTTATGGATATTCACGTTATTCATTTCCTTTTGGTTCTTGGAACTTGTGGAACGGCAGATTTTTCGAAAAACACGAACCATCTGTGGGTGATATTATCGTGTTTCGCAAACCGGGCGATAATGTTGAATACGTAAAAAGACTGATTGGTGTTCCAGGCGATACAATTCAAATGAAGTCTGGGCGTTTATATATAAATGGTAAAATGGTTGAACGCAAAGATCCACGCCCATACATAATCGCTAATTTACCAAAATCTATGCGCAGTGTTGGTTATTATAAAGACACTATGTCTATCAAGGGAAACAAAATTTGGGTTGATAATAAACCTGCACCATTTAATTACACCATTGAATACAAATCAGATAGAATTTGCCAAATGTCACCTTATGAATGTGGCGTATTTAATGCGACTGAATATACTGAAATACTACCAAACGGTGTCGAACACAGCATTATTGAAATGACAGATAACGCGCCATTGGATAATACCGAAGTATTTACAGTTCCTGAAAAACATTTGTTCTTTATGGGCGACAATCGTGATAACAGTGCAGATTCAAGAACATCTGCGGTATCTTATGTTTCACGCGACAATGTTCTTGGACCGGTGTGGTTTATATGGTATTCACACAACTATTATTCCCCTATGCTCGCAATATGGAATTGGGGCAACAAAATCCGTTGGGATAGAATTGGCAAGGCGAAAAGACAATGAAATTAAATTATGAATTTAAAAATATTGAACTGTTGAATTTGGCGCTTACCCAAAGTGGTATCGATGCGAAACACAACAACGAAAGATTAGAATTCATCGGCGACCGTGTTCTTGGGTTATCTGTTGCTGCAATGTTATATGAAATGTATCCAGAAGAACCAGAAGGAAACCTTGCGCGACGTCATGCATTCTTGGTATCCACAGATACGCTTGCCCGTGTTGCTACAAACATTGAATTGGAAAAACACTTGCGTCACGGACATATGACAGGCGGCAAAACTAATCATATTCTTGCCAATGCAATGGAAGCTATTTTGGGTGCCATCTTTCTTGAATCCGGGTTTGAAGTTGCACGTGAAATTATAACTGATATATGGCATGATTTGGCATCTGCAGAAATCACTGCACCAAAAGATGCCAAAACAACATTACAAGAATTCGTTCAAAAAAATGGCCATGGTGATTTACCATTGTATGAATATAACGAACCAACCGGTGCGTCACATAATCCAGAATTTACTGTTACAGTAACTGCACTGGGAAAATCTGCTGTCGGTATCGGTGCATCTAAAAAATTAGCAAGTTTAGATGCGGCAGAAAAATTGTTAAAAGTCCTTGCAATTTAAGGGGCTGGTTATTACAATCTTTAAAAACAAAAGGAAAAGATATGTTTTCAATTTTATTGGTTTTATTGGTTATCGTCGCAGTTTTAATGACTGGTTTGATTTTATTACAAAAATCAGAAGGTTCTGGAATGTCTGGATCATCTGCTGCGTCAATGTTTGGTGGCGTGTTGACTGGATCTGCCGCTGGTAATTTCCTTACAAAAACAACCGCTATCTTGGCAACATTGTTCTTTGTATTGTGTGCCCTTCTTTCATTGGTTGTCGCAAAAACAGATGTTTCTGGTTCTAACCAGTCAAGTTTGCGTAATGAATTGACAGCCGAAGAAAAAACAGCTGAACAATTACAATCAACACCTGTGACAAAAGAATCAGAACCAGTTAGTGTTGATAAGAAATAAAAAAATAGAACAATTAAAAAAAACGCCCGTTTGGGCGTTCTTTTTATTTTTTACTTTTCTTTTTAGGTGCAGCTTTCTTCGCTACTGGCTTTGATGCCTTTGGCATCTTTTTGTATTCAGCATACAACAAAGCAATGCATACGTATACAACCAATGCAGAGATTGCTGTGAATATACCGGCAATTAAATCACCGCCAGCAAAATACAAAAACAATATCAAGCCCAAAACCAAAATCACAGTATATGCGATATTAGTAACTAACAATTTACCTAATTTTTGAAAGAATGTCATGTTTTCCTCCTTTGCTTGCTTTAATTATAACACAAAAAAATAATCTTTGAATAAAAAAATGTCGTGAATAAATCACGACATTTCTTAGCAACAAAAACGGAAGTATTATAAAATTATTTGACCGTTTATCTTGGCATCACTTGGAATTGGACCAAATGATGATTCACGATTGACATATACATTTCCATTTACTTTGAATTTTCCACAAAAATTGACTTTGTTGACATTGCGAATAAACAAATGACCATTTATTTTTGCATCGCAAGGAATTGTATATTTACGCATATTTTGAATATACAAATTACCATTAACTTTTACACCATTTGATAACACCGGTGCGCCTGGATATTTTTCAACGATCACATCACCAGACAAAACCTGTTGTGGCAATTCATTAGCAGGCAAAGACAATTCGCGAACAATTTCTGGTTTTGTAACGCCAACTGTTCTGATTTTTGGTGTGATATTTGTTTGTGTATCCATTTTAACTGGCAAAACAGTGCTGTATTTACGTTTAACAACACGACGATCTTCCACTGGTTTTGCTTTTTGTGTCATAACAACATTAGATGTATTTGTTGCGTTGAATTTTTTATCGCATTTTTTACAACTAACAAAATCAGATATAAGCGATGTAAACAAAACAATAATAGCAACCAATAATGTAAGATTTATCATACCGATAATATCAATAGATTTTAACCAATTCCATATCGCACTGCAGATACGACAAAGCAAACGCCACAACCATTTAATTGCGCGAACTGGGAAAGAAATTACTTTCTTTAACCATTGTTTAACAGTTTGATTACGCACCTTGCGTGATGCTTTTTTAATTTTTTGAGACTTATTCATATTAAATCCTTTGGTTTAATTTAATACAAATATAGACAATATTTTTAATTTGTCAAGCATTTTGTTAAAAAAAATAAAATCGGGATTCACCCGATTTAATTTCTGGCGCGCCCAGCAGGACTCGAACCTGCAACCCACAGATTAGAAATCTGTTGCTCTATCCAATTGAGCCATGGGCGCAACGAAGGGATTTTAATCTATTTTATATTGACTTTCAAGAAAACTTTTTTGCCACGTTGAACCATTATAGATTCGCTAGGTTCGACAACAAAGTCTTTATCCACAATCTTTTCGCCATCAATTTGAATACCACCCTGTTCTACCATACGGCGTGCTTCTGATTTTGAATCAAATAATTTGACCGCAACCAAGAAATCAAGTATCCCCATTGGTGCTGACATTTCCAAATCAAAACTTGGCACATTCGCACTGTTTGCACCACCACCGAACAATGCGGCAGCTGCTTCTTCAGCTGCACGGGCAGCTTCTGTTCCGTGTGCGATTTCTGTTGCAGCGAAAGCCAAACGCTTTTTCACATCGTTTAATTCTGCACCCTGCTTTTTCACCAATTCGTTGATTTCGCTCAATGGGATTTCAGTAAAGATTTTAAGGAACTTTTCCACCAAATCATCTGGTGTGTTGCGGAAATACTGATAGTATTCGTATGGGCTTGTTTTATCTTCATTTACCCAAATCGCATTACCAGCAGATTTTCCAATCTTATTTCCGTTTGCATCAGTGATAAGTGCGGTCGACAAAACATAAACTTCTTTACCACATTTTTTACGAACCAATTCAACGCCCATTATCGCATTACCCCATTGATCCGCACCACAAAGTTGCAACACACAATTATGTTCTTTGTAAAGGGTCAAGAAATCTACCGCCTGAAAAGTCATATAATTGAATTCAAGGAAAGTCATGCCATTTTCAAGGCGTTTTTTAACGCTTTCCATTGATAACATACGTGGCACAGTGAAATCCATACCGTATTTAGCAAGGAATTCAAGGTGAGAATAACCGCGCATCCAATCATAGTTATCCACCATCAAGGCATCATTTTGCCCATCACCAAATCTTAAAAACTTTGAAAAAGACTTTTTTAAACCAGCGATATTTATTGCGAGTGTTTCTTCTGTCATCATTGGACGCCCAGTATCACGACCACTTGGGTCCCCAATACGACCAGTAGCCCCACCAACCAATGCGATTGGTTTATGACCATACTTTTGAAGCCAACGCATCATCATAACAGGAACAAGATGACCAACATGTAATGAATCACCAGTTGGATCAGATCCCAAATACGCAACTATTTTGCCGTTGTCCAACAAATCACGAACGGCATCCATATCAGAACTCTGATTTATAAATCCACGTTGTTGTAATTCTTCAAATAAAGTGTTTGGCATTTCTATAACCTTTTATAATTATCGCTAATTATTATAACACAATATTTATGTAAAAAGTATTATTTTTGTCTGTTTTTGCAATATTCCATTATTTTTGCTTTCAGACTTTGTTTGAATTTTTTTGAAGTATTCACAAAAGCTTTTCTTTGTTTTTTACCATTAATATAAACGGTCGCATAATACACAGAAACACCAGGTATTTCTATATGTTTAACATCGGAAACAGATACATTTAATTTTTTATCTGACATTTTATCTTCCCAAGGTATGTTGCCATTGTTGTTGTATCAAAGCTTTTTGAATTCTTTGTCTTGATATATTTAATTGTACTTTATTATTAAGAACAAAAGCAATTGCTTTTACATTACCGTTATTTTCAACGATATATCTTGCTTTTGGTAAATAAACTATATTTTCACTATAAATTTTCATAAATTATCCTTACATTTCACAAGGGGTCAAAAAACCGCGCTTTTTTCAAAGCGCGGTTGATTTTCCCTTGCTTTGTTTTAACCTAACATTTTTGCTACTTCGTCAGCCAAGTTGTCTTCGCGTTTTTGGATTCCTTCGCCCAAGACATAATATGCATAACCGGAAAGTTTACCACCGTGTTCTGCGATTACATCTTTAACTTTCTTGGATGGATCCATAACGAAAGGTTGTTCTTCCAAAACAGATTCTGCATACCATTTCTGGATACGACCATCAACCATCTTTTCAACGATGTTTTCAGGTTTGCCAGCTGTGGCACCAGATTCAATGAACACTTTCTTTTCGCGTTCAACAGCTTTTGGATCAACGTCAGCAATTGTCATAAATTCAGGTTTGTTCGCAGCAATATGCATTGCAATTTTATTACCTATTTCATCAATACGTGCATCATCACCATCAATAGCGACTACTACACCAATTTGACCCATGCCTGGGACCAAAGCATTATGAACATATGTATAAATATGATCACCATTTACTTTGGCAATACGGCGCAAGCTCATATTTTCACCAATTGTAGAAATAGTTGCAGCAATGTCATCTTTGACAGCATTCATTGTTGCTTCGAAATCACCTTGTAATTCAGCGGCTTTTTGTGCAACGTTTGCAACCAATGCTTGGAACTTGTCATTTTTAGCAACGAAATCTGTTTCTGCGTTTAATTCAACAACGCAACCCATATTGTCGCATTTAACAACTGTAACCAAACCAGATGCAGCAACGCGGCCAGCCTTTGAAGCAGCCTTTACGATACCTTTTTGACGCAACCAATCAGCTGCAGCTTCGATATCGCCATTGTTTTCAATCAATGCTTTTTTGCAATCCATCATACCTGCGGAAGTTTTTTCACGCAGTTCTTGAATCAATTTTGCTGTTACTTCTGCCATTTGTTATTCCTTTCTTTAAATTATTATTTTGCTTCTGCTTTGTCTGCTAATTTGCTGCGACGAACTTCGCGAGCTTCAGAAGTTTTTGATTTTTGTTTTGCTTCTTTAACTTTCAAATCGTGTTCGTATTCTTCAGCAGCAGCTTCTGCATTATCAACTGCTTCTTTTTTACCAGCAGCACCACCCAATCTTTTTTCAATACCAGACAAGATAGCGTCAACGAACAAGTCACAATACAATTGTGTTGCGCGTGAAGCGTCATCGTTTCCTGGAACTGGGTAATCAACCAATTCTGGGTTAGCATTTGTATCGCAGATAGCAATTGTTGGGATGTCCAAGTTTCTTGCTTCGTGAACAGCATTCAATTCACGTGGAACGTCAATAACAATCATTGCTTGTGGAACGCCGTGCATTTCCAAAATACCACCGAAAATGTCGCGTAATTTAGCAACTTCTTTTGTCATAACGCCAACTTCTTTCTTGGTCAAGCCCAATTTGTCAGCATTAGCAATGTCGTTTTCCATCTTTTTCAAACGACGGATGCTTTGAGAAACTGTTGTCCAGTTTGTTAACATACCACCCAACCAGCGGTTATTAACATAGAATTGACCGCAACGTTCAGCGGCATCTTTAACAATATCTTTTGCTTGATGCTTTGTAGCAACGAACAAGATTTTTCCGCCAGCAGCTGCGATTGCTTCCAATGCAACCAGGGAACGATGCAACAAAGGTGCAGTCTTGTTCAAATTGATAATGTGAATTTTATCTTTTACGCCATAAACATATGGTGTCATTAATGGGTTCCAACGACGTGTATGGTGTCCAAAATGAACGCCAGCTTCCATCAATTGTTTCATAGTAAATGTTGGCAATGCCATGATTTTATCCTTTTTTCTGTTGTTATCCTCGCTATCAGATGTAAAAAACCAAACTTTGTTTGGACAGAAATTATATCCGATAACTGTGTTATTCGCTTTAAAAGCGTGCCGCTATAATAAAACATTTTTACCGGAAAATCAAGTGTTTTTTACAAAATTTATCTGGTTCGTTCTAGAACATAAATACCATTGTTATAAAGTGTATTTTGTATCACAGTTTTTTTACTAAAATTCCAATGTTTATTATTATCAGCTATTTTTGCCGTATAAAAGCCAAAAACTTCATCACGCGCATAATTTAAGAACTGCGTAACTATTCTTCCACCAGGATTTATATGTTCCATTAGCGATAGAACCAAGTTAGCATATTCGCCACTTCTGACATAATCAAAAACATTGGACAAATGTATAAAATCATAAGATTTTGTCAAAGACTTACTCAGATTCATAATATCTGTCAGCATAAAATTATATGGTTGAATTAATTTTGCTCGCAATTTGTAATATTCACAAAATGTTAGTGCGTTTTTTGTAATTTTTGGTGCATCACCACGTGAAAACATCGGAACATTTCGCAATGCATAAATATAATCACGTTCTGTTTTTGGTAATTTTGATAAAATTTCACCCATTTTCGCAATTTCTGTGACCGGAATTAAATCTTTATGCTTTGCGTATAAATCATCCAAAAGATGTGTATATTCCTTGTAATTCAAACACTGCAAAGCAGCAACCTTAATATCCATTATACATTTTGCATTATAACTGATATCAAAAGTATCGACATTTTTTGCACCGTACAAAGAACAAAACAAAGGATGGTCACCAGATCCCGCAACAACCAATGCGTCCTGGCATTTTTCTGGCATAAAACGCATAGTTTTACGCAATTTTTCATTAGTGACGGTATATGCCTGAGAATAAGTGCCAAAAAAAGTCTCACCTGCACTTATTTGTTTCAAAGCTATTTCATAATCCGGAACAAAATCCATTGCCGTCATCCTGTTTGTATAAATTATCTTGTTCGTTCTAAAATATGTGTTCGATACGATTGTTTCAACGTAAAACTTTTATCAGACAAAGCTAATATTTTTGGTCCCATATAATTCAAATAAAAATGGCTGTCATCTTCAAAACACTCCATTACAATTCTTCCCCCAGGATTTACAAATTTTATTATTGATAAAAGCAGTTCTGCGTAATCATTTTCTATAACATAATCAAAAATATTAGACAAATGTATAAAATCATAAGATTTTGTTAAACAGCCACTTAAATTACAAACGTTTGTTAACATAAAATTATATGGTTTTGTAACTTTTTTGCGTAAATTACAATACTCTGCGAAAGTTAACCCGATACCCGTTGCTGTTGGTCTTGGTCCACGACAAAACAAAGGTTCTTTGCTCAAAGAATAAATATAATCAGCTTCAATTTTAGGCAATCTATATAAAATTTCATCCATTTTAGCAATGTCTGTGATCGTCTTTGTTTTATTGTCACGCAACGCATATAATTCTTCTAAAAAATCCCTGTATTCTAAATACTGCAAACACTGTAAAGCTGCAACTTTGATATCCATAAGACATTTTGCGTTATAACTTACATCAAATGTATCGACGTGTTTTGCACCATACAAAGAACAAAACAAAGGATGATCGCCAGATGCAGCAACGACCAACGCGTTTTCGCATTTTTTCGGTATAAAACCCATTGAACTCCGCAATTCTTCATTAGTAACAACATACGCACTGGTGTACGTATTAAACAAGTTATTGCGTACTTGTTTGCGCGCCAAATCATAATCTGGGACAAAATCCATATATGCTACCTTTTTGTCTACGCGACAAATGTAGCACAAAAAATTTCGTTGTCAACACACTACAGACAATTTATTCAGATTTTTTATACATCAAATCAAAATTATGAATATAGCTAAATGAAATACCGATTGAAGTATTTGCCCCGTAATCAGCAGCTTGACGTGAATGGGCGCGACGATATTTTACATATGGTCCCATGGTTAAATCACCCCAAATATTCGTATCAAGGCGCGCAACCGCCAAGAAATCATAATCGAGGTCTTCACCAACATATCGAGAATAAGATAAATATTTTCTGTAATATCCATCAGAAGAGAACTTTACCCCTTCCCTTAATTTATAATCTATGCGCCAACCGGCTTCAGCCGCAGATTTACTAACTTTTTCGTCTGCGTATGTAAAATCATATTCATACACACCGACAACGTATAAACTTTTGATAATATCGTGATCAAACAACGCAAAACCAGCGTTTGGACGTAATACATTACGGCGCGGATTGCCCATAAACTCGGTTTCGTATTGTCCACGAACAATCGGCCCCAGTTTAAAAGAATCAAAATCCCAACAAGCATATGCCAAATCAGATGAATATAAAATCTTATCTGCGCTTTCGTCCACAGTTGTTTCACCATTGATATTTGTAATACTTTGTTTTCCGTATTCCATAAACAAAGCATTATCCCATTTAAATCTATCAAAACCGTATTCAAGTGCAACATCAAACATACCATTGATATTTTCCTGATCCGAAGCCTTTAATGCCGCAACAGAAGAATTTTGATATTCTTTGGCATTTTTCATGGACGTCTTTGTCCAATCAAAACCAACACGACGAACATTCAAATTAAATTTTGTTTCATTTGGGGAATTATCAGCCACAGCCATCATTGGCATCATCATAACCAATGCCAGTAATATTTTTTTCATGTTTTACCTTTTATTTCCAGATATGTAAAACGCCTTCGTTATCAGAATATTTCCAGCCCGCATTTTTGACAGCCGTTGTAAATTTTGTTCTATAAGACAACGGCATTTTTGCAACAACCTGATTTCCAGCAACAGATTTTGTTTCAATTTCTATATTATCATCACGCGTGATACGTTTTAATTCAGACCAATCTTGAATACCATTTGATATAACCATAACAACAATAAATCTTTCATCGCTTTCCATCAAAGGGACCCAATTTTGAACATTATTAGAATCAAGCCACTTTTTCGCCGCATCATTATCTATGTTCATTGTTATTTTGGCAGAATACCCATTCACAGACATTTGTTCATTAGAAACACTGGACGAAAGTATCAAATTCATCAAGTCATCGCTTGATGTTTGTTGTATCAATTCGTCAAGAGCTTCTTTATCTGAATATTGCGACAAAACATTTGTCAAAATCTGACGCCGTGCAGAATTCATCGCATTTATCTTTGCGTTTGCTGCTGTATCGCTGGTTTGTTGCACAGCAATACTGCCAGACAAACCTGCGCCATAAGAACCCGGGGCAATCAACAACAATGCCAATACCAACAAACACAGTCTATGCGACAAAAATTTCACGTCAGGCACCTTTAGAATTTAACATTTAATCCGACACGTATACCCATCGATGAATAAATAGATTTGATTTCATTATCACTTTCTATTTTCCATCCTGCATCTTTCTGCGCTTTCAAAGAAGCAACCTGAGCTGTTACAGATTTATATTCTGCCTGTTGCTCATCTGTCAAAGTTGTTCCAGCAGCAATAGCTTCAGCATAAGTGTCGTATATTTCTTTGTAGTAATCGTATACTTCTTGATAGTAATCTCCGTTCAAGTAAGTAGATGCTTTTGCATCATTCACCCTGTAATAATCGTATGTCATTCCCAATGACAACATTGTGCTGTCTGACAAAGCTGTTGACCATAATGCACTTAAACCTAAATGATATGCTTTACCAAATTTACCTTTGTCTTCCACGCTTGTTGGATGAGCCCAGTCAATACGATATGGTTGATCACCCTTGGAAGTATACATTGGCAATCCGAATTCAATCCCAGCATTAACCATATTGTTATTATTTATGGCATATTCCATATCCAAGGCAAGATACGGACCCGCCCATTCTGTTTCATATTTATGAGATGTCCCAACCTGATGGTAATAGTACGTATCACCGAGCGAAACACCTGCTATCGTTTCACCCGCAGGAGCCACAATATATTCTGACAAAGAGCCGTCTGTATTAATCACACGCCCTGTCGCCACCAACTGTCCACCCGCATTAACAAATGCCACATATGGATCACATTGGGTTTCCCCGCCAACTTCGATACAATTGACATAAGGATGGGCAGAATTACCATCAAAAACATCCATTGTAAGTCCGCTGTTATTTTTTGTAGATAATTCATATTTCAAATAACGATAACCAATAGACGGTGTCAATTTTGCACGACCAACACTGAAGAAATCTGTTAAACCCAAAGATGCATTAAAGCCCATCTGTGTTCCATTATCGCTCGTACCAACACTCATGGCATAGCCAGAAACACGGCCGATAGCATAGTCTTCATACCCATATGGACCACTGGAAATATCATCATCAAGCATGGATGTTTCACCAAACTGTTTTCCATATCTTGCACCAAACTTTATCTGCATAGGCAATGAAGAACCAAAATAATATGCACCATCTGCACCTATGACATTCCAAACTACATTATCATATCTTAATTTGGAACCAGCTTCTTTCATCTCGAAATCCCAATTTGCAAATTCATGAGAAAAATAAGCCCCAAATTGAAAACCTTGCTTTGTTGTATTGTTTCTCTCGACCTGCTTTGATTTTTGTTTTGTATATTTCTGTGTTCCCATGTTCTGCATAGCACGATTATCATTCCCTTTGTTAGAACCATAGCTGTTGTAATACCCGCCCGCATTTGATCCGTAACGTTGTGGATTTTGATACAAACCACTGTTATAGTAAGTTCCTGCAGCACCGGCAATAACAGGCATCAAAGACATTACACCTACACCCAATAAAGACAAAGTTAATTTTCTCATTATGAATATTCCTTTCTTCTATCTTTGATAATTATATCACAAAAAGGTTGAAAAAAAAATAGTTTTGTAATATGTTTTGAAAAAATGCGGTCGTGGCGAAATTGGTAGACGCGCAGCACTAAGGATGCTGTGGAGCAATCCTTGGGGGTTCGATTCCCCCCGGCCGCACCAGAAATTAAATCGGTTTTATGCCGATTTTATTTTTCGTAAAAAGGCAAATGTCTCTATGAAACAATTATTATTAAAAAGTTAATTTTCTGCTTGCCCAAAAAATCATAAATTTGCTAACATTTTCTTAAGGAATGAAAAGGATAATACTGTTTTTTGCTGTATGCCTTGGTTTGTCTGTATCGCAGACGACGTTTGCTGACGATGCAGATACGGCTCGCGCAGCAACGAAACGGGGCTCTGCCAATGTATCATCAACACAATCTGCTGGACGCGCTGTGACAACAAACACAAAAAGGGCCGACAATTCTCAAAACGCATCTAAAAACACAAGAACGGCCGCCAAATCACAACAGAAAGTTATTTCACGAACAACGACCAATCAGCAAAATGTTAAACCACGCGCTAGCACGGTGATAAAAATACCAGAAAAGTACGAACGCGTATCTACAACTTCACATACCGCCTCTTCCCGTACCGTGAACTCAAGGCAAGCAACGTCAAATACATATTCTTCTGGCACAAAGGCTACGCGCACAGCGGTTTCCACAACAACGCCGAAAAGAGTTTCACGCGCCACCGAATTAAATGCCGAAAAAATAACAAACATAAAATCGTTGGATTATTCAAAATGCAAAACTGTTTATTACGAATGCATGGATGAATTTTGTGCAAACAAAGATACTAACTTACGCAGATGCGCTTGTTCTTCACGTATTCATGAATTTGATAGCATCAAAAAACAATTAAGCAATGCAGAAGATAAGATGCTTGATTTCAATCAGCGTTTATTAACAGTCAATCTGGACAAAGAAGACGCAGCAGCAATCAATGTCGCAACCGAAGGTGAGTTGGCTTTTCAAACAAAAGACACAACCGAATCAGAAAAACTTTTACAAAAGATAACTAAAACACTAAACAGCTCTGGCGATTCAAAAATCAATAATGATTTATCCTCGATATCGCTATCTTTGGATATGGATACCGCGTGGGATGATGTTGATTCTTTATCCGGGGTTGCAACATCAGCTAAAAACGGTGTTGACTTGTATAATGCAGCAAGCCCTGTATGCGTAGCTATGGCACGAGAAGTTTGTAACGACGACGAATTAGCAATTGCCCAAAGCGGGTATAAACTGACCATACAACAAGACTGTGATACTGTTTCGAAATATTATAAAACACAATATAACAGCGCCATGGAAAAGATTCATGAAAGTGGCGCATTGCTTGACATGTCACGTTTGAATATTCATCAGCAACGCAACAGCGATGATACTTTGACATGCAAAAAGAAAATATTAACACAGTTATCAGACGCTTCTGTGTGTGGTGAAAACTTATATAAATGTTTAGATACAACCGGACAATATATTGATCCATCAACTGGTGCTGCATTTTTATCAGAAGATTTGTATAAGTTGACTGATCTTTTACAAGAACCTGTATCTGACGAAAGATGGTCAAAAATTGCTCAAAATGAAAGTTTTGTTAATTTCTTAAATTCCAAGAAAAAATTTCTTGAACCTGCAACAGAACAATGCCAAGACATTTCAGATACAGTATGGAAAGAATTTTTAGATGATGCGTTGGCCCAAATAAAATTAGCACAAAATTCAAAGCTGGAAGAAATTAGACACAGTTGTACAACACTTGTTGCGGAATGTAAAACAGGAGCACTTGAAAGTTTGTCTGACTTTGACGCGCGTGCATTGTCCACATTCAGCGTAGCAGCCGACAAAACAGCAAACAAGATGTGTTTAAGTATAGAAAACGCATGTAATGGTGTTATGAGCAATAACGGTATCTCTACAGATTGGAAAGAAGGTATATCTGGCATTTCTGCTGACATATCTTATAAGAAAGTTATTGATGCTTGTACCCAGATTGGACGTGATTGTATTGTTCAACAATGTAATGGAACAAGCGGGAATTTTGCATTATGTCAAAAAACAACCGATGACAATCGTCGCGCGATTTTAAATCGTTCTGCGTGTTGGGATAAAGTTTTAGAATGTGTATCCAGCGCAGACAACATCGATTCAATGACTGTACCAGAACGCAGTGCATATTATAATTCTGTATACGGATTAAACGCTAATTCTATACCAGATGCCTGTGCAGACAATCCAAGCACAGCATGTCTTATTACAGAACAAATTTGGGGGAATTGCGAATATACCCCAACAGAATATTCTATAACAACAAACGAAAGTCTTGTAAGCGATACTAGCTCATACAGAACTCACAACCAAATACTTGTTCCAAACACAGGATCTAGTTTATTATCATGGTTCGCGGCAAATACTGGTACAACAGAAAGCAAAGACAGCTGTAATTCAAATGGTTGCCCCATCAATTACGAAAGAACAAGCTCTGGCAGATGTCAACAGCTATATGCGGAAAGCGGCACATTAACAACAGATGGCAGACAGCCAACCAATGCTAATCAAATCATCAATGTTACAAACAGTATCACAAATTATTGTAAAACTGGCAAATTGGATCTTTATGGAAATTGTTGCACCGGCAGCAAAAGCAATGGTATATGCGTACCTGAAGACAGTATTGCCTCTAACGGTACCACGGTTCAATGGCAAGCAGCACGTTTCCGCACAATAACATGTTCAGAAGTAGATGACTATCTTTGCCCTGTCACAGGAAGTCTAACATTATATTGTGTGACCAAGTCTGCATCACAGAAACCTATTGTTTACTATACAAATTATTCAGAATATGCGTGCGGCGCGACAGACAGTGGTGGTTTTGAAGCAGATAGTTTATGGATACTTGTTGATTCAAATGGTAATTATATAAACCCAGATCAAAGCAACAACTATGTTCCAAGAATGTTCTATAGAACCAGCAGCAATGCTTGTTGTATTTACAAATACAACGACAGCACTAATGCGTGGTATTGGGAAGGCACGACATGTGTAAATGCGATATCTTCCTATCCAACAAACAATGAATTTTTGATTGAATACGTAACTGGTGAAAGCTTACAGCACTGTTCTGTAAATTAAAGCTTTATTGATTTTATAACAGTTTTAATTGCTTTTAATTGTTCAGCGTCAAATTTACCCAATACCCAATCCACTGGATCAATCGGACTGTTGTAATCGCGTGGATGGCCTATTCCGATTCGGATGCGACGATATTCTTTGCCAATATGTGCATCTATAGATTTAATACCGTTATGACCAGCACTGCCCCCACCTATTTTTTCACGGATACTTCCGACCTTTAAATCCATATCGTCATGAACAACAATGATATTTTCCAATGGTATTTTATAAAAAGCCATCAATGGTGCAACAGCTTCACCGCTGTTATTCATAAAGGTTTGTGGCTTTGCCAATATAACTTTTAATCCACCAATTTCCGTACGGGTTGTCAATGCATTTTTTTCTTTTTTCCAGACGGCATCACTTGGCGCAATGGCGTCAATTGCCATAAAACCGACATTATGACGCGTCAACGAATATTCGCTTCCTGGATTACCCAAACCAACAATTAAAACAGGTTTATTTTCTTGCATGTTTCACCCTTTGTTTTATACTATAATATCATATAAAGGAGAAAAATATGAAAATAAATTCATTATCTTTAATTTCTGTTATGTCTGTATTAACTTGTGCATCTGCTGCTAATGCTTCTGTGATGGCTGATTTTTATGTTGGCGCTATGGCTGGAATCGGCGGTCAAACACTTTTCGCAGATGGCAAACACGAAACAAATGCGGCACAAATGTTGGGCGCTGTCGCAGGTATGGATTTGCCAATATTTAGAATCGAAGGCGAATATGATTATTTCCACGCAACAGATTTTAACACCAATGCCGCAATGTTGAATTTGTATGCTAAAATGCCTTCAACTGTTATTTTGCCTTACATCGGTGGTGGTATCGGTATGATGTTCGGTGGAAATCAAACAAAAGATTCTGTTAAATACAACATACAATCAACTTCAGCTTATCAAGCAATGCTTGGTGCAACAATTGATATCTTGAAAGTTCCATTAAAGTTTGATGTTGAAGGTCGTATCTTGTATGCACCAGATATTTATAAAATTGAAGCCACTGGCGTAACACCAGATATCTTAGAATATGGTGTTCGCGCAAAGATGCGTTACATATTCTAAAACATGGGTAATAAATGATAACACTGATCGATGGAAATTCACTGGTATTTCGTGCGTACTATGGGGTGCATGGTAATTTAACACGTTCTGACGGAATGCCAGTGGGCGCAGTGTACGGTTTCTTTAATATGGTTTTACCGTTGTTAGCAAACACAAGCAAAGACGATTCGTTTGTTTGTGTGTTTGATGCTTCGCGTATAAGTTTCCGTCAAGATATATATAAAGAATACAAGGCAAACCGTTCTGAAACACCAGAAGATTTAATAACTCAAAGTGAATTGATTCGAATCGGACTGCATGCTATGGGGGTTCCTGTACTTTGTATCCCTGGAGTCGAAGCAGACGATGTTATTGCAACAATCGCAACACAAAACTGTGGAAACGTTGGTGGCACCAGAATCATAACAAGCGATAAAGATTTGATGCAGTTAGTGTCAGATTGTGTATTCCTTTATGATGGTATGAAGGAAAAAGAAATTCGCGAACCGGAAGTTCTTGAAAAATTTGCGGTTAAACCGTCCCAGGTTATAGATGTACAATCTTTGATGGGCGATTCAAGCGATAATGTTCCTGGGGTCCCTGGTATTGGTCCAAAGAAAGCGGCCGAATTAATAAATGAATTTGGATCACTTGATAATTTATATTCCAATTTAGATTCTGTAAAAAACGAAAGAATTCGTAATTTGTTGCGCGATAACAAAGAATTGGCATATATTTCGAAGCAGTTAGTAACATTAAAACGCGATGTTGATTTATCTGGTCTGAAAATCACGCCGTTTTGTTTTGATAAAAAATCGGCACTTGATTTTGTACAAGGCAAAGTTGAAAGCAAAACTTTGGTTGCTAAAATAGAAAAACTTTTTCCGGGCAACGAACAAACGTGTACTCCACAAATAACAGAATATGAAAAATCAATTTGCCCTGTTATCGAAGTTCCTGGTATAACAAAATCGTCATCAACATTTGGTGAAATGAACATTGTTACAATTTCTACCGAATCAGAATTAGATGATTGTATATCACATATAAAAGATGTTGTCGCCTTTGATACAGAAACAACAGGTCTTAATCAAATCAGCGATAAAATTGTTGGTCTGTCTTTGGCATATGACGACAGACATGGTGCGTATATTCCGATTCGTCATATAACAAAATCTATGGATTTATTTGGTGGCGACACCTTGGCAGCTAACCAATTATCAATTGATATTGTATATAAAAAATTATGGCCAATATTTACAAACCCAAATATTACAAAAGTTGCACACAATCTTAAATACGACTTACATATTTTGGATAATGAAGGTTGGGACATAACACAAATCAAACCTGTTGATGATACAATGCTTTTGTCTTATGCATTAAATGGGACGTTACATGGACATGGTTTGGATGAATTAGCAGAAAAATATCTTGGGCACACAGATATAAAATTTGATGATTTATTTGATGCGAAAATTAAAGATTCTGACAAACATTTCGAAACACTATCAATTGATGTGGCAACAAAATATTCTGGCGAAGATTCTGTGGTATGTATGGCGCTATATAATTTGTTCCGACCACAATTAAATGCAAACGAACATCTGCGCGAATTATATGAAACTTGTGATTTGCCTCTTTGCCCTATTTTATGTTTAATGGAAAAGTATGGTGTTGCGGTCAATCGCGACAGATTAAATCAGTTATCAAATGTTTTTCATAAACAACTTGAACAGTTAGAGTCCGAAATATATAAACTTGCCGGACACGAATTCAATGTTGGAAGCCCAAAACAATTGGCGGCGGTTTTATTTGAAGAATTAAATTTGCCAGGCGGAAAAAAACAATCAACAGATGCAGCAACATTAAATGATTTGATTGACAGCCATCCAATTATTGAAAAAATATTGAATTGGCGTTCTGTCGCAAAATTGGCAAGCACGTATGCTGATGCCCTGCCACACCAGATTGCGGCGGACGGTCGCATCCATACAACATTCTTACAAACAAGCACTAACACTGGTCGTCTTTCAAGTCGCAACCCAAATCTTCAAAACATTCCAATAAAAACCGAATTGGGCGAAGAAATAAGAAAATGTTTTGTTGCAGAATCTGGTAAGACACTTATATCTGTCGATTATTCCCAAATTCAATTACGTCTTTTGGCAGATGTTGCAAATGTAGAAATGTTCAAGGAAACATTCAATCGTGGTCTTGATATTCACGAACAAACGGCGCGTAAAATATTTAATATTCCACAAAGCGCACCTGTACCAAAAGAATTGCGTCGCGCGGCCAAGACAATTAACTTTTCAATTATATATGGAATATCCGCTTTCGGGTTGGCTAACCAATTAAATATTTCACGCGAAGAAGCTAAAAAGATTATTGAATCTTATATGGCGGGATTACCAGAAATTAAAAACTATATTGATTACATAACAGACTTCGTTTTGAAAAATCATTGTGTTTATACACCATGGCATCGTCGTATTGAAATCCCAGAAGCAGCAAACCCACGTATGCGCGGATACGCCGTTCGTGCCGCAATCAATGCACCAATTCAGGGATTCGAAGCAGACATCGTTCGTCGCGCAATGGTAAATGTTTATAATAAAATCATCGTGCCAAACACAGACAAAATCAAAATGATTCTTCAGGTTCACGACGAAATGATTTTTGAATGCACTGTATCCGATGCCGAACATTTTGCAGATTTAATAAAAACAGAAATGGAAAATGTAACAAAACTTTCTGTGCCTTTAATCGCAGAATCTATCATTTCACCAATTTGGGATAAATAAAAATGGACACCAGAACTAATATTAAATTAGTACCAGATGCACAAACTATAAAACACATATGCGATGTACTGGATAAAAATAATATCACTTACCAAGAGTTCCGCAACGATCCACATTGCACGATTATTTATAGTCCAGATATTATAGATGTGAATAAAATTGTTTTTCCAGAAATAAAATTACCTATCGTTGGGAACAAAGCACATTTTGAATTTTTCGAAACTCGTGATGAGGGTACTGTATTGGTTATCGAATTTGAAAGTGATACTGCCGTAAAATTGTTTGAATATCTGAAACAAAAATATAATTTTACAACAAAATATGATGAATACAGACCACACATAACAATTCAAAAAAATATTTTGAACAAACAAAATTTACCAGACATAAATTTCGATTTATATTTTGATAATTTAATAAAAGAAATTATATAAAAAAACACCCACGATTGTGGGTGTTTTTATTTTTGAATCAAATTATTTCAAAGCTTCAACGATTCTTGCATATGGGATATAACCTGGATATGCTTTATCGCCGATGATCAAGTATGGTGTTCCTGTGATTTCAAAACGTTGTGCCAATTCACGAACATTTTGCAATTCTTTACGAACAACATCACCTTCCATATCTTCAGCTAATTTTGTTGTATCCAAACCAGCTTCTTTAGCCAATTTCATAACATTAGCTTGGATTTTTTCAGGCAACTTTGCTTGATCTTTCATATCTTCTTGTGTGAAGTATTCTTTATCCATCAACAATTTATCCAAAGCAGCTGCTTTTGCATTGTCTTGGATTTTAGCAGCGATAACTGCTTTTGCTGGGGCATCAGATAATGCGCCATGGATAGAGAAGTTTTTCAACACAACGCGAACGTCGTCACGTTCTGCCAAAATACGTGCCAATTCACTGTGAACACGACGGCAATATGGGCAAGAATAATCAGACCACAAGAAAATTGTTTTCTTGGCATCTACATTACCAGCGATTGGAGCATTACCAATCATGTCGTCGATATGGTTTTTGACATATTTACGAACTTCTTTATTTTTAACTTTTTCTTGTTGTGCCTGCATATTTTGAACCATTTCTTGCAAGATTGCAGGATTTGTGTGTATCAAGTAAGCAGGTGTCCACAAACGACATACAGAGCCAGCAATCAAAATAATTGCAACTACATTGATGCATTTGTGCAGTAAAACATCCATAGCAGAAGCTTTCTTGCCACTTGCTTTGATGTATTTATCACCAAACAAGTACAACGCGATTGCCAAAACCAGGATAATAAGTGTCCAAATCATAGTATTTCTCCTTTGTTGTTGAACATTTAAATCTTAGAAAAAAAAACATAACTGCGCAAGCAAAAAAGACAAAAATCAGAACATTTTTCTGGCCCCTGGGACATTAACGCCCTGGGCCGTACAAATGCCAGAAATAAAGAGTTTCGTTATATTCAAATTAACCGGCAATTTATATAATCTGTCCGCGTAAGGTTCACCACATTCAGAACATACTGCCCGCCCTGTACGTGGGGACAAATAAATAAGATCTTCGATTTTACCACAGCCAGAACATTTTGTTAGATCAAGTGCATACCCCAAATCTTTTAACAAGTCGATTTCCCATTTCAAATAGTCATCATATGGTGATTCTGAATTTGGTAATTTTTGTAATAAATCAATTGTATTTGAATAAAGATGTTCATAAGATTCGCGTTCTGGTATAAGAGTATAAATCAAAGCAAATACAGAATTCATTATTTTTAATAAATCATTATTCATCATCAATGGCGCGGCAAGATTTTTTTCGCTTTCAAAATGAAATACGCCAAGTTGGGAATCAATACGTGCGTTCCAACTAACATTTCCATATTGTCCGACAAGTGCCTTGTTCTTTTTCGCGGACGCCGCACCACGCAACATGCCAACCAAGACACCATTGTCGCGCGTAAAAATATGTGCGATCATATCCCGTTCAGAGAACGGACGCATATTTATCAAAATACCACTGGTTTCAATTTGCATAAATCTATTATATATAAAAATCGCCCGATGGGCGACTTTTATTTTGCGATAAATTTGTCATAATTTCTTTCGTTGATTTTAACCGGATATTCTTGTTTCAAGAATCTGGTGTAATCTTCTTGGACGAAATGAACAGACATATTTTCTAATTCTTTGCGCAAAGAATCTTTCTTTGCTTTGTCTGATGCAGGCATTGTATTTTTACCAACACTTACAACATAGAAAGCATCACCATCTTCGGTAATAGAATGATCCCCCTCTTTCCCGGCAAACGCAGCATTTAATACAACCAATGGCGCGCCTTCGGTTCTTGATACTGTTGCATCTTTAAGGTTTCTTACTGTTTCGCCCTTGTTCATAGCAATCAGTTTTTCATTTGCTTTTTCATAGGCTTGTTTGCGTTGTTCTGATTTTTTCCAACCAGCAACCAAAGACTTTTTAACATCAGCAAATTTTGCGTTATGTTCAGCAATTACATCATCAACACGCAAGATTACGAATCCATCTTTTAATTCGATCAATTCGCTTTCGGTGCCAGATTCCATTGCGAACAACTTAGCAACTAAATCAATATTCAAAACCTTGTCAGATGTTTTTTCACCGCGCACAACTTTGGCAACTTTTTCATATTTAGCTTTGTGCTTTTCAGCAGCTGTTTTCATAGAATCGCCAGAAATTATCATATCTTCAATTTCTTGCATTTTCTTGTATCCCGCATCATAAGCATCAGGTTTGCTGTTATCAGCGGCAACAAACACGTAAGATACAGAACGTGTTTCAGGAACAACAACAGGATGTGAAGCATAATAAGTTTTCAATTGTTCATCTGTTGGATCTTTAACCTTGTAATCAGCAAACTTCACAGTTGAATATTTAATTGCGCGTTTCGCATAACGTGCATTATAAGCAGCATCAACTGCAAATTGTGGAACAGATAACTGAATATTTATTGCCCCCAAAGTCATTTTACGTAACATGTCGCCACGCAAAGAATTCGCGATATCTTGTTCTGTTAAACCAGAGTTTTGTAAAACCATATCAAACATCCAAGGTTGGAATTGACCGTTGACCTGGAATTGAGGATGATTTTTGATTTCTTCGGCGATTCGTTTATCAGATACAACAAAGCCCAAATCTTTTGCACGATTTAATGCCAATTGATTAGTTGTCAATTTAGATATTACAGAATTGGTTAACGCCGCTGACTTTTTCGCATCAGTATATGTTGCACGTTGTTCTTCCTTTGTCATAGCAGCCAATTGAGAAGATCTTTCATTATTAAATTGTTGTAAGGAAATATCAGCACTGCCAACGTGTATCAACGAAGTGTCACGCGAAGCCCCACCAAAAATCCATTCAGCCGCGCCCCATCCAACGAAACTGAAAATCAAAATAAACATTAAAACTTTCGCCAACGGTTTGTCAGCAGCATTACGTAAATATTCTAGCATTTTTCCACCTTTTGCGATACCATAGCAAAAAAGATGATAAAAAATC
>JBGUKY010000003.1:0-27476 GCA_045114635.1 Candidatus Enterousia sp.
AACATTGCTTGTATTTCCATAATTATGTGTTGATGTATCCATACCAGTTATGTTCCAACCAGTAAATCTGTAACCAGATTTTGTTGGTTTGGATACCTGGAATACTTCGTTATAATTCGCAGATGTTGGGTGATATGTGCCATAACTTCCGCCATTAAGATTATAAGATATATTGTATGTATTCGGCGCACACGCTAAAGGTTCATCTGAACCTCCATTATAAAAAGCAGTATATTCAGTACCATGTTCATAATATACTTTGTCACCACACGCTTGTGCACATTCTCCAGTACAACCGTTAATTGTACCCGGGATATCAACATAAAACCAATCGGAATTCAAAGCAATTTTTTCTTCATCATTTTGTTGATAATCTGTCAATCTGCACCAACAATATTCCCCTGTTGACAGACCTTTGGTTGTATGTAAGCTTGGATCAACACCAGACTCTGTTGTTTTTGGCACATCTATACATGTAATCTCACCGTATTCCTTGTGCACATTGTTATTCGTGTCTATACCTGTCCATAAAAATGTATTGTCATCTAAATCATATGAGTTCGGACACCACGAATGACCAGCTGGACGGGTGCTCCAATCACTTACACCATGAGTTATAACACAAGATTTTTGTATATAAAACTCCTCTGTTTCTAATGTGTACCCGGCATCACAAGTGAACTTTGCCCAGAATGTTACATCGCCATACTCATCATTTGCGATTGATTGTGGATATGCACAACCAGTTGTTAAGTCAGAAGATCTACACCAACCATCAAATGTCGCATGTTCTTTTGTTGGGGTTGCGTTAACTGTCGCACCGGTACCAACCGTATATGTTGCCGGCGATATGCCAGACATTGTCGCATTTCCATCCTTGTATGTTATATTATATGTATTTGACGTATTTTGTGTCCATATGGCATCAATATACACTATCTGATTATTATTAGAACGAAGATTCTTGAATGATGTTGTGCCATTTGTCTTTGGTGCAAAATATGTTGAACTGCCACCTATCGATACACCATTAACATAATGTGTTATCCCCGATTCCATACCAGATATATTCCAACCAGTAAACGTATATCCAGAAGTAGATGTAGGATCATTAAAAGAAAAAGTCGTATCATAATTTGTGCCAGATGTACTTGAGCCGGTCATATCACTTAAATGATAACGGCGTGTATATGCATAACTGTTTGCGTTCCATCGTGCATAAAGTGTTGAATTAACTTCTGTTTTATCCCATGTGCGTGCTGATGTTCCATCGGCATTGTAATATTTGTTTCCGCCTGTTGCAGCACTTGTATCATAGTATCCATTAAATGTATATCCAGTACGTGTAGGCAATGTTATTGGTGTTGGCATTGCGGAATCTAATATTGCGGTCACAGATGTTGTTCCAGCTACCGCATCCGACGCATTTTTATCCAATGTAACGGTGGATGATACTGGTTCACACCATGGTTTGCCTGCATCATTAAATTGTTGACGTGTCACATCTGTCGTTCCAGCAGGGCAAGGTTTAGCAAGAGATGTACCCGTGAACATATTATTTACCTGATACGATAAAGATGTGTTTGTTGTGATATTTTCCAAAAATGCTTTTGGCACATAAGTTGTAGTATTGGTTCCATCCGTAAATCCGTTCAAACCACTACAACCATAAAATGTATATGAAAACATGTTTGCCACCGGGGCACCAGTTAAATTTCCAAACAAATTTAATGGTATCTTTCCTGTCAATCCACTACAACCATTGAAAGTATTACCAAGCATTCCTTGTGCCTTGGCGCCGGTTAAATTTCTAAACAGGTCGGCAGGTATTGGGCCAGTTAATCTACTACAACCATAGAAAGTATTACTAAACATATCTTTTGCCCAATCGCCAGAAACACCGCCAAATAATGTCGATGGAATTGTTCCTGTTAATTTACTACAGCTGTCGAATGTTCCTGCAAACATACCTTCCACCGGGGTACCATATATACCATCAAACAATGTTGGTGGTAATGCATAGTTCATTCCTAAATTACTTGGATCAGGTATATCTGTTCCGACCATATTAGACGCACCCTTAAATGTATACTTAAAAGACGGTTGCCCAATACCAACTACTGGATTTTCGACTGTTCCAAATATAGCCCCCAAAGAACCACTAATACTCGCGATCATTGCAGAATTGGTTTGTTCTATAGAAGAACTACTAAATTTGATTGCTGGATAATACGAATTAGTATTATATCCATTTGCGCTTCCACCAAATCTTATAGTGTGCGCACCGGCACTTGAGTATTCACAAGAATAAACTTTTTCTGTTACGTTGTTTTCGCGATTAATTTTATTACCTGCTGTCACCCCAGTTCCGCTTAAAGTTCCACCATCACCACAATCAACATAAAATGTTCCTGCTGCAGACAAGAAAAATGCTATATAATCGGTTGTTTCGGTTGTAGTCAATGTGAATTTAGCATCTTTGCACCCGTCTACTGTAGTAATTTGATTACCAGAACAAACCACTGTGTTTTCTATCCAATGCGCATACAATGTTGTGTCTGATGTTTTGTCCCAATCGTTTTCAGAATAACCATCTTCGTCATAATACATTGTACCTTCATCAAAATCTGGTTCATCCCAGTACCCATCAAACGAATAACCTGGGCGTGTAGGTAATGTTGCAATGGTTGGCATTTCGTAACCATAAGTTGCCGTCACAGATGTTGTTCCAGCCACAGCATCTTCCGCATTTTTATTCAATGTAATTGTGTATGATACTGGTTCACACCATGGCTTTCTTGCATTATTAAATTGTTGACGTGTCACATTAGTTGTTCCAACAGGACAAGAGCTTAATAATTGTGTGTTACGGAACATAAACATTGCCTGATACGAAGCAGAATTATCCGTATCTATATAATCCAAGAAATCACCAGGAACATATTTTACAGCTGTTGTCCCATCTGTGAATCCTGTTAATCCACTACAATCGTCGAACGTGTATTCAAACATAAAACTTGCAGGGGCACCAGAAATGCATACATCATTTTCTTGATCATAACAAAACAGATTTTTTGGTATATATCCTGTTAATCCGCTACAACCAGAGAATGTAGAGTTAAACATAGAATTTGCCGGGGTACCGGTAATACCACGGAAAAGTGTCACCGGAATTGATCCTTCCAATCCGCTGCAACCAGAGAATGTAGAGTTAAACATAGAAGTTGCCGGGGAACCAGTTAAATTACCAAATAGATTTGGTGGTATTGCATATTTCATCGGTTGATTCGTATCAGGATCTATATTATTCGGGTCAGTTATATTTGTTCCCGTTAAGCCAGTGCAACCTTGGAATGTATAAGCAAACATGCTACTTGCTGGTTCACCTGAAATACCCCGGAAAAGATTTTCTGGTATAGATCCTGTTAAACCACTGCAGTCGTGAAACGTGTCTGCAAACATAGCAGCTGCTGGTTCACCTGAAATACCACTAAAAAGATCTTCTGGTATAGAACCTGTTAATCCCCCACAATAAAGAAATGTACCGCCAAACATACTAGTCGCTGGTTCACCTGAAATACCACTAAAAAGATTTTCCGGTATAGTTCCTACTAAACTATCGCAACTGTAAAATGTATGAAAAAACATATCATCTACTGGGGCACCATATATACCATCAAATAACGTTGGGGGTAATGCATATTTCATTGGTAATCCGGTATTTGGGTCAATATTATGCGGATCATCTATATCTGTCCCCGTCAAATTGTCTGCATCAAGAAAAGTTTTATAAAATATTGGTTGTGATTGCGTTCCAGAAATCGGATTTGTAACCGTTCCAAATACTCCACCCAAAGATCCATATATAGATACGATCTTGTCAACATTGTCACCAGAAGAGGTCTTATCAACATCAAAACTTATAGCGGCGACAAGTGATGTGCTATATCCTGTTGGTGATCCAGTAAATCTTACTATATGTGTGGCACTGGTTGGCCAATTACACCAATATACATTTTCTTGTGTATCAGAACGTGTAATTGTATTTCCATTTGTGATATCAAGCCTGCCTGATGTCAAATTTCCTTCATCACCACAATTAACTGTGAATGTTCCTGCAGCACTCATTTTAAATTGAAAACTGTTAGTTGATGTTGTTTTGACTGCGAACTTACCATCATAACATGTTCCATCAACATTTACCTGACCAGACGAACAAGCTGTTGCAACAGACTGGTTCCACATAGCTTTAAATGTAACATCTCCAGACGTCGAACGCAGATTTTTGAAATATCTGTACGAAGGATCAACTGTCGCTGTTGTTGAAGAAGTTCCAAATTCAGTCCAAGAAGAATTATTCGTGCTGTAATAATGCGTTTCGCCTGAAGACATACCAGACACTTCCCATCCGGCAAAAGTGTAACCATCACGGGTTGGGGCAGAACCGATATCAGCACTTGCATCATATGTGGCAGTTACTGACGGTTTAAAAATAACTCCACCGTTGGTGCCGAAATTAATTGTGTATGTGATTGGCACAGAACAGTCATTAGCGGATGTAGAACCTTCGTTGGCGGTTGTATATCCGGTCGGGCACTTCGAACAAAGAGACACAGTAGTTGTTGGTTCTGTTGAGTACTGGCCAACAGGACATTTTTCACAAGCGTATCCACCACCTGGCAAACAGATTATTTTGTATTCCCCTGCATCGCAACTCATAGTTTCGTCCATCCAACACTGATGATCGCCACCGCTAATGGGGACAGCAGCAAAAGAACCGTTTGATAAAAATACAGCAGATAACGCGAAAAGCGCACCAAACAAAATTTGCTTAAATCCGCGGAAAACCGCCATTTATAGAGTTCCTTCCCTTGTATTATATAAAGAGTGTAGAAAAAAATTACCCATCTAGTCCAGTAAAAAAAACAATCTTTTTTCGTTTTTTTTCGGGTAATTTTATGGTATGATAAAAACATCGAAAAAAATACGGGCAGGGGGAAGCCATGAGAGACAGTGTACAAATGCTGAAAACCAGCGAAATTTCAAGTGATGTCTTTGTTATTGCGCCACACCAGATTGATGCAATATCTCAAAGATTTGGTGATGCTGTGGCTGAAGCAATGAACATACGCCCGCTTTCCCACAAAATTCGCGAAATTGCCGCCGATGTATTGGTAAAAACTTTACAGGGTGCAAAAACAATGGGCGAATAACTTTCACATTGAAAAACTTTTTTTTGATGCTATCATTGGCGCACCAGGCGCGAAAAAGCATAGCTTTGCCGTATTTTCACGGCAAAGAGGAAAGTCCGGACTGCATGGGACAACATAGTGGCTAACAGCCACACAGGGTAACCTGATGATCAGAGCAGCAGAGACGAGCGTGTTAAGTCACGGTGAAACGGGCAATCTCTATGTGCAGCAACCTTAAAAAGGATTCCAAGGCCGTCCCAGCCGTTAATGGAATCGGGTAGAGGGCTTGACATTTTGCGGTAACGCAATTTGCAGATTAATTATGCTTGGCAACCATTTTGGTTGTTACAGAATCCGGCTTAATGAACGCCTGGTATTTTAAAAAAACCGCTATATTCCGCGGTTTTTTTTGTTTTTACATAACCTTTCCAGATGTCGGGTAAAAAGTAACCGATGTATCACGCCACTTTTCATATTCGTTTCGTGGCAACATCGAAAATGGAGAACAAGTTTTTATAGCCGATTTCGCAGTATCCAAAACATATGCAAAATCAGGATCTGTTTCGGCACGCGATTCTGATTCAAACCAAAGTCGATCAACTACACCTGTTGGTAAAAATTTTATATGTGCTGTAAGACGAATATCTTCGATACCAGGATGGCCTGTATCGATATTCCAGCAACGTGTCAAAGCCACCCGCAAAGCATCAATAACCGACACCGTCATTGTACGATCCAAAGACAACACTTCACGGTTCACACGGACGACTGTTTTTTTACGCGGAACAGGTTTTTCTTCGACCTTTTTTTCGTCTTTTTTGCTTGATTTTTCCTTTTTTGAATCTTTACTTTCATTTTCAAGCATAGTTGGTTGTTTCAAGTCGATTTTTTTAATTTCTGTATTTTTGTCTTTCCGGCTTTTTTTGTCATCTTTTTGGTCTTTTTCCGGTATTGGTGGATTGGTATTATAAAGCTTTGTTTCGTCACCACTTATTTTAACATTTCGAAGATCCATTTCGATGATTTGAATACGGTTTGGTGTGACCAATTTTGCACGTTCAACGACCACAGAAAACGACAACAACATTATAGCAACTAAAACAAGATGTCCGAGTACAGACATCAAAAAATTTTCACTTTGAAATTGCGTTTCTTTGTTCATCATTTATTATCAATTTGTGTGCGCAAACCAACACGTTGAAAACCAACATCTTTTAATTTACCCATCATCGACATAACTGCACCATAATCAGCATGAGTATCACCACTTAAAGTAATTGCCAAATTAGGATTTTCACCGCGCATAGCAATTGCACGCTTTACAATTTCATCGCGTGGCAATTGTTGATCCAACAAATAATAATTTCCGCGCGAATCAACACTTATTTGAATAGCGTGATCATTTCCAGTCATCGCAGATGTTCCTGCGCGCGGCAATTCTATATCAATTCCAGTTGTCATCATTGGTGTTGTCACCATAAACACCGCCAACAATGTTGTCATAATATCAATCATTGGCGTTAATGACATATTAGCATCGCTTATACCAGAACGTCTTCTTGACATCTTATAATTCCTGTTTATTTATGTTTCATTTCTTTGACTTGATCATCCAAAACATCATACAAATCGTCTGATTTTTTAGAGAACACATTGTAAGCGATAGCCGCAGGAACCGCAGCAATCAAGCCCAGTGCAGTTGTTCCAAGTGCAACAGCCAAACCCGGTGCGATAACACCAATACTGACCGACTGATTAACACCGATTGACGCAAAAGAATCCATAACACCCCAAACGGTTCCAAACAAACCAATAAATGGTGCAACATAAGAAACCATAGATAAAAACCACAAATTTTTATCAAATGGACGTATCAATTTATCAACGATTGTGTCCAGATTATCACCATGTTTAATTGCAACAGGGTGTCTTTTCTGAAAACGCCACAAACGGATTTTTTCAATAATAACCGCCCATGACAAAATACTTGCCCCAACCAGTAATAATGACACAAACAATGTCATCAAATCACGACCACTGAACAGTGATAACAAAGAAAAACTATTTTCCATCTCCCTTCCTTTTTTTGAATTTATTCAAACATACACACGATTGATTCTGGTATCGCCTTTGGACGCATGTCAGAACCAAGATATGCAATTGTTATATTCATTATAGCACAAATTTCACCATCTTTCACGAACTTTTGTTCAATAACCATAGATGCAGCACCAACCTTTACTGGATGTGTTTCAACGACAAATTCATCATTAAGAAAAAGAGGGCGCATATACTTTATATTTAATTCACGCGCAACAAAACCGATATCGCCATCTGGAATAACCATGCCACGCGACCAATTAGAACGCGCGCGTTCTGCGACTTCTATGTATCTTGCGTGATACATAACGCCTTCGGCATCAGTATCAGCATATGCAACTGCAAAATTAAAGGTATGTGTGTTTTTCATGATATAACCCCATTAAAAATTATTTTTCAAAACCAAGATGTTTATAGCCCGCCTCAGTCACAACACGGCCACGTGGGGTACGTTGAACAAAACCAAGTTGCATTAAATACGGTTCAATAACATCTTCTATCGTGTCTGCCGGTTCAGAAAGAGCCGCCGATAAATTATCAATTCCAACAGGACCACCAGCATAATTTCTGATTATCGCACTTATATATTCACGATCGATTTCGTCCAATCCCATAGCATCAATATGCAATTGATATAACGTTGTTTTTATAGTGTCCGCATCAATAAAATCTTTACCAGCCGCCGCTGCGAAATCACGTGCACGTTTTAATAATCTGTTTGCGATACGTGGTGTTCCACGAGAAGAGGCCGCCAACATTTTTGCCCCCGCGGCATCTATATTTGTGCCAAGTATTTTAGCACTGCGCATAATGATTTTTGCCAAATCTTCAACAGAATAAAACGACAATCTTAAATCAATTCCAAATCTGTCACGCAAAGGATTTGAAAGCAAACCTGTACGTGTTGTAGCACCAACCAGTGTGAAAGGTGGCAAATCAATACGAACAGATTTAGCCGTAGGACCTTCGCCCAACATGATATCCAATTTATAATCTTCCATTGCTGAATAAAGAACTTCTTCGATAGCGGTTGGTAATCTGTGGATTTCATCAATAAATAACACATCCATAGGTTCCAAAGCCGTCAAAATAGCCGCCAAATCACCTTGTTTGGTCAACATAGGTGCCGAAGTTGCGCGGAAATTAGTTCCCAATTCATTTGCAATAATGTGTGCCAATGTGGTTTTACCCAATCCCGGAGGACCATAAAGCAATACATGATCCATTGCTTCGCCACGGCTGCGCGCCGCAGAAACAAAAACCGAAAGATTTTGTTTTAATGCTTCGTGTCCAATAAAATCATCCAGTGTTTTAGGGCGAATTGTATTCGCCATTTCATCTGGGATATTTGGATCTAAAAATCTTTTTTCTTCATTCATCATAATTATAACAACTTGTCATCAGCATTTTCACGTCCAACATACGCCTTTAAGTCATTATACATTTGGCGTAAATCTGGGGCCTGAGAATAATTGGCATCCGCATTTTTAACACGAATTGTTTCCAAATCAATTTGTGCCTGTTTTTTCAAGATTTGTGTTAAATGAACACCGAAAGCAGATGCTTCATCGCCTTCATTCATTCCTTGTAACAACAAACCACGGTTTGGACGCGGTGATAAAAATCCGAAATCAGAAACCGAAGGGTCTGGAGACACCAGCGCAAAACCAGAAACTTCTGGACGACGCATCATAGCCTGTAAAACATACCACGCACCCAACTGATGCCCAGCAAGCCATATTTTATCACTGTCTTCGTTTTTGTTTTGAATCCAATCTATCACCGTGGCGATATCCAACATATTTTCAGCTGTTGTTCCGATTGAACCTTCGGAATCATTAACACCGCGATAATTAAAACGGACAACAGAAAAGCCAATATCCATAAAAGCACGAAACATAGCATAAGACACTCGATCGTTCATATGGCATTTTTGACGTGGGCTGCCCGACAATATGACCGCCAAAGGCGCAGCTTCCTGTTCTGATTTGTGATATACTGCATGTAATTTTCCAGATTCACCGGTAATAATAACATCTACCATTTCTTCACCTTAATCTTTATTTCTTTCATATTATATCACATTTATAAAACAATTTCGTTATTATTTTCAATAAAAATATTTTTTGCTTTGACATATCGTATTAAAATATTCTATTATTTTATAAGAAATATACGAGAGAAAGGTTAACCATATGAAAAACATTGCTTTTTTTGCGACAATATTGGCCCTTGGAGCGACAGGTGTTTGTTCCGCACAATATTATAATGATTACGCATATGACGATTATACGGTTCAAGAATATCAAACTGTATACGAAGTGCCCGTGCGTTCATATTACGCATACCCAGACGATCAAAACTTTATCCCTGAAACAGAATTCATGGATATGGGCGATGATGTCGATTATGATGAAGTAATTTATGATGTACGCAGCGAAGAAGCCAATGAACATCCTGGCGTTCAATTTACCGAAAGGCCAACTGTTATTTGTCGTGACTTTAATTGTACACGTTTGAACAATCGTATAACCCGTACTTTCTTGTTTAACAGCTTAGCAAATATGTTTATGACAAACGCTCATTCACGCGTTTATATTTGTGAAGCAGATCCTTTCTCACGCAGCTGTTTACAATCTGGTATTTCTTTCCCGGTTCGTTCTGGTATTGCGAATGCATTGGTAAAAATACCAAAGGCAACGATTTCTCAAGTTAATCTGTCAACAGGTCTTTCTCGCGCAACCGTAACCATGACCTATGACTTTTTGGTAAACGGTATTCAACGCACATGCGAACCAACAATTATGGATATATCTGTGCCTAATAATTCACAAGCGACCCTTACAAACCGTGAATTTTCTTGTAATTTGACAAGCGATGGTATGTCAAATATATCTTTGTTGTTAAGCGTTGATTACATTGATTTAGATTACGGTCTTATCGGTGCATACTATTCAATAGGTATGCAAGGTCCGGCTTCTGGTGGTGCGAATGGATATGTAGTATTCAAAACCGAATTCACTACAAATGGTGCAAAATTCCGCGCAAACACATATAAATATGGTGAAAATCTTGATAACCCTGGCCGTGCTATTCAACCTGGGGAATATGCAGTTGAAGCATTGGATAAATAACCCATATTGGTCTGGTGCGCAACAGAGAGAATTATAAAAACACAAGAAGTCTGTGCAAATGACCAAAAACATACTTGTTATTGATGATGATAAAATGTTGCGGAACAGCATTGCTGTTGGTTTGCGACGTGCTGATTTTAGGGTAATCACAGCACAATCTGCCGAAGATGCATTGGAAATATTATCACGTATATCCGTTGATGCGATGGTTCTTGATCGTATGATGGGTGGCATGGACGGCTTAAGTTTCCTTAAACAAATTCGATTAAACGGTGACAACACACCGGTTATAATGCTTACCGCTTTATCTGGGGCAGAAAATGCTATTGACGGATTATCTGGGGGCGCGAACGATTATATGGCCAAACCATTTCAATTACAGGAACTGGTATTAAGATTGAATAATATTATAAAAGTATCTGCCGTAACTGTCGAAAAAAACGACAATTCTGTTGGGCTTATATTCACTGATAATGAATTTTTCGTAAAACACGCAGACGGACAGAATAAATTACTATCTTTGTCCGCAGAAGAAAAGAAATTATTACAAAATCTGACCAATCCTTTTGGGAATATAGTTCATGCTACGCCAATGGTCGCAAAACGCTTGCGCAATAAAATAAATGGTGTATTATCAGACATAGATATCATAACAGTTCGCGGAATGGGTTATAAGATTATAAACACAAAACACTAAAGGATATACGAATGAGAATGATACCACGCAGTTTCTTAGGCAGAACCATTTTAATGGTGTTGGTGCCTTTGGTTATCGCTTTGTTAATCGTTGCAAATTCGTTTTTCGGTAACCACTGGAAGAAAGTACACGAAACATTGGCGCGCACACTTGCTGGTGAAGTTGCAACCATGATGCACTTTATGGATCAAAATGATACAGATGCTGTAAAAATGCTCGCAAAAGATATTGGTATCAATGTTTCTATCAACGAAAAATTAAACCGCCCAAAAGATAATGATAATAATTCTTTGGAAGCTGGGCCTTTGGTTTCCGAATTACAATCAAGAATCAAACAACCAACGAATGTATATATCGATCGTGGAAAACGTTTGTTGTTCATAGATATACCTACAAAAGATGACAAGGTTGCCACATTCGCAACAAGTATGTATCGTATATATTCCACCAGTACCGAGGTATTTTTGATATGGGTTGTCGGCGCAATATTGATTGTTTCTATATTGGTAACACCTTTTATTATAGTACACACTCGCAGTATTCGTCGCATTGCCAAGGCCGCAAATAAGTTTGGTCGCGGTATGGATGTGCCTGGATTCAAACCAAGTGGTTCCTCTGAAATACGAGAAGCAGCGAATGCAATGATAACGATGAAAGAACGTCTTAATCGTTATAACAAAACAAGAACAGATATGTTAAATGCTGTTGGGCATGATTTGAAAACACCATTGACCCGTATGAGATTGGCAATTGAAACAGATTCTGCCAACAAACAAGATTTGTTACATGAAATCGATCGTATGAGTGAAATGGTAAATGGATACCTTGCATTCGCACGTGGCGAAACACCAGAAATAGAACAGGCCGTTGAATTGCCTGCAATGTTAACCAGAATTGCACGTGATGCAGCGCCAAAGAAAGATATTGTTTTGCAGTTCCCTGAAGAACCAGCGCAATTTTATGCGCGCCCAAATGCCTTGACAAGCGCATTTACCAACATTATTGAAAATGCGGCAAGATTTACCAAGAAAACATTAAAAATCACAGAAACAGATGCCGATGATGCTGTGACTGTTACCATAGAAGATGATGGTATTGGTATTCCAGACGACAAAAAAGAATTAGCACTGCAACCATTTGTTCGATTGGATGAATCGCGCAGCGAATCAACTGGCGGAACAGGGCTCGGTTTGTCTATTGCCAAAACAGCAATTGAAAATCATGGTGGACAAATATTCCTTGAAAACAGTGATTTGGGCGGACTGAAAGTTCGTGTTGTATTACCCTTATAAATAACGGATTTAGTATGAATTTGTATAAATATGTATCGGATAGCATAAATCAAAAATTAGGATTTGAAGCAAAATTAGATGTTCCAAAAAATCGTGATTTTGGTGATTTCGCTACTAATGCCGCCATGGTTGGTGCGAAGACTGCCGGCAAAAATCCACGCGAATTAGCAAACGAATATTTACCTTTGTTAAAAGAACTCGATTTTGTGGCTGACGTTTCTGTCGCGGGTCCAGGTTTTATAAATATAAAAATTAAAGATGATTTTATTTTACAAAATACAACCGCACCAAAACAAATGGTCGCAAAACAACCATTAAAAATAGATTTAGATTATGCGGGATATAATATTGGCAAAGCTTTACACATTGGACATTTGCGCACCACTATTGTAGGCGACACTTTTAACCGCATAACAAAATTTGTTGGCCATACAACCAAAAGTTATAATCATATTGGCGATTGGGGACGTCCAATGGGTTTAGTTATTGCATGGATATTGGAACATGGTATGCCAGAAAGCGCTGAAGAATTGAACACTTTCTATCCTTTGTCTTCTGCACGCGCAAAAGAAGATGAGGGATGGATGGAACGCGCACGCCAAATTACTTCTGAATTACAAGCTGGTAATCCTGAATATCGTAAAATATATGATGATTTTATGAAAATCTCATTAAAACAAATGGACGATGTTCTGGTTCGTCTTAATGTAATGCCGTTTGATATGACAATGGGAGAACGTGGCGTTGCTGAATATGTAAGTGACACTCAAAAAATACTTGAAGAAAAACATTTATTGGAAAAAGATGACGGTGCATTGATTGTAAACGTAAAACAAGAATCTGATACTGCACCAATGCCGCCATTGATGTTCAGAACAAGTTCAGACACACAAACTTATGCAGCTGCAGACTTGTCTGCAATATATTATCGTACCAAGACGGATAACCCTGACGTAATTGGATACTTTACAGATTCACGTCAATCTTTACATTTTAATCAGGTCTTTCGTGTTGCAAAAATGGCCGATATAACAAAGGCAAATTTGTTCCACACCGGTTTCGGTGCACTTACTGGATCAGACGGTAAACCTTTTAAAACACGTGATGGTGGTGTTGCTAATTTAACAGACATTTTAGACACAGTGGAAACAGCTGTCCAAGAACGAGTTGCCGCAACAAATAAATCATTAGATACAGAAACAATCAATGCAATTGCACTGGCAGCGGTTAAATTTAATGATTTAATTCACGATGTAAAATCAGATTATATATTCGATCCATCTTCAATAACAAGTTTCGAAGGTAAAACCGGTCCTTATATTTTATATACAGCGGTTCGTTTGAATTCTGTATTAAAACGCGCAGCAGAGAATGTTTCAAAACCAACACAATTCGATTTGTCAGCGGAAGAACGTAATTTACTGATTGAAATAATGGATTTTGAACACACACTTTTGTCTGCATACGAAAATCGCGCAACTGATATGATCGCGAATTACGCGTATGATTTGTGTCAATTAACCAATAATTTCTATCACAACTGTCCGATTTTGCGTGATGACATCCCAGCCGATATCAAAGCAGGGCGTTTGTATATCGCAAAACTGGCTTTTGATACATTGGCGACCGCTATCGATTTGATGGGATTAAAGATCCCTAGCGAGATGTAAAATGTATGCACAGAAACACATAGAATTATTTGAAAAAATACCTTTTAAAGAGTTTTATGCGAACAAACCTTTGTTTGAAGAAATGATCGCACTGCGCAACAAGTTTGTTCGACCAGAAAAGGTTATATATCTTTATGAATGTATAGCCAGAGAAATATTTGATAAATACGATAATCGTTTTATTGTTCGTGACATTTTATCATCATACGACTATCATGATACTGTCACAGAAGGGCACTGGAGTGTTTCAAAAACAAGATATATAAAACCAAAAAAATTCAATGGCGTATTAAAAAAATGCGGTGTAAATCACAGCCCAAACAGTCCATATGGACTGATAATAACCGCTAAAACTGGGATTTCTAAAAAAGAACTTGAACACACAATTGAAGATTTCCGGGTGTTTTCACAAATATATCAACCAAGACGCGATATTTTTACAAAAGAATTAGAAGAAGTACCAGAAAACCATATTGAACATCTTTATATGTTGCTATCTGAATTATTAGAAAAAGCAGATTTTTCATATGTTCACAAAGGTTCTATAATCCTTGCCAAAGAAATGGCCGAAGAACTGAACAACCAAAGCATAGTAATTCTAACCAAAAACATGATAAAATGCGGGCGTGATTATGACGAAAAGATGCAACAGTTGAAATTACACAAACGCGCAATGTTTCCAGAAATAGAGCATAACATAGAAAAATACAAAGAAATAAAACGCAATCTTAAAAAACAGCGTCAAATAACACGGTAATATAATACCATATAGATTTTTCTTGACTTTTGCGCGGGTTTGACACATAATATACCCGCTATTTTAAACTAACACTAAAAGGTAAAAACAATGGCACAAACAAAATCATTGAAAAAATGCGAATTGGAAGCCAAATGGTATCTGATTGACGCAACAAATTGCACATTGGGACGACTTGCTGCTTTCACTGCAAACATCCTTCGTGGCAAAAACAAACCAACATGGACACCAAATATGGATTGCGGTGATCATGTTATCATTATTAACGCTGACAAAGTTGCTTTGACTGGTCACAAAGATGAAAAGACAAAATTCTTTTGGCATTCATTGTGGACAGGTAGCACAAAAGAAAGAACATTGGGTCAAATGCGTTCTGAAAAACCTGAAAAGTTGATCACAAACGCTGTAAAACGTATGATGGGTCGTCGTACCGCTGTTGCTTTGGCAAACAAACGTTTGACAAAATTGCACGTTTATGCAGGCGCAGAACACAAACACGCTGCACAAAACCCAACAGTTATCGACTTTGGTTCATTAAATCGTAAAAACAAAAGGGGCGAATAATGGCAGAAACAAAGAAAACAACAGCTACAAAAACAACAGCAAAGAAAGCAGCCCCTGCAAAAAAAGCAACTGCTACAAAAGCTGCACCAAAAGCAGATACAAAAACAACTGCTGCAAAAGCACCTGTAGCATCCGCTAAATTATCTGGTGCAACATATGCAACAGGTAAAAGAAAAGATTCTATTGCACGTGTTTATTTAACACCAGGTAAGGGCAACATCACTGTTAACGGTATTGAAATGAAAAAATATTTCAAACGCTCAGTGTTGCAAATGATCTTGGTCCAACCATTTGACGTAACTAAACGTGACGGCGCATATGATGTTGTTGCGAAAGTTATGGGTGGCGGTTTATCCGGCCAAGCTGGTGCTGTTAAACACGGTATTTCCAAAGCTTTGGAAAAAGCAGAACCAGAATTACGTAAAGCATTGAAAGTTGCTGGATTCCTTACACGCGATAGCCGTGTTGTAGAACGTAAACACTTTGGTTTCCACAAAGCTCGTCGTTCAACACAGTTCAGCAAACGTTAATATGTTTGGCAAAGAGTTGGAAAACAAAAAAACCGCCGTTTTGGCGGTTTTTTTATACATACAAAACAATATTATCTTTGACGAACAATTTCAGATTTCACGACATTGTTTTTAATCTGAGCAAATCTTTTTGATTCCATAAAACAACCAACTTCCAACAAAGCCCATATCAAAACACCAACAAACAGTGCTGTTTTATCTGCACGTTCCAAATCAGACCAATCTCGTTCTGTTTTAAAAATTTTCATATTTTTCCTTTTTTGTATATGTTACACACAATATACTAAACGAAAAAACACATTTGTCAACATTTATCTTTGTTTTTGAAAAGTGGACTTTGAAACAGTGTCTGCATCCATAGTCTGTTTTATCTTGGCATCATGCAAGCCAACAGCGACTATTGCGGCAATACCAGCACCGACCATCCATGGCAAAACATCATATTTGACCATAATCCACATTGTTTCCAAAAAACGTCGTGTGTCTGATTTTTTATTTCCCATTTTTACACCACCTTTATTAAAAATATCTTATGCTTATATTCCTTCAAATATATGCATTAAGTCAAGCAATATTTGTAAATCTTTATGTTGCGTTTCTTAAAAATTATTTGTATAATCAACCCCAGTTTATATACTATCCAAAGGACAAATTATGTTTACAAAAGAAAAAGTTAAAGATTTACATTATTCAGTATCTGGTAAAATCGCAGCCGCTGATATACAAACAGCTGCTGATGCCATTTTAACAGAATATGGTAAAACAGCTAAAATGCCTGGCTTTCGCGCTGGTCATATTCCATTATCTGTATTACGTCAAAAATATAATGCATCCGCTTGGGGCGAAGCTATTGACAAAGCTTTAAATGCTGATTTGCAAAAATATTTGGAAGAAAAGAAAATCCGCCTTGCAGCACAACCAAAAGTTGATATGGAAGGTTATGAAATGGGTAAAGACGTTGAATATTCTTTGGAATTCGACATTTTGCCAACATTGCCATCTATCGATTTGGAAAAAATCACTGTGACCAAGAAAGTTGCCAAATTCGACGAAAAAGAAGTCGATGTTGCTTTGGAAAACATCCGTAAATCACGCAGTGTTGCTGAAAAACAAGATGCAAAATATGCTGCAAAAGATGGTGACGTCGCTGTTATCGATTTCAAGGGTTTCTTGGGGGATGAAGCTTTCGAAGGTGGTTCCGCTGAAAAACACCATCTTATATTGGGTTCCGGTGCTTTCATTCCAGGATTCGAAGATCAAGTTATTGGCCACAAAGCAGGCGATGAATTTGATGTAAACGTTACATTTCCAAAAGAATATCATGCTGATAATTTAGCCGGTAAAAAAGCTAGATTTGCCGTCAAAGTTCATGAAGTTCGCAAACACATTTTGCCTGAAATGAACGATGAATTGGCAAAAGAAGTTGGTCAAGAATCTGTTGAAAAATTAAAAGAACATATTCGTAACATTATAACAAATCAATACGATGAAGTCGCTCAACGTGATATGCGTAATGAATTGTTGGATGTTTTGGCAGATAAAGTTAAACTTGAATTGCCAGAAACTTTGGTTTCACAAGAATTAGGAATGGCAAAACAAGAACACGATCATCATAACGCTGAACACGGACACGATCATAAATGGGATGAAAAGCAAGAAAAGAAAGATGCCGAACGTCGCGTTAAATTGGGTCTTATTTTGGCAGAATGGGGCACTCAAAACAAAGTTGAAGTTACTCGCGACGATTTGCAACAAGCAATCTGGGCAGAAGCTTCACGTTATCCAGACCCAAAACAAATCTTTGAATTTTACAACAAAAACCCTAATGCTGTTGCAATGTTGCGCGGTATGGTTTTTGAAAGAAAAGCTTTGGATGCGATGTTGACACATGTTAAACAAAAAGAAAAATCGGTTCCTGCCGAAGAATTGTTTAAACAAGCATCTGTAAAATAATTAAGAACCGCCCAAAAACAGGGCGGTTTTTATTTGCTAAAATATGTTGACATTTTATATTTTTTGTCTATAATATAAAACACAAACAAACCCAAAGGGACAAAATATGAGCAAAATATTAGACGCATTTAGAAAATTCAAACAAGATATGCATGAAATAGAAAATGCTGAAAAATTGCAGAGCATATCTCCTATGACAACTGTATACGACATTTGTCATCAGTTTGCATATAAACACCAAAACACACCAAACTCTGTTAGTTTATTTGAAAGTGTTCTAAAAAAACAACCACATGTTTATCATACTGCATTGAATCATCAAGCCTATGATAGTGAAAACGCCCACAATCAATTGATATTGCACGGCGTCTTGTTTAATGCATTGTTCAACGTATATATGTCACACTTTAAAAAAGGCTTTGATAATATATTTTTGTTAACTGGCGCACTTGGTAATAAATTTGATGAAAACAGACCGATGATCTGTTTCACAGAATACGCCAAATTACCAAAACGTTATCGCGACATATTCGTCAGATATAATTGTGATAATTATACATTGAACGCGCCATATACTGATATGATCATCAAGTACAACAAAAAGAACAAATCAAAATTGGAAAAATTATTATTGCGCGCAAAAATGTTGATTCCGGTGCTTTACAAAGAAAAAAACTCACATTATAAAGTGCCAGAAGACGACAGAGTATATCTTTTGAACGAAGCAATTCCAGAACCTGCATTTGTTCCAGATTCAGCATCTGCAAAATGTATAACAGACGAACAATTAAATACCGTGAAAGAATTACACGATATTTTCGTTGAAATTGCTAAAATTACAACACCTATACAAACAAATGTTGCACCAGAAACCCGCGATGTATTTCTTGAATTCAAAAAAGAAATGGAACAGAAAGATATATTTGTGAAAGCGTCTGATGCAGTTAAACACGCAAAAGCGCATCACGAAGAAAGCCTTGCTAATGCGGAACATGTATTTAACCAAAAAAAGCAAGCTATCGATACAAACTATAAACATATGCGCGAAGATTTGTTTGAAATGTTATCAGAACAAACATCTGTTCGTATTAAATAATAAAAACCGCCGTCAACGGCGGTTTTTTCTTGCTTTTCCAAAAAAAACACTATATAATGTGCTGGATTTCGCGGGTGGGCGTGAAATCAATCCGATTAACCCCACAAGACCTCGTCTTTGAAATACTAGAAATTATGACGATGGCAAGCTTTGTTTTAATCTCATGAAAGATTTATCCAAAGATTTATTTAATCCAGTATCCGGCGAAGATTTCGTCCAGATGTTTGATAAAAACTATGGCACACAAGAAACTTTGCAAGGCTATGCTACAAAAGGAACCGTTAAAGACATCCGTGGCGATTTCGCTATGGTTGATGTTGGTTTGAAATCAGAAGGTCGTATTCCATTAAAAGAATTCGGCGCATCTGTTCCATCTGTTGGTGACATTATCGACGTTTTCGTTGAAAGATATGAATCTCGCGAAGGAACTGCTGTATTGTCTTATACAAAAGCACGTGCTGAAAAAGCATGGAAAGATTTGGAAAAGACAGTTGCCGAAGGTATCGATCCAGAAGGAACTATTATCGATGTTGTTCGCGGCGGTTATACTGTTGACATCAACGGCGTATTCGCATTTATGCCTTCTTCACAAGTCGACCACAAACCAGTACGTGATGCAAAATCTTTAATCGGTTTGAAAGACAAATTCCGCGTTTTGAAAATGGACGCTTTGCGCACAAACGCTATTGTTTCTCGTCGTGCTATCCAGGCTGACACTATTGCAGCTGCTCAACAAGAAGCAATGAAAAACATTTCATTGGGTGCAGTTGTCGAAGGAACAGTTAAAAACATTACTGATTACGGCGTGTTCGTAGATTTGGGCGGTATTGACGGTTTGTTACACGTAACAGATTTGTCTTGGAAACGTATCAATCACCCACGCGAATTGGTTCATGTTGGTGAAAAAATCAAAGTCAAAGTTATTCAATTTGACCCAGAATCTCATCGTATTTCTTTGGGTGCAAAACAATTGGAAGAAGATCCTTGGGAAACAGCTTCCAAAGCATTCAATGTTGGCGATACAGTAACTGGTAAAGTTTCTTCTTTGACAGATTACGGTGCATTCATTGATTTGGGCAACAATATCGAAGGTTTGGTCCATATGTCTGAATTGTCTTGGACAAACAAAAATATTCACCCAAGCAAAGTTTTGCAAAATGGTCAAGAAATCAACGTTGTTGTTTTAGACATCGATCAAGACAAACGCCGTATTTCTTTGGGTTATAAACAATTGCAACCAAACCCATGGAAAGAATTTGCTGAAAGCCACAAAGTAGGTGATGTTATCACTGGTCCAATCAAAAACACAACCGAATTTGGTTTGTTCGTTGCATTGACACCAGACCTTGACGGTATGATCCACATTTCCGATTTGTCTTGGAACAAATTGGACGAAGAAGAATTGAAAAAATTCGTTCGTGGCCAAGAAGTCACAGCAAAAATCTTGGACATCAACCCAGAAAAAGAACGTATTACATTGGGTATCAAACAATTGACAGAAGGTGCTGAAAATAACAGCACAACTATCAAGAAAGGTGCCGTTGTATGCGGAACAGTTTCTGAAATCACACCAGACGAATTGATCTTGGCTTTGCCAGGCGATGTTAAAGGTACAATCCGCAAAACAGATTTGTCTCGTGAAAAAGCTGAACAAGATACATCTAAATACAATGTTGGTGATTCAGTAGAAGCATCTGTTGTTTCTGTTGATGGCAACAATGTAAAATTATCAGTTCGTGCATTACAAGTTACACTTGAAAAACAAGCTGTTAAAGAATTTGCTAACGAAGCAGATTCTGGTTCTGTTTTGGGTGACATCTTGGGTGCCGCAATTGAAAACAGCAAAAAATAATAATCTTTTGATTATTATGAAAAAAGTCCCGAATTTTTCGGGACTTTTTATTTGATTTTATATAATAAAAAGCAATATAATATCCGCATAATGAAAGGAATTTAATATGAAACCAACTATGATTGTTTTTATGGGTGGCCAAGGTTCCGGCAAGGGGACTTTCGCTCACAAATTATTAGAAACTCATGATTATAATTATATAGAGATGGGTGCTATTTTGCGTCAATTACCAGAAAACAGCGAATTACGCAAAAAAATTATGAGCGGAGAATTGGCAAAAGATGAAGAACTGTTCCCAATAATATCCCAATATATTACAACTGATAAAGATATTATTGTTGATGGTTATCCTCGCACAATTGGGCAAGCAAAGTGGTTGATTAACAATTACGCCGACAAATTTGATATAAAAGTTATCTTTTTAAACATCAGCGAAGAAAAGATGATAGCCCATATCAAGAACCGTATAAAAGAGGGCGGAAACCGTGCTGACGACAATGATGAAGCCGCTGTACAGAAACGCATTGCCGCGTTCAAATCAACAACAATGCCGGCTATAGAATGGTTATCTACATTGGACAATGCGGTATTTTATGATATACATTTACCAACTGATGATATAAATACGAACTTTGCACACATTGAAAAAATGATAAAATAAAAATCGCCGTAATGGCGATTTTTTTAATGTGAGATTATATAATTTATCAATATAAATTATCTTTGTTTGCTTTTGCTAGAAGGGCAAAAACCTCTTTCTAAACCTCTCCATTTTTCGGGATGTTTTCTGGAATCCACCAACATAAACGACCACCAAACGACACAAGGTACCACCAGAATCCATAAAGCATGAAGGCTGTTTGGAGAATCGGCATCTTTTTTGTTTTCTGTTTTTTGTTCGATTTGTTGGGCTTGTGATACAGGCACTTCTTTGACTGCATCAATATTTGTAAGAGGTAATGTAGCAAACATTGCCAATAAAGCGACTTTTTTACCGTGCACTAGTAAATTATTTGCCTTTTTATTACTCATAAGTAACTCTTTTTATTATTTCTGATTATCTTGAATCGCATTACTTCCGAACAAAAACAACATCAAATCAGACTTTGTTCCTATTTTCGGTTTTTTTACCAAGTTTGGCAGCTTGTCTATTTCTGTTCCATTAATAGATCTTATATAATATTTAACTTTTGTATATCGTTTGCCAATTTCAGCTTGAGATGGACGAACTATTATAGAATGGTAGATTTTAACAGGGCAATAATCAAAACATATTGTATCGCCAACATTCATATTCAAATACAGATTTCTGGTAACTTCGTCATCATAACCGTTTTCAAAAGATATTATATTAGATGTGGTTTTTGCGCCATTAATTGGTCTTAAAAACACGTCTTTATCTGTTTTATATTCCACAATACCGTATCTTTTTGAATCTTTACAAGCAATCATACACGGTACAATCATTGATACCAATGCAATTTTTTTGCCAAAAAACAATAAGTTATTCAATTTTGTGTTTTTCATACAAAACTCCATTTGTGTTTACACACAAATATAATACAAAAAAATTAAATTGTCAAGTTTTAAAAACAATAAAATAAAAATCGCTACAACGGCGATTTTTTATCTTTGCTTCATTTTTTTATCTATCGCTGCATAAGTTTCAAATCGCGCAATTTGTCCTTTGCTATATTTTTCTTTTAATTGCTTTTCAGACAATGTAGATTTTACATTTTTATATTGTTTATATTTCGTACTTTCAGACAATCCTGCTATACCTAATGCCCCCTCCATCAACAGTGCAATAGCGGATACCAAAAGTATATTTATATGAACTAGTTTTTTATTATTAACACAAACTATACGCCATGGGTGATGAGACCACCATTTTTGAAACTTTTTATCTTCCATTTCTTCAATTGTTTTATAAATCATATCCTGTCCTTATTTTATTAAAACACACGACGGCGAGCGATAGTGTATAAACCATATCCAGTCAACAAAACCATGATCGCAATAAATATTACCAAAGCAAGATGAGAATGTTCCACATATGGCAATTCCATATTCATACCATAATAACCAACAACAACACTTGGCACCATTAAAACAATATTCCATATTGTCAAACGGTTAATGTAAGTGTTTGAATCAATGTTAATGATGCTTTCGAATGTTTCCTTGATAGATTTCAACATCTTGCTGTAACTTGTCACAACTTCGATAGCCTGATTAAATTCAATTCGCGCATCTTCGGATAATTCCTGATTATCTTCGTCTTTGACAAAGCCACGCAATTTATCGATTTTATCCATAACCGCAATGTTGCCTTTAAGGGAAGCCATATACAACGTATAAGCGTTTTCAACTTCCAATAACTGCATCAATTCTTGTTTGCGGATATTTTCTTGTAATGTTTTTTTAGAGTTCACAACTCTTCTGTTTAATTCTTTTAACGCGCGCAGATAAGATTCAGCAATATAATAAATTATATTCAAAATGAACGTTTCACGGGTATTCATTTCATCGTCTTTGATTTTATCCAACAAATCGCATCTTTTACGACAAACAGTAATAACGTGTTTATTTGAATAAATGATAGACAATGGTTCAGTGTGCCAGGTTGTATCCATTTCACGATTGGCAATAGGGAAACGAACGATTATAACCTTGTAATCGTCTTCCAATTCAAGACGCGGCTGTTCGTCAGGGTCTAAAATATCAGATATTGTATCTTCGTCAATTTTATATTCGTTTAACAAACGTTCAAAATCTTCGTGATCTGGGTTCCCAACGTTAACCCAAGAGAATGTTTTTAATTTTTTTGTATCGAACATGACACATTCTCCTTATTTACTCGTTCTTTTATTCGCAAGAATTCTATCACATAATATGTGAAAAAATCAACTTTTTTCAAAACGCTTATTATATTGACAAACAACAAAGTTCGGCTATGATATACCAAATGAAAAACACAGAAAACCATATTGATTTGTATTGCGGTGACCAAAATCTATACACAGATTTTGTCGTCACTTATGATTATTCTATTCATAAACCATTGCAATGGAAAATCAAAAGATTCATTGATGTTTCACATTCTTTGGCGTTTATCGTTATACTTTCACCATTGTTCATTGTGATACCAACAATAATACGCATAAAAAGCAAAGGTCCCGCTATTTTCAAACAAACAAGAATTGGTATGCACGGTAAACTGTTCACTATGTACAAGTTTAGAACTATGTATGAAAACAGCGATGAACGTAAAGTGAAAGATGATAGTGATCAAAGAATTACAGGATTTGGAAGATTTCTACGCAAATACAGTTTAGATGAAATACCACAGTTATTTAATATATTAAAAGGTGATATGTCTTTGATTGGACCGCGTCCAATAAGAGAATGCATATTTAATCAAATTCAGGCTGTTGAACCTGAATATGCACTACGATTTGCAATAAAACCTGGATTACGTTTAGATGCAGGCAGATTAAATGGTGGTGCATGTCCTGAAATGGCAAAACACGAAAAAACATATATAAAAAATTGGTCTTTGATAAACGATTTAAAAATATTTTTACATATTATGTCTGACACAGTAAAAGGCAAAAATTACTAATAATAAACATCGTTATATTTTTTTCTTGCACGAATCGGTTAAAAGTTACTAGTATGCGCTTGAAGGATTTAACTAAAGGAAGGAATTAAATGATAGTCGGAATAGGAATTGATATGGTCGAAAGCGACAGATTCTTGGACTGGTCTGCCTTTAAGAAACAGCGTATTTTCACAAAAAAAGAATTAGAATATGCCGATAACGACAACGCACGCAGCGAAAAGCATCTTGCTAATTTTTGGGCTGCACGCGAAGCCGCACTGAAAGCATTAGGCACAGGGTTCGGTGACGATATTTCTTTTTCTGATATATCTGTGTCACACAATGACAATGGATGCCCAGAATTGATTTTTGCTGGTGGTGCAAAAACCGCATTAAAAGAATTAGCTGGCGCAGATGCACACGTACTATTATCAATAACTGACCAAGATGATTATTCAGCGGCAGTTGTTATAATCGAAAAATAAAAAACCGCCAATTTGGCGGTTTTTTTAATAGTTCATTTCTTCTTGATACGCTGCTTCTTCGGCATCAAAAGAATCATCATATTCATAAGCCGGTTCAACAAAACCGGATTCATTATCTTCTTCGCTTACAAATATATCATCGTATTTAGTACCAGGTTCATATATTGGCTTGGTCGCCAATATTTCTTCTTCTGATGCGACATAGTTCTGTTGTTCTTCGTCAGAAAAAGATGTATTCAAATTACTTGGCACAACATCCATAACCACAGGTGAAACATCTTCGACAACTTCTGGTTCTGCTATTGGTTCTTCATCTTGTTCGATTTCTTCAACTTCTTCTTCGACAGGTTGTTCTATTGTTTCTGAAACAGCAGGTTCTTGAGCAACCGGTTCAACGCTTAAAAACACATCTTCTGAATCTTCTTCATCAACAACGGCAGGGACAGGTTGTTCAACTTTCTTTTCAACAACCATCGTTTCTGGGGCCTTGGCTGTCAACATAGGTATTGTATCACTAGAGACATTCTTTTGATACAGCCACAATGTGAACACAGACAATAAGATCAAAAGGAATAACAAGATATAGTAAATAAATCCGGGCTTAGAACGTTCTTTTTCAACCTGTGTATCAAAACTATTCACAACAGGCGCAACCGGAGCCATTGGAACGACAGGCGCAGAAACAGGTTCTTCCACAGGTTCAGGTTCAGAGATAACAGGTTGTATCGTTTCAAGAACAGGTTTTTCTTCAACAATTTCTGTTTGTTCTTCCATAATTGGCCGTGGAACAAAAGCAGGTTCTTCCAAAGGAGTCATTGATTCCAAAACTGGTTTTGGTTCAATAACTGGAACAGGAGGTTCTTCAATATTTTTTGTTTCTTCGAACACGGGCGCTTCAAATTCAATTGGTTTGAACGCAATATCTTCGTTTAATATCTGTGGATCTTCGTTAAATAAAGGTTTTATATCTGTTTCTTCAATTTCTTCATCTTCTTCGTCTTCAATATCTTCTTCTGGCTCAACTGTTTGAACAGGATATTCCGGTGCAACCATCACAGGTTTGCTTTTAACAACTTGTTTTATTTCGACAGATGGTTGATTTAATAAAGCGCTTGCCAATTCGGCATCGACAGTTGCGGCATCCAATCTTTTTTGTGCAGATTCAAGACGTTTTTTAGCGCGCTTTAATTTTTCGTTTGTAGCCTCTATCTGTGATTCTAATTTTAAAATCTTGGCCGCAGATTGTTTTGTATTAACCTTGCCAATTTCTTTTCTTGTTTCACTTAATTTAGAACGCAAAGTTTTAACACGTGCCTGTAAAAGAACAATGGTTTCTTTGGTTTTTACTATGGTTGTATTTGTTTTTGAAATAGTTTCGTTTGCAACATTAAGGCGCATCATAGCACTGTGACGTGTCGCAGAATCGCGCAAAATCGCCAACTGGTTAAGATATTCTTCCAAATCTTCACCTGCATTAAAAGCATTGATAAGGCCTTCGTATACACCAAGACCAGAATATTCTATATCAAGTTTTTGGTATTTATTATCAACCTTTGGACGAATAGTTTCCAAATCAACACCATACCCGGACGATAAAATTTCGTCCCATTTTTTATCACCATCAGAATTGATTACCAATAATACATTAGGTTTTTGTGCGTTGATTGTGTTATCCAATATAAAAACCAAATCATCGGCCGAATCATAAAAGGCATGTATATCATTGCCGTCTATATTAAAGGCGCGCATAACCAAAGTTCCATAATTTGTGTTTTCTCTCTCTCCGATCATTGTGATGTCCCCTTGATTTATTTTTTCTTTGGTGGTGTGAATTGATATGCCTGACGACAGTGTTCATAACAATATGGTTTTCCAGCAAATACTGTTTCACCACAGAAATGGAAATTGTCGGAATCAGGATCACCAATTGGCCAACGACATTGGTTAGATTTTAAATTAGCCATTTGTAATGCATGCTGAATCAACAATTCATGCAAAGCCAAATCTTTTTTAGTTTTCTTGGAAGCAGTCTTTGGTTTTTCAACCAATTTTACTTCTTTTACAACGTTTTCTTTTTTTGTTGGTTTCGCAACAACCTTTGATGCAGGTTTAGCATTTTTAACAGGCGCTTTTTTTACCACAACCTTGGTTGCCTTGGCCGGCTTCTTTGCAGGCGTTGCTTTTTTAGCCACAACCTTTACCGGTGCGGCTTTTTTAACTGCTTTTTTAGGAGCAACTTTTGATGCCGCTTTTTTCGCAGGCGCCTTTTTCGCAGGTTCCGCCTTGGCAGATTTTTTTGGTGTAGTTTCTACGGCCTTGGCATTCCAACCAAGTCTGTTTAATTTACCAACAACAGCATTTTTGGACATTCCTAATCTTTTGCCCATTTCAGAAGTAGACAAACCTTTGCCCACCAACGCTTTTAATTTTTTCAGCATATTGCTGTCCCAACCAGTACTCATAAAAAAATCCCTTGTTTTTATATCTGATATAATTGTATCATAAAAACGAATCGAAAGGCAAGAGAGAAAACATGATTTATTATATATT
>JBGUKY010000004.1:0-57828 GCA_045114635.1 Candidatus Enterousia sp.
CGATTTTTAATAATGCGTAAAAAATAATCATAAAAAACTTGCTTTTTTAGACATTTTGATAAATAATATACCCCGCATGACACCCTTGGAGGTCATGTAAAACATAAAACAATCGCAATAAAAGGATTATAAAATGGCGATACAATTAAATGCTGAAATTCGCAAAGTTGCTGGCAAGGGGGCCGCACGTGCAGTTCGCAAGAACCAAAACATCCCTGCTGTTATCTATGGCGAAAAGAAAGAACCTGTGTCCATCGAATTGAACGGACATGATTTCAATATGTTGTTGGTACAACCATCATTGCGAACAAAATTGTTTGAAATCACAGTTGACGGCAACAAAGAAGACGCTATGTTGATGGATATTCAATATCATCCGGTGTCTGACAAAGTTGTTCATGTTGACTTTAAAAGAATCAATGTCAAAGAACCTGTTCACGTGGTCGTTCCTGTGGAAGTTATCAATGTTGATACATCCAAAGGCATCAAATTGGGCGGTGTTTTGAACTTTGCTGTTCGTAAGGTTGCATTGGTCGGTTTGGTTGACAACATCCCAGAAAAAATCACAATCGATTTGTCTGATGTTACAATCGGCGATACAGTTCACGGTTCTGACTTGGTATTACCAAATGGTGTTACATTGGGATTACATATGGCTGATTTGGCTTTCGCTACTATCGGTGGTAAAATGCCAGAAGAAGCAGATGCAAAGCAACAGGCCGCTGCCGCTGCAACCGCTGCTGCTCCTGAAAAGAAATAATATCTTTTTGGTATATAAAAAATTAACCGCCCAAATGGGCGGTTTTTCTTTGAATAAAAACCTTTAATTATTTTGTTTTTACCCCCTTGAAACTATGGTTTTTATAACTATATTTCGGTTAAGCGAAAAATTACAAGGAGTAAAAACTATGGCAAAAGTATTAGGTATTGATTTGGGTACAACTAATTCCGCTATGGCTTTCATGGACGGAACAGATCCAAAAATTATTGAAAACAGTGAGGGGCAACGTACAACACCATCTGTGGTTGCTATTACATCAAATGGCGATCAATTGGTTGGTATTACTGCGAAGAACCAGGCTGTTACAAATCCTGAAAATACAATTTATGAAATTAAACGTTTGATGGGATTGCGTTATGACAGCCCTGCTGTAAAAGAAATTGAAAAACGCGTTCCTTATAAAATTGTTGCCGGTGATAACGGTGATGCATGGGTAGAAATCGAAGGTAAAAAATATGCGCCATCTCAAATCTCTGCGATGATTTTGTCTAAATTAAAGAAAGACGCAGAAAGCTATCTTGGCGAAACAATTACAGACGCGGTTATTACTGTTCCTGCATATTTTAATGATTCGCAACGTCAGGCTACAAAAGACGCTGGTCGTATTGCGGGTTTGAATGTTTTGCGTATTGTTAACGAACCTACTGCCGCTGCATTGGCTTATGGTTTGGATAAAAACAAAGACGGCACAATTGCTGTATACGACCTTGGTGGTGGTACATTCGATGTGTCCATTTTGGAAATCGTAGATGGCGTATTCGAAGTTAAATCTACAAACGGTGATACTGCATTGGGTGGTTCAGACTTTGATGCGCGTGTTTTGAAATATTTAATTGATGAATTCAAAGCACAAACAGGTATCGATTTATCCAATGATAAATTGGCATTACAACGTTTGAAAGAAGCCGCTGAAAAAGCAAAGATTGAATTGTCTTCTAAAACATCAACAGATATCAACCTTCCTTTCTTGACTGCTGATGCTACTGGTCCAAAACATTTCAATACAACACTTACACGTGCAAAATTGGAATCTTTGGTGGCTGACTTGATTGAAAAGACAATTGAACCTTGCAAAAAGGCTTTGAAAGATGCTGGCCTTACAACTTCTCAAATCAACGAAGTTATCTTGGTTGGTGGACAAACACGTATGCCAAAAGTAGTTGAAACAGTAAAAGAATTCTTTGGCAAAGAACCACACAAAGGCGTTAACCCTGATGAAGTTGTGGCATTGGGCGCTGCAATTCAAGGTGGTGTTTTGAAAGGTGAAGTCAAAGACGTCTTGTTGTTGGATGTTACACCATTGTCACTGGGTATTGAAACATTGGGTGGTGTGTTTACACGTTTGATTGACCGTAACACAACAATTCCAACAAAGAAATCACAAATCTTCTCTACTGCCGAAGATAATCAATCAGCTGTGACAATTCGTGTGTTCCAGGGTGAACGTGATATGGCGGCTGATAACAAATTACTTGGTCAATTTAATTTGGAAGGTATCGCACCTGCCCCACGTGGTATGCCACAAATCGAAGTGTCTTTTGATATCGATGCAAACGGTATTGTTCATGTGTCTGCAAAAGATAAAGGCACAGGCAAAGAACAAGCAATTTCAATTAAATCTGATGGTGGGTTGAGCGAAGAAGAAATCAAACGTATGGTTGATGAAGCCGCTGCTAATGCCGAAGCCGACAAAAAGAAAAAAGAATTGGCTGAAGCGAAAAATACAGCAGAAACCGCTATATTCAGTATTGAAAAATCACTTAAAGAACATGGTGATAAAATCAGTGCCGAAGAACGCGAAGCAATTGAAACTGCCAAAAAAGAATTGGCTGATGAATTGGCAAAGGCCGAAGCTACAGCAGAATCTTTAAAGACAAAAACAGATGCTTTGACTGAAAAGGCTATGAAATTGGGCGAAGCTGTTTACAAAGCAGCACAAGAAGCCCAAAAGCAAGAATCAGAAAATAATGCGTCCGAAGGCGGCGAAAAAGGCGCCACAGATGCAGATTTTTCTGAAAAATAATTCTTCTTCCTCCTATAAAAAACTGGGCAAACGCCCAGTTTTTTTGTTGCTTTTTAATAAATATGTTATAGGATTTCTGTTACGCAAATAATAAAAGGATTTTTAATGCAAACAAAAGAAGCAGTTGTTGTAAATAATTATTTTATAAAAAAAGATGATACTATATGCATAGAATTATATAACGAAGCATGGGGTCGTTTTGTAATTCCTTATAAAACTTGGTCACAAAATTATTCAAACAGTTCAGATTTGCATCCGGCTAAATTGGCCATAGGTACCAAGGTTTTAGTGCGCGCATGTGATCCAAAATCTACTGGAATTTGTGAGTTTGATATTACTAAAAGAATAACACCAGTTTCTGTATCAAAACGCAAATTGGAACGCGATCTAGTTGTTCCTTATATGACTGTTATTCAGTGCGATAGATTCGCAAACAGTTTGTTGAAAAAATTAAGATATTTAAAAAATAGAAACAATCAAAAATCAAGATAACGAAAATAAAAACGGGCGTTGTGCCCGTTTTTATTTCTTTCTTTCGCCAATATAGATACCCATATCTGTTGCGATTTGTAATAATACATTATCTGGTTCAACATATGCATTAGATGTCATTGCACCAACAATGTTTGGGTCTTTCTGTTGTTTTCCAGCCTTGAAGAAATCGTTTAACGATACTGTTTTATATTCGCCGTTTTGAATAACAGTCATTACATTTGTTTCGTTGTTTTCGATTGCTGTCAATGCAGTTTCTGCAAAACCAGCGGCCAATATTCTGTCGGTTGCAACAGTATCACCTGCCCTTTGTATGTATTCGGGAAATACAGGTTTGTTGGTTACACCAGCAGCAGTCAATTGACGTGATATCATTTCAGCAGGCTTTCCAGAATGTCCGCGTATTGAAATGCTTTCCGATACCATAATAATTCCATAATCGCGTTTAGATTGTTTTATATGTTTAACAAGGTTATTTACATCAAATTTGATTTCTGGAATTATAATTGCATCTGCGCCAATTGCGATACCTGCATGTAATGCCAATTGACCACAATCACGTCCCATTGTTTGAACAACAAACCAACGATGATGACTGCGCGCTGTTAATAACAATTGATCACAATAAGAAACCAGTTGTTGAACCGCAGTATCAAACCCAACAGTTTTGTCTGTTAATGGAACGTCTAAATCAATCGTTTTTGGTATTGCTACCAGTTGTAAGCCAGTATATATTTCGCTGTACATGTGCGCCAAAGATAAACTACCATTACCACCAATCAAAACCAATGCATCCAATTTCAAATCTTTTAACGATTTTTGAAGTTTTTTGTTAAAGGTATTTAATTTCCCTGCGTGTGCAGAAGATTCAAAATTGGTAACATGAGCATTTCCATTGGCTAAAATACTTCCCGCCAAATGAGAAGATGCGAATTGAAAAGTTTCATTTGTTAAATCAACTGTTTTTGCCGGTGTACAACACAATCCGTCTGTGCCATCTTGGATACCAATAATATTCCATTTGCGACGTACACATCCATCTACGATGCGTTGAATAACTGTATTAAGCCCCGAACAATCGCCGCCAGTTGTCATAATGCCTATTTTTTTATGTGCCAATTTAATCTCCTGTAGTTGTTTTATGATTATATCATAAACGCCTTGACAAACAAACAATTTTTGCAATAATTTTGTCAAAGACAATAACTCTAGAGGTGTGAATTATGGCAGCAACAAACATTGGAAAAACCAAACGTAGTACAGATGAATTGATAAACGGGGCCGTTGATCGTCAACAATCTTGGTTAGAAAGACGTCGTATCTTTACACGCAAGTTTTTACAAAGATTTAATATGTTTTCAAATCAAGACAATGTAAAAAACTCTGAAACATATTCAAAAAATAAAAAGATTATTCGTGCGTATTGGTTTCCTATTGTTTGTGCGTTGATGGTCATTTTGATTGCTGTATTCGTTATGCTTTTCAGAATCAATACACCTGTAAAAGTTATTGCACCATCTGTTCCAGAACCAATTGTGCGACCTGTAAAAAATACTGAAAAGTACACTACCCCATCATTTGATTTGGTTCGTATTGAAAAAGCAGGCAATATTATGATTGCTGGTCGTAATGTCCGCGAATCAAATATATCTATTGTTATGAATAAAAAAATTGTTGCCACTGAACACACAAACAAAGATGGCGAATTTGTATACAGCCCATCTGATATTTTGCAACCAGGCAATTATGTTATTTATTTGGTAGATGCAGATAAAAATATAAAATCAGCAGATTCTGTATTTGTTTATGTTTCTGAACATGGATATAAAAACTCTGTATCTTTATTGATGACTAAAAATGGCAGCAAGATTATGCAATCACCAGAATTGATGGATGGCGACTTGGTTGTTTCAAAAATAGATTATTTGGATACTGGTCGTATTGTTGTGACAGGTAAAGCATTGCCAAGATTGCGTGTGTCTTTATCTTTGAATGATAAATATATTGGCTTTTCTCGTGTTTCTGATTATAAAAATTTTGGTCTTGGCGCTGATGTTGGCAAACTTGAAAGTGGCAAAGAATACAAATTAAATGTCCGTTTACATGATAGCGAAGGCACAACAATCGCAAACATTGAACATAATTTTATTATGCCAGAAATGACCGGTGACGATGATACTTTCTATACCGTTCGCAAGGGAGATTGTTTATGGATTATTGCCCGTAATTTCTTGCGCCGTGGCATATTATTCACAATGATTGCCGAACGTAATAATATTGAAAACCCGGATTTGATTTTTCCAAAACAATTGTTACAAATACCAACCAAATAACAAAGGTGGTGTCATGAACGAAGATAAAAAATCTAAATATGATTATTTCAATCCATCCGTTTCTGGCAAAGAACAAAGCGCACAGGAATTGTACGCATCTATATACTCGTATATTAAACACACTACGTTGAAACCTGGTGATTGGATAGCATTAGATAAATTGTTAAAACAATTAAAAGGCGCTAAAAACAATCTGCCAAGAAAGGTTTTGCGCAGCATTGCAAATAAATTCGAAAACATAAAAAAACCATACCAAAGGTAAAACGATATGCCAAAAATTAGATTGAATACACAACCAAGACATTATAACAAAATGGTTGCAACAAGAAACTGTGACTCTTTGATAGAAGGTATCAGAGAACTGGTTGATGGTTATATGGACATGATGTCTTTTGCAGATAAAAAGCAATTGCTTTATATTGCGCGAACAATAGAATTGAACCAGCAAAATTTATCAGCTAGTAAACGATACGGATATAACGCTTGTATTGCGGATATACTAAGAAGATGTAAAGAAAGATAAAACTAGAAAAGCCGGTTTGATACCGGCTTGTTTTTTTGTGTGGGCAAAAGGAATCGCTCGGCACAAATGTCTGCGCGGCATTCGTTAGCGCTCAAACTTCATAAAATTCGTTTTCTCTTACTTATATTCGCCCCCCCCTTCTCGGGTTCTCTTCGTTGCAACAAGCAAAAAATATAACCGATATAAAATCGGTTTCATTTTTTGGTGCGGGCAAAGGGAATCGAACCCTCGTCTAAAGCTTGGGAAGCTTTCGTTCTACCATTATACCATGCCCGCGAGATAGTGGTAAAATTATACATTATTTCGGCAAAAAAGTCCAGGCCTTTTAATGCATATTTTTAATTTTGTTTATAAAATAATCGCTTGTTTTTTGTAATAATATGTCGTGTAAGGAGTTTTTAAACAGAGGGATTATATATAATGACCAATAACGAAGTCAAAAATGCCTTAAAGGAACTACACAGAACAATAGACATGATGGACAAGTCACACATCAACGCTCTACTAAAAATTCTAATAAACGCACAGGGAATAAAAAACTGTGCGTTTTTTCTTTCTTTGGATGTACGAAAGTTTACAAAAAAACTGTTGTCAGATTTCATAAAATCTGATTTTGTGAATTATCGCCTTTCGCGTCGACAAATGAAACAGATATATCAAATATTGGGTGATTATCATATATATCCAAGATGCGGGTTATGTGGTCAGCCTATTATGATAGATTCTGATTATATGAAGTATGAACCAAGTTTTGATAAAATGGCGTTTTCTTGGGATCATATGGACCCTAAATCTATGGGTGGCAGTGACGAGTTGGAAAACATGGAACCTACCCATAAAATTTGTAATAATAAACGCGGCACAAAACCCGCGTACGATAAAAATTGTGAAAATGGTATAAAAATAACTATAAACATAACGTTGCCGCCAGAGATGTGTTGTTCAAAATATCGCCCTTCTCGTTTTGGTTTGTGTAAATATGTGAACAAATGTTGTGTAAACGGCAGATAAAACCCAAGAAATATTTGACTTTTGGGAAAATTTAATACATAATAGGCCTGCAAATCCCAAAGATTGCCATTATTGAAACCCCTGTGTACGGTATGTACAAGGAACATCAACCGGCGAGTTTCGCTCTTGATGGATGTTTTTATGTGGTTTTTGGGATAAAACAAGATAACAAAAAACTAAGGAGCAAAAACAAATGGCAACAGTTATCAGATTGGCACGTTATGGTGCAAAAAAACGCCCTTATTATCATGTAGTTGTTACAGATTCTCGTAACGCACGTAATTCCGGGGCAATTTTGGAAACAGTTGGTAAATATAATCCAATGTTGGCCAAAGGCGATGAAAAACGCGTGGTTTTGAACATCGAAAGAATTAAAGATTGGATGTCAAAGGGTGCAAAGCCTTCTGACCGTGTTTACAAATTCTTGGTAAACGCAGGTTTGGTTTCTGCAAAACCAATTCCAACACAAACAAAGAAAAATCAACCTTCTGAAAAAACTCAAATGAAGGCTAAAGATAAAGCCGATAAATTGGCTAAAATCGCTGAAGAAAAAGCTGCCGCTGAAGCCGCTGCAAAAGCTGCTGCCGAAGCACCAGCAGAAGAAGCTGCACCAGTTGCAGAAGAAACACCTGCTGAAGCACCTGTTGCTGAAGAAGCTCCAGCTGAAGCAGTTGCTGAATAATGTTTTTGCTTTAAATTGTTTGGCGGGCGACCGCCAAACAAATATTTGTTATGAATAATGAAAATAAAATCTTGGTCGGAAAAATCGTAGCTCCGCAAGGAATTCGCGGAGATTTTCGTGTTCAGACCTATTCCGAAAAAGCAGAAGATTTTAAAAAGTTTCATATAATTTGTGATAAATGTGAAAGCGAACAATTTCATTTCGTTCGTGTATTAAAGCAAAATGTTATTATTGCAAAAATTGACGGTATAAACGACCGAAATACAATAGAATCTTTGCGTGGAACACAACTTTATATTTCGCGTGATGATTTACCAAAATTAAAAGAAAATGAATATTATCAATCTGATTTGATAGGTTTTGATGTTATTCGCGGGGGAAATAAGATAGGTATTGTTGACGGATTCCAAAACTTTGGTGCCGGCGACATAATTGAATTAGACAACGGAGAGATGGTTTCTTTTATCGGTGCAAGAGTTGATACATTAAATAAAGAAATTTTTGTTAAATAAGCGATACAAAATGTCAAAATATATATTAAATATTGAACAACAAAAACAAGTAAAAGAATTGTCGGAACCTGTATTTACTGCGGTTGAAAAGTTGTTGGGTGTTATGGAAGCAAATAAAGATCGTTCAACATATGCTAATGTTCAAAAAGCAACACTGGAATTAAATAAATTATTGTTTCGTTCCAAAGATAGTACACCGACATGGGAACTTGAAGAGATAAGAAAAGCATTGGTAAAATTGGTTCACAGCGTCCCAAGAATGTCAAGAAGCTTTGTATCGTATAAAGAGTTACAAGATTATTTAGAGATCCTTGACAAACCAATGGCGCGTATTGCTCCATCTATAAGCTTTTTGGACCAAATAAAACAAAAATTAGGTTTAGGAATAAAGAAAAGATAGGATAAAAAAATATGGCAGATAGTTTTAGAATAAGTTTACCGCCTGTTAGAATAGAATGCAGAGATGAATTCGCGACTGCTTATCGCAAAGGATGTCCTTTGAGAAAACATTTAGAATCAGATGAATCTGTGTATGTTGCGTGGCCCCAAGATAAAAGTTTATTGCCAAACACAATGGACTTTGAAGAAGCTTGTAATGATATAGTCAAAATGCGCGAAATTTGTGACAAATGTAAACAACAAAACAAATTAAGATAAGGATTGTACCGATGTTGCACAGTTTTTGTATTAAAGACCAGTTGGTCGATACAAAATTTTGTAATATGATAGATGCTATCATACGGTTTGCTGATAATGAATTGTGTAAACGCAAAGGTCCATTTCCAAAATATGATACTTATGCTTCAAGCAAAGATACTTTAAGATATCGTATGGCGCACCCTGTTGCTATATCTAAAATGTCTATGTTGAACTGGCTTGCTGATATGATTAGTGCCATGCCATCAGAACAACTTAGAAAGAAAGTATGGGGTTATTTTGATACTCAAACGACATCGTATTGTTACAGCGAACGTCCATGCACCAATCAAATACCTGGCTATCCATATAAATCAAAAAACATCGTAGATTTATTGGAAGAAATTGAACAAGTAAGACAAGAAAGAATGTCTGCCGGTCTTTCAAGGGAACATTATCGTGGTGAATAAAAGGGATAAATAATGTTTGCAGATAACGAATCTTTATTTGTTTGTCCAAAATTAAAAGGCATTGATGTAAAATGTGAACGTGATGAATATGTGAAACAACACGAACATGTTAAACTTGGTGAATATTTAATAACAATGCACAAATTGCACGATATATGTTTAACATGTGCAAACAAATACGAAGGTAAATAAAAGATGCACTTTAACATATTGACTGTTTTTCCAGATATGTTTCCAGGAACCCTTGGTGAAGGGGTTATTGGGCGCGCTTTGGATAAAAAAATATGGTCATATAATGCAATAAATATTCGTGATTTTGCGATAAACAACTATGGGTCTGTGGACGATGAACAATTTGGCGGTGGTGCTGGTATGGTTATGCGCCCAGATGTGCTCGGAAATGCCATAGATTCCATTAAAAATCCAGGCAAAATCATATTCTTTTCACCACGTGGCAAGACTTTGAATCAAAAATTAGTGCATGAATATGCTAAATATGATACAATAACCCTGCTCTGTGGTCGATATGAAGGTATTGATCAAAGAATAATCGACGAATATGATATCGAAGAATTATCTATTGGCGATTATGTGTTATCTGGCGGCGAAATTGCAGCGCAAGTTTTTATTGACAGTTGCGTTCGCGTGTTAGATAATGTACTTGGTGGCGGTGAAGATGCCGTCCAAAATGAAAGTTTCGAAATCGGCGGGCTTGAATGGCCATTATACACCCGTCCGTCAGTATGGCGTGGACATAAAGTCCCAGAAGTCCTGCTGTCCGGTCACCATGGCAATATCGAACGGTGGCGGAAACAACAATCGGACGAAATAACAAAAGAACGTCGTCCGGATTTAATAAAGGAAAACTAAAATGAGCATTATTAAAAAAATTGAACAAGAACAAGTTGCAAAATTAAAAGGCAACAAAGTTATCCCTGCTTTCAAAGCTGGTGATACAGTAAAAGTTCATGTTAAAATTAAAGATGGTGATAAATTCCGTATCCAATTATTCGAAGGTGTTGTTATTGCACGCGATGGTGGAGAAGGAAATAATGCTTCTTTCACAGTACGTCGTGAATCTTACGGCGTAGGTGTAGAACGTAAGTTCCCATTGTATAGCCCAGCAATCGAAAAGATTGAAAAAGTTCGCGTCGGTAAAGTTCGTCGTTCGAAATTGTTCTTCTTACGCGGTTTGTCTGGTAAGAAAGCTCGTATTGTTGAAGATTTGTCTGCTAATGCTAAAAAAGAAAGCAGCGAAGACTAAATCTTTACAAAAATTAGAACCAAGGGGTGTTAAAATGAAATTGATTAAAAATCTATTTTTTGTTTTAACACCCCTATTTTTGTTATCTACATCTGCTTTTGCATATGTTGAAAAAGATGTGGCCGTATTGCGTATAATGAACAAGGCTGCAGGAAAAACTCAGGTTGTTTCCGGTAATGTTGGTGGAACAATCAAACATGATGGTTTAACAATTAAAATAGACAACTGTAAACAATCTGATCCTTTTGATGCAGAAAACTTTTTTGCGTTTGTGGAAATATATACAAAAACAGATGAACGTATTTTTAGTGGTTGGATGAACCGCAATGAACCTGGTCAAAACCCACTTCAAGATGATACCTATGATGTTTGGCTTGAAAAATGTGAGTAAGCAATGACAAAGAAAACAAAACTTCAACATATCAAATTTTTTATCAAAGCATCAATAGTTGTGTTCGTTTTGTTGGTATTTATTGTGCTTGGTATATTTGTGCGCCCTGCCCAAACATTTGAAAACTCTAATATGAAGAAATGGGCTGATTTAACAGTTGAACAACGCACACAAACGCTTGAGCGCATTATCAAAAATATATCCGATCAAGAATTGTTAATGAAATGTGTTGATAAAATCGCAAGTTTGCCAAATTCTAACGAAATGTTGATAAAGGATGCGGCTGTTATTTGTTACACTGGGATACAAATGAATGCTTCAAAAGACGAAGAATAAATTATTTGTATTGTTATTTCTTTTGACTGGTTGTGGAACAACTATGCCTGCCGATATCGGCAAAAAATATCTTGATGCTAAATACCAATTCAATCCTTTGGGTGAAGGAAAGCTTCCAGACAATGACCCTTTGATTCGTTTTGATACTTTTGATTGTGTAACATTTGTCGAAACGTCGCTTGCCGATGGTGATAAAGAAAAACTGACTAAAATCAGATACAAAAACGATAAAGTTGATGTTATAAATCGCAACCATTTCATAGAAACAGATTGGTTAAATAGCAATGATTTTGAAAATGTAAGCCATATTTATGGGAAAACCAAAATCAGACATGTTGTGATAGATAAGAAGTCCTGGTTCAAACGTGTTTATAATATTGATACAGACTTTGAAAGACAAAACATCGACATAGAATATATACCATATGAATATTTATCAAAAATAGATATACAAACGCCTTTTATTGTGTTATTTATACATGACGGCAAAGGTTTTGAAAACAAAATCGGAACTGATTTAGCGGTTGTTCATATGGGTTTTTTATTACCGGGTAACATACTGCGCCATGCATCCAGAACATATGGTCGTGTTATGGATACAGACTTTGAATCATACGTGGAAAAACACAAGAAAAACAAACATAATATTGGAATAGCATTGGTAAAAATAAAATGAACGAAGAAAAACTTATTATAACTGATATGGGTGCAGATACAGAACACAAGCATTCTGATAAACCTATTTTGTGTTTAGGTATAGAATCTTCATGTGATGAAACAAGTGCTGCTATTGTGGACAGTGATCGAAATATTTTATCACATATCATTTATTCGCAAATCCCTGAACATCAAAAATACGGTGGTGTTGTTCCTGAATTGGCAGCGCGCGCACATATATTGGCCATAGATGAAGTTATAAAATTAACATTGGAACGTGCAAACAAAACTATTGATGACATTGATGTTGTTGCCGCTACCGCCGGTCCTGGTTTAATTGGTGGTGTTTTGGTTGGTTGGATGGCTGCTACAGGTATTACAAACGCTACAAACAAGCCACTGGTTGCGGTTAATCATTTGGAAGGACACGCATTGGTTCCGCGTCTTAAAGCAGCATCAGCAAGTGATTCTTCAACAAATATAGATGTTGAATTCCCTTATCTGTTAATGTTGGCATCTGGCGGACATTGCCAGATATTATTGGTTCACGGTGTTGGCAAATATGAATTGATAGGTCAAACTTTGGACGACAGTGCCGGTGAAGCATTTGATAAAATATCTAAAATGCTGGGGCTTGGTTACCCTGGTGGCCCCGTTGTTGATAAACGTGCACAACTTGGAAACGTAAAACGTTTTCATTTCCCAAGACCTTTGTGTGATAAACCAGGATGTGATTTTTCATTTTCTGGCATCAAAACAGCGGCACGTATGTTGTTAGATAAAACACCACAAGACGACATAGATGATACATTTATAAATGATTTTTGTGCATCTTTTCAGGCTGCAGTTGTTGATTGTATAACAAACAGATTACATAACGCATTACATGACAAACGTGTTATAAAAGCATCACCAAAAACAATGGTGGTTGCTGGCGGCGTCGCTAAAAACAGCGCTGTGCGTGCCGCCATGGAAGATTTAGCAAACAAATCAAATATGTTATTTGCTGCACCGCCTATGGCTTTGTGTACTGATAACGGTGCAATGATTGCGTGGGCAGGTTTAGAGAATTATCGTGTTGGAAATATTGTCAAAGAACCAATTGCGCCCCGCCCCCGTTGGCCATTAACAGAATTATAAAAAATGTTCCTCACATTGATTTGTGGGGATTTTTAGTGTATAATGAAACTTATGATAACCGAAGAAAAAAAAGAATTTTACGAGAAGGCTACTGATAATATACTTAAACAAGTGGCTTCTTTAAATTTAACGCCAGACCAACAAAATCAAGCAATTAAATTGGTGCTTCTTTTGCGTGAATCTTTTAAAGACGAGAAAATAAAAAAAACAACAGCGTTAGCAAATTCTCCGGATAATGTTTGGGATCTAGGATATGATTCTGCCGGCTTTTGTCGTGTGTCAAGTGTTCTTTTTATGTATGCGATGGAAAACACAGGAGATTGGCAATTGATGTCTATGCCAAAAGGTATGTTGGATTATAAGCATCATTGGTTGGTGCATAAAAAAACTGGTAAAGCACTTGATTTAACATACGATCAATTTGCGTTCAAAAACCAAAAAATTCCTTATGACAAAGGTGAAAAGACCGCGCCAAATATATCTTTTGATCAAAATGATGATGAACATGTGTTTGCTAAACTTTTGGGGTTTGATTTGACGCAATTGGTTAACAGTAAGAGAACTGCTAAACCTGCAAAATCTTATTCACAAAGATATGAAGAATTTACAAAAGCAACCGTTAAATTAGCTGAAAAAATTCATGCTGTAAACAAAGACAAAATATCTGTACAATATACTTTGCCACAAATAACACTTGCTTTGCGTAATATATATAAGAATCCAGTTTTTCACGAAGCCTTTGTTTCCAGTAAAATGTCAGAAAACAAATGGTCTTCTGGATTTTGTGCTATGGCTAGTGTTTTAATTTATGAATTATATGGTGGAGATAAAGTTTGGAATATGATGGCTGTGCATTATAATGATTGGGTTGATAAAAACGGAAACCCAATAAGCTCAGTTGTATTTTTACAAGATAAAACCACAGGCGTTAATTTTGGAACAACCGGAGAACATTTTTATCCTTTGACTATACCTTATGAAATTGGTAAACCATTAGATGTGGCTCGTTTACATACGCCCAACAAAGAAAAACTTAAACGAATTTTGTTGCATGAACTAAGCTTAAATACAAAAAATTAAATATGTTACCTAAACCAGAACCTTTTGTTAAACCAGATATGATTTTTAGTGTAAGCGATGCTTCTGCACTTCTTAAAAACGTTGTTGAAACAGCTTTTCCAGAAATTCGTATTCGTGGTGAATTATCACAAATAACACACGCCTCGTCTGGTCATTTGTATATGACTATCAAAGATACAAATGCCGCAATAAATGCGATTATTTGGCGTGGTACACCGGTCAACTTCAAACTTGAAGAAGGCATGGAAGTAATTATAACAGGACGTTTTACAACATATCCTGCGCGCAGTAATTATCAAATAGTTATCAATTCTATTGAAATGGCAGGTGTTGGCGCAATTCTTAAAATGTTAGAGGAACGCAAGCAAAAACTCGCCACCGAAGGTTTGTTTGATGCTTCTCGCAAAAAAGCACTTCCGCGTTTTCCACAGACAATTGGTGTGGTGACAAGTCCTACTGGTGCTGCATTCCAAGATATACAAAATAGATTACGCGAAAGATTTCCTGTAAAGGTATTGTTATATCCTGCCACTGTTCAGGGTACTACTGCGGCTGCAGAAGTTGCTGCTGGTATTGAATATTTCAATCGTATGAATAATGTTGATGTGATTATTGTTGCGCGTGGTGGTGGTGCACTGGAAGATTTACTGCCGTTTTCCGAAGAAGTTGTTGTTCGTGCCGCAGCGGCAAGTCATATACCACTTATTTCAGGTGTTGGACATGAACCAGATTGGATGTTGATTGATTTTGCAGCTGATGTTCGCGCCCCAACCCCAACTGGCGCGGCAGAAATGGTTGTTCCAACAAAAATATCATTGATTCAAGAACTTGATAATTTATCGCATCGATTAAATACAGCGTTGACAAATCAGATTATCAATTTGAAACGTAATTTGTCGGCCATAAATCTTAAAAGCCCTAAACAAGTTTTAATGGAACAGGCACAAAGACTGGATGACATGGCTCGGACTATGAATATTGTTATTGATAAAAAACTACAATATGTACATCAAAGAATCGAACTGGTGTCACGTTTCCCGACTATATTATCGAACAGATTGGCTGTATTAAATCAATCTGTATCTCATATGGGACAAATGCTGAATTCGTTATCGTATAAAAATGTTCTGCAACGTGGATATGCTATTGTGCGTGATAAAGATAATAACATAGTAAACACTGTTTCGGCGCGACCAGCATCTATTGAATTTGCCGATGGGATTATTGATTTATGATTTATACAGGCTATTTTTCCAAAACAAAAGAATACGAACAAAATGGTTTAATACCCGTTGGTATCTCTGGCAAGATTCCAGATGGTTTTACGGGTTTAAGATATCAAAAATTAGCACCAAAATATGACTGGTGGAAGCATTGGCACGATGAAAAACTGTCGGATCAGTGGTTCAAAGAAAGATATTATGAAACAGTATTGAATCAACTTGATCCATTTGTTGTTGTCCAAGAATTACAAAGTTTTGGCGAAAATATAGTGATTTTATGCTATGAAACGCCAGAAAAGTTCTGTCATCGTCATTTGATTGCCGAATGGTTAAACAACAAAGTTGGTACAAGTATTCGCGAGTTTGAATTTAAATCGCAACCTGATTTATTCAACATTTAATCTAATATTATAATTGACAAACGTCGTTTTTGTGTTATATTACGCCTTATAATATAATAAAGGGATAAGACATGGCAGACATTGTTGAAACAAGACGTTTTAATAAATACGTACAACAAAGCCTGATAGCAATATTATCAAAGCCAGGGGTTGAGGTTCGCTTTGTCGGTGACGACAACACACTTAAAACTTTGATTTCTGAATACTATACTGGTTGTGGTCCTGTTGAAAAAGCAAATCCACACGTTTTATCGGTTAATAAAGATGGTAAAAAAGTATATGAATACAAATATTCAAAAGATACTGTTTCTGTTTATGTTGGTGAAACTTGTGTTGCAAATGTTGAATCGCCTGCCCTTAGCAATATGGATATTCAAGAATTAAAAGATGCTTTGATAGAAAAAATTATACAAGATAAAAAAGCCAAACAAGTTGAAATCGCCCGAAAGAATATGATGTATTACGATATCCGTGCAATGGAAAAATTAAAACAATTTCAAAAATAAAAACGCCCGTCTAGGCGTTTTTTAATGTTTAATAAGAGTTTTTGCGGACGCAATCGCTTCTTCTGTAATTTTGGCGCCACTTATTATACGGGCGATTTCGTTTATTCTGTTATCACCGGTTATTTCATCAACAGATGTTATGGTTGAATTATTATCACTTTGTTTTGATATCTTGAAATGTTTATCAGCAAAACCAGCAACCTGGGCAGAATGAGTTATAACCAATAATTGTTCGTTCTTCGCCAATTTGTTTAATCTTTCGCCAACAGCAGATGCTGTTGCACCGCTTATACCTGTATCCAATTCATCAAACACAATTGTCTTTTTGTTGTTTGGGTTATTAAGCACGACACGCAATGCTAACATAAAACGCGATAATTCGCCCCCGGACGCGATTTTATGCAGCGGAGCAAAAGGTGTACCAGGATTTGTTTTGATCGTAAATACGACGTTGTCTGTGCCATTAACAGATGGTTCTGAATTTTGAATATCAACAATAAAGTCTGCGGCCCCCAGTTTTAAATCTGGCAATTCGACCAATATTTGTTTACGAAGATTATCTGCGGCAACTTTGCGTAATTCGTTTAAACGTATTGCGTGTTCGTTAAACGCTTTTGCGTATTTATCAACATCAGCCTTGCATTTCTTTAATTCGGCGTCACTGTTATCGATCGCATTCAATTGCGTTTCCATTTCAATCAGTTTGGCTTGTAATTCATCAACACTGCATCTGTGTTTACGTGCAGCAGCACGCAATGCAAACAATCTTTCTTCGACAGAATCAATATCGTCGATATTTGTATTTTCAGGATGAATTTGTTCACTTATTTCTGCAACGCTTGCCGCAGCATCATATAATTTATCAATCGCATCTGAATATGGATTTGGTTCGGTTTTAATACGTTCCAATATGTGTGCGACAGAACATATTTGTTCATCCAACGAATTGCCATTGTTTTTCAAAACACTTATCGCTTCATTCAAAATACCAGCGTTCTTTTCTGCGTCCATATATCTTGCACGTGTGTTTGCTAATTCTTCTTCTTCGCCAATTTGTGGGTTTAAATTGCGCAATTCGGAAACATTGTGTTCCAAGAAATCGCGTTCGCTTTCTGATTTTTCAATTAACTCCGTTAACTGTTTTAATCTTGTTTGTGCATCATGTAGATCTTTATATGCTGATTTTGTTTGTGACAAAACATGTTCAAAATCTTTGTTATATAAACGCGCATATTCATCCAAAGCTGATAGGTGTGTTGTAACATCTAACAAAGAATGGTTTTCAAATTGTCCATGTATTTCAACAATTTCATCCCCGATTTGTTTGAGTGTTTTAACAGATACTAGAACGTCATTAACCCATGCTCTACTTTTGCCGTCTTGGGATAATGTTCTGCGCAAAATCAAGCCATCACTATAATCAATACCATTTTCATCAAGAATCTTTTTAACGTTATCATTAACAAAATCAAATTCTGCGGTCACAGACGCCATTTCGCACCCCGAACGAATTAAACCAGTGTCCGAACGTGCGCCAAGTGCCAAAGACATTGCGTCAAGCAATATACTTTTACCAGCACCGGTTTCGCCGGTCATAATATTAAGACCATTCCCGAATTCCAGATTCAGTTTTTCAATTAATACAATATTTGAAATGTTTAAACTAACTAACATGCCCGAATTATAGACAAAAAACACACGAGAATTCAAGGCAAATATACTTTGACAATAACGAATATTGTGATATAACTGTTTTGCAGTAAAACAAAGGGAAACAACATGTCTGATTTGCCTGACAAAACATTAGAAATCAATAAAAAAACATATGATGATTTAATAGACTTTATAGAACATAATCCTGTAACGGAAGATAAAAAACTCGCTGGTACAACCGCTTATTATATTCATGGTAAAGATCATGGGAATGTTTATATTCGCACACAAGCCAGAACGTCAAAAGCAATCTATATTGATATTGCCGGAAACAATAAAGAAATTATATCTTTAACAGGCGTTCAACCACGAGAATGGCCGGAATTAACTAAATTGTTAGAGGGTCGTGCCGAACAAACAAAGTTAGAAAATACAGTTAGAAAATTTTTACAAGAACAACGTATCAAATAATTTTATTAAGTGCCCAGTCGCGCAGCCATAAAATATAGCCGTTGACTTTATAATCTGGATACGCAGAACGCAATAATTCTGCGTATTCTTTTAATTGGTATTTATATTGTTCTATAAAGACAGATTTGTCTGTGTCTGTTTTATAGTCTATAAAATCTATGATTTTTGTATCGTGATTTATAAGCAGTCTATCAATTCTACGACTTATAAAATGACCATGAACATTACCAGCGATTGGCACTTCTGTTTGTGCAGATTTAACAAAAAAAGGTATTAAATCAGGATGTTTCTTTATGTTTTGTATTGTTTCAGAATCACCTGCTTCATAATCTATATCAATAACAACATGCTGCATCAAAGCGTGCATTTGTGTTCCGTTACTGGTTGCAAACTCTTTATTCTTTACACCAGCCAAAAAATCTTTCAAGTTCTGTGTCATTTGTAATCCGTAAAGTATCTTCGTTAACAAATAATTCTTTTGCGTTGCTAAAAACATTCCATAATTGTTTGTGCCAAACCATGTCTGGTGCACGATCCGTATCGCATCCATATATATACAATTCATCACGTGTTCGGGTCAGCGCAACATAAAGCAATCTGTAATATTCGGAGATTTGGTCCTGTTTGTTTTTATCAATGATTGGTTGTAATATTTCGCTGTTCCCTGTTTTCCATAACCAAACGTCATAATTAGAGTTTTGGTGTAAATAATTGATGTTCAATATGGTTTCTGGTTTTGGGAATGTTAATGTATCTATTAAAAACACCACAGGAGAAGCCAAACCTTTGCTTCCATGAACCGTCATTATTCGTACGCCTTGGGATGAGTCCATATCACGTTTAATTTCACTGTCGCCAGTAATAAACCACTTTAGGAAGTGACGCAGTGTTCCTGGTTGTGTTCGCTCATATGCCAAACACATTGTTAAAAATTCTTCTATTGGATCAATGGCTTGTTTGCCAAGTGCAGATATAAACTTTTTACGTGTATTATTTTTGTTAAAAACATATGTGAAAAATGAATATGGTGCCAATGTTTTTGATTTCTCTATGGTATCCAACAGGTCGTCATAAAGTTCTGATTTTCGCGTGTTTAAAATATCAAATATTGTGGCTGATTTTAAATTATTTTTTATTTTGCATAATTCAAAAATATCGCGTTCTTTCAAATAATAAAATGGGCTTTTTAATATACAACATAAACTATAGTCATCGGATTGGTCAATACAAAATCTTACAAGATAAAGCATATCTTTTATGGCAGAAAATTCGGGTAATTTTATCCTGTCATTTCCTGCAATATCAATATCGCGTTTTTTAAGTGCATTTGATAATAAATCCACATAACTTCCCCGCTTTTGAACAAGTACCATGATATCTTTTGGATCACGACCGGCTTTTACCAACGCATTAATTTTATTGGCAATCATATTAACATAAAGTTTATTCTTTTCTGTTCCGGTTTTATCGCATTTGAAAGTATTGTGTATTTCAACAAAACCCTTGTCGCCAGTTCTAAAACATTTGTGTTTGTTATTATAAAACCCTGTCTTTTCAACGATTTCAGGACAGTCAAAAAAACAATCTACTGTATCAAGTATAGGCTTAACAGATCTAAAACTTTGATCCAAAGCAACTTCTTGAATTGTTCTATAATTGTTTTTTATCTGTTCTGCGATTGCTTCGCGACTTAGTGCAAAAGCACGCGGATCTGCGTTTTGAAAGCCGTATATAGATTGTTTTGTGTCACCAACCACAAATAACGAACGATTATTTTTTGTGTCACCATCTGTAAAGAAATCGCCGGCCAACATACGCAATATATTCCATTGTTGTGGGCTTGTATCCTGGGCTTCATCAACCAATATGTGTGATAAAGAAACGTCTAATTGCGATAAAACCCAACCCATAACATCTGGTTTCATAAATAGCTTTTGCGTGTATAAAATCAGATCTTCAAAATCAAGCAGATTACGCTCTTGTTTTATAGTGCGATAAGTGTTGGCAAAATCCATTGCCAAATCAAACAAAGCCATTGTATCTTTGAATATAGCATTATTTAATATATATTGTTGTGTGTTGTGGACCCGTGTTGCTTCTTCAACAAAATATTCGTTTTTCAAGACATTTTTTATGATCGTATTATCGCTTGTTAAATACGCAGATTTATATTTTTCAAAATTTATAGTATTATCAATATATTGTTGTGTTAAATCTATAATATTTTGAATATACTTTGCCGGCTTTTTTGATGTGTTTTGAAGATTTATTGCGGCTGATACAATGTTTGTTAAATAATCTGGTTTAATTGATGTGTCGATATCTTTATCAAGATTCAAGATTTTTCGCGTTGTTTCAATAAAATATTCGCGATATTTATTTGTATCTTCAACCTGGAAAAACGAACGATAGCGCGATAACAATAACTCACGTAATTCATCCATAAAATATTCAGATTTTATATCTATGATACGATAAAATGCATCCATAGTGTTGGTAAGATCAGTAACGCCATTAAAAGATTGTTTTATCATTGAATCAAAAGCGTCTTGTAATAAAACAGATTGCGCAGCGCCTGAAACCAAACCCCAAGTTGGTGATATACCGGCCTCCAAAGGGAAACGATGAAGAATTTCTTCACAAAAACTGTGAATAGTTTTTATTTTAAGCACTTCTGGATTATCGATATACATATAAAACACACGGCGAGCATATGCCAAATCTTGTTTGGTTGCTGGTGTGTTTTCAGATATACCATCTAATAATTCTTGTAATGCAGCATCATCCGCCCTTGCCCATTTGCGTAATTGTTCCAAAATACGATTGCGCATTTCGCCAGCGGCAGCATTAGTATATGTTAAACAAAGTATTCCTGGGGCAATATCATTGTTGTATTCGCCATTCCTAAACAAAATACGTAACAACCGCCGCACAAGAACAGTTGTTTTTCCTGTCCCGGCATTAGCCTGAACCCAAATATTTTCAGATGGGTTTGAAGCTACGTTCTGTGAAGAAGAAAAAACTTCATTTTTTGACATTTATACTCTTGCTTTATTGAAAAGATTTTAGTATATATTTCCTTAGAGTTCAAGGACGTTATTTTAGGAGAAAGAGTTATGAATCAAACGCTGTTGATTATATCGTTGTCTTTAGGTTTTTTGTTGCTTGTCAGTTTGGTTTGTTTGTTTTTTATTTCACGCAAATCTCAACAAGTTATGCATTCTTTGTTGGAAATAATGACACATCCAGAACAAGCAAAAATCAAAGATGCAACGCGTGTTTTACAGACTATATTGAAAGATGAAATTACCAAAATTGATGATAATTTCAAATCAATGGCATCGTCACTTGAAAATCAAATTGCACACACAGAAGAAATAAAACATGTGCTGGGCGAGCAAAATGATAAATTAGTTTCAACAGCGGATGAAGCAACCAAGAAAATCGCCCTTATGTCTCAAAGATTGGATAACACAATCGAAGGTCTGGATAAAATTGTAGCATCTAACGGTTGGGCAGAAGTTCAACACAGCACGGATAATTTTTCTGCGACAATGGAAAGTTTGTTGAACAGAATAACCGATACTTCAACAACAGCAACCGAAAATGCGACAAAAGTTCAAGATCAGATAGCACAATGTATCGAACAAGAACAACAAATAAGCGAACAATTGCAGACACATTTCACAAATAATACCGAAGACATGGATAAATTGACAGCGGCTGCAAACGCGTTGCAGCAACAATTGACAGATTTAAGTTCAAGTGTGACGACTGGTTTTGAAAACGTAACAAATGCATCGCAAAATTATGATGAAACAATGCATCAAAACGATAAATTGTTAAGCGATTATTTAACCAAGATGTCTGAATTTACAAAACGTTCCGGTAAAGAATTGACACGTCAAGTCAACACAATGACAGAAACTGCTAACGTGGTTGGTGCAAATATTCGTTTGGCTGAAACTTCAATTGATAAACAGTTGCGTAAATTGGAAAGCGCTATCGATGCCTTAAATAATTCGACAACAAACACAACTGAATCAGTCCGTGGACTTACAAATGAGTTATCTGGCCTTACAAATCGTTTTGACAGCGAAATTCACGAGTTTTCTACTGGTGTTGTCAAAGAAATTAAAGATGTTTCTGGGGTTGCAAACAAAACACTTGAAAACACCAAATCTGCAGCGACAGAATTTGCTGATTCTGTAAAGAGTATGGGTATAGGTGTTCGTGAAACATTGATTGAAATGAACAGGGCACATGCTCAATTATCAGGACAATCTGAAAATCTTATAAAGATGTCCACAGAAACAACAGAACAATTAAAACCTTTGTCAGAATTGATAGAAAAATATTATGTGGCCCTGCCCGATTTGGCTGCTGGTTCGCGTGATATGAGTGAAAACCTTAATAACATAGTCAATACATTGGTTGAAAAAATCAACACTATGAAAACAAGTATCGCAGAATCTCTGGAAAACATAAACAATTCATCGACACAATTGGGTAATTTGGCTGGTGAATCACGTCAGCAAATGATTGATTTGATGTCTGATTATGCCAAGGCTGTAGATGCAATGCAAAGTTTGAATAAACAAATGATGGTTGCGCGTGCCTCTGCACCAATGGATGCGATTAAAGTAGCCCCAAGCGCACCTTTTAAACCAATAAGCACTAAAGATTTTATGAATCAAACAGAAAAACTGTTTGAAAAACTTTATGAACAGGCTGTTGATTTAACACGTGCTTCGAACGCAGAGATACCTGAAATCGTATGGAACAAATACAATGACGGTGACACCAAGATATTCGCAAAATGGTTGGTAAAAATGTTTAATGCAACTGATAAAAAGCAAATACATGAATTATTAAGATCTGATAAGATATTTAATTCACAGGCCACACAATTTGTGCGTAATTTTGAAAAGATATTAAATGGTGCAGAACAAACCAATGATGCCGACAAAGTAAAAACTGCGCTGTTAAAAACAGATCTTGGTACCATATATACAGTGATACACAAAAGTATATAAAAAAACGCCTGTAACGGCGTTTTTATTTTTGTTTTGATGTTTGACGCGTTGAATTTATAAATGCTTGCAGGCGGCCATCTGTAGCAAATTGTTGTGGGTTTGACACAACAATATGATCTATGAATACATCTGCTTGTTTAAAATCTTCCATATTACAAGTATTTGTTTTGCGAACTTCCAAATCACTTGGCATATTTTGGCGCTGTTTTGCAATTTCGAAATTATTCATTGGTGGAATAAACCATAATACCATAAAAGAATACAAGTTGTTCCTGTCGTGTGTTAAAAACCAATCCATCATTTGACGAACATATCTAGGCTGTATTACATCATAGGTAAAGTTCATACCCCAATGATTTAAAATTTCAAATTCAGGCACACCATAGAGCCATTTTTGTTGACCCGGTTTCCAAAATTGTTCGTTCACAAATAGTTTTGTTGCGAAAGTTTCTGTTTCAAAATATTTTTCATCGCGAAAATAATATTCGCGCCCGTCTTGTTCCCCTTCTCGCATAGAACGCGTTGTTGCAGATTTAAGATTATAAAATGCGCTTTTTGGTAAAATATTTTTTATAAAATAAGATTTACCGCTGCCTGATAATCCTGTACAAAATAAAACCGTTTTATTCATATTTTTATCCGCATAAAAAACCCGCACAAAGCGGGTTGTTAAAATTAATCTTCCAAGAAACTGCGCAATTTACGTGCACGTGTTGGATGTTTAAGTTTATTAAGTGCTTTTTGTTCGATCTGACGTATACGTTCACGTGTCACACCGATATATTCACCAACTTCTTCCAAAGTACTTGTCTTATTAGTGGACATACCAAAACGTTGACGCAAAACAGTTTCTTCTTTTGGATCCAATTCGGACAAGATTTGTGTAACAATCTTGCGCAAGTTCTTTTGAGCAGCCGAAGTAAACGGATTCTTTGCTGTTTCGTCAGCAATGATTTCAATACGAGAACTGTCATCTTCGCTTCCTACAGGTGCTTCCAAAGACATAGGTTTAAGATTAACTTTCATTGCCTTATGAATCTTGTCTACTGGCAAATAGATAATCTTTGATAATTCTTCAGCGGTTGGCTGACGACCATATTTATGCATAAATTGACGTGATGCACGTTGAATTTTGTGTATGTTATCAATCATATGCACAGGGATACGAATTGTACGTGCTTGGTCGGCTATACTACGTGAAATGCCCTGTTGAATCCAGTTGGTTGCATATGTAGAAAACTTATTACCCAATCTGTAATCAAACTTGTCGACCGCCTTCATCAAACCAATATTACCATCTTGGACAAGGTCAGAAAAATCAAGTCCTAAACCACGATTGCTTGATTTTTTAGCGAATTTAATAACAAGACGCAAGTTGGCTTCAATCATTTCGCGTTTCGCACGGGCTGCTTCTGCCTGACCGCGACGAACCAATTCGACCACTTTCTTGTATTCTGATGTAGGTTGTCCTGTCTCTTTCGCGATTGCTGTAATGTCTTCTTGTATCTTCAATACATCTGCTTGATGTTTAGTTGCAAAGTTTTGCCATGCGGCACTTTTGTTTTTAGCCAATTTCTTTACCCAGTTGCGGTTCAATTCGTTGCCGGCATATTCAGCCAAGAAGTCTTCGCGTTTAATTTTACAAGCAAGCGCAAGACGCAACATTTTGCCTTCCAATCCCATCAATAATTGGTCGCGCTGAGTAAGTTTTTCCATTATTTCGGCAATTCTGTCATCATTAAGGCGGATTTTGCCAACGTATTCAAACAATTCAACACGTAATTTATTATATTTCTTTTCCAATGTTTCGTCAGGTTTTGCGGAACCAAGCAAATTATCTAAGCGTTTTGCTTGTAATTTCTGCATACCAGAGAAAATACGTTTAATTTTTGTGAATAAATCTGTGATCATTGGCATAAGCGCATCTTCCATAACAGGAATTGGTACACCAGAAGAACTGCGTTGACCATCTTCTTTCTTGTCTTCTTCATCTTCATCCAATTCTTCGTCTTCTTCATCTTCGGATGCGACAGAATCTTCTAAAGCGTCTAAATCTTCATCATTTAAATCGTCAACTTGATCGACACCTTTGGATTTCAATGTGTCCGCCAATGCAGCCAACGATTTTTGCTCAGATTCACTGGAATACATAACTTCCAAATTGATAATGTGACGTAATCTTATATCGCCATTTAACAATTGTTGATACCAATCCAACATAGCTTGAATTGTCATAGGGCTTTCGCAAAGTCCATAAACCATCAATCTGGATGCAGCTTCAATACGTTGAGCAATAGCAATTTCGCCGGCGGCAGTCAATAATTGAACAGTACCGATTTGTTTAAGATATGATTGAACAGAATCTTGGATGCCCAATACTAAATTACCAGTAGAGCTGCGTTCCAATTGTTTGGCGTAGTGTTCATAATCGTCATCATTAACATCAACCTGTTCTGCATCCGCATTCAACAAATCGCGGGTTTTATCACGATTATAGCTTTCATCGTCTTCTTCGTAATATTTTTCCATATCACGAGCAAATCTATCGCCATCTGTTTCCAATATTTCCAATTCCAAATCTTGCTTAAAGAATTCAAGAACTTCGTCTTTTTCTTCGTCTGGTACTTCATCAGCCTGAATAGCGGCATCAAAGTCCATTTGGGATAAATACCCTATTTCATTCGCTGACAAAGCCAGTTCTTTTAAACTTTCTGGCAATGAATCGATCAATAATCTTGTTGCTTCATCTAGTTTTTTGGCCATAAAAAACCCTTTGATTTATTTGTGTAAAATAAAAAACTTATTTTGATGCCTTGCGTTCTGCTTTAGCAATTGCTTCGTGTAACGCAGATTCAGAAACCAAGCCCAATACAATAGGACTTTGAATTTGAATCATCGAATAAGATTTGTGTGTTTTTTCACGAATAGATTTCACAGTCGGGTTTGTGCTGCGCATAAGACGTGCAATTTGACCATCTGTCAAAGCTGGGTAATTCTTTAAAATCCATAAAATACCACCCAAACGGTTTTGACGATGCAATTTTGGTGTATAACCAACGCCTTTTTTATTTTGTTTTTTCTGGGCTTCTACAATTTCTTCGCGCAAAGTCAATCTTGCTTCTGGATCAGCTTCACATTTTTCAATATCTTCACGTGTAACCTGACCATTGATAATTGGGTTTAAACCTTGCATTTTATTAGATTCTGCATCGGCAATATTTTTAACTTCCAGTTCGTGCAAACCGCAGAACTCGCCAATTTGTTCAAATGTTAAAGCTGTGTTTTCAATCAACCAAAGTGCAGTGGATTTAGGCATATATGGATAATTCATGGATTTTTCCTTTGTTAAGACGCGTTCTAATATAGCACAAAATGCGCTATATTCAAGCAGTTTTTTTATATTTTTTTATAAATTTATATCCCAGACTGTACCAGAAGCGCTATCTTTCAAAACAACACCCTTTTCCTGTAAGTCTGCGCGGATTTTATCAGCTGTTGCCCAATCTTTGTTTTGTTTTGCCAAAGCACGTTCGTTTATAGCCCTTTCAATATCAGACTCAGTTAAATTCGAACTTTGTAAAACATCTGACTTTGCTTTTGCAATATAATCGTCTGGATTTTGTTGTAATATATTAAATACCGCGAACAACTCTTTGATTTTATTGGCGATTTCTTGCAAATTATATTCCGTTGTTTTTTTAGCAATTTCGGCATTGATAAAATTAAACCAACCAAATGCAGCAGCAATCACTTCCAAAGTATTAAAGTTATCGTTCATAGCATTTTCGAATTCAGAAACTATTTCTTGGATCTTGGTATCTGTTTTTTCTTTATTGGCACCAGCAAAATCATGACCTTTTAATGCCGAAAATACAGAATACATTTTATAAACGTGTTTTAAAGATTCTGGTAACAAAGTATCCGTAATATCTATGTCTGCAGAATATGTATTGCGTAACAATGCAAATCTTATGATATCTGCATCATATTTTGCCAAAACATCTTTCAATAAAATACCATTATTCAGTGATTTGCTCATTTTTTGACCGTTTACCTTTACAAGACCGCAATGCACCCAATATCTTGCAAATTGTTTGCCTGTCAAAGCTTCAGTTTGCGCAATTTCGTTTTCATGGTGTGGGAACACTAAATCACGTCCACCACCATGAATATCTATCTGTTCACCAAGATATTTAAGATTCATCGCACTGCATTCTATGTGCCAGCCAGGACGCCCCATACCCCATGGAGATTTCCAAGCAATTTCACCAGGTTTTGCAGATTTCCATAATGCAAAATCCAAATCGTTTTGTTTGCCTGGTTCAACATCTTTTCTGACGCCCGTATCATTTTTATCAATTTGAATGTGTGATAATTTGCCGTATTCAGCAAAACTGTCCAATTTAAAATAAACATCACCAAATTCAGAAACATATGCATGACCAGAATCTATCAGTTTTTGAACAAAATTAATAATGTCGTCAATGCATTGTGTCGCACGCGCCATAATTGTAGGATGAGAATTACCCAAAGCATCCATTTCTTTATCTGTTTGTTGCATATATTTTTCAGCAAATTCTATTGGGTTTTCCCCAGTTTGTGCGGCATTGTTTATAATCTTGTCATCAACGTCTGTATAGTTGCGGACATATTTTACTTCATATCCAAGATAACGCAAATAGCGGGTTATAACATCAAAAACTACTGATTGATACGCATGTCCGATATGTGCATCACCAGATACAGTTATACCGCACGCATACATTTTAACAACGCCCGGGGTTAACGGGATAAAATCTTCTTTCTTTCTGGTCAGAACATTATAGATTTTTAAAGACATTTTTCTTCCTTTGATTTAGTGCTAATAATAATAAATTGAAACGGATAATGCAAACACTATGTTTGCGGAAAAAACATATATTAACGACAACAGTAAAAATTAATAAATAATATCGTCACGTTTATATTATGTCATTTATCGTGAATATAATCAATAAAAAAAGCTACACACAGCTAGTTATCTAGTACATTGGGAGTTTTGATTAATAACATCCATTAAAAAACCGAAAGCCGCTTGATTGCCAACTTTCCAACCTTCAAGTACCTTGATAGTTTCTGCGATTTTATCCAATTCTTCATCAGATAAATCTTTCAATTTTCGATTTATGTTTATACCTGTTTTTGTATACAAATGACGTTGATATCTTATCGGATCATTATTATCACAAAATGGCGCATATTTATGAATCGCATTATATATTGATAAATTGGCATACGCATCTGTTCGAAGCAAAGCTTTTAAAGCAAGCATACCCTGCTCTTCTGATGGAAAAACAGCAAAACCACCAGCATCACCACAAGCACCCATTTTGCATGCAAAAGAACCTGTTCTTATTGCACCAGGGTTCATATTTCTCCATGTGCGCGATCCGTAATTAAGAATAAACCCGGTTCCGTCTGGACGTGTATATCTCACATATATATCTTTGGAAGAATCTATTTCAAAAACAATTGGTCTTACATCGTATCCTAATTCGTGATACAGATTGAATCTTTGTTCTAATTTGACCAATGTTTGATATGCGGGCTTATAATCAGATGGCAATGGTTCAACAGAACGTTCGTTCCATACTTTAGTATCCATAGGAAATGGCATCGGTGTATCTTTTTGTGCATCACGAATACCCTTTACGAAGAAAGGCATTGTAAGCACCAGCGAAAACATCAAAACTTTCTTTTTATTCATTGTTTTTTTTACCAAAGCGGGAGCATTTTATAAGGCGTTTTCGCTTTTGTCAAACTAAAAACAAAAAACGATAAATTCACACTTGCATTTAAAAAACTGTTTATATATAATAACACCCATCCGGAGCGTTGGCAGAGTGGTAATGCAGCGGATTGCTAATCCGTGACCGTAGTAATGCGGTCCATAGGTTCGAGTCCTATACGCTCCGCCACTAATTAAAATCCCAGTTTTTGGGATTTTTTTATTTGTTATTTTAACTTATAAAATAATCAATTTTTCCCAGAAATCAGGCACTTTTATACATATTAACAAAACGATGAATTAATGTAAAAATGAGGCTCCGACATGTGCCACTTTCTGTGCCACTTTGTGTGCCACCACAATAAAAATGGCGTGATAAAAAAATTGACAATTAGAAATGGCATCTATTATTATAGAAGCAAGCAAATCAGCGGAACAACAGTAAAGGATATAAGAATATCCTTGCATACAACAGATTTCTTTGAAGCGGTTAATAGAATGAAGATAGAAGATAATATTGTTACATTGCAAAAACAACTAGCAAAAATAGAAACAAAGTTGCTGGATTCTTCAACTGAGCCCACAGAAACCGTTCAATTATTAGAAACTAAACAAGCTATTTTAAAAGAAATTGCTGATTTAAAAACTGAGCGAGAATGGAAAAGCATATCCGCAAGTATAAAAAAGCATTCTTTAAACGTATTAAAACCGCACCTACCGACAGAAATACCTGCTTCTGGTATGTCAGTGTTAAAACCTAGCAATATTAATATTGTTCAAAACTACAACAACACAACTGCCGCAACTAATATTGTCTATCCTACTATTCGTGCAATGTTAGACGAATTTGAAGAAGCTAGAGGCTATGTCGCAACAAACGAAAATATTAAAGAATATAAAAAGAATCACAAATATAAAATACATAAATTATATGAGAGATTGTTTGGTTTAGGGGTTTTTGATTTAGAACAACCAATAAGTATTTTAAATGATGTAACATTACTAAACAAGTGGTTTAACAAAATTGCCGCAACACCTCGTTCTAAGAATTCACCAGAAACTATAGGTATCGCAATGTACGCCAAATATTTATTATATACTAGAGTGTTCTTAGAATATTGTAATACCAGCAATCAAAGTTATATAACCGCTAAAACATTATCTTTAATCCAGATTCCAGAAGTAAAATCCAGTGACACAATTCCTCATACTCCATATAGCGAGCAATCTTTAAAAACTATGTTTAATCCCGCAAAATCCAAAGAATTTTTCATTGAATATTCTTATCTTTTTTGGGCTATTGTTATATCGTTATTTAGTGGTTCAAGAAAAAATGCGGCAACTACTTTAATGTATAAGGATATACGCAAAATAAGGGGTATTGACTCAATATCTTTTATTGAAGAAAAGAATACAAACAAATCTTATAAAAATGACGCAACTTCAAGAAAAATTCCTATGGCACCTCAACTTATTAAACTTGGTTTTATAGAATGGGTAAATAATAGGAAGAAGTTTTTAAATGCTAAGAATACCGATTATATATTTCCTGAATGTACAATAAGATTTTCTGAAACACCAGAGAACAATGGTAAATATGCGGAAGCATGCCTTAGACCTTTATTTGATCATTTTATAAAGATAGGTATAAAGCATTCAGATTGGGAAAAAGTCAAAGAAACTAGAGAAAAATTTGATTTTCACTCTTTTCGTAAAAATGCGAACCAAATACTTCAAAAACATAAAGTTACTACAGCAAATATAAATCTAATTATCGGTTGGGATTCAGAAAATATGAGCGATAGAGAATATAATCACGACCCATTAAAAGATGAAACAGTAGAATACTTGAAAGATATTGTTGATAACAATTTAAAATACGATTTCCTAGATGAAGAATTCGCTCAATGGAAGGATATAATGAAAGACACCTATAAATACACGGGTGAGCGAAAGAAAACTGGAAAAAAGCAAACAATTATATCTTCAACAGTTCTACCGCTTCTCTAACTCTTTCTTTGGATTGCAGATAATATTTTAATGTTGTGCTTGGCGAAGCGTGACAAACAGCTTGTTGAACAACGCAAACATCAACACCTTGTCGCAACAAAGATGAAATCATATAATGGCGACCATAATGACTGCCGCATTTTAATCCAAAAACTTTGAATATTTTAATAAAAGTTCTTGAAACTGAAGGACGAGTAAGAGGTTTGTTAACGCCCTTCTGACTTTGAAACAAATATGTATCTGGTTTAATAACATTATTCTTTTGTTTTAAATATTTCAAATACTCTGAAAATTCTTTTGATACTTGAGAATTAACACTGTAAGCACAAGGTCTATTGCCTTTGTTTTTATCTTTGGATAAATATATTACAGGTCTAACATTTTCTTGGTCGTCATATACATCTGAATATGTTAACGCATAAAAGTTAATAGAACGCATTCCCATACCAAAACTACAAAAAAACATCATTCGTATCATTTCGTGGTGTTTTAGACCTTGGATATATGTGAATATTTGTTTTAATTTAGTGTTGCTTATTTCTTCTTGATTAACCATTTAATAACTCCTTAAAAATGTTAAAAAAAATTCATATTACTATTATAAGTTAACATTCATTTGGTGCCAAGCTAATTAGCTGTTTAAATTTTCTTTATTTACTGCGGGTTTTAGAAAAAAAAGACAAATATATGTATTTTTTAACATTTTGTCGAATTCATTTTTTCAAATACTGATAAATAGTTTTGAACCAGATAGATTTATATCTGGCAATTAACAACTATCTAACCATAGGAGAATTATTATGATAGATAGTATTAAATTAGCATTGCCAACAAGTGCGGTTACATTTACTAATTTTGTTGGATATAGAAATGTATCGGAAGACACATTAAAAGAACTGATAACTAATAACGGTTATAAAGAAGGATGTGAGTATGTAAATTATGAGAAAATATATATTCATAATAATGGTTATATGCCAGCCATAGGTGTATGTGCGTATAAAAATCAAGCACCTGTTTTGTGGTTGCGTGTGTCGCTACCAAAGCTACTATATCAAACCAATATGTACGAAATCTGCGAAAATGATTTTGATAAAGTGGTTCAACAGATTTGTTACGCTGCGACAAATCTTGGAATAGATATTCCAAAATCGGCAATATATAATGCACGAATTTGGGAAGTTCATATTGGTAAGAATATTGATTTGAATTCTACTGGCTTGAGTGTTGCGACAGTTCTATCAGCTTTAAACAAATTAGCATTTGATAAAAGATTGTCGCAGAGCAAAGTTTATTATCTTAATCTGCTAGATAATTGCGACAATATGCAGATAGAATATAAAGAAGGTGAGAAATGGTCTGCTGGTTGCAAGTCTTATGAATATTGCTTTTACAATAAAACTCAGGAAGTATTAAAAGATAATTGGGGTCAAGGTTTTATGAAGCGACATCCTGAATTAAATAATGTAATTAGATTAGAATATCGCCTATATAATTCAGAGTCTGTAAAGCGTGGTTTTGAAAAAGTAGGTATAGATAAAAACATTTGCTTTAAAGATTTCTTTACAGACGCAAATTTCCAGTTACTTAATTTATTTATCTGGAATAAAGTAATTCGTCCGCAGATATGCTGGCTCGGTTTTATTAATAATGACCCCATGGTTTTATTGAATAAGATGAACGCACTAAATATTAAGCCTGTAAATGCATTAAAGTTACTTGGTATGTTTTATCTAAATTTAACAGAAAACTCTTGTAGCACGATTAAAATGCTATTTCCGCCACGATCAAACATTGTTGTAAGATTAAAGCAACAGATTGAAGCGATTAATGGTTTGGAAACAGATAGTCTAGTTGATACCTTCAAGTTCATAGAGATGGAACTTGTGCGAAATCAACCAATGATATAACTCTAAACATACTATTAATATAAATAATATATAAAGATATTAGTGACATTTTATATTATATATTATTATTTATTAATTAAATAACTATATATAACCACTTGATTAAATAAAAAATCAGGTGGTTATTTTTTTCATTTCTTTTTAATTTGCTGATAAATAGTTACAAAGAAAATAAAAATAAAGGTAAAGACAATGGAAATTCAAATTGATAAAAACGAAAATCAAATATCATTGAAAGTCATGATTTCGCTTGCGACAGCTTACGGTAAAGCTATGGAAGAAGAATTAAATATTGATAATTCTATCCAAGAACCAGATTATATAAGTGATATTGACGATAATATTGTAAAATCAACAAATACATTCTTAAATAACTTAATTAGCCTTAATGATTTATTAGTAATTTCAAATAAAGATAGACGACAAGAAATAGATCAATTTATATCAATATTAGTAAACGGGATATTTTCAACTGTATGTCCAATGAATATATATTGTTTAGATTTGCGTTCAGATAGCATATTTAATTATAATTCTTTTATAAGCCAAAGAATTACGGATATAGACGATTGTTTTGAAGTGCTTACTAATGGAGCGATAGAAGATAATCCAGAAGTTCAAAATTACATAATTGTTAATGAGTGTATTGATTTCTTTATGTATGATTGCGACAAGTTTATTCAATCTATAAAACAATTATTATCACGGGATAATTATCATATAATTCTACTTTGTTCAGAGCCTGAATTACTAACCGAAGAACTTTTAGTAACTATGAGTCATTATTGTGTTTTTTGGCTTGGTTCAACACGGGCAAGCAAAGCCATCTTCCACGGTAAAAATGTTGCGTGTAACCCACAAGAACCAGGATATTTTTTATATTCATTTGATAAAGGAACTTCATATTCCACAGAAAGCATAGAATACAATATATATCCTGATGACCAAGAATTAGATATATAAGCCTGAAGTTTAGGTCTGGTTTATTCTTTTTATCCATTCCATTAAGTCTTTTACTAACATTACCAGACCTAATTAAATTTAATTTTCACATATTTTAATCTTACATAAATATAGATATACATTGTGAATCGGAAAGGAAATAACTCTCGTGTAAGGGGTATTATATCTATTGTTCATTCCTACATTCTGGAACGGAATCATCACATATCAGATATTCATAATCACCTTCTACACCATTAAGTGTTTCGTGAATTAAAATATGAAGTCCCTTAGACGCTCCCGCAGATACTTTTGGAAACGGAGCACTTGGGGTCATATCTCGTAAAACTGCATTTGCGGAATAATTAGTTTCGCCTACACGAACAAATAATCTATGTATAGTAGGATTTGCTGGTTGCTGATGCATATACAATATATCGTGATATGTTTCATCAGATATATGTAATTTTCGCCCGCACTGTGATTGAAGCCACATACCCTGTGGAGCATATGGGTGAGCAGATGGACATGGAGTGATTCCCTGTGGAGCGGTTTCATTAAATGTAAGATTTCCACCAGGACAATAGTGGTCTGCTGGACATATTGTGCATTCGTCAATGTTTGCTGGCAAATAATAACCCTGATTACAATTATGAATATTTGGGGTAAAAGTTGCTGTTATGTTTGAAATATTGTTTGCTACACGTAGAAAATCAGTTGTACAACCGTTTCTTATATTGTCTGTGACTTGTATTTTGAATTTATTACCTTGATCAATATCTTCATTGAAGGTGAAGTTTCCGCCATTACAATCATACACGTCTGGACATACCACACAACCGTCATTATTAGCTGGCACATAATATCCAGAATTACATTGATATTGGTTTATGGCAAATGTAGCTTGTAAATAAGTATGTGGCGAGAAATTGTTTGAACAACCATTTGGAACGTTGGATATAAGCAACTGGTCTGCAAATGCAGATATTGGTATTATTAAAAATGATAACCATTTGTGTTTCATTATTGTAATACTGGACCTGCTATAAATTGACCACTGCCTTGGTTGTAGAAAAATTGACCTGTTATTTTGTCGAACATACAAGGGGTGCCGTTATAATCAAGGACAGGAATAAAATCACGAACAAGGGTGTTATTATCGAAGATTTGAAGATAATATGCTTTGCCTTTAAAGCCTCTTATGTCGCCTTCATAAAAACCTGTTGCATTTGCTTTAAAAAAATAAATATTGCCAAAATCAGTCGTATTATATTCATTGACTGCTTGAACTACTGGGCTACCATTTAAATATATTTTTCTTTCAGTTGTTCTTAATTCTAAGTTTACTTGCTGGTTTGTTCCTATTTTTATAACAGAATTGTTGGCAGGAGGATTATAATTGTTATTTGTTTCTGTAGCAGAACCAAACCTTAAACCAATTCTACCATCTTCGTATATAAAGAAAAATCGCATATTTCCTTCGCCTGTTGGGGTATTAACAAATCTATATCCAAAAATACTATCGGCAGTGTTAGTGTTTGTTCTGTTAATGCCCATTTTTGCATTTATAGCATTTGTGTATTTGTACCCAGTGTCAATCCATTGTGTCCCTGTGGATTCTAAATACTCAATTGGTGTGAATGTCGATATTTTCCATCCTGTAAAAGTATAACCATATTTTGTTGGTGGGGTGGACGGTAATATTAAATCACTATCAATTACACAGGTTGAGTTTTGATATGTTGACCCATCTTCATTTAACCAGTGCAGGTTTATTGTATCTGCATATGTGAAGCTACTAAATAGTAGTGATAATAATACAAGAAGCCGTTTCATATTATCCCTCCTTGGTTTTGGACAACAAGAAACCGCCATTTTTGAAAAAGGCGGTTGGAGGTTCGAAACAATTTACCAGAATTGTGTGCTTATTCCAATACAGCAAGTGTATCTCTATTAAGCAGCCCTCCAACCGAACTGTTGGAGTTTATCGTCTGTTCTTGCAGACGCTGGTAAACAGGTTTCGACACCCCATTAGGAAAACTCTTCCTAACATTGAAACTATAATACCAAATGTGTGCGTTCACAAGTGGAAAATATATTGATACAACAAAAAATAACACCCGTTTTCACAGGTGCTAATGTTATGCTGATTGTTTAATCCAATCTTCCAAGAGCATTTTATATACTTCTGCCATCAGGATTCTCCTTTAGTTTAATGTTAATCTATGATTATTTATCTGAATGTTAAACATACAAAAAATTATCTTTGAAAAATGTAGTTCACTAATATTGAAAATTATGTTATGCTGGAATGTGTATATAAATGTGCCAAAAAGTGTGACACTTTGTGAGACACTTTTGAAAAGTTTTGGAATAATTCAATTACAGAACAGGCAGATTTATGGGAATTTGGGATATTTAATATCGGAGCCTATACGCTCCGCCACTAATTAAATAAAACCGCCATTGTGGCGGTTTTATTTGTTTGTTACACTTGTTTTTCTTCAGAAGTATGTCCTGGTTGAAATATTTCCACATCACGTGTCATGGACAAGAATTTTTTGGCACGCAAAGGTATCAGTTCTTCAACCGGTATTTCTTTTAATTCAATTAACGCATCTGCGACAGATTTAGCCAATAATTCCATTGTCGTATCCCAGTCTTTGTGTGCACCACCAGCAGGTTCGTCTATAATTTTATCAATTACATTCAATGATGCCATGTCACGCGCAGTCAATTTTAATGCTGTTGCGGCATTTGCCTTGAACTTGTTGTCTTTCCACAAGATGCTTGCGCAAGATTCAGGAGCAATAACAGAATAAATTGCGTTTTCAAGCATCATTATTCTGTCGCCTGTACCAATTGCAATTGCGCCGCCAGAACCGCCTTCACCAACATTAACGGCCACATATGGCGTTTTTACACTTAAACCTGTTGCTATTGTTGCAGCTACCGCTTGCGATTGACCGCGTTCTTCGGCAGCACCACCAGCGAAAGCACCAGCAGTATCAAACAAAGACACAATTGGCAAACTGAATTTTTCAGCCAATTTCATTAAACGTTGCGCCTTTCGATATCCTTCTGGATTAGACATACCAAATCTGTGTTGTTGACGTGTTTCAATTGTACGGCCCTTTTCCTGACCAATAATTACAGCCGGTATTCCGTACCAATAACCAATTCCACCACACATAGCGGCATCTTCACCAAAACATCTGTCGCCTGCAAGGTAAGTCCACTTATCAACAATACCCCTTACATAATCCAAGAAATGAGGTCTGTTTTCATTTCTTGCCAATAAAACCCTGTCATATTCAGGTGTTTTACCCACATCACGAGATTTCTTTGGTGTATCAAATTTTGGTGTCTTGATATCGATAACTTTTGGTTCGGCTGGTTGTTTTGTTAAGACTGTTAAAATACGTTCCAATGTTTCTTTTAAATCAGAACGATTTACAACAATATCGACCATACCGTGATCATATAAATAATCTGCTGTTTGGAAATTTGATGGTAATTTTTCGTGAATATTTTGTTCGATAACACGACGACCAGCAAATCCAATACGCGCACCCTTTTCCGCAATATGTATATCACCCAACATAGCGAACGAAGCAGTAACGCCACCAAATGTAGGATCTGTCAAAACAACGATATAAGGCAATTTGTTTTCATGTAACTTGTTCACAGCTACTGTTGTACGTGCCATCTGCATCAAAGATAAAATGTTTTCTTGCATACGCGCGCCACCACTGCAAGTTACCATAATGAAAGGATGTTTTAATTCTATGGCGTGTTCTATGCTAGCGATAATTGCATCCCCAGCGGCACGTCCCATAGATCCCATCATAAAATCACCGTTCATAACACATACTGTCGAATCTATACCACCTATTTTACCGTCTGCGGTTGATATAGAATCATTTGTGCCAGCATCTTCGCGTGCTTCTTTTAATCTTTCTTTGTATGGCATTCTGTCCACAAAGTTCAACGGATCATCACTCACAACAGGCAAATCAAATTTTTGCCAATCGATGTCATCGAATAACAAATCAAATCTTTGTTTTGGATTCATAATAAAAGCACGACCACAACGTGGACAAACGTAATGATTGTTTTTATAATCTTTATAGAAAACTAAACGACCACATGCTTCGCATTTTATCCACATCAATCTGCGAACGCGTTCATATTTATCACGGTTATGGTTTTTAATTCCACTCGACATAATTTATCCATTCATTTTTTTGGTTAATTCACGGCTTGGTTTGAACAAAATAGTTCTGTTAGCATCTAAATGTATTATTTTTCCAGTGCTTGGATTATAACCGGCCTTGGTCGCGCGTTTGCGTGGTTGGAAAGTTCCGAAACCGCGTATTTCAATTCTATCGTCATTTGCCACAGCCGATTTCATATTATCCACGACACAATCTAATATTGCTGTCGCATCAGAAGCACGCATATGCTTAAATTGTACTTGCAGTGTTCTGATAACATCTGAACGTTTCATAATAAACAATCCTTTTATTCTTATACCACCTATTATGATACCATATTTTATAAAAAATAAAGCGATTTTATTATGTTATATCATTTTAAGAAAACGCTCTTATACAAAAATGCCCTGAAGATCGGTAAAATCTAGTAAATAAATGGGGGCAAATATGTACGATGATAATGATATAAAATGCGCCACTTTACCTTTGATTGGTGATATTGCACCAGCTTTTAGCGCAAATACTACCAATGGTTCTATAAGATTTCCTGATGATTGTCGAGGACATTGGGTTATTTTGTTTTCCCACCCGATGGATTTTACGCCGGTTTGTACAACAGAGTTTTTATCGTTTCAATCTATGATAAAAGACTTTCAGGAACTTGATACGGAAATCATCGGGCTTTCTGTGGGGGCCATAGCATCTCACTTAGCATGGTTTCGATCAATACACGACGAAATCAATTTCAAAGATTGGAAAAATATAGAAATTACATTTCCTGTTATTGCTGACATAGATTTACATGTTTCAAAATTATACGGTATGATACACCCAAATACATCAGATACAAAAACCGTACGAACAGTGTTCATAATCGATCCGAACAGCATCATAAGAACCATTTTGTATTATCCACAAACCACTGGTCGCAATCTTAAAGAAATAAAGCGCATATTGATAGCGCTTCAAACAACAGATGCTTTTAAAGTTTCAACACCTGCTGATTGGACGCCTGGCACACCAGTTATAGAACCTTCACCACAAACAACAAAAGATTTAAAAAAACGCATCAATAACACTAACAAAAACATAGATGTTCAATCATGGTATTTGGCATTTAAGAATTTGCCAGAAAATAAAATATTCGACAGAATAAAAAAGAAAAAATCTTAGAACTTTAACGGCATATCACGCAAATCTTGTGGTGCAGCCATGCTTTCCGGATGCCAACGATATTTTTCGACATCTATATTTCCATCTTTTGTAAAACCAACACCTTCGGCCTTTAACATATCATGTTGTACTTTGGCCCATTGTCCGTCCCATAATCTGCCATCACTGAAAGTTACACGATGCCATGGTAAATTATCTGTTTCACAGGACGCAGACATTGCAAAACCAACAAAACGCGCCATACGTGGTCGTCCCAACATTTTTGCAATATCACCATAGGTAACAACTGTCCCAACTGGGATTTTTTCAACGATATCATAAACCTGTTGATTAAAACCTTTCATGTTTTTGATTATAGACAGATATTTTAAATATGCAAAAAGAATATTTGCAAAACACAAAATACAGTATAACATACAAAAAAGGGCAAAAGATGCAAAAACTTGAATTAATACAAATAATGAATCTGGCTGATAAATTAAATCACACAGAATGGATAACTATATTGATGAGATTAAATAACAACGGACAATTGGGACAATTCTTTGAAACAATTCAACAACAAGATATGTTAAAATCTGTATTGCAAAGCAAAAAGAAATCACACACCAGATAAAAGCATTTGATTTTTTCTTCAAAAAACATATAATACCGATACAACCTACGGAGATATGGCAGAGCTGGTTGAATGCGCGCGACTCGAAATCGCGTATACAGGCAACTGTATCGAGGGTTCGAATCCCCCTATCTCCGCCACAAATAAAGACATACCAAGTAGTCGGTCTTTAAACATCAAAATCATAAGAATTTACAGATTTAGCAATCGCATCAACCAGTTTGTTTTGATGTGCATCTGATTTTAATAATTTTTCTTCGCTTTTATTTGATAGATGTCCTAATTCAATCAAAGCACCAGGCACAGTAGAACGAAGTACTGCGAATGGCGCATGGCGTACGGATGGTCCTTTCTGTTGTTCTATGGATGCCTTGTTCATAGATTTAGCACAGCTATTTGCATATTCTTCGCTTAATTCAGCCACTGCACGTTGTTGTAATGACGAAAGAGCCACACGAATATCTTTGGAAAATTGTTCAAACCCATCGACATCAATTTTATCTGCTGCATTTTCGGAATCTGCCAATTTCTGTGCTTCTTCGTCAGATGCTTTTTCAGATAATGTATAAATCGAAAAACCTTTCATATCACGACTTGGATTCGCATTTGCATGTAATGAAATGAATAAATCAGCATGCTTTTTTTCAGCAAATTCCGCCCTTTCTGCCAATTTAAGATATACGTCTGTGGAACGTGTTAAATATGTTTTATAACCATTTGATTCCAGTTTATTTTTTAATTTTTTCGCGACCGATAATACTACTGTTTTTTCCTGGGTTCCGCCTTTTCCTATACAACCCGGATCCTTGCCACCATGGCCAGGGTCAATAACAATTATACGCGATTTAGCTGTATTAGTTGTTGTTTTAGAACTTGTTTCTGGTGTTTTTACCTTTGCTGTCGTCGTTGTTGTAGCAGTGGTGGTTGCTATGCCGCGCCCTGTTCCGGCCGCGAAATCAATCACCAAACGATAATCATTATCACCATTTGGTTCCAACACCATAATTTGATTTTTTTCAATCGCATCTATCAAGCCAGATAATGTGGCCACAATCTGTAATGTTGTGCCATCTTGAATCTGTGTTACGCGTTTTATCAATGTACCGCTAGCAAGTTTTGTTTCAACATCCGTCTTACCAGAAGTATTTGATAAATTCACAAATAATTGTTTGTCGCCATAAGATAATGTATAAGAGGGCCGAGATGCTGTTTCTATTACAAGACGTGTTTTCCCGCCAGTTTGTAATCCTGTTCGTAATGAACGTAATGAATTGGGAGCAGAAAAAGCGACACGTGGTGCAAGGCCCGCAACAAGAGCAGTAAAACTTACTGTTTTCAAAAGCTGTCTGCGTGTTATTTTCATGAGATACATTATATCAAAAAAATATTGATGTATCAAGAAATGCATATAATTTTTTGATTTAAAAAAACCGCCGTAACGGCGGTTATAAAATTATCTGCTTACACAATTCGCAAAAGATTGCGCCAGTATAGATGTTTCCGTCTGAGTTAATGTTGTTACTGGGACAGTATAACATCTTGAGCTGTCGCGGATAATAAACACTTTAGTGCCAAGTTTATAAGCTTTTTGCATACTGTCCATTTGTGCAGAACTTAAAAATGCGTTCTGTGTCAAAGCATTGTTTGTAAGTCCAGCCTGAACAACCTGATTAGCCGTAGCATAATCATATATTTCAGACATTGAAGTAACTTCCATATAAACACTATAATTTGTGTTTGGATTTTGTGTGGTATTAGCCGTTGGTGTTGGGAATGTAACATTAGCAACAACAGCGATAGCTTTGTCTAGATTAGGTGTTTCTGATGTAGAACTTGTTGCATGAGAAACAGTGTTTAATTGCATATTGTCACCACAAGCCAAATTCATACGATTTGTATAACTTGCCAAGACGGCGTCAACAGCCGCTTCCCAGTTAGCGCCCTTTGAATTTAAATCCAAACTTACAATCTTTTCAGCCCAACCCCAAATGTTTGCGCCAACATTACCAGCATTTGCAAAACGTGTTACCATTTCAGCAGATCCACCAGCAACACCAGCACCACAATAATCTGTCAATTGTGTTGTTAACATACTTGTCGTTTCGTTGCCATATGCCAAAGCCACAGAATGGCAAGCCATAGCAGCTTCTAATTCGCGACGGCGTTGGACGCACAAATCAGAATGAGATTTTGTTAATTTATCAGCCATATTTGCCATTGACAAATAGGACATCAATTCTTGTTGAACATAAGACGGACAAAGACGTGCAGCAGTATTCATACCACCAGATCCATTTCTGCCGATAGTGTTATATTGAGGTAACAAGATAGATGTATCTTTCTGCAAACATAACAATGTGTAATTGTACAATTCTGTTTCTGTCGCATACATACAACGACCAGATGTTTTTCCAGGAACAACCGTTGTATCACCACAATAATCAGTCAAACAGTTCATAATTTTTTGACGACACGCTGTATCCACATCAGGTTGTGTTATCAAGAAATATGTATTTCTTTGGTTTTGAATATATGCATTAACAGTGCTGTTTTGACCACGCGATCCGGCATTTGAATACCCTGTTGACGTAGTGTAAATAGTGGCACGACCGCCGTCATTTGCAACGGTTCCAGCAGATACCGCCAACGCAGCATTAGATGCCAAAAGCGCACCAATACAACCGAATGTTAATAAACATCTTTTCATGAAACATCCCTCTCTGTTGTGATTATTTTAACATAATTTGAAGTGGAACGCAATAAAACTTTCACTAAAAAACACAAAAAAAGTTGATTTAGGCAAATAAATTGATATATTTCAAGCATGGTTATGATCAACAATGATATTTTATCTCAAATCTCTGACGACATTGCTGCCGTAAGGGGGTTTCTTTGACCCAGAAAAAATACAATCTGAAGTCGATAAATTAACTGAAATTTCCAATCAATCTGATTTATGGGACAACCCCGATTATGCGCGTGGTATTTTGCAGAAAAAATCTGGATTAGAAAAGCAGTTGTCAGAATTGAATCACCTTGAAAACGAATATAAAAATCTGGCTGAATTGTACGAGTTGTCACCAGAAGATCCTGATATTAACAAGGCTGTTTCAGAATTATCAGAAGCCGCACACAAGGCAAAGTTTATTACACTTTTCGGTGATCCAATGGATAACAATGGCGCATTTTTATTTATCCAATCTGGCGCTGGTGGTACAGAAGCACAAGATTGGGCACAAATGTTATCCCGCATGTACACAAGATGGTGTGAAAGACATGGGTTTAGCATAGAAGTTGTCGAAGAACACCCTGGCGATGTGGCTGGTATAAAAAGTATCACTTTCCGTATATCTGGCGAACGTGCATTTGGATGGTTAAAGAACGAAATCGGCGTTCACAGATTGGTTAGGATATCCCCTTTTAACGCGAACGGAAAACGTCAAACAAGTTTTGCATCGGTTGATGTATGGCCAGATGTTGATGACAGCATAGAAATCGAAATAAACGAAAAAGATTTGCGCATTGATACTTATCGTGCAAGTGGTGCTGGCGGACAACACGTTAACAAAACAGATTCTGCTGTGCGCATAACCCATATCCCAACAAACACTGTCGTGACATGCCAAAACGAACGCAGCCAGATTCAAAACAAAGAAATGGCAATGAAAATGTTGCGTTCTAAATTGTATGAATTAGAAATGCAAAAACGTGCAGCCGAAGAAGATGCCGCAAAAGCAGCCCAGAAAAAGATTGAATGGGGAAGTCAAATACGAAATTACGTGCTTTACCCTTATCAATTGGTCAAAGATGTGCGGACAAATGTTGAAAAAACAGATTCTGCTGCTGTCTTGGATGGCGACCTCGATGATTTTATGTTGGCAATGCTTGCAATGTAATACTTATGAAGAAACACGACAAATATGCATCTTTTATTACAAAATTATACGGCCAAGATGTTAAAATATCTCAGCCTGATTTTGTTGGGCAGCATCATCCAATATACATTGTGGAAAAAGCTGGGGATAAAAGCATAATTAGGTTTTCTTCCAAAGAATGCGCCCATAGAAATTTTCAAGTAAGCAACTTGTTAAGAAAATATGGTATACCCGTCCCAGAAATTAGCTTTTATAAATTTGACAAACAATATTTTGAAACATATACATTTATAGAAGGGAAAACTTTGTACGAAAGACACCAGGAAGGCATCTCACAAGAACAAATCAAAAAAATTTATGAACAGTTGTGCGACATTTGCTATCGTATGTCTAGAATACCAGTAAAAGAGGCAGAAAACATCCCGCTTCACACATGTAAAACAGATATGTTTTTTAAACTTTTGAATCTTTCACAAAGGGTGATTGGTCATTGTGATTTGAATGACAAGAACATATTACTTGATAAAAACGATAATGTTTGCGCAATCCTTGATCTGGACCAGGTAGAATTAAAAACTTTTGAATTGATTCTTGTAAATCTTTTCGAAGTTGCCCAAGAAAAAGGATATGATTACAACGTAGAAAGCATAAAAGAATTTTTTCCATCTGTATATCATAAAAAATCTTTATTAAACCTTTCGAAACAATACGAAATTTACAAAAAAATTGTGAACACAAAGAACAGAATTCTAAACTCCAAACAATTATTGCAAACCAAATGCAAATAATTTAAAATACACGCATATTGCACCCATAGCACAACTGGATAATGCGTTGCCCTCCGAAGGCAGAGATTGCAGGTTCGACTCCTGCTGGGTGCGCCACAAATTAAAAAAAAACCGCCCAAACGGGCGGTCTTTTTATTTCAAAACAAAGTGAACACTGTATTGTGGTTTTTTGTCAGCACCCAAACTTGCACGAACAACCTTGTTCGAAGCAACCTGAACAGCCTTATACAAATTATCACGGTTTTTGCGTTCTGTTTTTGTTAATTTATCAATCGCATTAGTGATTTCAATTTGAATTTGACGTTTCATAAATCCAGTATCATCTGTTTCAAAGATACCTGCACTTGAAACCTCTGGCACACCTTTAAGGAAGCCACGTTTATCGATTGGCAATGTGACGAATATAGCGCCATTTGAAGCAATCTTTTTACGTGTTTTATACACAGGATCATCCGCACTACGTTCTGTTTCGCCTTCCATAACAACAAAACCGGTTTGAATTGATTCACAAACATATGGTTCTACACCATCTTTTAATGCGATAATATCGCCATTATGAACGATCATCATGTGTTTAGCGCCACCGCGTTCCATCGCCATTTTGCCGTTCAACATTTCAGAAATGAATTCACCATGCATCGGTATGGAAACCTGAGGATGAACCATATCATAAAATCTTTCAAGTTCTGGACGACCGGCGTGACCGGAAGCGTGTAAATTATTTGTATCAAATATTGTATAGGTTTTAATCCCCATACGCGCCAATTTATTATAAAGGAACGAAACATCTTGTTCGCGTCCTGGAATAATAATTGCACTGAAAATAACAGTATCAGTTGGCAATAACTTCAATTCTTTTACATGACCGTTACAAAGACGTGTCAACATAGCAAACTTTTCGCCCTGGGATCCAGTAAGGAAAATGGCTTGTTTTTCTGCTGGCAAATCTTTGATTTCATCAAAAGTATAAACATCATCTTTACCAAGATAACCATATTCGATACCGATTTCGCGGAATTCTGGCAATCCAACATAAGGAACCGGGTTTGGATTACTACGTTCCTTGATACATGCAACACGACCCGCTGCACGTGCGGCTTCGGCAAACATTTTAATACGTGCCAAGCTTCGTGAATAACCAGTCACAAAAACACGACCTGGTGCTTTTTTCATCAATTCGGTTAATGTTTCACGTACCTGTGTTTCAGTTGTTTGCGGGGTCTGTCTTTCACTTGATGTAGAATCACAGACACACGCCAACAATTGCGGATCAGAGCCGATTTCAGCAAGACGCGCATAGTTTGTTTTTGGTTCGATTGGGTTGTCATCATTGAAAGTCCAGTCGCCAGTATGTAAGATTTTACCCGCAGGTGTTTTAATGATTAACATTTGCGCTTCGGGTATTGAATGCGACACATGAAATGTTTCTACGACAAAAGGGTCAAGATCCAGTTCTGCACCAGTTGCATCGAATTCAACAATATCTTTTTCAGGGTTGTAATCAAGTTCAATTCCGTCAAAAGTACGGCGCAAGATTTCGGCTGGAAAACGCGTGCAATATATTGGTTTTCTGAACTTTGGCCAAATAAACTTAAGCGCACCAATATGGTCTTCGTGACCGTGAGTTATAACGAATGCAACAACATCTTTTTTATGTTTTTCAAGCCAAGTTGTATCGCAATATTGAACATCGCCTGCCCCGATTTCTTCTTCCAAGAAACCCATGCCGCAATCGACAATTAAATATTTACCTTTGTATTTATAAACATACATATTTTGGCCGACGTGTTCCAATCCGCCGAGTGCCATAAAGTACATTTTTTCGTCATTTTTATCACTTTCGTGAGCAGGTTTGTCAGCAATACGCACCTGCATATCGGTTGTTTCAGCATCTTTAATCTTCTTTTTTAATTTTTCTTTTACTTTTTCTTTAATTTTTACCATTTAATATCCTTTTTAAAGTTTAACGTTTGCACACCCGGCACAATTCATTGTCAATAAAGACAAATCTTTATTCATAGTGAATCTTATGGGTGTGCGGCTTTTTGGTGTCCCAAACAGATCTGGGACAAATAAAGACATAAATAATGTCCAAATCTTGTATCACACGTGCATAATATCGCAAAAAACACTTAAAATCAAGATGTATTTGGATATTACTTGACACTACTCTATTTTGTGCTACTTTTCCCATAGTAACGGAGACAAAATGTACACAATAAAAAAACGCACGGCAAGGGCAAAACAACAATTTAAACGTGATAATGATCTTGGATTTCCCTATCATAAAACAGATAAAACAAGTCCTGAACGCAGCACATTTATAACACAATTGATGCACAACAAAGAATTTGTTCCTGTGCGCAAAGCAAATGACAAAAAATACAAAGAATCTGTGCGTGATGTTGTGAAGAAATTCACGCCTTTTGATTGTTTAATAACGCTTGTATTTGTGCTTGCTTTTGGCACGTTTTCCTGTGTGTTTACAAAAGCAAATTTAGAAATAAAACAAGTGTCCACAATTCAAAAATATATGGCATTGGTAGCATTTACAACACTTGGTTCCCTGCTCGGCTTTGCCGCAGGTTTTTACACATCGATATCTTTGTATGAATCCAATAAAGACATGGCTATTGAAAATTGTTACAGACGTTTATCTGTTCGTTTATTTGATTTATTAAAGGAAAATTATCCTGATTTGAACGAAAAGATGTTAAAAGCCTGTAACCCAGAAATGTCACGTGTTATAAACACATTATTGGTTGCAAATATGTCCAAAGAAGACGTTCTTGAAATTCAAGATTTAGCAATGAAAATATCACGTGAATTACGCGATATTAATCCACAAAATGAAACATCCGTAATGGTGGTATGTAATCGCTATCTAAAAACAGCTCTTTCCATCATTGAACACAATATGATCACGAACCAATTTTTATACGATTCGGTTTTAAGCATTTACCGCGGAAATCTGCCGGTTTCGTTTATGTTACAAAACAACCAAAAAACAAAATAGAAAACGATTCGTTATTTGTCGTATTTGTTTTTATGTATGTGATGATACTATGTGCGGCGACATAGCCCATTAAATATTTGAAAAATTCGCGAAAAAACTTGATTTTTCGAAAAAAACAATATAGAATGCCTATCGCTGAATAACCAGAACTGAATAATCATCGGTGTCTTTTGGTCCCGATAGAGATAAGGATTCTGTGAAATGTTCGGCACAAGAAAAACCAAAAACAAAAGGAAAATATTATGGCAAGAGCTGGTGCAAAACGTAGCACACGTAAATTAAAGATTGGCCGTTCTTTGGGTGTTAACCTTTGGGGTCAGGCTAAATCTCCATTTAACAAACGCAAATATAAACCAGGACAACATGGTCCAACATCTCGTGGGGCCTCTTCGTCTGATTATGCAAAACAGATGCGCGCAAAACAGACTTTGAAGGGTTATTATGGTAATATTGGCGAAAAGAAATTCCATGCTTACTATGCAGAAGCTGAAAATATGAAAGGTGACGCACCTGAAAACTTGATTGGTTTGTTGGAAAGACGCCTTGACGCTGTTGTATACCGTTCAAAATTGGCACCAACAGTTTTCTCTGCTCGTCAATTGGTAAGCCACGGTCATATTTATGTTAATGGCAAACGCGTTAAAATCGCTTCTTATCGTGTAAATCCAGGTGATGTTATCACAGTAAGCGAAAAAGCAAAACAAATGCCATTGGTTGTGTTGGCTTTGGAATCTGGCGAACGCAACTTCCCAGATTACATCACAGTAGATAGCGCAAACTTTACTGCAACATTTACTCGTGTTCCAGAATTTGCTGACGTTCCATATCCTGTTCAAATGCAACCAGAATTGGTCGTCGAATTCTATTCTCGTTAATAACAAACGTGATTGGTTTAAAATCCCGCGTTTGTGCGGGATTTTTTATTGCTTTTGCGGCTTAATATTGATATAATTTATTTGATAATAAAGGTATGTAAAATGGATAACAAAATTGTTTTAACTGGTATTAAGCCAACTGGCACCCCACATATCGGGAACTATATCGGCGCGTTGAAGCCGTTGATCGACATGTCGCAAAATCATAAAACAATTATGTTTATCGCCGATTTGCATGCGTTGAATTCTGAAAAAGATGCGAAGAAAATTAAGCAATATACTTATGAAATCGCCGCGCTGATGATTGTGATGGGATTGAATTTGGAAAACACTGCTTTTTTCCGTCAGTCTGATATTGATGAAGTCTATAAGTTGTCTGAATTTTTAATGAACGTTACGCCAAAAGGTTTGATGAATCGCGCGCATTCTTACAAGGCTATGGTCGAAAAAAATAATGAAGTCGGCGAAGATGTTGATGCGGGCGTAAATATGGGATTATATACGTACCCTGTGTTGATGGCGGCGGATATTTTGCTTTATAATTCTGATATTGTGCCGGTCGGCAAAGATCAAAAGCAACATGTTGAATTCGCACGCGATATTGCCGGATATTTTAATAATACTTATGGTGAAACCTTCAAATTACCAATGCCTGTTATCGGTGAAGAAAGCGGATATCTGCCGGGGCTTGATGGACGCAAGATGAGTAAGTCTTATGACAACACTATTCCGATGTTTGCGCCAAGTGGCGAATTAAAGAAAAAAATTATGCGCATCATCACAGATTCTAAAACACCAGAAGAACCAAAGAATCCAGATGAATCAACAATATTCCAAATTTATAAGTTCTTTGCCAGCGAACAAGAAACTGCGGCATTACGCGAACGGTTTTTGGCTGGTGGTATGGGTTATGGCGACGCAAAAAAAATTCTGTTCGAAAAAATGGATTCTGTGTTAAGTGCGCCACGTGCAGAATATGAAAGATTGATGGCCAACACTTCTGAAATTGATGCAATATTAGAGAAAGGCGCAGCCACAGCAAAATTGATTGCCGCAAAAACCATTGCGAAAGTCAAAAAGAAAATGTTGGGATAAACCTGGGGGAACGGAGAGATGAAAAAAACACTTTTATTAACAGCGGGGCTTATTGGTGCAACGGCGATTGTTGACCTGATTTTTGGTATATTTGATAAACCAACAGAAATTCGTAAAATTAATGTTAACGGAGAATGTTTAACATCTGCCCCAAAAGATAGAACCGCAATTACGTTACGTGTAACCACTTTGGATAAAAACGCGGCAGTATCTATGAAAATGGCCACCGAAAAGATGTCGCAAATCACAGATTATCTGAAAACCATTGATGTCAAAATGCAAACTACGGAATACAATTCGTATGAAAAGACAGAATGGAATCATGAATTACAAAAATCTGAAAACCTTGGTATTGAAACCCGTATCGCATTAGAGGTTTCGGCAAAAGATCCTGAAATTATAGAATCTGTGTTGAATAAATATGCAGGACAGGAAGATGTGTTCACAGAAAACCTTCGCATGTTCACAAGCACAGAAACAATGAAACCAATATTGGAAAAATGTTTGGGAGCTGCCGTAGAAGACGCAAGAACACGTGCGAATGCATTGGTTGCTAATGACGGATTAAAAGCGGGCAAATTATTGTCTGTATCTTATGACAACGTGTCTTATAATGAACGCCCCTATTCTAATTACAGATTGATGGGCGCAAAAATGGCAACCGCAGAAAGTGTAAGTTTTGATACAGGCGGAACTATTGTCGGTAAAGATACAGAAGTAACTGTAACAGTATCTGCAACATTTGAAATAAAATGAATGAAGTAATTGCTGAATTTGTTGATTATTTGTTGAATACGAAAAATTATTCAACACACACTGCAACGGCATACGAAACAGATATTCGCGATTTTATAAAGTTCTTTGCCCGATTTAATGATGGTAATGTTGATTTACAAGATGTTGCTCGTTGCGATACTTTTTCTTTTCGTGCTTGGATGGCGGATCGCGCCAAACGCGAATTGACACACAAATCAACTGCACGCGCTTTATCGTCACTCCGTACTTTTTATAAATGGCTAGCACGCTACAAAAACATCCAAAATGATGCTATTGATTTAATTTCAGCACCAAAGGTGGAACGCAAACTATCAAAAGCAATCGAAACCACAGATATTTCTGACATGCATGATGCAATTCGCGCATTGGATGCCAATGAACCATGGATTGCAGCACGTGATTGGGCTTTGGTAGTGTTGATATTTGGTTGTGGATTACGTATAAGTGAAGCATTATCGTTAAAAAACATTGATGTTGCAAATTCACCATCTTCTTTGCATATTATCGGTAAAGGTAATAAAGAAAGAATTGTTCCTGTATTGCCTGCTGTAAATATAGCGATTGATAAATATATGAAAATAAATCCATATGGACACAATGCAGATGATCCATTATTTAGAAGTGTTCGCGGTCTTCCAATGACAGCACGTATGGCGGAAAAAGTCGTTGAAAACCTTCGCCATTATTTACAATTACCAGATTATGTGACCCCACACGCATTGCGACATACTTTTGCAACAGCCCTGCTTGCTGGTGGCGCTGATTTGCGTTCTTTACAAGAGTTATTGGGGCATTCTTCGTTGTCCACCACACAATTATATACCAAAGTCAATATGGCTGAAATTATGGATGCTTATAAACACGCGCACCCTATGGCACAAAGTGATGATTAAAAAAACCACCCGTTTGGGTGGTTTTTAATTTGTTTTATTTTTTCCAAAAAGCAAAACCGCGTTTTTCTTTATGTTCTTCGCGTGATTTGCGTTCTTCACGTGCGCGGCGGCGTTCCGCACGACGTTCTTGAAATCTTTTTGCAGATTCTTCATCCCTTTGAATCAATTTCAAAGTTGTAACGGACAATTTTCCGTTTCTTACTTCTTCTTCAAATTCAACAATATCATTTTCATTTAAAAAACGAATATCTGCTGCTTTTAATGCTGAAGAATGAACAAATACATCATCTGTATTTCCATCTTCGTTTGGTGTATCAGGGGCAATAAAACCGAAACATTTTTTGCCGTTATACCATTTGACCTTTCCTTGACGCATAATGAATCCTTTCTATGCTTTGTTAATGATTGTTGGAAACCTTATCAACAACCTTAATCATATTTTACATTAAAGGGCAAATAAAACGCAAGAAAAAACACAGGGGATAAAATCTTATCCCCATGTTGTTCTTATTTTTTATAATAACGCTGCAATTCTTTCATGATGAAATTAAAGAACTTGCCCGCCATTGTATCTGTTGGCACAGACCAATCCGCATACGAATAAGGCATAGCTGCCACCAATATAAACTTTGCCATCCAACGAAAGATCCGTATTTCTTGGTCTTTAGTCAATTTAGCCGGTGCATTTTGCACATAAAAGACTTCGTTTTCAACGGCATTATCAACCTTTTCCATAATAATATCTGTGATTTTTTGAGGATAATATATTGTTGATACCTTTGGAAAACCATCAAACAACATATCTTCATCACCTTCGCTGTACAAAATATTCCAACCAATACGATCAAACAAATCTTCAACACAATCACATATCACAGCATTATATTTTTTAATACCTTCGATATGTAATGTTTCTGTTTTGTTTTCAATAGCGTCCGCAGCTTTTGTTTTTCTTGTTTCTGCGCGTCTTGATTTTTCATATGCACCATGTGTCTGATGTTCAAATTCAAAAAATGTTCGGACGTTACAAATGATTTCCATAGGTATGATTTTACCTTTTGTGCCAATATTTAATATCAATTTAGCATCACGATACCCACGCGGATTTGTTATATCAAAAAACTTGTCACGCACAGCTATGATTTTATCTGGCCACATATTACATATACGTTCAATAAATGTACGCGCCTGAGGGACCAAATCAAACAAACATTTGATGCGCCATACATCTTCCAATCTTTGATATGGTGTTCTTATTTTATCCAATGCACGCACAAGATTCGCTGCTATCTTCTGGTGTCCAGACCCAATAATTCCAAGAACAGTGGCCGAAGCATCTGTAATATAAGATTTTTCAAATGTTTCATGTATTTTATCAGATATGGCCTTGGCAGAAGCAATACGTTCTGTCTTTGCAATTACATCATACGCAGCCTGGGCAACTTCGTTGACATAATCGTTATAATATTTCCCTGTAATTTTATCAATTGCACGAGAAACGCTTTTTTGCGCACCAACAATAACTGTAACGATTGAAGATACAGCCAAATCTATCTGATGCCCCTTGGTTGATACAAAGAACTGATTACGCATTGGATCAGCATCCAAACGATGATTTACCAAATATGGTTCCAATGGATTAATATCAGAAATTGTGATTGGCACATCTATCGCGCTATCTGTTTCGTAATCATATGCATGTACGGCTGCTTTTGGTGCACCAAAACATTTACCAATATACAAAAACACTTCACGGAACCAATCCATAGAATCAGTATAAAGATTGGTCAAATATTCATGTGTTGCAGAATCTATGCGACCAGATTTTAACGCATCATCAATTATTTCTAGATTTTTATCATCATGTAATTTGGTCGCAAGAAAAACATCTTGGGCGTCTGTGGTATTAGACATATAAAAACCTTTTATTATTTCATTATCGGGAACAAGATAACATCGCGGGCTGTTGGTTGATTGAACACAATCATAGCCAAACGATCAATACCCATACCAACACCAGATATTGGAGGGAAACCATGTTCCATAGAACGCACAAAATCATTATCTGGATTAAATGCTTCTTCTTCACCACCAGCAATATTTTTAGCTTGTTCTTCGAAAGCGGCTAATTGTTGAATTGGGTTTACTAATTCTGAATAACCCTTGCACAATTCACCACCAGCAACCAATAATTGATACATATCTAATCTACGATCATCTTCGTCATTATGACGCGCCAATGGAACCATATATGTTGGATAGTTATACAAGAACGTTGGTTGAACTATTTGGTTACGAATCTTGCGTTTATAAACATAATCCACCAATGTCGGTATAGATTTCAAATCATCCAATTCACCGACCGGGAACATTCCGTTATCAACAAGTTGTTGGCGCAATTTATCAACATCATCAAATTCAAGTATGCTGCAACCGAACAATTCGTTCATTTTTGCGGTATAATCTATCATTTCATACTTGCTGAAATCAAGCATTGTGCCTTGGTATTCAATTTGTAATGTACCGCGTGCCTTTTGAATCAATTCCTGAACCATATTCCAAGTGAAATCAATGTTACGTTTATAATCCCAGTATGCCGCATACCATTCAATCATTGTAAACTCTTGAAGGTGCATTGCATCCATACCTTCATTACGGAAGTCTTTTGCTACTTCGTATACGCGATCAAAACCAGCACCTATAGCCTGCTTTAAGAATAATTCTGGGGAAATACGCAATTGAAAATCTGCATCCAAAGCATTATGGTGTGTTGTAAACGGTTTTGCGGCCGCACCAGAAGCAATATTTTGCATGATCGGTGTTTCTATTTCCAAAAATCCGTTTCTGTTCATGTATTCACGTAAATTATGTGTCATTTGGAAACGACCAAGCAACGCGTTACGCGCTTCTGGATTAGAAATTATATCCAAATATCTTTGACGATAACGTGTTTCCATATCTGTTAAACCATGGAACTTTTCTGGCAATGGACGCAAAGCCTTGGCCAAAATTTCATATTTTGAAACACGAACAGTTAATTCGCCGGCCGTTGTATGATATAACGTGCCATAAATACCGATAAAATCACCCAAATCAACATTAGCTTTCATAAACTTGTAGTTTTCTTCACCAAGCTCTTCACGAGACATAGAAAATTGAATTTCGCCTTCGATATCATAAATGCGTCCGAACATCAATTTACCAAGCCAACGAAGCGCTGTTACACGACCAGCCAAAACCACAGGTGTTTCGTCTGCTAATTCGCGTGCTTCACAGATTTTATGAGAACGTTCAAATTTATCTTTCCAAACGACACCATCGCGTTGTTTGATATTTTCAACCTTTTGCAAGCGAGCTTCTAATTCGTTTGTAGATATATTTGTATTTTCTGCCATTGTTGTTTCCTTTGTTATTTACTTAAAAACGGACGCATTAAAAGTGCGTCCGTCACAATTGTTTTGGATGGTCGCACATTTTAATTAAAAGAGCGTTTTATCAATTTCATTGTTTAACCAATCTTTCTGTGGCTAATTTTATACTATAAATTAGGTATTTTCAACAAAAAATTACACAGAATATTTTTCAAACACCCTGTTTAATTGATTGTGAACCTTTATCAAAGTCGCACATTTTGCCATATGTTTTACCTTGCTTGCACCGATATAAGTACAACAAGATGCTATCCCACCTGTTATATCCTGTAATATTTTATCCAAAGATCCAGTATAAGGAATCAAAAGTTCGCGCCCTTCGGATGTTTTATAGTTGCACATACCGCCCGCAAATTTGTTGTTCGCATATTCCGAAGACATACCATAGTACTGTTTGAAGCATTTGGTTTGTATAACATATTTATCATCAACTAATTCGTTTGTTTGATAATATTTTTCTATGATTTCACCTTCGGCCTCATCAGTACCAGCAAATATACCGCCAGCCATAATAAAATCAGCATTCAAACAAAATGCCTTGCATATATCGCCTATATCAACAATACCACCGTCTGCACAAATGTGTCCGTTTACAGAATGTGCAATATCAGCACATTCCAAAATCAGTGATACCATCGGTGTTCCACAACCAGTCTGTTTTCTTGTCAAACAAGCAGACCCAGACCCAATGCCACATTTTATAATGTCCGCATAATCTAAAAGTTTCAAACACACGTCACCACTGGCGATATTGCCAACCATTATAACAGCATCCGGAAATTCAGCGCGTACTTTTGCCAGCATATCCAACGCCTTTGGAACATAGAAGTTTGGCGCATCAATACAGATGTTACGCACGCCAGTCCATTGATATTTTGATTCTAAGTCTTTTAACTTTTGAATTTGTTCATCGGCATTTTTTAACCCAATTGTTATAAACAAATTATCAAGCGGCACATTTTCAGCGCGGCAATCATTAAGAAAGCTACCTGTTTCATCAATTGTGTAATGTTTATGAATAGTTGCAAACATACCTTTTTGTAATAATTTCTTTGCGATGGCAAAATTACCCACAGTCGCCATATTTGCATTAAACACACCAAGTCCAGTTCTGGTTTGGCCATGTTTAAATTTGAAAACACGTTGAAGATTTACTTCTTTTCTTGAATTAAGATTTATACCCATTTTTGGTTTGATTAAAATATCTGAATAATCAAGATAAACTTCGGATAATAATTGCGTCATAGTGGCTCCTTTCCGTTGGTGATTATAGACAAAGTACACACATAATTTCAACATAATAAATATCTTGAAAAATATTCCTAAATTTTATTAAATTCTTTTGTCAGAAATAACAAAAACAAAGGGACCAAGAAATGAGAACCATCGGAACATCAGCGTTCGGATTGCGCGCACCAATATTCAAAACAGGCGACGATGTCGCATCTATTGTCACAGAAATAGTTTTAAATTCTGGAATACAAATCAAAGATAAAGATATTGTCGCAATAACAGAAGCAGTTATGGGGCGCACCCAGGGCAATTATGCTTCTGTTGATGAAATAGCAGAAAGCATTAAACAATTGACACACAATGCAAAATCTCTGGCTGTTGTGTTCCCTATATTCAGCCGCAATCGTTTTGCAATATTATTGCGCGGTATCGCACGCAGTGCTGATAAAATTACTGTGTTGCTATCAAGCCCTACAGACGAAGTTGGAAATGTATGTAAAAACCACCCTTTTACTGGTATGAATTATGACGAATATTATAAAAGCATTATTGAAGAGGAAGGCAAAATCGCCGAAGTTTATATTAGTAATGATGTAAATATTTTAACAGATAAAAATATTGATGCTTTTATTGCTGCAGATATACACACAAAAGATACCACAAAACAACAATTATTAACTATTTCAGATAACGTTATAGATTTAACTGATATCTTACACGAAAAAAGCGAACATGGATTATTGGGATCTAATAAAGCCACAGAAGAAAAAGTAAAACTGTTCCCAACACGCGAATACTGTATGCCAATCATAGAAAAGATACAACAAAACATCCTTGAAAAGACTGGCAAACATATTGAAGTTATGGTTTATGGCGACGGGTGTTTCAAAGATCCAGTTGGCGGTATTTGGGAATTTGCAGACCCTGTGGTAAGCCCGTCTTATACCAGCGGACTTGAAGGCACACCAAACGAATTAAAATTGAAATATCTGGCAGATAATAAATTCAAAGATTTGTCTGGCGCCGCATTACAAACTGCAATAAAAAATGACATCAAAGAAAAAGACGCCTCATTAAAAGGCAATATGGTATCCCAAGGTACCACGCCAAGACGAATAACTGATTTATTAGGCAGTTTATGCGACCTTGTTAGTGGCAGTGGCGACAAAGGAACGCCGATTGTTTATATCCAGGGATACTTTGACAACTACGCAACAGAATAAAGAGATAAATCATGAACAGTGTTGTTGGAGAAATTATCGGTTGCATTTGTTGTACCTGTACAACAGTGGCATTTTTGCCACAGGCAATAAAATCTATTGTAACAAAAAACGTGTCTGGACTGTCTTTGACAATGTACGTCATATATTGCACAGGTTTGGTATTTTGGATTTTGTATGGAATATATTTACATTCGATACAAATGATTATTTCTGATGCAATCACACTTTTATTCAGTTCTATCATTCTGTTTATGATTATAAGATCATACAAGAACAAATAAAAAACACCCTTTCGGGTGTTCAAACTTTGGTGCGAGCAAAGTACTTCGGCAACATTGTTGCCTCGCCTCGCAACCCTTCGGGTTC
>JBGUKY010000005.1:0-4385 GCA_045114635.1 Candidatus Enterousia sp.
ATTCCTGTTATAATACTGATTGCCAGCACCAAGTGTAGCAGAATCCCACCATCCGCCAAATGCATATCCTTGTTTTGTTGGTTTTACGGTTGTTGATAATGCCGGCATCGCCTGACCATATGTTGCATTCACATCATCAGGCGCTGTTCCAGAACCACCGTTAAGATTAAATGTCACAGTGGACGTACCTGTTGTCCATTGAGCTGTTAATGTTATTGTTGCACCGTTAACTGTTGTTGCGTTTGCGATTGATGCACCAGCCGCATATGTTGCACTTGCGCATGAACCACTGCTGGCTGTACATGCCCACCCAGTAAATGTATAGTCTGTCTTGGTATAAGTATTCGCTGGTGCATTACATGTTCCGCCATATGTACAAGATGTCGGAGAACTTGGCGCAGATCCACCAGTATTACCATTGCCAGCATATGTAACATTAAATGTACTAGTCGATGTCTGTACTGGTGTCCATCGTGCTAACCATATATTACCCCCAAGTTGAACTTGATTCACACCAGCGGTATATGCCTCTGCATAGGTTTCAGCACGTGATCGTGCATCGGACAAACCATTTTGTGTTATATAACCATTTTCATCTATATATATGACCAATGGCATATCTTCTACAGTATAACTGCTTTCATCACAATTACGTGGGTTTTTGATACAAGCCAACGAAATACTCCCCTTATAAAATCCATCAAATGTATAGCCACTTCTAGTTGGAGGCGTTATTGGATTGGCATTTAGCGTCATAAGGTTGGTATAATTTGAATTTGCAGAAACACCAACATCATATTTTGTATATAATGTACCAAATGTATCACCATCGTAATTATATAGTGTAAAGTTCGTTGCACCAGGAACCCAATGTGCATATAATGTCGCGCCACTGGTCTTGTCCCAATTACGTGCAGATGTTGCATGCAAGCCAAACTCACCATCATATTCATTGGTCGCACCATAATATTGTACACCACCAGTTTGTGCGTCCCAATAACCATCAAATATATATCCAGTACGTGTTGGCAATGTTATTGGGGTCGGCATTGCCGCATCATACGTTGCGGTCACAGATGTTGTTCCGTCTACCGCGTCCGCCGCATTTTTATCCAATGTAACGGTGTATGATACTGGTTCACACCATGGCTTACCAGCATTGCTGAATTGACTGCGTGTGACATTTGTTGTTCCCACCGGACAGGTCGCCCTTAAACCAGTTCCATGGAACATACCTTCTACCTGATGTGAGACAGAACCTGTATCTATGTTTTCAAGGAATGATGCCGGAACATAAGTCGTTTCAGTTGTTCCATCTTTGAATCCTGTTAAACCACTGCAACCATAGAATGCAAATGACACCATACTATTTTTCGGAGCACCAGATATACAAATATCGTTTTCCGGATCATAACAAAACAGATTTTTTGGTATTGATCCTGTTAAACCACTGCAACTATCGAATATAGCATTAAATATACCATTTTCCGGGGCACCGGTGATTCCACGGAACAATCCCGCCGGTATTGATCCTGTTAAACCACTGCAACCAGCGAATGTAGAGCCAAACATATATAGTGCCGGGGCACCAGATATATTACCAAAAAGGTTTGGTGGTATCGCATAGTTCATACCTGAATTGTTCGGATCTGGTATATCTGTACCTGTTAATCCGCTACAACCATAGAATGTACCATTAAACATATGATCTGCCGGGGCACCAGATATACATATATTGTTTTCTGGATCATAACAGAAAAGGTTTTCTGGGATTGAACCCGTTAAACCACTGCAACCAGAGAATGTACCATTAAACATATGATCTGCCGGGGCACCAGATATACCGCTGAATAATCCACTTGGTATTGAACCAGTCAATCCGCTGCAACCAGAGAATGTGTCTGAAAACATGTAATTTGTAGGAGCACCATATATACCGGCAAACAAATTCGGTGGTATCGAACCAGTCATAGAAGAAGCACCTGAAAACGTTTTGTAAAAGCATGGTTGTGATTGACCAATGCTTGGATTTTCAACCGTTCCAAATATTGCACCCAAAGATCCATATATAGATGCAATTTTTGTGCTATTTGTATTTGTTAGATAAGAAAACGTTATCGCAGAATCAGGTCTAAATTCTGGATCTGAACTATATCCTGTTGCTGCACCATCAAAAATCAGTATATGTGTGCCAGCACTAGAATAACTACATTCATATGATAACGGATCTATGTAATTTTCACGATTTATTGTATTGCCAGAAACACCGCTGCCACTTAATACCCCACCGTCACCACAATTAACCGTAAATGTTCCAGCGGCACTCATTTCAAATATGAAGGAATCTGTGGTTGATGTTGTCTTTACTGCGAATTTACCGTTATAACATGTTCCATCAACATCTATTTGACCGGTGCCACAATTTACAGCAGATGCGATGTTTGGTAACAAGGAAACAGATAACGCAAAAAGTGCGCCCAATAAAATTCGCTTAAAACCGCGGAAAACCGCCATTTCTAAAGTTCCTTCCCTTGTATATATACAAGAGTGTAGAAAAAATTTATGGGGGTATACAAGTAAAAAATTATATTATTTTACAAAAAAATTTATTTTGTTGTATATCTGTGATTTTTACATGACAAATTGTTTTATTTGGAATCATTTTACCAGATATTTTGACATCAATATCGTCTGGGGTACGACCGGTATTATTTTCTTCCACCAAAACAGATACTGTTTTACCGATTTGTTTACGCATAAACTCTGCACGATTTTGTGCCACGATGTCGTATATTATTTTCACGCGTTTTTTAGATATGTTGCGATTGATTTGATTTGGCATTTCTGCTGCCACAGTGCCCGGGCGTGGTGAAAACGGAAAAGCATGAACATTTATCAGCCCTATTTCACGGACAAGATCTGCTGTTTCTTTGAATAATTCGTCTGTTTCGCCCGGGAAACCACAGATTATATCCGCACTAAAAGATATTTTGCCATCTGCCAATTTTATAATTTCGCGCAATTTATCTGCATTATGACGACGACGCATAGCGCACAAAATTGAATCAGAGCCAGATTGCATCGACAAATGCAGGTGTGGCATAAAACGGGCTTCTTTCTTCATAAGTTCTATGATCTTTGGCACCTCTGGCGACGCTGGGTCAATTGACGAAAGGCGTAAATGGCGCATTTCTGGGACATCTGCCAACAACCTTTTGCAAACATCAGAAAGTAAAACCAATTTACCACCTTCGTGAACGATATAAGATGCAGTATCTACACCGGTCAAAACTATTTCATAAAAACCTTTTTGAATTGCGGCACGCGCATCATTCAATATTTCGTCATAAGGGAACGAAACATTTGGTCCACGCAAAAGACGTGTTACACAATAAGTACAATCATGATTGCATCCATTTTGGACCTGAATAAACTTTTTGGAAAGCTTTGCTTCATTTGAATTAAAAACATCTATTTTTGAACAAGAAATATCAAAATTTGCATTTTTAAGCGCGGCAACATATACCTGTACATTCAATTTATCTGCGTTATCTATTACAAATACGTGTGGTATTTTCGCAAACAAATCTGGATTACGTGTTGCACCACATCCAGTTACAAAAATAATAGTGTTTGGATTTTCACGGGAAAGTTTACGAACTGTCTGCGCACATTGACGTTCTGCTTCGCCAGTAACCGAACACGTATTCACTATAATCGCGGCATCAACAAAGCCTTTCAACATCGCTGAAATCTTTTCACATTCAAGCGCATTAAGACGACATCCAAAAGATAATGTTTTTATATTCATTTTTTTTCTTGATTTTTCACACTTCATAAGGCATTATATCGTGGATAAAAATGATTTCAACAAAGGATTTAAAATGGCACGTGTAACAAATTCTGATACTTTACCATATGTAGACAGCCGCTATGAATTGGGAATGCTGGCTTCACAACGCGTTCGCGACTTGAACGGTGGCGCAGAAGCAGTGGTTGAAAAGAAAGACGATAAATTGACAGTTGTTGCTTTGCGCGAAATCGCAAGTGGCAAATTAAATGTTGCTGATGTTCGTCATGAATTTGTTCAATCTTACAAAGATGCACCTACTGCCATCGAAGAAGATGTTTCATTGGAAATTACAAGCGAAGATCCAATGTTGCGCGAAATTGATGCTGAATTGGAAAACTCTTTGATGGATGAATCTGCAGAACCAGCAGAAGCAATCGTTGAAGAAGACACACCAGACGCATCAGAAGGCGAAGAATAAAAAAAACCACAAGAATCCGGAGACGTCGCATAGTTGGTCTAGTGCGCCACATTGGAAATGTGGTATACTCGCAAGGGTATCAAGGGTTCGAATCCCTTCGTCTCCGCCACAAAA
>JBGUKY010000006.1:0-3525 GCA_045114635.1 Candidatus Enterousia sp.
ATATTCATTGCAACTTCGCGACGAACGTCACCTTCTACTTTAAAGTTTTGTTCAATATAATTTGAAATTTTGATAACATCTTCGTCAGTCAAATCTTTTGCGCGCAGACCGTCTTTCAATTTCAATGCAGAACAAATCTGTGCAGATTTAGCCGGCCCGATACCATGAATGTATCTTAACGCAATTTCAATGCGCTTTTCGGACGGGATGTTAACACCTGCTATACGTGCCATCTTTTATTTTCCTTTGTTTTTTTATTTATTCGAATGTTTCCATTCGCACCCTAATACACTCAAAATCCACACGTTTTTTGAATGTACCCTGATTTTCATGCCAATCAAAAATATCATGCGATGACATAAAAATCAAATCTTTTGTTTCTTAGCCGCGGAAGCGACCTTTCTTTTGTGTAGCGTTCACAACACCAGTGTATTGTTTTTCAACCAAGTATGATTTTACCTGATTCATTGTATCTAATACCACACCCGCAACGATTAAAACACTTGTTCCACCAATCATTAATGGCATACCACCACGTGTGTTCAATATAATTGGCAATACACAAACAACGATCAAATATACAACACCAATTGCCGTTGTTCTTGATACAACACCATCAAGATAATGCATTGTTTGTTCACCAGGACGAACACCAGGTATATATCCACCCATGTTTTTCAAATTAGTACTTGTTTCTTCACTGTTGAATACAACCGCTGTTTGGAAATATGCAAAGAACGCAATCAACAACGTATACAAAATCATGTAAGACCATGTTCCATATGTAAAGAACCCAAGTATATTTTGAACAAACAGGTTTTCACTTTGAACAAATCTTTGAACAAATGCTGGCAACATCATAATAGACGCAGCAAACACAGGTCCCATAACGCCAGACATATTAACCTTAATTGGTAAATAAGAAACGTTTGTATTCATTACACCATTTGCCATTGCTTGACGTGGATATAATATTTGAATACGACGTTGTGCCTGTTCCATAAATGCAATCAAAGCAACAATACCGATTACGAATGCCAAAACCAGCGCAATCTTTGCTGGGGATAATTGTCCGACACCAATCAAAGAAAACAGTTTTGCGATTCCGCCTGGGACTTCCGCAATAATACCTGCGAAAATCAATAATGATGCACCCTGCCCGATACCACGAGATGTTACCTGTTCAGCCAACCACATAATAAATACGGTTCCACCAACCAATGCGACTATCGCAGATAATTCAAACGCAAATCCAGGATTAGCAACCGCTGGAACACCGTTAACTGCGGCCATAGATTCAAGACCACGAACCACAGCCCAACCTTGAACGACAGCCAATAATACCGCCAAATAACGTGTATATTGGTTGATTTTGATACGACCAGATTCACCTTCTTTACGTAAATCAGTCAAAGATTTACTGGTCGCCGTCAAAAGTTGAATAACGATTGATGCTGAAATGTACGGGAAAATATTAAGGGCCAACACTGACATACGTGATAACGATCCACCAGAGAACATATCAAACATCCCCATCATACCATTGTCGCCATTAAACAAATGCAAAACTGCACTGGCATTAACACCTGGTAATGGTATGAATGAACCGATACGATAAACAATCAACGCACCAAGTGTGAACAAGATACGTTTTTGTAAATCTGTCAGATTGCCAAAAATATTTTTCAAAAATTTCATGGGTTATGAACTTTATGTTTTAACGCATCTGGGGGAAACCCAAATGCGTTGATTATTATTTAGATGCGATTTTTCCACCTGCTTTTACGATTGCAGCTTCGGCTGATTTAGACCATTTGTCTGCAACAATATTTACAGCTGTTTTGATTTCACCTTTACCCAAAACTTTCAAACCGTCCAATTTACGATTCAAAATCTTTGCATCAAACAATGTATCCAAAGTGATTTCTTTTTTAGCATCAATTTTACCAGATGCAATGAATTTTTCGATATCACCCAAATTGATTGTTGCATATTCTTTGTGGAAAGGATTATTGAAACCAAATTTTGGGAAACGACGCAAAATTGGCATTTGTCCACCTTGGAATGTGGCCTGTTTACGAGATCCAGAACGGGCCTTTTGACCTTTGTTACCACGACCAGATGTTTTACCATAACCAGATGCCATACCACGACCAACGCGTTTAACGTCTTTGCGTGCACCAAAATTGTCCATCAATGCATTTAATTTCATTTCTTTTTCCTTTTTGTCCTATGACTATAAGTATAGTCTGTTTCGCACATAATTCAAGATTACGTACTCGGTTTTATTTTATCTCGCTCTTCCATACAATGGATGAGAGATCATTTTATAAACACTTAACAACTTTTCTCTTGTGCTGTTTTTGTAATATCCTGTCATATACCCAATGTTTGACGCAGCAACTTTTTCCAAATCTTGCCTTGTCTTATTCGGATTACTTTGACACAAAAAATCAACATATTTATCAAAAAGTTGTTTACCGTGTTTTGGATATGCATAAGCAAAACCTATAAAAATTCTCATCAAACCAATATCGTCTTGCACTTTAGCAAAATCAATGTTTCCCAATGAAAATTCTTGTTTTTTACTCATTAAAAGCACTCCTTATTTTGCTTCTTCTGCTTCTAATTTTTTACCATCACGGCCAGCAATGATTTCTGCAACACTTTTGCCACGACGTGCAGCAACAGTTTTAGGAGAATTCATTTTCTCAAAAGCCAAGAATGCAGCACGGATCATATTGTTTGGATTGTTAGAACCTTGTGATTTTACAACAACGTCTTGGACGCCCAAACATTCAAATACTGCACGCAATGCACCACCAGCGATGATACCAGTACCTGGAACAGCACTGCGAACTACCAATTTGCTTGCGCCGTATTTAGCAGAAATATCGTGATGCAATGTACGACCTTCTTTCAAAGGAACGCGCAACATTTTTGCTTTTGCTGCCTTTGTTGCTTTTTGAACAGCTGCTTGGACTTCCAAAGCTTTACCTTTACCAAATCCAACCATACCAGCTTTGTCGCCAACAACAACCAAAGCAGAGAAAGACATATTACGTCCGCCCTTCACTGTTTTAGAAACGCGGTTGATAGAAACTAATTTATCTACCAAATTATCTGACTGTAATTTTTTTTCATCAAAACGTGCCATTGTTTTACGCTCCATCTAATTAAATTTTCATTCCGTTTGCGCGCATTGCATCGCCCAAAGCTTTTACACGACCATGATATAAATAACGACCACGATCAAAATAATAGTTGTCTTTGATACCTGCTTTGGCCATACGTTCTGCAAACATTTTGCCAACCATTTCAGCCCCAGCGATATTCCAACCTTTGCCTTTGAAATCTTTTTCTTTTGAAGATGCTGCACACAATGTGTGACCTTTGACATCATCAATAGCTTGGATTTCAATATGACGATCAGAACGGAACACTGACAAACGGATTTTGCCAGGATTCTTTCTTTTCAACGCACCGCGATTTGCCAATGTACGTCTTTCTTCAGAAGATAAATGT
>JBGUKY010000007.1:0-89546 GCA_045114635.1 Candidatus Enterousia sp.
CAGCAGCATTACGTAAATATTCTAGCATTTTTCCACCTTTTGCGATACCATAGCAAAAAAGATGATAAAAAATCAATAAAAAAGGAAGAAAAATGAAAATTATAGTTGGCAACTGGAAAATGAACGGCAACATTGAAGACAAAGAAATATTGCTTAAAGCGATAAAGAATCTTCGCACCAAAAACGAAGTTGCTGTATGCCTGCCCTTTACATTGATTTACGGCAACAATCATGGTGTCACTATCGGTGCCCAAGATATAAGTGAACATAATAATGGTGCATATACTGGGGATATTTCTGGTCAAATGTTAAAAGATGCCGATGTTAAATGTGTGATTGTGGGACACAGTGAAAGACGGCTTTATCACAACGAAACAAACGCCATTGTAAAGGCCAAAGCAACGGCAGCTATCAAAAACAGCATTGTCCCTATTGTTTGCATTGGCGAAACATTGGAAGAAAAAAAATCTGGTCGCACAATGAGTGTTGTAAAAAAAATGCTGCTTGAAAGTGTTCCAAAAAATGGCGATTACATTGTTGCATATGAACCTCGCTGGGCTATTGGGACCGGAAAAACACCAACAATTGAAGAAATCAAAGCAGTTCATGAAACCATATTCAAAGCGCTTCACGGCATCAATCGTGAAGATGTCCCTGTCCTTTATGGCGGCAGTGTTAACGCAGACAATGTTGCCACTATTTCATCTATACCACATGTCGATGGTGTTTTGGTTGGGGGTGCATCCTTGAAAAGCGACACATTTTTACCTATAATAAAAGCAATCGATTAAATATATAATGTAAAAAAAAGAAGTAAAAGATATGGAAAAACAAGATAAAAAAGAAGTCGCGGTTGAAACTGTTTCTGTTGATGACAATAAAAAATCAGAAGTATCTGCAGATAAACAAGCCGAGATTATCGAACAATTAAACACAAAAATCGCAGAATTAAATGATAAATATTTGCGTATAGCCGCAGAACTGGAAAACACACGCCGTCGTGCCTCAATCGATATTGAATCTGTATCACGCAATCGTGCAATGGGGGTTGCTGAAAAAATATTGCCTGTTATGGATGCAGTTCAGGCAGCACTTAAACACACACCAGACGATGAAGGCATCAAAACAATGGAACGAGCAATGGCAAATGCTTTCGCTCAGATTGGTATTACAAAAATTGAAAGTGTTGGTGAAATATTAAACCCACAATTCCATAACGCAATTCAAATGGTTGATAAACCAGATGAAAAAACAGCAACAAATACCATAATCGAAGAAATGCAACCAGGATATATGTTCGGCGATACAGTACTTCGAACAGCAATGGTTATCGTTTCAAAATAAAAACCGTCCGTTTGGGCGGTTTTTATTTTTGTCTTAAAGTTTTCATCCAACCGCGTCTTTGCTTTACAATTTTTTCGTATTCTTTTTTCGCGATTCTTTGGTTGTTTGCCGCTCTTTTTACCAAATCACTTTCAATCAAAGTATATTCAGGATGTTCATCAAAATATTGGCGCGCACTATAAATTATATTCACACTGCGTTTAAGCAAATCGGCATTACTAATACGATTCCTTATCTTTGGTTCATCAGCAGAAGAATAAAGAATTGTTATATGTGGTATTTGTACATCCAAAACTTCACAAAAAGTTTGGTACAAACACAAACGGCCTACATTAGGCAAAATCATTTCAATACGAACGTATGAATTATTTTGTGGCGAATTAAAATCCATTATGGACACATACGCGTTTCTGTAACCCGCTTCAAATAAATCTAGCAAAACATTTAATTTTGTATCGTATATATTCAAATGTGTTAACCTTTTAGCCAAAAGTTAACACATTCAGATTTTTTGTCAAGCGGCATTTAATCTACGTTTGCATCTATCATTGGGCGCGTTTTGACCGTATCCAGCGGATGCTTTTGATATTCAACGGAAGAAAAATCTATATCATTCAAATCAAACTTTCGAATAATTGGATTATACATTGTTGTATAATATAATTTATTATTCGTCATATCTGTAACCGAAGTCCACTGTGTCGCAGTTGGTATATTTGGAATCTTTGTTTTATCTGAGAATTGTGTTCCAATAGGTATTGTCATCGCTTCCAATATCGTGAACGCATGATTAACCGCCTGGGCTGCGTTTTCCAATACCGGCGCAGATGTTTGATAAAAAGCAACACGAACAAATCTTGATGGCGGTGTGAAATCACCTGGCAATCCTAAAAGGTTTGAACCGTGTTCTATGGGTTCCAAAGTGATATCGCCAAATTTGTGTGCTTCGGTTGTCCCAGGAAGTAAGTTTATGTAATTGTTCAAATTTGTAATATGCCATGGATATCCCGGCGCATTAGTAAGAACGCCAAGCTTGTTATCGTATACCATCGGCAAACCATCGACATATTCTATGACTATTTGGCGACCATATTTATCTGCAACACGCCAATGAAGATTTTCTGCGCGCGCATCAGTTGCCACAACTTTTACCATACTTAATGCCGCGATAACATCATCGACTGTTTCAAAATTGCCCAACACCCACGCAACGAATTCAGTGTCAGAAATTGTTATATCTTTGTCGGCTGAATCATATTTTGGATACGAACCATATTTTGGGAAATAGAACAGACCAGCGGACAGCCCTGCTTCGTTCAAACCTTCGATAACATAATCTTCGGAAGCCAACCCAACATAACCATAAAACGCGGTGTATTTCATACCTGTTCTTGTTCCGTCTGGCAACATAGATTGTTTTTCATATCCCTGGGGAACAACAAGATAATCACTTGGTGATTCACCATTTGACCATTCGACTGTGCGCGCAACTATGTTTGCACCATCGGCAGAAGTTAATGTAATTCCTGTACAGGAACTGGCACTGTGATGAATGCCAACAATCGCCAGCATCATCAAAAACATAAAGTTTAATTTTTTCGTTTTCATGCTTTTTATTTTTTCATATAAAAAACATAAAAACCATAAGAACGTATTCCAAGGAAAAACCGCCAATTTTGGCGGTTTATAACTATTTTTGTCTTTGTTGTCTAAGTTCTATTAGTTGTTCATACAATTTTGCTTTTTCTTCTTTTGCTTCTGATGTGTACAAATAAGTATATTTTTTTTCTATTTTTGACATTTCGTGTACTAATTTGTTTTTATTGTTGCACAAAGCATAATTGATACGCAAAACTTCCTGACCTTCTCCGCCTAGTATGTGAGAGTAATGAACGTTCATATCAATGCCATTTTTAGCAAATATATCTTTGGCTATATTTATATCTGATTCCATTTGTGGAGCGTAATAAGCATAAAAATCAAATATATGAAAAAATATATGTCTTTTTGTAACCACAGGCGCGCACATTCTGCACATAATACCCAACAAAGCAACATCAGCATCAGGTATAGTTTGAACATTAGAAAAAACAGGTTTTTCCAATTTCTTTGATATTCTTTCTTTTAAGTTTTTCAAAAATTGCATAAGAAAACCTTTGTTATAATCTGTTGAAAATTATAGATAAAAACCAAACAATATCAATAAGATAATTAGATTCCCAATCTATGATGAACTTTGAACATCATTATAGATTCATTTCCAAATGCATCTGTATTTCCAGGATTTACACGATATATAAATCCAACACCTGCATCTGTGAATTCACCAAGCGGTCTTTTATAAGAACCAGAAAATCTTAATTCACGTTTTTGTGCAGCCAAATCAATATATTCAACATGTGGATTATTTACAGCCACACTGTATGAACCATTGTTTTCAACAACAGACAAATCTGCATAATCATACCCTATTCTGCCGTCAACTGTTGCCAATGGCATTGCCGCAGTAAAGCTGAAACCATACAAATCAGCACCAAGCGCAAATGCATTCGATTTGATATCTGACAATTCAGAAATTACACCATCACCGATATTCGCATGTGTATTCGCAAATGTTGCACGTGCAGAAAGATTTACTTTTTCAAATGGTTTATAATTCGCAACCGCATCAACATATTGTGTGTCCGCACCATTCAAAGATAACAAGCCATCACTTATTGAACCCAATACTGTATTTGATTCATGCATATTTCCAAAAGATACATTCAAACCAAACTTGTCATTATTATAGGCAACATCCATCGCACCACCGTTCGCCAATCCAAGACGACCTGGTTCAAACTGGGAAGAAACCACAGGATCTTTTTCCAACAAGTTTTCATCTGTCATAGCACCAGAAAATACATGCGCACCAAATGCGAAATTACCAGATTTATATTTTGCGCCACTTGTAACAGAATTAGAAACCAAGGATAAAACGCCATTTGCGCGACCATTGAAACGTGATTCACCATCTGTTAAATAATGTTGATAGCCGGCATCCAAATCATATTTTTCATTGCTGAATGCAACTCTTAAATTATCCAAACCGTTAAAACTATCAATGTAAGCGCGTGGTGACATTGCCATATCAAAAGTCATATTACCTATTTTATTTGTATGTTTATTTGTTGAATCAACAGCAAAATCGGCAAGAACATCACCCATATAAAGTCCATGTCTTGAATCATTGCTCAAAGAAATTTCACTGTTCCAAACACGTGGCAAAGATATTGATCCGTCAGAACTTTCGATAACATCATAGAAAGAAGTTCTTATTGTTCCACGTCCATTCATAACTGTTGATGCGCGCGCTGAAGAAGTTGTAGATGTTGCATTTCTCCAAAAAGCATTACCAGAAGAAGATACTATATTCCCTTTGGAATAATAATATACTGCAAAACCAGGTGTAATTGCACGTTCAAGATTAATCAAACCATATCCGTAAACATCTTTAAATGCATTAAGGTATTCTTCAGATTCTTCCAATGTCCAATTTTCAAAAGATGTTGCGATTGGTAAATCATACATACTATCCAAATACTTTGCCAAACTCTGTGTTGATAAAGTTTCGCCCTTTGTTGTAGTTTTCAAAAATGGGCCATCAGCAGTCAACGCCAACAAAGTAAACACTTGATCATTTGTCATGTAAGAAAATGCGGACTTAACAGATGCAACAGCCCCGGCGGCAGAAGCCGTAGCCATTTCTGCTGTTGGACCAGCGGCAGCAAAACACCATGGATCGACACCGCTGCCACCGACACCAGTCAAACCACATTTACGTGACATATAATAATTTCCTGTGGAATCTTGCCATACAGACAGTTTTATTTTTCCTGTACTTGTTCCGTCACCATAACCAGCAACACTAGTTGCACTGGATGTTCCGCCAGAATTATTCACAGCAACAACTGTCATAAAATTATGATTTAATGTCCCAGAATAAATCAAAGGCGCATAATTTTCAAAAGTCGCGGAAAAAGGATCGTTTATTCCAATAGAGGCAGTTGATGCTTGCGCCAAGAAATCACCCGCAGGCATCACTATCATCGGAGTGCTTGCTGTTGAAGTGGCTTGATTCATTCCTGAAAAAGCAAGATTTGCTGATGAACCTTGGACAGACTTTGCATTACCATAATCATAGTAATTATTTATTGCCGCTTGATACACCTGAGCTGCAGAACCGCTACTATTTTTGACAGAAATTCCAAAATTTTCAACTGTTGGGTAATACACATCGTAAGAGCTTTGCAAAACATTTGTCATTGCAACCACATCAAGTGCAGGAATGACATTGGAATTAACAGCTAAATTCAATGCTTGGAAATTAGTGAATGCAGATGAAGATTGCGTCTTTTTGATATAAATATTTTTATTTTCATCAACCGCGTATACAGTGTCAATATCATAACCACCAGTTGAATTTACATACCAATATCCGTCTGTACCAACATAAATTGCTATATTAGAACCAGAGGCACATCCAGACGAGACACATTTTGCTACAAACATTTTCGAATTTGACGCCAGTTTATAAGTTTTTCCATTAACGGTAACGGTTGGGGTTACAGTGGCTGGATCCAAAGCATTATATATTTTATATTCATAATCGGTATCGTTAAAAGTTATAACATCGCCAACAGATAAAGTCGTATCATCACTATCTAATGTAGCGACATTTGTTTGTGTTGTAGTTTCTTTCCATACTTTACCATTTCCTGTTCTTAATATAGCCAATTGAGCATTTGGAACAAAACCGTACAAATCACCATAAGAACGTTCATCAGATTCCCATCCAGCAACTATCTTTGCCAGCGCAGAATCATTAACATTTGCGAATGGATTAAATGCCGAACCAGAACCAGACAAATCGAAAGCTGTCTTTGTTTCTACGATATTACCTTCACCATCGTGTGTATTATTGAAATATTTATCAACAAGCACGCTTTGCGTATCATCTTGACCAACCACATAACGAATACCTCTTGCAGAATCTGCAGAACCTGCCGGATTAATTCCATTTCCAGTAATCAATGCGATACGCGCAGGTTGCCCTTGCAATGGAATATCATTAACTTTCAAAGTTGCTGTTACCGGGGCATATGAAGAGTTTCTAAGTGTATCTTGCCCCAAATAGCCACTAACAATCGGATGATAACCATGCATGATCAACAAATAATTTTGAAAATCTTTATTCAATCCATCACTGATAAAGTTATTCGCAGTTCCTAATCTTAAATAATTGAAGTCCGCAGTTTCTGCATCTATAAAATCAACCAATGCAGTATCAATATTAAAATTCGGATTCAAATACGCAGGCCCATAAGGCGTTGCACCAATATCCCATTGTGTTCCAGAACCGCCACTGCTGCCACCGCCACCACCGCCAGAATGCGATCCACCAGACTGTGATGCTTCATTATTGTTTTTTGCCTTGAACGCATCTGTTAATAAAGCAACACCACCAATTACTGCAGCAACGCCAACCGCAGATAACAATATGACGTGTGAAGAAGAAAGTCCGCTAAAGAAACCATATTCTTCACCATTAGCCGCAACACGTTTTTTCTGTTGATAGTTTTTTATTTGACGATCGCAATTTGATGCGTCAGCACCATACATTTGCAAAACCTGAATTGCGCGTCGATCGTTATTCATAACCGCAGTACATACCAACGACATTCCAGTAGAATCAACATAGTTCACATCAACACCACGATTGATTAAAACCTGGACAGTTTGGGTATCACCACGACGTGCTGCAGACAATAATTGTGATGCATTTTGAAAATCAGATGAAGTTGCCGCGAACGACACACATGGAAACAAAAGCCATAAAACGCCCAAAAATCTAATAAACTTCATAGACCTATTCTCTCTTTTCGAAAAGTCTATCATAAAACGACGCATCGTGTCCAGAGTTTTTACTTATATATAATGGTATTTTTTCTTTGATTTGATTCTCGATTTTTGATATAGTTATTCCCAAGAGAGAAAATGAAAATTCGCGATTTGATTTTTTTCAATTTAGTGTTGTTATGCCCTACTTTTGTCTATGGGGCCTGTTCCGTTGCTAATTTGACACGTTGTCTTGATTCAGTTTGTGCAATAAACATTGGCGCAAATCCAGCGGCGCGCTGCCAATATTGCGGATCCGCATCTGCGGGCGAACCAATTAAATCAACAGCAATGAAAAGCGTATCTGCTGGATCATCTGCTAAATACGTAATTTCTGACAAGGAATTGAAAAAGGCTCCATCTGATCCTGGTGAAAGATATGTTTGGGGAACAAAACTTTGTTTGGAAAAAGTTTCTGGATGTACACCTGATGACGTTACTGACAATTACGACAAATTGATTGAACAATCTTGTACTGCGGCCGGTATCGCAACAGATATGGCAAATTTGGTAAAGAAAGCCAATACCCAGAAAACACAAAATGAATGTTCGACAGAAATCACAACATGTGTGATTGATGCGAAACGTTGCACCGCTGATTACAGAAATTGCGAATCGGATGCAGACTTTGATAAATACTTTGCAGAATGCAGTGTGTTATCAACTGGATGTGAAAATTTCTTGACCGCTATCCGCACAAATACAGATTTATCACGTAAAACAGCAATTGCAAATGCGGACAAATTACTACAAAACATTGTTACATCTTATAAAACAACACGTGAACAGAAATTGGCATCGGCCCAGACATCTTGTAAAAATAACAAGGCAAGATTGGAATGCGTGGCTCGTGTTTGTGCAAGCAATATGCGCAATAAATGCGAAATTGGTTTTGATTATGAAAAAACAGTCGCTGAACAATTATGTAAGTTCTATGACACAGCATGTGAAAGGTTGAAATAAAAATGATAAAGAATAAAAATATTTTTGTCGCAACTTTATCCATGATAATGGCAATGTGTTTAGTGTCTGTTGAAAATGCAAACGCTGCGGCACGTACGACAGCAGGACGTAGCACACCTGTGGCAGCGGCTGGACATAAATCCGTGGGTGCAACAACACAACGTGTCGAACCAGTTACAGAAACTGTTGCAGAAACTGTCGCCGAAGAACCAGTTGAACCAATAGTTATAAATAAATCATCTGAATTTGAATTATCTGTGTCGTCTGTTTGGGAATCTGCCGTAGAAAATAACTCTTTTGCAGAACAAATTCGCAAACAACGCGCCGCTATCGCTGCAGCAGAGGCATCAAGTGCCGCAGCAACCGCACAAAAAGAAGCAATATCAAATAACAGCAATGTTTGCGATCGTGACTTGCGTAAATGTATGCAGACAAAATGTGGAAATGATTTCACAAAATGCGCATTAGATGGTGACACAATATTCGGTGACAAATTAAATGCATGTCGCAATGGTACAACCTGCACTGCTGAAGAGTTTAATTTGTTTGTTCCAGAAATTCGTGCTGATCGTGATATGAATGTTCGTTTGGCATCTTATAATCGTGTTATAAATTGTGGTAATCAATATAACGCATGTATCGTGAACGAATGTGGCACAACATATAATAAATGTTTAGGCAAACCATACGCCGATGCCGCAATACAAAAATGCGCAACCATCGCCAAAGATTGTACCGAGGCTGATTCAGGTTTGGCAAATCGTTTTGGTACCGCGATTGGTAAATTACGTGAAAACGCAGAAAAGGAAGTTAAACGTGATGAAGAACGTATGTACACATTACGCGATTCAATGCGGTCTGCATGTAAAAGTTTGGGTGCAACGTTTGATGAACGTACATTTGATTGTGTTTATACTGTGAATTTCTTTGCGGGTGAAGATCAAACCACACCAACTGCATCACGTAAACGCTATGCCGGTGATTCATTTATATGTATGCAGGAATGGTTTGGTATAAACGCAACAACATTCAAAGAAAACGCATATCGCGAAACACGTGCACAAACGGCGGCTTCATCCGCAATGTTGGGATCTGGCGTTGGATCCGCGGTTGGTATGATAACATCCGGCGCAATTGACCGCGCAATCGAAACCCAAAAGGTAAAGAAAGAATATAAGAAAGAAGAAAAAGCACAAAAGAAAGCAGAACGTCAAGAAAAAATGGGTGCAATTGCAGATGCACTTGCTGAATTCTTTGCAGGAGCACAAGAAGGTGGTAACTAAAAGAATGAAAACGAATATGAAAATCTTTACAGTTTTAATGTTGGCATTGACCACAATGCCCTGCTTTGATGCATTTGCATTACGCGGAAGCACAGATTGCAAAGGAGATGTAGAACAAAAAGCTTTCTTGGTCTGGGGCGGAGATAAAATGGAATCAGGATTCGAAAGTTTTTATTCTGATTTTGAAAAACAAGTTTACAAAGATACGGCATCCCTTCAAAAATTTCAAAAGAAATGGACAGATGCGATAAAAGATGAATCGTTATTGGGTGATTGGGAATATACAAAACCTTTGTCTTGTGATAAAGAAAAAGGGTGTTTTTTTAGATGTAATGGATACGAAGCCACCTGTCAAAACGGTCAAAAATTAAAAGACTGTAATAAAAATGTTTATAATTGTAAGGTTGGACAAAAAATAGAAGAAGAATATAAATCTTACATGGTAAGTAAAATATGTTCCACTTCCTACACCACAGCTACACTTAGTAAATCTTCCTCATCTGTTACAACATCTAGTTCTTCTGCCAAGAAAAAATGCGAAGGCGATTTGGTTTGGGTGGAAAGCATGCAAGCATGTCAGACACCCGAAACAGCAACAGCCAACATGGAATTTGATAAAAAATTAAAAGAATGTGAAGCTGGTGGTGCAACAGGTTATTCACAAAGCAAAGGTTGTTTGTGTCCAAATGAAACAACACAAAAATGGGATGGAACAAAATGTATCACTGTCGCAACCGCACAAGAAAATGAATTAACAACCGTCACTAATCCCGCACCTGTTGTCGCAGAAGAAGAACATGAAACACAAACAAAATCTAAAAAAGATTTGTGTGCCGAAAAAAATGGTAAATGGGATGGTGTAAGTATTTGCTATTGTAATGGAAAGGCGATAAAATCTTTAGATGAAAACACCACATCTTGCCAAGAACAAAAGAAACCGGAAAAAGCAGTCGCACAAACAACAACAGACCCAAAGAACAACGCATTAAAAAAGAAAGGTATGGTTTGCACTGATGCAAAACAACACCATCTTTTGGCTACTTATAATGAAAACCAAGAATGTATTGTCCAATCTTGTGTCGCAGGATATAAAGTAAATGGAAATGCTTGCGAAAAAGAAGAGAAAGCTAAAAGCAAGGAAGCAGATGAAGCTTATTCTAAAACAATTGATAGCCTTATAAAAGAATACAAACAACTGGTAGATAAAATTGTGGCAGATTGTAAAAACAAAGGTGGTATATTACGTGATGATGGATGTGAACCAAAACCGCAGAAGGAACAAAAAAACGGGGATAAATAATATGTTAATGAAACGCGAATTTTTGTTTGCAATATTATTATGTGCACCATGTATAATGATGCCGGTATTGCCATCTGTTGCAGAAGAAGCCACTCCAACAACATCATTAAGCGGTAACACGATAGAAGAAGCGCGCGCTTCATTAAAAGATGCATACACAGAAGCAAAACAAGAACACCCGGAAGTATCAGAAGAAGCAATTACAAATAATGATAAAAAATTAGAAGGCGCCATAACAGAATCAATGGAAGAAGAAGATTTTGAATTTGAAGACGAAGACAAAGAACAGATTTTGGCCGACAAAAAACAAAAATACGAAGATGCCAAAAAAAAGGAACAATCGTTGGCAAATCGAACATTGACCGCCGCTTCAATTGCGGCAACTGGTATTGGTGGTATGGAATTGGCACGCGGTCTTTCTGAACAAAAGGCAGATAAAGATGCCGCAAATGATATGGCTGCATATATTGCGACTATGCGTTGTACATACGCGGAAGGTAAACAAGTAAAGGCCGGCCCAGAAGAAATCGAATTGCCAGGTGGTAATGATCAAACACTTATGAACTTGCGTAATGAATATTTCGCATTGGCCAAAGATTTGAAAGAACGCAAAAATGCTTTGGGCTTGAAACCAGGTATCGAAAGCGAAGAAATTTTGGATAAATCTGCAACAGGACTTTATGACGACGAAAGTTTGGCTATAGACAAAAGTGCATATGCTTCGTTATATCGAGCACAAATGCTTGGTTCCGAAGAAGATCAGAAAAAAATTGACGAAGAACAATCTGCATCCAAGAAACGTGTTCTTGGTGGTGCTATCGCCGCCGGTGCCGGTGTAGTTGTTGGTGTTGTCGGCAATTCACTTATTAATGGAAAATTGGGTGAAAAAATCAAAGCTTTGAAAGATAAAAAAGAATCGACAAAAGAAAATGATGAAATTATTCAATCTTGGAAACAAGGCCTTAATAAAACTGGTATGAAAAACGTCAACAAATTGGATCTTTCCGGATTTGATATGACAGACACAAAAGAAATTTTAGACGGAATTAAATTTGAAGATTTTAATCTGAGCAACAAAGATGCAACACAAGATATAGATATAAATAACGGTTCAGAAGGTTTGAGTAAATCACTTACTAATTTGTTTAATGAATAACAAACAAAATGAACGTTTATTAATAAAAAACACCCGCGATTGCGGGTGTTTTATTTTTTAATAACAGAAATAATTATTCTGCTTTTGCTTCTTCGGCAACTGGTGCAGTTTCTTCAGCAGTTTTTTCTTCTGCTTTTTCTTCTGCTACTTCTTCTTCAACTTTCTTTGTTCCGAAAGTCAAAGTTTTACCAGCAACCAAAGCATCGATTTCGTCTTGAGTTTGTGCAACGTAAATCTTTACATCAACAATAACGTCTGGATGTAATGCGATTTTTGTATCAAATGCACCAACAGACTTAATTGGGGAACCCAACATAACCTGGGCACTTTCAACATTAACGCCAGCGATTTCTTTCAATGCGCGTGCGATGTCGCGTGAAGATACAGAACCGTATAATTGACCTGTATCACCTGCTTGACGGATCATATGCAATTTTGCGTTTTTAACTGCATCAACTTTTGATTCAGCTTCTTTCTTTGCATTTTCGTGTCTTGCAACCAATTCTGCTTTTTTCGCTTCGAACAAAGCAACGTTTTCTTTTGTGTAACGCAATGCTTTGTTGTTTGGTAATAAATAGTTACGAGCATAACCAGTTTTAACTTCGACTGCATCGCCGATGTTGCCCAATTTTGTAATTTTTTCTGTTAAAATAACTTTCATTTTATCTGTCCTTTATTTAATAAAGTTAGAGATTAGCCCAAGTTATTGCGAACGAAAGGCAATAATCCCAAATGACGTGCACGTTTAATAGCTGTTGCCAATGCACGTTGATCTTTTTGTGAAACCCCAGATATACGAGATGGAACGATTTTTCCACGTTCTGTGATATAATGGGACAATAATTTCACATCTTTATAGTCAATCACTTTCCCTTTTAATGGGTTAGATTTTTTACGATAAATTGCTGCACGTACTGCCATTATGCCACCTCTTCTTCTGTAGATTTTTTCATCATGATAGATGGTGTTTTTGCCAATTCTTCAACGCGAACGTTCAAGAAACGAATAACATCTTCATCAATGCGGGAACGACGTTCCAATTCTGTGATTTGATTGCCCGGCAATTCAATGTTCATCATAACATAGTGAGCCTTGCGGTTTTTACGAATGATGTATGCCAAATTCTTCAAACCCCAAAATTCAGTGGATTTAACATCGCCACCTAATTCTTTGATAATTTGTGCAAATTTGTCCGCTTTTTCTTTTACCTGCGGTTCGGTCAAGTCCTGACGAAATACCAGGACGCTTTCATAATAAGCCATTTTATTTCCTTTGGTTTATACAGCCGACAAGCCCATCTTGCCAGCAGGAACATCCCCCATTATGAAGATTTTTTCGAAAAAAGCAAGTGTTTTTATACTTATCTATATATATACTGTTGACACGCGCATTAAAATTTTACTAAGATTTGTGTAACGAGAGATAACAAATACATGAAACGATTTCACAGAAATCTTAATATAATGTCTGTGTTCACCGCAGTTTTGCTGGTGTTGGGCCTGCTTTTTTGGCGCACTGTTTTTAACATAGCGATTACAAATGTGGTGCTTAACGGGATCATTATTGGGACAACTTTGTTCGGTATCGGGCTCTGTTTTGTGAATATGTTCAAATTGGTGCCGGAATATAAATGGCTTCATGCGTATTTCGAAGGTCGTGCCGATTATGGCTATACGCCAAGTTTGTTGCGCCCTATTTCCATGGCTTTACATAATCGCCATATTCATATCACCACAAACACAATGTCTGATTTGCTTGATATGGTGGCCAATCGTATTGAAGACAAACGCGATTCAGTTCGCTATATCACAAATACCTTGATATTCTTAGGTTTACTTGGCACGTTTTGGGGCTTGATTTTAACGGTTGGTGGATTCGCAGAATTATTGATTGGTATTGATTTCGAAGATCCAGAGGTTTTACAAATAATGCAAATTGGTATGGCGGGCCCATTGTCTGGAATGGCTACTGCGTTCACAAGTTCGCTGCTTGGTTTGGCTGGAAGTTTGGCTGTCGGATTCCTTGGGCTTCAATTACAATTCGCACAAAATACAATTTACGAAGAATTGTCTGATTTCATGTCGCAATATGTTTTACAAAATCCTGCGACAAGTTCTGGCATTACAAAGATTGCTGAAAAGGCACCAGTAAGCGCAAATACATTTACTAAAATCGCAGAAATACATGATGCGTTTGTGGATGCAGATTATGTGGTTCATGATTTAATAAGAATTGATGGAAAATATCCTGCACTTGTCGCGATTGGTACAGATGAGAAATTATTCATCGCCACCCTGAATAATGATGTAGATGTTTTACGAAACGCAATCAAACGCATACAACTTTGTTTTGCAGATACATTAGAAGGTGTCAACATAGATGCACGTGTATTTTGTATATCCGGGAAAAATATAGATATGGGTAATCACATTGTTCGTTTCGCGTCAACTGATGCTTTGCGCAAGTATCTGATGGCACACAAGAATCAAAAACCAACAACAAAACAAGATCGCGATACTTTCGATGCATACGCAAAATACATTGGAACCGCGGTTGACTATTTGTTCAAATCTAATTCATAAAAAATAAAGAGAGAGGGAGAAAAATCATGTTAAACTTAAGATATCGCGAAAAGACAAATGCATGGCCTGGATTCGTAGATTTATTTTCTAACCTGGTTATCATTTTGATATTCTTGCTTATCGTGTTTGTATTCTTGTGGACAACAACAAGTGTCTTCAACAAAAATACTGGGGCAAAGAAAGTTGCTGAATTGGAACAAGCAAAACAAGCCCAGGCAGAACAAATTGAAAAAATGACTGCCGATCAACAGGAAGCAGAACAATTACTGCTTGCGGCACGTGATGCCCTTGAAAACCAAGAAGGTCAAATCGCAAATCAAATGAATTTGGCAAATGCTTACGAAGATCAAATTTCAAATTTGAATGCACAACAAGAATTGTTGGCAGAACAAATTGCTGCATTGACTGAACAATTACAATTGGAAAAAACAGCAAAAGAAGAAATGGCACGTATGGAATCCGAACGCCATGAAATGCAAGATGAAATGTCAAAGAAACAATCTGAATTAAATGCACGTATCGCAGATTTAGAAGCACAATTGGATGCAGCAGAAAAACGTGCCCAAGAACAGGAAGCCGAATATACACAAATGTCAAATCGTTTAAACAAAGCATTGGCTGAAAAAATTGCTGAATTGAACGAAAAGGTTGCAGAACTAGATTCTTTGTCGCAGTATCAATCAGAATTTTATAAACAAGTCAAAAACGCATTGGGCGACCGCACAACAATCAAACAAGACGGCGACAGATTTATCGTGTCTTCTGATATTTTATTCGACAGCGGTTCTTATAAAATATCTGCAAAAGGTAAATCTCAATTAAAAATTTTGGCGAAAATAATTAAAGATTTTGAAAACAAAATACCATCTGATATTGATTGGATTATCCGTGTTGACGGACATACAGATAACAAACCTGTATTGGCCGGCACAGCAGGATATTCAAACAATATGCAACTGTCCCTGCTTCGTGCCACAGCAGTTGTTAATGAATTGGTCAAAGACGGTGTTTCAAAACGCAGATTGGTTCCATCTGGATTCGGTGAATTACACCCAACAGAATTGGGCCGCGACAAAGCATCACTGCAAAAGAATCGCCGCATAGAATTACAATTAACAAACAAATAAAAAAACGCCCATTTGGGCGTTCTTTTTTATCTTGTAAGTGTTTTGAAATCGGCAACTTTCAAATTCAAATCTTTGATTAATTGTCGTGCTTCATCAAAATGACGACCAATATTTTTTGTTTCGTGTGCATCGTCGCTTATCAATACCGGAACATTATTTTTTTGCGCCATTTCCAGAATACGAATCGAAGGATATGGTTCATAACAAAATGATCTGTAAAACGAAGTATTAATTTCAATCGCTGTACCAGATTTAGCGGCAGCTTCAACCGCCCTGCTTTCCCATGTGACCCATTTTTCTTCACTACCAAGACCGACTTTCTTTGGCAAATCAAGATGCGCCATCCACGTGAACAAACCAGATGCAGCAGCATTCGCGACATTTGTCCAATATTTTTGAAGCAACACGTCCCTTGTTTCTTCATCCGCATTTTTCCAATCATGCGTATTTAAAAGTGTCCCATTATGAGAAACAAGATGCGCAGACCCAATTATATAATCTGGTTTCAAAATCTTGATTGTATTTTCAAAACCATTGCGCCATTCGGCATCATCAAAAAAGTCTGCCTCCATCCCGCGTAAGATTTTCATATCAGGATTTTGTTCCCTTAAAGTTTCTATTTCGTGATAATTTGGAACGAAACGCAACAATGCTTCTTCGAACGAAGAAGAATAAATATTACTGTATCCGCCATGAACACTGTACGGATACATTTTTGTATCTTTGATTATTGGATTAACAATAAAATGATTAGATATTCCGATAGTATTAAAGCCTAAATCACGCGCGCGGTTCACCATTGCTTGAACAGAATCACGACCGTCAAAGCCAATAGTATGTGTGTGCAACGTATATTTCATATTTTTAATAACCCCACTATTATATATGGCGGAAATTATTAAACAGATTTTGAAAGCGCGCAACGAAAAATACAGTATTTATAAAAAAGCAAAAATAGTATTTGCATTTTATAAAAATAAATATATAATAACTTTTGCTTTCGGGGTGTAGCTCAGTCTGGTAGAGTACTTGGTTTGGGACCAAGGTGTCGAAGGTTCGAATCCTTTCGCCCCGACCAGAGAGTTCAAACCGCTCATTAAGAGCGGTTTTTATTTTGTTTTTCAATACTTACACCGAGTTCGAACTAATCAATTTTGAAAAGTGCTATTTTTAGCCTATTTTCGAACTTTCTAAGAAAAAAGGTTCGAAACCATATCCAAAATCTATAAAATTTTTGATTTTTCAAACTTTTTATGCTACAATTTCCGCATATAATAATAAAAAGGATTGTAAAATGACTATGATAGCACATGGTATTTTGGCTTTGAATAAATATTTAAAAGACAAAGAAGTAAAAGAATTGGAGAACAAATCAACAGCTGAATTGTCTGAAAAAGAAAGACAAGCCCTTGCAGACAAATTAGAAAAAGCATGGAAAAGTCAGGACGAAGCCAACCGTAAAATGCATAAATTAGAACGTGCCGAACGAAAAATAGATATATTCGCTGATGTTTTATCGCTACGAAAAAGCGGAGGTCCATTGGCTCTTACTAGAACCGTCACAGGTGTGGTTGTTGCCATACCATTTGTTGTTGGTGCATTTGCATATACTGGTGTAGAAGAAGCCGCAAAAAAGATAAAAGAAGTAAAAACAAAAAAGGAAGAACAAAAACAAGCAGCGGCTCTTAAAGCACAAGAAGAAGCGAAGCGTCTTGAAGAAGAAACAAAGCGTATCGCACAAGAAAACGCCGAAAAAGCAGCAGAATCTGCTGAAATGACAGAAATAGATTTGTTAAAAAGAGTTATTTCTAATGCAGATATAGTAAGAACGCGCAGTGTTGATATACCAACAGATAAAAATGCTATTGTTGCTGGACTTGTTGACGAACGTGGTCAAATTGCGGAATTTGCTTCAGAACACGGAAGAATGGTTTTCTTTTTTGATAATAACCCAGAAGCAAAAATTGTTAACGCATTTTTTGTAAATCCAGAAACTGGAAATTTCGAAGAAATAGCAACAGTCAAATCTGTGCGCGGTAGAAAGCAGATAGTGACATTGATAAATAACCAACTTGCTATCGACAGACAAAAAAAGAAAGAACATGAAGAAGCACAAATGAGAAACGCACAAATTATGGGTGCAATTAAACAAAAGTAATATCATAAAACCGTCTAAACAGACGGTTTTTTTATATATTTTTTCACATCTTCAATCTTTCGCCCTATCTTAATAATATCGGCTCGAGAATTGTTCACTAAGCACGACCACGAAATTCAAACCGCTCGTTAAGAGCGGTTTTTTATTTATTTTCTAATACTTACACTGAGTTCGAGAGTTGTGTTTTTGAAAAATGCTATTTTTGGCCTACTTTTGAACTTTTTTAATTATTTTTATTGTATTTATAATTAATCTTTTTGTTTTTGGGCTGCTAAAATATTAGTAATATATTCTTGATCCAAAGTTTCTCGTGAACTGTTTGTCAGATTATATTCGCTAATACTCATACGAATTTTCTTTAAGTCAAGCCCTTTACCATATTTTGATTCTAACGCTTTTGATACAACCACCAATAAGTCGTAGACACCGTCTACTATCTTATTAGATTTTCCATAATAATGATATTCGTATTCTTTGGTTTTACCGTCAAAATTATTCAACAAATCTTCAAGAGCCCAATAATAGGAAGTATTTGTACCTTTATTGTGTATAATTTCTGCAAAATCACTACAACACACCCCCATGCTTAACACAAGTTCAAGAAACTTTGCTGGATTTTCATTAATATTCTCTAAGGCATTATCAAAATCTTTACCAAAAAATTTATGTATTTTTTCCGCAAAATCACACGCTAGTTTTCCATATGCAGCTTTTTCTAATACCTGCTGATACATTTTAAATGCTTCTTGTACATCCTTATCTGGTAGTTCTATTTTAGAAGTATTCTGTAGAGTGCTTTTTTTTACAAAATTTTCGGCTATTTGATTTTTATGCAAATCAAGTGCAAAACTATGTAAAACTAAATATCTTGCTAATCTTTTATTATTTTTATCAGAATTATCTCCATTATTAACAGTTTGTAATGTCTTAATTTGTCCCTGCAATAACCGGTTTTGTGCTTCTAATCTTTGTTTTTCAATTTGCCACTGTTTTCTTTCTTCTTCCATACGACGTCTTTCTTCAGCCAGCTCTTTAGATGAATTAAACATGTCTTTTAATCCCATAACACTACTCCTATGAATTAAAGTACATTTGTATTTTATCACAAAACAGATCTATTATCAATAACAGCCAAAATTATCTTCACCTCTTCAATCTCTCGCTCAATCTCAACAATATCGGTTCGAGAATTGCTAATTAAGCACGACCAGAAAATTCAAAACCGCCACTAAGGGCGGTTTTTCTTTTGTTTTCCGATACTTACGCCGAGTTCGAGAGTTGTGTTTTTAGAAAACGCTATTTTTATACCTGTTTCGAACTTTTTATGATATAATAATCAACGATATGGATACAACAGATATAAAATTTTTACGGGCTGGTATTGCCAGACAGATAAAACAACCTGAAATGCTGCAAATGTTGCGCGGGAAACAAACAGAAGCGTTTCATGCATTAGTATCTGACAGCTTTACAGACGAACAATTATCACACAGTTATTTTAAACTGCCTACTGGATTTGGTAAGACGGTTATGTTTGCAACAATGGCACGTGCATATTTTGACGCGATTAAAGCATCTGGTATAAAACACCGACCAAAAATTATTATTATTGTCCCAAGACTATCATTGATAAATCAAACCAAAGAGAAATTGGATAAATTCGCTGACCTGGTTGCTACCGAATACAGTGGTCGTAAAAAAGACAACAAAAGCGATATTATTATTACAACTTATAATTCTTTGGATAAATTATTTGGTATTATAGATTTTAATGATGTTGGTTTAATCTTTGCTGATGAAGCCCATCATATACTTGGTGAAAAGATTTCAAAACGATTGGCTTTTTATAATGAATATGTCCCTGTCATTGGTTTTACAGCAACACCTGAATATGAAGCAAATCGTGCTGTTGCTGATATGTTGACCACAGAAATATTCGCAATGAATATTCCAGAAAGCATAGAAGCAAATATATTAAGCCCTGTGAAAAATGTTCTGTATCGTTCAAGCATAGTTTGTGATTTGTCTGAAGTGTCTGCATCAACAAATGGCGAATTTAATTACGACGAAATTACAACTAAAATCAGTCCTGATACTTTGGCAACAGAAATTGCGCGTATTTATGCCGAAGGTGTTGATGAAGATACCGGTATCGAATTTAAGTCTTTGAAAGCAATAATAAATTGTCCAAATGCCAAAATTGCTGATATTCAAGCAGCAAAAATAAACGAATTTATGGGACACGACGTTGCAATTTCATTACACAAAGTTGGAATTACAGATAAAGAATTTAATCGTTTGCAACAAGACTTTATTGATGGGAAATATACTGTTGCTTGTCAGGTTGGAACCATGACCGAAGGTTTTGACGATGTGACTGTTTCTATGTGTATAAATTACCCAACACGATCAAGGGTAAAGGCTGAACAAACCGCCGGTCGTGCAATACGTATTGATGATAATAACCCAAGCAAAATTGCTTTTGTAGTAGATACAATATTCCAAAGCAAACCAAACGAAGATGCAAAAGACATTTTATATACTGCCCATAATGCACAACAAGTGTTATTCAAAGATATTGTTGGCAGGATGGTTTTGTTTCCAAAAGATTTTCAGAAACAAAAAATGCAATCCAAAACTCCAAGAACAAGCAACGAAAAAAATGTTGAATTTATAGATTTTGACCTGATAACAGATAATACGACTTTAATTGAATTAAACAATATTGCAAAAGAACGTATTGCAAACGAAACAATTGAAGAAAAAACGGACGAATGGCAATCTGCTTTGGATTTAATAAATGACAAAACATTTTCTATGGGCGATCGTCGAATGATATCACAAAAATTACAAATATTGCAGTATGAAATGCCAAATTTTATTCAAATGAAAAAATCACAAACACAAGTAAGTTTATGTTTACATCGTGATGGTCGCGAAATGTTTCTGGAAAAATGTGGTTTTAAAGATTATCCACCAAAAACGGAAGAATGGCTTTCTGCAAATGATTTGGTTGCAGATGAAACATTTCCGATGTTTAATAAGAACATAATATTAAGAAAAATGGAAGAATTTCAATCACAAATGCCAGAATTTATACAAATACGGAGATCTCTAACAAAAAACGCTTTGTGTTTACATCGTGATGGTCGCAAAATGTTTCTGGAAAAATATGGTTTTAAAGATTATCCACCAAAGACCGAAGAATGGCTTTCTGTGCAAGAACTGGTAATGGACAAAAGTTTTCCTATGGCTTTTTCAAAAAAAATTTTAAAGGCATTAGAAGATTTGCAATCACAAATGCCGGAATTTATACAAATACGGAGATCTCTAACAAAAAACGCTTTGTGTTTACATCGTGATGGTCGCAAAATGTTTCTGGGAAAATATGGTTTTAAAGATTATCCGCCAAAGACAGAAGACTGGTTTTCCTCTGGTGAGTTAAGAGACGATAAAACTTTTCCTATTGGAAAAGTGCAAACTATAAAGAACTTTTTAATTGAATTACAACCGGAAATGCCAGAACTTATACAAATACGAAAACCTAAAATGGGACCAGCCGGTATATGTTTACATCGTGATGGACGCGAAGAATTTTTAAGACGTGTACAAGAAAGCAAAACAAAATCTATAAGAAAAGCAGCAAAAGTTGTTTCTGCTGGTGATGAGATGGCCCAAACTACTAAAACCATAAAATCTACCGCGCCAAAGAACATTTCTATAAAAAGTTTATAAAACTTTAATTTTATCTTTCACTTCTTCAATTTCGCACCCTATTTTAAGAATCTCAGTTCGCAAATTGCCATCCCAGCACGACCACGAAATTCAAAACCGCCATTAAAGGCGGTTTTTCTTTTGTCATATTATATTCTCCTACATTTATGCCACAATTATATCACGCTTATAATCATTAACAAAACAATTTATAAAAATAATCGCACAAAAATTGTTCATTCTGATAATTATTTGGCCCTTGTTTTTTTGTGTTTTTCTGAAATAATATATGGCAGGTATTTTTTCATAACTCAGGAGAACACATGTCATCATTTATACAATTTATTAAACACCTTGTATCTGGAAACACACCACAAGGAATTAAATGCAGAACTATTGCTTCTATCATTATAACCATTGCTGTTCTTGTCATAGAAATTGTTGTGTATTACACACATTGGGATTCTATTCCAGATATGATTCAATATGATTACGATTTGTCCGGCATAGCCAATAACATTTGTGAAAAAAAGTGGATAATATATAACCTTGGTTTGCAAATGTTCATTTGTGCTTTTGTGTTTATAGCAAGGCATTTTTCATACAAAATAAAACGCATTCATAACATTGTTTATGATAAACACAACAAACTAATTCCGATTATCAACAAACGTTTTTCTATGTTTGCCTGGGAAACAGCGATGCTTTTTGTGACAACAGAACAAGGTTATGTTTTCGCCCTTATAGATATTATCAAGGATCGCACGGCTGATAATATTGTAACGATATTATTCCTGTTCTGGTTTATAATGCTTGTATTTGAATTTCGTCGTGATTTAAAATTATTAAAAGCCGGAATCAAAAAAGATTAAATCATAATATACAAAAACCGCCCAAACGGGCGGTTTTGTATAAACAGTTTACATTCAATTATCTGGTTTTTTGGTTTTTGTACAACAATGCACTGGCACCAGCCAAAGCAGCTAAACCTATCCAAGTCATAGCTTTTGTTGTTTTTGGTGAAGCAATATCGTCAGTAGAATACAATTCATATCCAACACGTTCATTTTCATATTCTGCCTCATCACGATAATCGTCTGTCCCTGCAGCACTAAGCGCCAACAACGAACCAACACCGAATAAAATACCTGCCGCAACATTTCTTGCTTTGTGTGCTTGTTGTTTTTTCATAATTTCTTGTTGTGTCATTTGTGCCCCCTTTTGTTTTTTATTTTTCATACTAAAAATATAATACAAAAAAATATATTGTCAAGTATTTTGTGCTTTATTACAAAATTATAAGAACACTGTAAAAAATCGCTTTCTTTTGTAGAAACCGTGTACTACACTACCCTTTGTCAATAACAAAGGTCGTACAAAATGAATGTTATTAAAACTGAAATTGATGGGGTTTATATTATTGAACCAGCAGTCTTCAAAGATGCCCGTGGGTATTTTATGGAAAGTTTTAACTTTCAACAACTTGTTGATAGTGGTGTTATCAAAACTGATTGTCGCTTTGTACAAGATAATGAATCTGAATCTTCTTATGGTGTGATACGCGGTTTACATATGCAATTACCACCATATAATCAGGCTAAATTGGTTCGTGTTGTACAAGGCAAAGTGATAGACGTGGCTGTTGATGCGCGCCCTTGGTCAAAAACATTTGGAAAATATGTTGCTGTTGAATTGTCAGACAAAAACAAAAGGCAACTGTTTGTACCACACCTTTTCTTACACGGGTTCGCAGTGGTAAGCAAAAAAGCAAGATTCCTTTACAAGGTCGATGATGTTTACAATAAGCAATCTGAATTCGGTATCAGATATGATGATCCCCAGGTAAATATAGATTGGCAAAAATTGACTGGTATTCCTGCTGATAAAATCATTACTTCTGAAAAAGACAGATTGGCAAATACATTGAAAGATTTAGCGCAAAGGTTAAGATAAATGGCAGAAGGAAAAATCGTTCGTGTTGGTGTTGGCTGTTGGATATTTAATCCAAAAGGTCAAGTTTTGCTTGGCAAAAGATTGTCTAAACATGGGACTGGGACTTGGGCGCCTCCGGGTGGACATTTGGAATTTGGCGAAACACCACAACAGTGTGCTGCACGTGAAGTGTTTGAAGAAACAGGCCTTGAAATACCAACAGATAAAATCACGCCTTTTGCTATCACTAATGATGTTTTTGAAACCGAAGACAAACATTATGTAACTATCCATTGTCATACACACTATAATAATGGTGTTGCTCATTTCATAGAGGTCAAAGAAAAAGACAAATGCGAAACTTGGAAATGGTTTTATTTGAACAATCTTCCGTCGCCTTTGTTCTTGTCTGCAAAAAATCTTTTGAAACAAAAATCTTTGTAAAAATATACTTGTGTGATAAAGCAAAAAAAATTACAATGTACAGTATGAAGAAAAGGATTCTTGTTTTCATTGCATGTATGTTGTCTGTCTCGGGCGCGATGGCCGTGAATAACTATGTTCCAAAAAAGTTTAATACTGTCACTTCACATGGCGATGTTTACCCATACGTTTTGAATAATACAAAGACCAGCACAAACGCCAAAGATATATCTGCAACAACATCATCAAGACGTGCTGTTGTTCCACGTTCTAATGCCGCACGTGCAACAACTATTACAACATCTCAACCTCGTCGTGTTATTCAACGTTCTAACACAAGTGCACGCGCAGCAACAAGCACTACACCTGTACGTACAAATCGTAATGTGAACGCACGATCTGCAAACTCACAAAGTTTGAACACGGCTGTGGTTCGTGCCGCAAACGCAACCTCTATTGCCACTACAGAAAGACCATCTTCACAACGTTGTATGTCAGATTATAAAGAATGCATGGAAGGATACTGCAAACGTGAAGATACAGCATATAATCGTTGCTATTGCAGCGCTAAACTCGCACAAATCGATGCGAAATACCAAAATAAAATAGATGAATTGATTCAACAAATTATCCGTTTACAATACAGTTCGACCACAACAAGCGAAGAAATAAAAGAATATTGGGATCAAACTGTGGGGGCTTATACTGGTGATAATCCATGGACAAATATAGATAACGCATTAAACATAGATTGGGCTGATACACAAAGTCGTATCCGCGGTCAAAATGCTTTCAATACTGGACATCAATATTGTACCCAACATTTACGCGCCTGTTATTATATGGCATCAAATTTACGTGATGCGTACAAATCTGAAATCGCACGTGATTGCGAAACTTATGAAAAGAGTCTGCAAAAAATTCAAGATGCAGCAGAAAGTGTTATAGAGAGTTATAAATGATAAAGTTCCTTGGGGTTGAATACAGTCGTGGTGCAACGGCTAAGATAATGGATGGGGGGCCAGCTTTGGCTCCGCGCACAGTTCAAAAAATGTTTCCTGCTGATGACTGGAAAATTATAACATCTGGTAAAATCAGCACAGAAGAATGTGCCAAAGATAGATTCCTTGATGCTTTTAATGTGCACAAAAAAATATATAAAAACACACCACACGAAAAACATATTTTTATTGGTGGCGACCATAGTGTAAACTTTTCACATTTTGCAGCGATTGCGGATCAATATCCAGACGAAGATATATGTTTAATTTATTTTGATGCACATTTCGATATTCACACACCAGAAAGTTCTAAACGCGAAGCCACAGGATCGCCACATGGAACTAATGTGCGACATCTTCTTGGCGAAGGCGATGAACGTTGGTTATCTTTACAAAAAAAAGTACCTTCATTAAAACCTGAAAATCTATTTTTTATTGGGTCACGTTCTTTTGAACCTTCGGAACTTCAATTTGTAAAAGACAGTAATATTTTTTACCGCACATCGGCACAATTAAGAACACCATCAGATTGGAAACATGCTTTCGACGCTATTCGAGCACGAATCGGCAACAAGAAATTTGTTGTATCTTTTGATTTTGATGGAATTGATCCAAAAATATTCAAAGATGTTTGGGTGCCAGAACACGATGGATTATCACTTGATTGTGCACGTAATTTCGTAAACGAGTTTCGTGATGCACTTAATTTTGAATTTGTTGAATATGCTGTTTCTGGCGACACGCAAAGCGAAAATATCGTTCGCGAATTGATCGGTATAATCGCAAAAACATTTGACTAATTTTCGCATTTCAAATTATGTTTATATATATTGCGGGCTAAATCATCACTTATATTTTCCCAATCTGATGTGTGACCATAAATAATTTCACAATTACAAAGCGCCCTAGTCTGCGATTGTGTATTTATCGCGCAAGATGCGACGAATATCAGCCACCCCAGTTTTATAAACCGTATCATTTACAATCCTTTCGTTTGTTTTATTTTGGTTGTTGGTATTTATTTGATTTTGAAAATGCCCTATTTCACATTTTGAATTACCAACGCTTAACCCATAAAAATATGCACCAACAGTTATGGCGCACATCAACATTATTAAATATATTTTTGTCATTATATTTCCCACTAAAAAACCGCCATGATGGCGGTTTTATTTATTGATTCATCGAATTAAAGAAATCTTCATTCGTTTTGGTCAATCTTAATTTATCCAACAAGAACTCCATTGCTTCCAATGTGCCCATAGGATTTATAATACGACGCAAAACATACATTTTTGATAAAGTATCTTTTGAAACCAACAAATCTTCTTTACGTGTACCAGACTTTGTAATATCTATTGCAGGATACACACGTTTATCAGATAATTTGCGATCCAAAATAATTTCACTGTTACCTGTTCCTTTGAATTCTTCGAAAACAACCTCGTCCATCTTGGAACCTGTATCAATCAAAGCTGTTGCGATAATAGTCAAAGACCCACCACCTTCGATGTTACGTGCAGCACCAAAGAAACGCTTTGGTCTTTGCAACGCATAAGCATCAACACCACCTGTTAACACCTTACCACTTGATGGAACAACTGTATTATACGCACGTCCCAAACGGGTAATAGAGTCAAGCAATATAACAACATCTTGACCTGCTTCGACCAAACGTTTTGCTTTTTCAATAACCATTTCAGCAACCTGGATATGACGTGTTGCAGGTTCATCGAAAGTCGAAGAAATAACTTCACCACGAACACTGCGTTGCATATCAGTAACTTCTTCTGGACGTTCGTCAATCAAAAGCACAATCAATTTCACATCTGGATAATTTGTTGCGATTGAATGAGCAATGTTCTGTAACATGACTGTTTTACCAGTTCTTGGTGGCGCAACAATCAAAGAACGTTGTCCCTTTCCGGTTGGTGAAATCAAGTCAATTACACGTGCAGACAAATTGCGTCCCTTGTCTGTATCGTTAACGACTTCCATTTGTAATTTTTCATCTGGATATAATGGGGTCATATCATCAAAAGAAATACGATGACGCAATTTTTCAGGGTCTTCACCATTAACACGTTCAATCGTTTCCAATGCAAAATAACGTTCAGATTCATTTTGTGGTGCCTGGATTTGACCTTCGACATAATCACCTGTCTTTAATCCGTACTTTTTAATTAAATTAGGTGAAACATACAAATCATCTGGTCCTGCCAAATAATTGCTTTCCGGGGCGCGCAAGAAACCAAAGCCATCCGGCATACGTTCCAAAACACCGTCACCAATCAAAACAATAGATTTATCAGCAGCGTAAACACGCATAACCGCGAAACGCAACTGTTGAACGTTTAATTGAGAAGGATTTTCAATCCCCATATCTTCAGCCATCTTCAACAACTGTTGAGGAGACTTTGTCTTTAATTCATTTACATGCATAAAAAAACCTTTTTGTGGAAATCGCGAACGAAGAATTCCGTCGCTTTGATAACATAATTATAGAGAAAAACAGAGAAAAAGTCAAGGAGAACAAAAAGCGGCCCGAACAAACAGACCGCAAAAACACATGAATATTAGGAATATTGTTGATCTTTTGGAGCAACAATAGTATTACCACCAAGCTTTTTTATACTGGCATTCAATTTTTCCATAATATCCACCCTTTTCTGGGCTTTTTTTATTCCTTTACTAAAATCTTTATCTGCCATTTTTAATACCTTTTACGCTTTTATCTCTCTATCAATTAACCCTATAATATACCAAACAAATATTTTTGTCAAGTATATTTGTCAATATTTTTTAAAACTCTATTTCCTTGTTTATTTTCATATCTGTCCCCTATTTGTTGCACTCTTCGCATTCGTCTGTTTCAGAATATTCTTCCACGACGATTGGCGCAGGTTGCACAGGTTCTGTATACTGAACTTCTTTTACAACACGAACTCGACGGTTTTCAGCATTTGGTGTATTGTTTGGTGTTGGAATCTTCAAATCTTCTTCACCGGCAGACACAGCAATAATCTGTGAAGAAGGTATACCATATTCAATCAACATCTTTTGAACGGCCTCTGCCCTGCGACCACCCAATGCATAGTTATAAGAACTTGATCCAGCAGTATCGGTATGCCCAACCACAGAAACCTTTACATTTTTATTTGCCTGGGTTGTTGCGGCCAACTTTCTGATAATATCTTCGTATTCTGGTTTGATTGCTGATTTATCAAAATCAAATCTTACTTCAAAGATTTCTTCCATAACACGTTGTTTCGGTTCTAATGGAATCTGTTGAACCTTGATAACAGTTTTATTATCAATAGTTTGTGGTTTATCACCCATACCATCCAAACGGGCATTTATCGCAGCCAATTCAGCGCGCATTGCCATCATCATATCAACAAATTCATCCCTTGATACAAAATCACCCTTCGGACTTTCGGATTCTGTAGCATTGATAACATCATCGCCTGATGTTGAATTTTCATCACCGCCATAAATATTTTGATTGAACACCATTGGTTGAACAGGAACAGGTTGAACCAGATTAGCTGGTATATTTACATTGTTAACTATCACGACACCTTCACGAGAACGAGAAACACCAGCCATCGCATTCAAACGACGTGTTTCAGGATAATATTTTTCTTCTGCTACTTTTGGTGTAAGATTTTCAGATTTTACACGTGTTGGTGCAACTACTTTCCCCATTGCACATTCTTTCAATGTTCTCAAAGAATGTTGGAAACGAGCCTTGCACTCCTTTGCTGTTGCATTTTGATCACTTGACGCAGCAGCTATCCAACAATCAAATTTAGCCTGGGCTTCAGCGGCAAGTTGAGGTTGTATAATAGAAGCATCGTCTTTTAATTCTTCAATTAAATCGTTATAAGCCGCATAGATTTCATATTTTTCGCTTTCATTGTCAATTTGCCAATTATCCAATGATTCAGGAAAAGGTGTTTCACCAGAAAACGCCCCAATAGATTTTTGTGCAAACAATTCAGCAATATCTGGGTAACCACTTGTTCTTGCATTATAAATTGCAAACGAACGGTAATTCATTGCCAATTGATTCAAAAAGGAATCTTGATGAGGAGCATCATTAACATTAAGGTTTTCCACATATTCAACCGCAGGCATTTCATATTCTGTGTATTCATTTTCGGTTCCAACACAGCCCGCAACAGCGATACATGCAACCAAAGATAAAGTTGATACATAGTATTTGTTTCTCATAATAATTCCCTTTCCTTGTTTTATATCATACTAATTATACATTTTTTTCAAAATCTAGTAAAGCGAAAAAGCACACGATTGTGTGCTTTTTAACAAAAAATTTCAGATATTATTTATCTAACATTTGGGTTGCCATACTACCAAGTGAAGGCAACATAGATTTAAAATCACCGCTGCCACCCATCGAAGATACAGTTTCCAATACAGATGCAGTTCCTGCGGCACCGCTTGATTGTCCAACACTGCCAAGTGTTTGCGTCAAGAAACCGCCATATAATTCACGCTTTGCTGCTTTAAGTTTGGAATCAGAGCAACGCAAAGCCTTTTCTTTTATCTTTGCGACTTTCTTGGCTTCTGATTTTGTATAGTCTTCATCAGAAAATGGTATTTTACCAAAAATATCGTAAATATTGGAAACAGTTGTGCATTTTTTACTGTTGCCATCTTCGCACTTTTGTGCGGAACTTACTTTCGGAAAATCTTGCCATATAGTTTCTATGTCTGCAGAACTGTGGAAAGTATCGTAACAACCTTTGCCTTCGTCATCATCGCGTATACATTCACTATATCCATCTTTTTGAAGTTTTCCCAAACCGCTTGCGGCGGATTCAGCAGTTGTTTCACCTAATTTCGCCCATTCTTTAACCAAATCATTGACTGTACTTATTTCATCAGATGTTGGTGCACAATCAGCACTTAATTGTTGTTGTTGCGCATTCAATGTCTGAACGCTGCTAACAAGGCCAAGAACCGTAGGCACCAAACTGGTTGCAGATTCAACCTTGTCCACCTTTTTAGTTGCAACAGGCGCAGCCTTTTTGACATTGACAGCAGCCTGTGATACAGACATCACAGCAAACGTGGCAATTGCAAAGATAGATAAAATCTTCTTCATCTCTCTCTAATGTATTATATCACAAAAAAAAGATTATATAAATATAAAAATTGCATTTTTATTTATAAATGGCTACACTGTCATTATGCAACAAAATCAACGCAATTTTATAATTATATCAAAACACAAACGGCTTACCCGCCTTTGGCAATTTTTCTTTACTGGCTGGGGCTTGGTCATGGTTGTTGTATTGGTGGCCGCGTCACTTTTAACAAAACAAATATTATGGACACCGATAAGTGCGATCAATATGCACGACATCGTTACAAACCAATTCAAAATGACAAATGCATATTTTGTTGGCACAGACAAAGACAGCAACCCTTTCAAGATTTACGCACAAACAGGCCGTAAAGAATATAACAAACCTGATATAATCTTTCTTGAAAAACCATCTGGAAATATTGTGCGCGTAACAGATAATAAAAAAATAACCGATAAAATCTCTGCAACAACTGGACAATTTAACCTTAAAAGTAAACTATTAAAGTTAAAGGGCAAGGTTCGTGTTGATTCGAGCACTGGCGATAAAATTTTAACAGACGAAATGGTGATACAATTATGATAAAAAAATCTGTATTAAAAGTAGAACATTTATCAAAAAATTATGGAAAACGTGTCGTATTACGCGATATATCCATGATTGCAAATCAGGGCGAATCCGTTGGATTACTTGGTCCAAACGGCGCCGGCAAGACAACCGCGTTCTATTGTATTACTGGACAACTTGCTGCATCCAGCGGTCAAATATTTTTGAATTCCCAAGATATTACACACCTGCCCTTTTATCAACGTTCACGCCTTCACATTGGATATTTACCCCAGGAAAACAGTGTGTTTCGTGGTCTTTCTGTCGAAGATAATATTATGGCTGTTCTTGAAATAGTCGAACCGAATCGTCAAAAACGCGAAGAAAAATTGAACGCATTGCTTAACGAATTTTCAATTGAATTCTTACGCAAAAGTCCTGCGACTGCATTATCTGGTGGCGAACGTCGTCGTGTTGAAATTGCACGTGCCTTGGCTAACGATCCTAAATTTATTTTATTAGACGAACCTTTCGCAGGAATTGATCCTATTGCTGTAAATGAAATTCGTGAACTGGTGTCTCAATTAAAACATCGTGGACTTGGCGTTATTATTACCGACCACAATGTTCGTGAAACACTTGGAATTACAGATCGCAGTTATGTGTTACATGATGGAATGATTTTAAAACACGGAACAACTGACGAAATCGTGAAAGACGAAATGGTTAAAAAAGTTTATTTGGGCGAAAACTTCACTATGTAATTTTAATAAAAGGACGGATAGATATGTTTAGCATTGAAAAGATTTATGCGCGTCAAATTATGGATTCCCGTGGGAACCCAACTGTTGAATGTGATATTTGGTTAAAAAATGGTTCATTTGGTCGTGCATCTGTTCCATCTGGTGCATCCACAGGATCTTTCGAAGCACTGGAATTAAGAGATGGTGACGATAAATATATGGGCAAATCTGTTTTCAAGGCCGTTCAAAATGTAAACGAAATTATTGCTCCCGCTTTGATTGGTATGAACGCATTAAATCAATCTGAAATTGATAATAAAATGTTGGAAATTGATGGCACACCAAACAAAGAAAAACTAGGTGCCAATGCGATTTTATCTGTATCGTTGGCGGTTGCACATGCAGCAGCAAACGCACAACACATACCACTTTACAAGCATATTGCAAACATATTTGACAATCCAAATCCATGTGTATTACCACGTCCAATGATGAACATTGTTAACGGTGGCGCACATGCTGATAATGGTTTGGATGCACAAGAGTTTATGATTATTCCAAACGGTGCCAAAGATGAAGTTATGGCGATTCGCATGGGATCTGAAATCTTTCATAATTTGAAATCTATTTTGAAAAAATCACATCATTCAACAAATGTTGGTGACGAAGGTGGCTTTGCTCCAAACTTTAATACTTGTGCCGAAGCATTGGATACCATTGTCGAAGCAATCAAAGTTGCAGGCTATGTTCCAGGTCGCGATGTGTCTATTGGTTTAGATGTCGCTTCTTCTGAATTTTACAGTGATGGTGTTTATCATTTCGAAGGCGCGACAAAAACAGCATCTGAAATGATTGAATTTTATAAAGATCTAATTTCAAAGTATCCAATAATTTCTATCGAAGATGCATTGGCCGAAGAAGATTGGGACGCATGGAAAGAATTAACAGCAACCATTGGTGATAAATGCCAATTGGTTGGCGACGACTTGTTCGTAACAAATCCGATTCGTTTAAAAAAAGGTATTGAAAGTAAATGTGCAAATGCAATACTTATCAAAGTGAATCAGATTGGTTCGTTGACCGAAACATTGACCGCAATCAAAATGGCCAAGGATGCAAACTATGGTGTTATCGTTTCACACCGCAGTGGCGAAACAGAAGATACAACAATTGCTGATTTGGCTGTGGCAACAAATGCTGGTCAAATTAAAACAGGTTCTATGTCACGCACAGACCGCATGGCAAAATACAACCAATTGATCCGAATCGAAGAAGAATTAGGAACAAGTGCAAAATACGGAATATAAAATGGTATCGTGGAATGAAATTTTATTTATTCTGAAATATATTGTGGTCGCAATTATTTTTGTAGCCATAATATTGACCCCTGCATATTTAGCCGCCGCAAACGACCGTTCAAAATACGACAGAATGCGTACACGTATGGGTTCATGGATGTTTGGATGGACATTTTTTGGCTGGCTGTTCGCATTATTTGTAAGCGCAAAAAAATAAAAATAAAAACCGCCGTTGTGGCGGTTTTTATTATTTGCAACCAATCACCGCATAAAATTCTTTTGTTTCAACGTTAATTGGTTTAATCACTGTTCTGTAATGAAAGTTTTCCTTGCAACCTTTGCCATATTTGCCATATACAACTTCCACTAATGTATGTTCTGTATCCGCATTTGCGACATTCCACCAATCACCTTTTAAACCCTTGCCATTTTGGAATAAAGCATTTGGTTCAACACCTTCTTTTTTCAAATTAACAATCCATTCTTGGTCAGATGGACATTTATAAACCAGATGTGTCGCACTTGTTGCAATTCTTTCACAACCTGCAAAATCTGCATCTTGTTTTGCGATATCTTCTTGAGAAATACCACATGCGGCTAAAGCCAATACAGAAGTTAAAGCGAGCAGTTTTTTCATTTTTTATCCTTTTGGTTTTCATCGTCTGTTAAACGAACAATCTGAGATGGGTCTTCTTTCAAAGATTTAATTGTAGAATCTATCAATGCTTTTCTTTCCATAAACAACTTTTTATTCGCAGCATCCAAATTATCTATCGCTGGCAATTTAACAGTCATTGGATTTACATGAACGCCATTTTTGATAACTTCATAGTGCAAGTGTGGACCTGTGGACATTCCGGTTGACCCAGCGTATCCGATAATTTGTCCCTGGCGCACAACTGTTCCAACATTTACACCCTTTGCAAATTTAGACATATGCGCATACAAAGTTTCAAATGTTCCATTATGTCTTATCTTTACAAAGTTACCATGTCCGCGATTAAAACTGCGTGCGATAACACGACCAGAGCCGGCGGCTGGAATTGGTGTTCCGGTTGGAGCGCGGAAATCAACGCCCTTGTGTGCGCGGGTAAAACCTAATACCGGATGTTTGCGTGCACCAGAAAACTTTGATGTGATTTTTGCGTTGTTGATTGGTGTTCTTTTTAAAGATTTAATCGCACCATTACCGTTTTCATCATAGTATCCAGATTTACCATCTGGTTTTACATAGCGATACATCTGAACATTGCCACGCAAAGCATCAAATGACACAGCTAAAACATGTCCGTTTTCAACCTTTTTATCCGACGCAAAGTTTTCTTCGTATAAAACATAGAACTTTTGCCCTGCGCGAATATCACGTTCAAAATCCATTTCAAAAGCCAACAAATCATAGACATCCAATATGATGCCTTCTGGGATACCTGCTTCCATTGCAGAAAGATAGAAGCTGCTGCCCTGGGCTATTTCGCCTTCTTTGTACGCAATGCGGGTATCGCGTTCTATTTCTATTTTTTGGCATTGCCATGTATCAGGTGTGCCACAATCAATTTCAATTCTGTTCCAAGGGCCATTTTCAATTATGATTTTTGATATTGGTGCATCTTCGTTTGCGCGCACAAAATCAATCTTGTCGCGGCCAGCACGCAATGTTGTAAAGTCAGCATCCTTTTTCAAATTCTTTGATATAACATCAATATCACGCATTGAAAAACCATTACTTCCCAATATCTTGGAAAGTGTGTCACCGGACTTTACCGTAACAACAGTGTGCGATTCATGCGAAAAGACCACATCGCGCGCCGGCTTGTAAAAACAAACAACACCGATAGCGGCCACAATCATAAATATTGCAACATATAAAACAACACGAGACAACACATGAATATTGCCCAACTTTTTACAAGATTTCGCCAATCCGGCATACATCTTTTTGATAATAATTTTTGCTTTTTCCATAGGGGGCATTATAATAAAAATATGAATATAAATCAAGCGTTCGCAATTTTAGAAAAATCTGGTGACGTTCGTGCCGCCCGAATTATCACAACTAAATATCCAAAAATATCTTGGATGCGGACTGTTTATTATGCGCATTTATTAAAACGCGGTATGCCTGTGGCAAAGATAATTCATTCAAAATGGTTTTATGGTATTGAATTTTATACAAACAAACATACACTTGACCCACGTCCAGATACAGAAACACTTGTCGAAGCAGTCATCAAAGATTGCGATACAAATGAAAACCGCTCTATTCTTGATCTTGGTACAGGCACAGGATGTATAATTTGCGCACTTTGTAAAAACATACCAAACACATCAGGTGTCGCGATTGACAAATCCAAGGCGGCATTGCGTGTTGCGAAAAGAAACATAAAAAAATTAAACCTTGGTAATCAAATAAAAACAAAACATGCCAATTTTGCGAATTTTAAATCTGACGACAAATTTGACATTATTGTTTCAAACCCACCATATATAAAATATGGGGACAAACGTGTTGATATTGGTGCAACCTTTGATCCACGAATCGCTTTATACGCAAAAAACAATGGACTTTATGCATATGAGCAAATCGCGAAAAACGCAAAAAAATTGCTGAAAGCGTATGGTAAAATATATCTTGAAATCGGTGTCGGACAATCAAATCAAATTATAAAAATATTTAATTTTTATGGCTGGAAATTTGAACGCGTTGAAACGGATCTGGCCGGAATAAATCGCGTATTGGTATTTACGCTTTGAAAAAAGGGTTGTGTTTTTTTAACCATTCAATTGTTGTATCCATACCATGTCCATGAACGACATAAGTTTCGTCGTCCAAATCCATGTCATATAAATTATGAATAGATTGATGTAGTGCTTCGTGATCACCACCTGGGAAATCGAAACGACCATGACTGTCCGCAAAAAGCGTATCACCTGTTAACAGAATCTTGTATTTTGGAAAATAGAACATTAAACCACCAGGTGTATGTCCAGGGCTTTCCATAATTTCCATTTGAATATCTGGTAATATTTCGATAGATCCAGCAGATATATTTATTGGCTTTTTATAATTATCATGAATATGTGGAATATCGAACATATCCAATATTTCATTCCCCCAACCAATTAAATAATTATCATTTGCATTTAAAAACCAATCAACATTAAAAGCGCGAGCCAAACTTGGCGCCGCAGATATATGATCAGGATGTCCATGTGTTGAATATATAGCACGCAATTTTAATCCACGTTCAAGCAACACTTTTTCCCAATCTTTTGCTTTACCCCAAGCATCAAAAATAACAGCATCTGTTCCGACACTTACCAATAACGAATTTGTGTTCGTTGGTGGCAAATGAAGAACTTCAAATTTTACTTCATTATTTTTTTGCATGTGATTTTTTGGCTGTCTTGGTTGATTTCTTTTTCGCGACAACTTTCTTACCAGAAACAATTTCACGAATTTCTTCGCCAGATAATGTTTCTTTATCCAACAATGCCTTTGCGATTTTTTCAACTGTAGCTTTATTTTTCGAAACCAAAGTTTTGGCATCTTTATACGCAGAATCTATCCACGCACGAATTTCTGCATCAACAGCTTCGGCTGTTTTTTCAGATGCATTTTCCAGCGCAATTCTTTGACCAAAAGTATTTGCCTGGTTAATCGCAACCATACCAATCTTTTCTGAAAGTCCAGCCATTGTGACAGAACGACGTGCAAGACGTGTCGCCATTTCAATATCAGATGCAGCACCTGTGGTAATTTTATTTTTACCAAAGAATATTTCTTCGGCAGCACGACCTGCTAAATCAATAGCAAGGTTCGCACGAACTTCTTCCAATGTCATTGATACCTTATCATCAACAGGTAAATGTTGCACCATTCCCAATGCTTGACCACGTGGGATAATAGTCGCCTTGTGTATTGGATCTGTGATATCACTGTAATGTATGCTAAGGAACGCATGCCCTGCTTCATGATACGCCGTAAGTTTGGTATCTTCTGGACGGATTTTACGGTTCTTTTTTGGTCCCATCAAAATCTTGTCGCGTGCTTCTTCGATATCATTTTGTTCAACAACTTTATGCCCTATACGTACTGCATGAAGTGCCGCTTCATTCAAAAGATTTTCCAAATCAGCACCACTGAACCCAGTTGTGCCGCGTGCAACATCCATCATTGATACATGTTCACCGATTTTGAATTTTTTAGCATGTAAATTCAAGATGTCATGACGCCCTTCCAAATTTGGCAAATCAATGTTGATTTGTCTGTCGAAACGACCAGGACGCAACAAAGCCTTGTCCAACATATCAGGACGATTTGTCGCGGCGATAACTATGATCCCTGTATCATTTGAAAAGCCGTCCATTTCAATCAGTAACTGATTAAGTGTTTGTTCGCGATCATTGTCATTAAGCGAATGTTTACTGCGGCTTTGTCCAATAGCATCAATTTCATCAATAAACAAAATACATGGTGCATTACGTTTTGCCAATTCAAATATTTCTTTGATTTTCGCAACGCCAAGACCAACGATAATACCGGAAAAATCACTTCCTGATGTAGCAAAGAAAGGGACATTTGCTTCACCTGCAACTGCACGCGCCAACAAAGTTTTACCAGTACCTGGTTCGCCTGATAATAAAATACCACGTGGAATACGCGCACCAAGTGCTTTGAATTTTTCTTTGTTTTTCAAAAATTCAACAACTTCCATCAATTCTTGTTTTTCCGCGTCAATACCAGCAACATCTTTGAAAGTTGTTTTTGTTTTACCTGTTGTAATTTTTGTTGGGTTTTGACCAATCAAACTGCGTGTGATACCACCACCACTATTTCCACCACGCATAATACGTAATAACCAGATAAGGAATAATGCACTTACCAAAATTGGTAACCATTTTGCAACACCGTCCCACATTGAATCACGATTGTTGATGGAAACAACAGCGCCATTTTTAGATATCTTTTCTAACAATTCTGGATTGTAAGTAATTGTTGCGTGATATGGTGTCCCATCTTTCAATACCCCTGTTGCGACGCTGTCTTTGTTAATATCCATTGTTTTAATATCGTTCGCACGACGTAATACATCAGAAAAAGATAATTCTATTGGCGCCTTGATTTGGGTATCAGTTTTTATTGGTGAATTACCACCAACAAATAATATGCGCGCAAACAAAGCAACGAACAATACAATGAATGCGATTAAATAAAATCTTGAACCATCTTTCTTTTTAAATATGTTTTCTTTTATCATGTCTTTTCCTAAAACTTGTTCTTTTTCCTTCTGGAACAATCAAGATTCTGTCATTCAATCTTCGAATCGTGCAATGTCCCAATGTAAACTTACAATCAGCACCCAATTTAGATAGTGCCGTTTGTAAAGAATTCAAGCGTACCGGATAAATATCCCCACCAATTTTTTGAATCAAAGTTCCCAAAAACTTTAATCTAATTTCTTCTGCTTCGTCAAATAAAAAAGAAGAAGCAAACAACGCACCCCACGAACGAACAACCATTTCAACACGAGATTCTATATACTTGTCCATCCATTCACGTGTTCGTGAAAGATTTTGAATTGCCAATAAAATTCGCGCATCGGTTATTCCCAGGTCATCGTTCAAAAGATGTCTGTTTTTTCTGATTTTCACACGGGTATAATGTTCGTCACTGTTCATGGAATCGACAAAATATTTAATGCCATTATCATCACAATATTTTTTTATTTCGGCGCGCGGTACATTTAAAAGCGGACGTAAAATCTTAATATCATCCCTTTCAGATTCTTGCATCATAGCAGCCAAACCATACAAACCACTTCCCCGAGAAAGGTTCATTAAAAATGTTTCAATTTGATCATCGCTTTGATGGGCAGTCAAAAGATATTCAATATTATTTTCATGACAGAAATCCGTCATCATTTTATATCTGACTTCCCTGGCGGCAGCTTCCAAACCATTAGCGGGTTTATCATCATCCCAATAAAATACTTCACATGGAATATTTAATTTCTTACAAGTATCCACAACATATTCTGTTTCAATATCTGCCTCTGGGCGCAATTTATGGTTAACATGTAAACAAATGATGTTCGCACCAACTTCATATAGCCAATAAAGCAAACACATAGAATCTACGCCGCCACTAACCGCGACAGCCATTTTAGATTCTTTGTATTTATCAATAAAATCCGCAAACTTTTGATTCATAACAAACTTATTTTATGGTATAATTTCGAAAAATAAAGGGAAAAAGGCAAATGAATAAAAAAATTAAATCTGTGGCAGTTTATTGTGGACATCAATTGGGCAACAACCCAGAATTTGCACGGGACGCTCGTAAAATTGGGGAATTATTGGCAAGAAACAAGATCACCCTTGTGTTTGGTGGTGGAAATGTCGGTTTAATGGGAACAGTTGCCAGCGCAGCTATTGAAAACGGCGGTGAAGTTATCGGGATATCGACAACACACGTTGTGTCACTTCAAGAACCAGCTCACAAAGACATAAATGTGAAAATTGTTGATGGTTTGTCCGCACGCAAAGAAGAGATGTTTGATCTGTCTGATGCTTTTGTTATTTTACCGGGTGGAATTGGGACACTTGATGAAATGACAGATATTATGACCAAACAACAGGTTGGCGAATCTTGTAAACCGATATATATGATGAATACAGCAAAATACTGGGAAATATTCGGTCAAGTTATGACACATATGCAAAGTGAAGGGTTTATGCCAAATGCTGATTCTTACAATTTACATGTGGTGAACGCCCCTGAAGATCTTATTAAAAGATTAATCAACGGTGACGATCTTGTTGCGGCCAGTTAAACCCTTTAAGATTTTAATTCTGGATTTCGGTACATCCAAATAATCAGATAATAATTCAATAACAGCACTGTTTGCGCGCCCATTTTCGGGCGCAACAGTTGTATAAACACGCAAAACACCGTCGCTTTCAATGACTTTGTTTTGTTTCGCATGCGGTGTTACGCGTATATTAAAAGTCTTCGACAAATCTTTCATCGCTCATTATATGTATATGGAAATGCATCACAGATTGACCTGCCCCACGACCGGTGTTAGCAACAGTTCTGAAATTGTCACGCAGGCCTAGTTTTTCAACAGTGTTACGAACGCCACACCAAAAAGCAGTTTGTAATTCAGCCGGGGCGTTTTGTGTAAAATCAAAGATATCGGTATATTCACCGCGCGGAATTACCAAAACATGCACCTTGGCACGTGGTGCAACATCGTAAAAAGCCAGCACATAATCATCACTGTAAACAGTTTTATTTGGGATTTCCCCACGTAAAATCTTTGCAAAAACATTATCTTTGTTATACACCGTTTTCCCCTTTGGTTTACATATAGATAAATATACACTCTAAATATATATAAAATCAAGGCTTGAAATACTGTTTTTTTGAACTATATTTCAGGCATAGCAAAGGAGCGTTTATAATGTTTAAACCATTGCATAACTATATTTTACTAGAAAGAATCGAAGAAGAAAATAAAACAGCCGGTGGAATTATTATACCGGATAACGCAAAAGAAAAACCATCCCGCGGACGCGTGATTGCGACTGGCGATGGTATTTATGAAAATGGACAAAAGATTCCTGTAACCGTCAAAAAAGATGATGTTGTATTATTTGCTAAATGGGCAGCATCTGCGAATGAAGTAAAAATTGACGGAAAAGATTACGTTTTAATCAAAGAATCAGACATACTTGGGATTTTATAAAAGGAATAAACAATGGCAAAAGATATTGTTTTTAATACTGATAAATTGGCAGCGGGTGTTGATAAATTGGCAAACGCTGTAAAAATCACAATGGGACCAAAGGGCCGCACAGTTGTGATTGAACGCGCATATGGTGCACCGGTGGCAACAAAAGACGGTGTTACAGTCGCAAAAGAAGTTTCATTAAAAGATAATGCTGAAAATATCGGCGCAAAAATGATTCAAGAAGTTGCAAAACGCGCTGGTGACAGTGCTGGTGACGGAACAACAACAGCAACTGTTTTAGCACAAAACCTTTTCAAAGAGGGGCGTCGTGTTATTGCTGCTGGTATGAATCCAATGGATGTGAAACGCGGTATTGATATCGCGGTCGAAGCAGTTGTGGCGGACATTGAAAAACATGCACGCCCTGTCAAAGATTCATCTGAAATCGCACAGGTCGCGACAATTTCTGCGAACAGCGATTCCGATATCGGTCAAAAAATTGCTGATGCTATGGAAAAAGTTGGCAAAGAAGGTGTTATCACCGTCCAAGAAGCCAAAGGTTTGGATACAGAAATCGATGTAGTCGAAGGTATGCAATTCGATCAGGGCTTTATGTCACCCTATTTCGTAACAAACAGCGAAAAAATGTTGGCAGAATTGGAAAATGCAGCAATCTTGGTTTCTGAAAAGAAAATCACCGGCTTGCAAGCATTGCTTCCTATATTGGAACCAATCGCACAATCGGGGCGTCCATTGTTGATTATTGCCGAAGACGTTGAATCCGAAGCATTGGCAACATTGGTTTTGAACCGTTTGCGTGGTGGTTTGAAAGTTTGTGCTGTCAAAGCCCCTGGTTTTGGTGATCGCCGCAAAGAAATGTTAAAAGATATTGCAATTGTCACAGGTGCCACAGTTATATCTGATGATATGGGTATGACATTTGAAAACATCAATCAATCAGTTTTGGGTTCTGCAAAACGTGTTGTCGTTTCTAAAGATAAAACTTTATTGGTCAACGGTGATGGCGACAGCGATGCAATCAAAGCACGCGCTGACGAAATCCGTAAATCTTTATCTGAAACAACAAGCGATTATGACCGTGAAAAATTGGCTGAACGTTTGGCGAAATTGGTCGGCGGTGTCGCAGTTATCCATGTTGGTGGCATGACCGAAGTTGAAGTCAAAGAAAAGAAAGATCGCGTTGACGACGCATTGGCTGCTACACGTGCCGCTGTGGCCGAAGGTATTGTTGCTGGTGGTGGTGTCGCATTGGTTCGCGCGACAGAATCATTAAAAGGTTTAACCGGCGCAAACCAAGATCAAAATGTTGGTATTGATATAGTCCGCCGCGCAATCATTTCACCTTGTATGCAAATTGCAGAAAATGCTGGTGTAAGTGGCGAGATTGTTGTTGGCAAAATTATGGAAAACACCGATTACAATTTCGGATACAACGCACAAACCGGTGAATATGTCGATATGATGAAATCTGGAATTATCGATCCGGCGAAGGTGGTAAAGACAGCCATCCAAGCGGCTGCATCAACCGCAGGTGTTCTTTTGACTACTGGCGCAGTGATGTCTGAAATCCCAGAAGAAAAATCAAACAATCAAACACCAGGCGCTATGCCAGGAATGATGTAAGATAAAACATTGTAAAAAACACCGCCCATTTGGGCGGTTTTTTTATTTCACTTTTGACATTGCCATTAATAATAGTTTTTTATAAAACTCTGCCATACCGCGTTTGTTCTGATTAGTCCAAACATGTACGTCTTTGGCCGGGGTACGAACAGTAACAGCATCTATTTCACCAGTATATGTCACATAAACGAACATTGGTTGGTTTTTACATTGTTTTACAACTTCCTTGTCATAATCAACTTTGAGTTTTGCATTTAACCCACGTAATGATTTGAATACAGGAACAACACCAACCATATGTTTTGGTAATATTTTCAACATATTACGATTATCATCATTGTGATAACCACGTTCTTCGTAAAAAGTCGTTACAGTTTCCGTTAGTGCAATCGTACTCATTTTTGAAGCAACAAGACTTGATGCACATTCGGCTTGCTTTAACAATTCAGAACCTATACCAATACCATGATATTGTGGATTAACATATAAATTCCAAAGATACATTTCTTTTTCGGCATTCATGTGCCCACTGGCAAAGCCCACCATTATATTTTCGTCATACGCAGCAAAGGCAAAACAATTTTTTTTGCTTTCCCAAACTTTTTTATGACTGTTTATCTTATCTGCCATACCTGTTTTTTCTATAGATAAACCATGCACAACAGTGTCACATAATAATTCAAGGCGCGCAAAATCGTGCCAGATTTTTGGGCTGGCCATTTGGTTAAAAACAGGAACTATTCTTATATTTTGTTTAGTTTGCATCTTACGTGCCCCCTTACACACTGTAAATATAGTATAAAAACTATTTTTGTCAAGACGAGCGTTAAGATTTGCAAAATGGCTTTTTTGTTGATAAAATTAAAGATTATGTATCAAACTTTAAGAAAACTTTGGAAAGCTTTTTGGACCCCAATTTTGGGCAATTCTATTTTGCAATGGCTTATCGTATCAATTTTAGCGGCACTTACTTGGTTTATATTCCTTACATCGCGGCACAAGTTCACAAACACGAAATCATTAAGAAACTATCGTAAAAAGCCTGTGGTTTTTGTGTTCTTTCACGGACGTTGTGCGATGTTATCACCGGTTATCAAATCTGCGCGTGTAAAAGCATATTGTGTCGCATCTCGCCACAAAGACGGACGCATTATGGCACGTCTTCAAAGATTGTTTGGTATGCGTGCGATTTACGGATCAACATCAGACGGTGCTGTCGCGGTTTTACGTGAAGGCGTCAAAGTTATGAAAGATGAAAATGTATCAATGTGCGTTCCTGTTGACGGACCATCTGGCCCTTCCCTTCGCTTACAAGATGGTGCGTTGTATTTTGCACGTATGACTGGCGCACCAATTGTACCTTGTTGTTTTTCTTGTTCACGTCCAATATATATGGACAGATGGGACAAGTTTATGGTTCCAAAATTATTTGGTACAATATCTTGCCGTATTAGTGAACCTATATACATTGATCCGAAATTACGTGGTGAAGATTTTGAAAAGAAACGCATTGAAATCGAAAAGATAATGGTTAAACAAATGCGTGAAATGGATGCCGAATTTAATTTACAACAGATAGAAGCCGGCCTTAATTCTACAGATTACAGAAGACAGGCCCGCGAAAGAAAATAAAAAACGGTCGCGATTGCGACCGTTTTAATTTTATGTATTCAGATTAGAAATTGCTTCTGAATTTCAACATACCAGTTTGAGAAGTATAACTTTCACGAACATCAATATCATAAACTGCAGATACTTCCAAGTTATGATATTGCATACCCAAACCAATACCAAATTCACCACCCATGCGGCTTAAACGTTTGCCTTCTAGTGTGTAAGAATCTACACCTGGCATTGTGACTGTTGCAAGGTTTTTATCAGACAACAAATCATATTTAACACCGGCATTTAATTGCGGCATAAATACCGTATGTTTGGTTGCAGCAACTTTGAATATATATTTACCACCCAAAACGCCAGTCAAATAATTAGAATCATTCATATGTGTCTTCACGCCATATGAATTAGCATAATCACTTGCCATTACGTGCATATAACGCAAACCAAGTTCTGGGGTTATACCATTCTTGAAATCATACCCTGTTGCCAATGCACCACCGAACGAATTCACGCTATAGTCACCGAATATTGTTCTATTGTCGATGACAGTTCCTTTTTCTGAATAATCAGACCAGGTATAATTTGCAATTGCATTCAAATACCAAGCGGCCGGTTTATATTGACCATACAAGAACGCAGTATTCGAAGTGATTTTTGTATCACGTGCTGTGCCGGTAATATCAGAATTAGATGTTGAATACCCTGCACCTATTGTCCAACGTTTATTCAAAGTTCCGTCCAATCCCAATGCGATTCCACGGGTATTTCCAGTGAACGCATCGTTTTGTTTAGATTTGTTAAACAAACCTTGGAACCAGAAACCACCGCTTGTCAATTTAACATCACCACCATTACGTCCCATTCTTGGTGTGGCCATACGACTTGATGCCAAATTCACAACTGTGTTTTGAACAGAAGATGCAATAGATTGAGCAACAGCTTCTTTTTCAGGATGTATAGCTTTTGTTGCATGTTCAACTTCTGCTTTGGCATCAGGATTTGTTGCTGCTTCTGCTAATTTTTCTTGCAACTTCAGAGATAATTCTCTCATTTGTTTTGAAGCACTTTCGACTGCAGCTGCATCTGCAATATGAGAAAGTGTTGAAGCACTTTCAGTTTCCAAACCTGTATCTTCTACAATCTGTTCAACAGTTTTCTTTGTTGCGATTACAGAACCATCAATGCTGTCCCAATCTAAATCATAAACAGAACTTGTAACTTGTTCTTGTGCTTTATCGAAAGCGGCATTGCTGAACAAATTATATGTTCCTTCTCTTTCAATCGACAAACTTAATTTACCTTTGTTTCCAAGATTGGTAAATGTCGTTGCATTGAAGATAGGATCTGCACCACCAACCAATTCAGCAATCAATGTTCCGCCTAAATTGATTGTTCCTTGTGTGATAGTTGCTTTGCCGATGTTTAATGTTGCACCATTAGCAATAGTCAAAGTTCCATCACCAGTAATACCACCATCAAGTGTTGTTGTTCCAGATACAATACTCAAAGTTCCAGTATTATGAATATCATTTGCAACACCGTTTGCTTTGTTACCAGCGAATCTATTAGCGCCAACAAGTTCTAAATTACCAGCATTATATATAGCACCACCATTTGTTGTTGCTATATTGTTTGTAAATGTAGCACCAGTTAACCGCATTGAAGCCATATTTCCTACTTTATCTAATTCGCTATGATTATATATGGCACCACCGTTTTGTGCTTGGTTTGTCTTAAACAAAGCACCTACGATTGATACATACCCTTCGCCGTCTGCATCATTATAAAGTGTATTGTCAATAGCACCACCGTTTGTAGCAGCAGTATTTTCTATGAACGAACCACCTATGATGTTTAATTTTGCAACCGAATTATCATTACCAGACGATTTACGTGTTGCTATGGCGCCACCAGAAGCACCTGATTCATTACCTTCAAATTTAACATTACTTAATCTTGTTAAAGATTCTGAACCAAGGAACAATGCACCTGCCCCATCAGAATTGGCAGCCGTAGATGTTGCACGATTGTCTTTGAATGTAGTATCAGATATATTGGCAGAACGAATAACGGCAACAGCCCCTACTTCATCTGCATGGTTATTTTTGAATTCTGTATTGCTTATAAGCAAATCAGAAGTCGCTGTTTTATTTCTTGTATAAATTGCACCACCATAAACAGCGCTGTTTCCATCAAACACACTGTTTGTTATTTTTGCTGTTCCAGAAAACACGTACAATGCACCAGCCAACGAGTCTGATCCAGTAGCGACGTTGTTTTTGAATGTTGTGTTTTTAATATCAGCATATGCATTCAAACCATTTATTGTGATAGCGCCACCACCTTTGAAATCAATAGCATCTGTTTTTACATAGTTTCCAGTAGCCTCATTAGATTCAAAAGTTGCACCATCAATAGTGATTTTACCACTGCTATAAATAGCACCACCGTTTTCCGCTGTATTGCCAGTAAATGTATATGTACCATTATTCAAATAGAGTCCTGCTATTTTACCAGCATCAGCAAAATTGTAAATCGCACCACCATTCATAGTCGCAGTGTTTTCATTAAATGTTGTTGTTCCATTGATAGTCAAATATGCATTACCATCAGTATCAACAGCACGATTCATAACAGCACCACCATTCATAGATGAAGAGTTGTTTTCAAACAAATTTGTACTGCTGCCGTTTTCTTTACCGATGATCATTGTGGCATCAATAGGATTTCCTTTTGTTGTCGACAATGCCGAAGCCCATGATGATTCAACTTCATAAGATTGGTTCGCAACTGCACCTCCACCACGTTTATGTGACTTTGAAACATCTGTTCCGGTTACACTGTTTCCTGTGAATGTATTAGTTGTACCCAATATAGACATATTGCCACCACTACTGAATACAGCACCACCACTAACCGAACTGTAATCAGATGTGTTATTGCTGAATGTTATATTATTCGCAATAAGTCTTGCTGCGTTATTACCTGCCGTCTGATCTTTGAAATACAAAGCAGCACCATGTGATGAAGAAGTGTTATTGTCAAATACCAACGAATCACCACCAAGCAATATCGAACCGTTTCCGTTAGCCGTCAAAGCACCATACGCAGAAGAAACATTTTTAATTGTTGTTGCACCATCAGGTGTTTCATTATTGATTACTAATTTTGCCTCAGGTTTTACCTCTAAAGTCGAACCATCAATATTGATTGTTTTTGCATTTAATATTGTTAAACCATCTGAAATAATATCATCCGCAACAGTATAAAATTTATTTGCAGTATTTAACAATTTAGTGTCTTTTTTGGCAAATACCAATTTCGAATTATTTGTCACTGAAATTTTATCAGCAGTAATTGTTGAACCGTCAACCACGGCATCAACATTATCAAGAGCAAGAAGACCATCATTAGAAGCATCTGTATCTTTGCGTGACATCACATAAACAGCACCTGCTGCACCGTTAACACCATCTGTCACCATTCCCGTCAAGGCATCACCTTCATAACCTAAATCAGAAAAAACTTTTGTCATAGCTGTAGCTAATTTTTGACTAATAAGCTGAAAGTCTGCCAGATTATCTTTTTCGCCCCAACCGATATTTGCAGCCTCTGCAATATCCATATCGGCGTTAACATCCCCATCTGGCGCTTGCCAATTAAATGCAAACTTATCAGTTTCATCCAAAGTATCTAATGTTAAAGTGATCGGTCCAAAATAAGCATCACTGTTGGACAATGCAAATGATTGGCCAACCATATTATACTTTGGAAAGACATTATGATATTTACCAGCAACAGTGCTGTCGGCCAAACGACGACCACCAAATGCTGCCTGGCTGGCTGCAACATGTTGACCAGTAAACTCAACATCACCAAAAACCCAAGCATCACCGGTTGATGGAGTACCAGCCATTGCAGGCATAATCAGCAATGCTGGCAATACCGAAACCCCAAGAATCAAATTATGAAAACGTTTATTCATTAGATACTCTCCTTTCTTCACTTATCCAACATACTAGAACATTATTATTATAAGGTCAAGCCATCTTATATATTAGAAACTATGATAAAAATCCCATTTCGCATTACAAAAATATTTGATTGAAAAAAATAATTATCAATATATAATAAAAGTCGCCTTGGGGCATAGTTTAATGGTAGAACATCGGACTCTGACTCCGCTAGTGTTGGTTCGAATCCAGCTGCCCCAACCAAAAATTCAGCCACCCATTTTGGGTGGTTTAATTTTTGCTTTGCGAGCGATGGTTGAAACATGCAACAAAGTTGCGTGGTTCGACTATGAGTAAGCGAGAACGAACATAGTGAAGTTCGAGCGCTAACGAATGCGGCGCAGACACGAAGTGTCGAGCCAATCCAGCTGCCTTTTATTATTGTGTATCGAGGACTCAGCTGCCCCAATAAAAATTGTCCAAATTGCTTGACCGCAGTCATATTTTATAGTAAAAATAGACTTAAAATCGCCTTCGAAAACACAGCAAACGGAGACATGTATGAAAAAAATATTTATAGATGGGAGCAAAGGCACAACAGGACTGCGTCTTTTTGACCGACTTTCTGCGCGCGCTGACATTAAAATTATCACCCTTCCAGAAGAAGTCAGAAAATCTCCGGTTGCACGCAAGGAAGCACTTAATGAATCTGATATTGCTTTTCTTTGTCTGCCTGATGCAGAAAGCATTGAAGCAGTCAAAATGGTTGAAAACCCAAATACTGTTATCATAGATACCTCGACCGCACACAGAACAAATGATAATTGGGCATACGGTTTTCCAGAATTGCCAAACCAAGAAGAAAAAATAAGAAATTCAAAAAGAATTGCGAACCCTGGCTGTCACGCAAGCGGCTTTATCGCACTTGTCGCCCCATTGGTTCAACAAGGAATCATTTCCGCAAACACTATATTGTATTCTTATTCGTTAACTGGATATTCTGGGGGCGGTAAAAAGATGATTGCAGAATATGAATCAAAAGACAGACCTGCCCTTTTTGAAGCACCAAGAATATATGGTCTTTCACAAAACCACAAACACATTCCAGAAATGAAAAAAATTTGTGGTTTGAAAAAGGAACCTTTGTTTTCACCAATTGTTGCACCATATCTAGAAGGTATGGCAACTGTCGTATTTTTACCTGCGACAAAAATCAAAGGTGGTATTGAAGACATAAAATATGTCTATAAATCATTGTATACAAATGGACTTGTTCATTTCGCAGAAAACAATGATGAAAATGGATTTTTATCAGCTGCGGCTTTTTCTGACCGCGACGATATGGAAGTTTCTGTCTTTGGAAACAACGACAGAATTACATTAGTTTCAAGATTTGACAATCTTGGCAAGGGGGCCTCGGGTTCCGCAATAGAAAATATGAATATTGTTATGGGCTTGGCAAAAAATGCCGGGTTGAAAACAAGATAACCAAGGAAAGAGAAATGAAAAAAATAGAAGGTGGCGTATGTGCCCCACAAGGATTCAAAGCAACAGGAATTCACTGTGGTATAAGACAAAACAAAACTAAAAAAGATTTAGCTTTGATTTTAAGCGCAGTGCCTGCAAGTGCAGCTGCTGTTTATACAACCAACTTGGTCAAAGGTGCACCACTAGTTGTTACAAAAGACAATCTTAAAGATGGAAAGGCACAAGTTGTAATCTGTAACAGTGGTAACGCAAATACTTGTAATGCGAACGGTATCGAAATCGCAGAACAAATGTGCGAACTTATCGCAAACGAACTTAATATCAACAAACGTGATGTTATCGTTGGTTCAACTGGTGTAATTGGTCAACCATTAAGTATTGATCCAATCAAGGCTGGTATTCCTGAACTTGTCGCAAACCTTTCAGATGATGGCAGCCAGATTGCAGCCGAAGGTATCATGACCACAGATACAAAATTGAAAGAAATCGCTCTTGAATTTGAAATCGATGGCGAAACTTGCAAAATTGGTGCTATTGCCAAAGGCAGCGGTATGATTCATCCAAATATGGCAACAATGCTTGTGTTCATTACATCTGATGTGAACATTGATTCTGCACTGCTTCAAAAAGCATTAAGCGATGTCGTCAAAGATACATTTAATATGATTTCCGTAGACGGTGATACTTCAACTAATGACACTGTTGCAATTATGGCGAACGGTTTGGCTGGCAACAAAAAAATCGAAACAGAAAACGAAGATTATCATATGTTCGTAAAAGCGTTGAATACAGTGATGGTTGACCTTAGTAGAAAAATCGCAAAAGACGGTGAAGGCGCAACAAAACTTCTTGAATGCAAAGTTGATGGTGCTGAATCAAAAGACATTGCCAGAACAGTTGCGAAAAGTGTAATTTGTTCATCACTTACAAAAGCAGCTATGTTTGGTGCCGATGCAAACTGGGGAAGAATACTTTGTGCTATTGGATACAGCGGCGCAAAAGTTGATGTAACAAAAGTTGATGTTTCTTTCAAAAGTGCAGCTGGCACTATCGAAGTATGCAAAGACGGTTCGGGTGTAGATTTTTCAGAAGAAAAAGCAAAAGAAATTTTATTAGAAGATGAAATTGAAATCTTGGTATCTTTACATTCTGGAAACGCATCAGCAACTGCATATGGTTGCGACTTGACATATGATTATGTGAAAATTAATGGGGATTACAGAACATGACAAATTTTACAAACGCAGATCGCGCAAAAGTTTTAACCCAAGCATTGCCATATATCAGACGCTATAATGGAAAAGTTATAGTTGTAAAATATGGCGGACATGCCATGACTGATGAAAACCTTAAACAACAAGTTATGGAAGACATTGCTCTGCTTTGGCTTATCGGTGTCAAGGTTGTTCTTGTTCATGGTGGCGGTCCAGAAATAAATCTTCTTATGGAAAGATTAGGACACGTTCCACAATTTATTAATGGATGCCGCGTTACAGATAAAGAAACTGTTGAAATCGTTCAAATGGTTCTTGCCGGCAAAGTAAATAAAACTTTGGTTAACCTTTTGAACAAGAAAGGCGTCAAAGCTATCGGTTTGTCTGGAATGGACGGCAAACTTTTGATGTGTAAAAAGAAAGATCCTCAACTCGGTTTCGTAGGTGATATAGTAAAAGTCAATCCAAAAGTCATTCGTGATGTAATTGAAAAAAATTATATTCCCGTGATTTCTACTGTTGGTGCTGACACCAAAGGAAACCTTTACAACATCAATGGTGATACTGCTGCGGCTTGTGTCGCGGGCGCTTTGAAAGCAGAAAGATTGATAATGATGACAGACATCGCTGGTATATTACGCGACAAAGATGACCCGTCAACCCTTATACCAGAAATGACAGTTGAACAGACTGACGAATTGTATAAATCTGGCATAATTTCTGGTGGCATGATACCAAAGGTTGAATGCGCCACTGAAGCAATCAAAAAAGGCGTGAATAACGTAATTATTATGGATGGAAGGGTTCCTCACTCTATTCTTATGGAATTATTAACCAACGAAGGTGCAGGAACAATGATTATTAACCAAGGATTAAAAAATGCACATTCAAGAACTAGATAAAAAATATATCGCATCAACATATAACAGATTTCCTGTGACAATTGTTTCAGGCAAAGGTTCAATAGCAGTTGATGAAAACGGAAAAAAATACATTGATATGGGTTCCGGTATTGGTGTGACAAGTTTTGGTTATTGTGATGATATTTGGAAACAGGCTATCACAGAACAAATCAATCTTGTTCAACACACATCCAATTTGTATTACACAAAACCATGCGCAGAATTGGCTTCACTTTTGATAGGAAAAACAGGAATGTCAAAAGTGTTCTTTTCTAATTCTGGCGCCGAAGCGAATGAATGCGCTATCAAGGCCGCAAGAAAATATGCATCAGAAAAAAAAGGTGCTGGTTGTTATAATATTGTAACTCTTTATGATGGTTTTCATGGACGCACACTCACAACATTAGCGGCCACTGGTCAAGAACATTACCATGAACTTTTCCAACCATTAACACCTGGATTCACACACGTTCATATTGGTGATACCAAAGAATTAAAAACTGTCGCAGAACCAAAAACCACTGCAGCAATTATGATTGAATGCATCCAAGGTGAAGGTGGCGTAAATGTCGTACCACAAGAATATGTAAAGGCAATTGCACAATATTGTAAAGAAAATGATATCTTGCTTATTGTGGACGAAGTTCAAACAGGCAACGGAAGAACTGGTGAATTTTATTCATATATGAATTATGGTATCAAACCAGACATCGTAAGCACTGCGAAAGGCCTTGCTGGCGGTCTTCCTATGGGCGCAACAATTCTTGGGGACAAGGTAAAAGACGTTTTCGGTTTTGGCGATCACGGTTCTACATTCGGTGGCAACCCTGTAGCAGCGGCTGCAGCGATTTCTATTGTTAAAAGAATTGATTCCAAATTGCTTGATGATGTTAAACACAAAGGTAAGTTTATAAAAGACTTTTTCAAAGATGATCCAAACGTTGAAAAACTGTCGGGGCTTGGTTTGATGGTCGGAATTAAACCATCACAAAAAACAGCAAAAGAAGTAGTAAATCAATGTATGGAAAATGGTGTACTCTGCCTTACTGCAAAAGACAAGGTAAGATTGCTCCCTGCTCTTAATATTCCTTTTGATACATTAACGGAAGCACTTAAGGTAATAAAAACATCTTTGATAAATACAAAACAAAGATAAAAAATAAAAACACCAAACGGTGTTTTTATTTTATTCAAATATCTTTATATCACTAAAATCATCATGTGTTGCATGCGGAATTATTTTTATATTTGATTCTGGCGCCCAAGTTTTCGCTAATTCATATGGCACTATCTTATCCTGCTCACCGACAAAATGTGTTTGTGAAATATTCGGTAATTTTTTCATATTAAGTGATTCGGTTAAACTTTCATCGCCAAAATATTTGGTCCATTTTTCATGATCAAGAACGCCAGCAATCGTAACCCATTTTTCAAATCTTAGTTTTGGATTTTGGGTTATCACTAATCCAGATACCATCGCCCCACCAGAATACCCTATGATTGTTATTTTTTTATTTTGTGCAATTTCTCTTATCGCTCTACTTTGTGCATCTATAATCTTTTGAGAAAAACGTCCATTGGTCCAATCTGATTCTGAACAAGAATCTGTCATTATAAATTGGCATGGTCGTGCCATATATACAACGTTTTCAAAATTATCACGTGCCGCCAAATCACGAACAAAAGTTCCGCGCGGTGTTGGATCAGACGTTGGTTGTCCATACGCATTAAAAGCCCACCCATCGCCTTCTATGTATATATGAATACTATTATTGGATGGACTCTTTATCTTTTGCCATGTTGCGATTTCATATTCGCCAGATTTTATCGGGACATACGAAAAATCTTTTTCGGCGTTCCAATTTGTCCCAGCGCAACCACACAATAAAAACAATAATAAAATCTTTTTCATATATTTATATTTACATTTTTCTAAACTTTGGTCAACACATCTGGAAAAGAAAATTTTTTGTGTTATAATCATTGCCGTTTGAAGAAATAAAAAAGGAAATATTATGAAAATTAAACCATTTGCTGGTGTACGTCCACCAAAAGAACTGGCAACCGAAGTTGCTTCACGCCCTTATGATGTATTGAATTCTGTGGAAGCAAAAAACGAAGCCGGCGAAAAATCACTTTTACATATTATTAAACCGGAAATAGATTTTGACCCTATTGCTGATGAACACGAACAAAAAACTTATGACAAAGCCGTAGAAAACTTTAAGAAATGGCAAGACAATGGTTGGCTGGTTCAAGATGAAAAAGAAATGTATTACATCTATGCACAAACCATGGACGGACGCACACAATATGGTTTAGTTGCCGCAGCAAACGTTGATGATTATATGACAGGTAAAATTAAAAAACATGAATTGACTCGTAAAGATAAAGAAGACGATCGTATGATTCATGTGCGTATTCAAAATGCTAATTTGGAACCTGTATTTTTCGCATATCCAGATATCGAAGAAATGAATAAGTTAGTTTCAGACTGGATTTCAAATCATGCGCCAGAATATGACTTTGTTGCACCTGATGGTTTCGGACATACTTTCTGGAAAATCGATGATGATGTGGTTAACGCACACATTACTGAAATATTTGCAAATGTTCCTGCATTTTATGTTGCAGACGGACATCACAGAACCGCTGCCGCCGCCAGAGTTGGCGCAGAAAAACGCGAACAAAACCCAAATCATACTGGAAACGAAGAATACAATTATTTCCTTGCTGTGATATTCCCAGAATCACAATTAAAAGTTATTGATTATAACCGTGTTGTCAAAGATTTGAACGGGTTATCCGAATCTGATTTCTTGGCAAAGCTCGCTGAATCTTTTGATGTTGTTGAAATGGGTTCTGAAATATATCATCCAAACAAATTACATAATTTTGCAATGTATCTTGGTGGGAAATGGTATTCATTGACTGCAAAAGCAGGAACTTACAACGACAACGATCCAATTGGTATTTTAGATGTAACAGTATTATCAAACTTGGTGTTTGATAAAATATTAAATCTTGGTGATTTGCGCACATCTAAACGTATCGACTTTGTTGGCGGTATTCGCGGACTTGGTGAATTACAGAAACGTGTAGACAGTGGTGAAATGGTTGCAGCTTTCGCACTGTTCCCTGTTACAATGCGTCAAATTATCGATATTGCTGACACCGGCAACATCATGCCACCAAAGACAACTTGGTTTGAACCAAAATTACGCAGTGGTTTGGTAATTCATAAATTATCATAACAAATAATAAACCGCCGTAACGGCGGTTTTTTTGTATTAATTATACAATTAAAATGGAATATCGTCTGCAATATCTTCGATATTAACTTCTTCACGTGGCGCAGATGCAGCAGGTGCAGATTCAGAAACACCATCCACAGCTTTTGCCCCAGACAAAATAACCATTTGACCAGAATATGGATTCAAAACAACTTCGGTTGTGAAAGTATCAACACCTTGTTGGTTTTGCCATTTGCGTGTACGAAGTGCGCCTTCCAAATACAATTTGGTTCCTTTTTGCAACATACGTTCCGCAACATCTACAAGCGATGGATTAAAGATAACAACACGATGCCATTCTGTTTGTTCTTTTTGTTCACCTGTTTGTCTATCGCGCCATCTATCAGATGTTGCCAGAGAAAAAGTGACCACTTTTTGTCCGGATTGCATTGTACGAACCTGAGGTTCTTGACCTATATTACCAACTAATATTACTTTGTTTATACTTCCTGCCATAATCGTTTCCTTTGTTTAATCTGTAATTTAATGATTGCGAAAAAAAATCATAAATACAAGCGAAAAAACGCGCCATTCAACAATGGCGCGCAAAATCATTCTTCATCCGATTCGTCCGACTCGATTTCATCTTCTTCGTCAACAGCATTCAAGTCGATTTCTTTTGGAACCCCCAAAATATCTTCGATTTTATCAGATGCAGCTTCTAAATCCATTTTGTGTAAAACAGCAAATTCTTGTGCCATACGTTCCAATGCGCGCAAATATAACTGACGTGCCGAGAAAGTCATCGTATCACTTGCGCTTCTGCGTTGTAAATCACGAACAACTTCGGCCAATTTCATTGGGTCACCAGAATTGATATTTTCTTCATATTGTGCGGCACGACGCGCCCAAATCATACGTTTTGCACCAGCTTTGCCTTTTGCAGAAGCGATTGCCTCGTCCATCTTTTTAGCGCTGCTTAACGAACGCAAACCAGACAATTCAGCACGATCAACAGGTACGCGTAATGTCATATGATTTCTTTCGAAATCAATAACCATCATTTTAATTTTCTGATCGCCGATTGTTTGTTCTTCGATACGCAATAGTTTTCCGACACCCTGGGTTGGGTAAACAACATATTGCCCCGATTTAAAATCTAACTTTTTAGTTGGCATTTTTTACACACCTTTTGCGTTTGCCATTCCCTCTGATAAGGCTATTATAACATAAAATTGTGAAAAAACAATTATTTGGACAAAAAATTATTGCCCAAGGCCAGCTGGTGAGAAACGTCCTATATTGTTAAACATCTCTTCCAGTGCATTCAATTCAATTGCAGCCGGTATCTCTGTTTCACCCTTTGCCAATCTGATGTCTTTTAAATCATCATCATGTAAAACTTTGGTTTTTATAACACGACCATTTTTGACCCATGCCAAAAGGACGGTTTTGTTGTCATATGTTTGAGGAAAAGGTCCGCGCATATTTTCATCAGCGCTGTAATAAACCCAAACTTCGCCACCATAGATGGTACGGGTTTGTGGGTCACCAATTTCATCTTGTAATTGGGCTGTTGTTTTTATATTAGCAACTTTAGTCTCTAAATCTTCTGGAAATACATAACCATGATGTCTTGTTTGAAATGTACACGCTGTCAGCGCCAATACCAAGATAATAAATAATTTTCTCATACCATCAGCCCTTAATTTCTTTTTCAATTTGCTTCAACATTTTAATTTGATATTCAGTTGAATTCAATAACTTTTCCGCGTCCATACCAACTATATCCGCTAATTCTGCAACAAACCATTGTTTAGAATATTTTGTAAAAGCACACATTTCAAGAAATTTCTGTACCGCCTGTTTCCGAGATAATCTATATTTCACACGAATATGATCTACCACAGCCCGAACCCAAAGGTATGCCGACATATAAGAGGGTTGAAATGAACAAATCTTTCCAACAACTTTATCACGAAAATCAACAGATTCTATCAATTCGTTCGCTGTATATATTTTATTCTGTGATTTCATCGTAGCAAAATGTTCTGGAACACATTTTTCGTATTCCAGCGCATACCAAGGAATCAATTCGGCAAAACCCTCGCCCAACATTTGACCACCGAAACAAAACATATGCTGCATCAAATGCGCATATTCATGTATATTGTTTACATGTTTGGTAATGTTTGGTTTTACATTATCCAACAATAAGTTTTGGCTTGTTCCATAAGCACTGTTAAAGCCATCTAAATCATACGAAGCAACCGGTTTACCACCGCCTTTTCTGTCTTTATATGGGTAATTCAACAATTCAATAAAATCATCATCTGGAACGATATACATATAAAATTTTGGTTTCGCGTTTGCAGGATATTTTATATGTAACGATTTTAGTTCGCGAATACACTTTTTATGTTCAACCAACACAACATCATACAAACCATTATCAAAACTTTTTGCTAATTTTTTTGACATGCGCGCACAAAAATCATTGCTGATGATTCGCAATTCAGATTTATCGATATATTCACGCAATGCATCGTGTGGACGTTTCATAAACTTACCCTTCCCCATTGTCTTTGTTTTTATTCACAGTAAAATTAGCAATGTGTTGTTTTAATTCTGTCTTGTACAAATTGTTTGCCTTGGCTTCTTCAACCAACTTATCGAAATTAGGATTAACAGATCGCGCCAACGCAAAACGTGTTTCGCTTTTCATAAATTCTTCCAACGGGAATGGCACAGATACATTAGAATCCATAGTTAATGGATTTTGACCGTTTTCGATATTCATTGGATTAAATCTGTAAAGTGGCCATGCGCCAGTATTCACCAAATTGATTTGGTGTTCAACACCGTTTTGCAGTGCGAACCCATGCGCGATACAAGGTGCGTACGCTAAAATAATTGATGGGCCATTAAAGGCTTCTGCTTCACGGAAAGCGCGAACAGCCTGTGCCTGATTTGCACCCAATGCAATCTGTGCAACATAAGCACCGGACATCATCGCAATCAATCCCAAATCTTTTTTAGCGTGTTCTTTACCGCCAATTGCAAATTTCATAGATGCGCCGAAAGGTGTAGATTTAGATTGTTGACCACCTGTATTTGAATAACCTTCAGTATCCAAAACAAGTATGTTAACATTTTCACCACTGTGTAAAATATGATCGACACCGCCATATCCAATATCGTATGCCCAACCATCACCACCAACAATCCATACAGATTTATCAACTATAGCATCTAACAAACTTTCTGCATAACGTGCACGTGGATTATTTATACCAGACAATTGAACACGCAAACTGTTTTGTATTTCCCTTTGGTTTTCAGTGCCAATTGTGTTCATCATTTGTTCGACATTTTCAAAACCGAGTTCAAACAATACACTGCGTAATGCATTCTTTCTTTGATTCAAAGCAATACGCATTCCAAGTCCATATTCAGCGTTATCTTCAAACAACGAATTAGACCATGCTGGACCACGCCCATTTGAATCACAAGTCCACGGTGTTGTTGGTAAATTACCACCATAAATTGAAGAACAGCCCGTAGCATTAGCAACAACCATTTTGTCACCAAACAAATGTGCCATTAAACGAACATATGGTGTTTCACCACATCCAGCGCATGCACCTGGGAATTCAAAATAATGAGGTAATAATTCAACATGCTTTGGAATATTAAGATTCAACTTTTGTTTGTCGATATCAGGTATATTTAATGCAGCATCAAAAGTTTTTTGGTTTTTAATTCCATCTTTCATTGGTATCAAAGACAATGCGGATACAGGACAATTTTTCATACACAAACCACAGCCAGTACAATCTGCCGGAGAAATATTTAATGTATAAAATAATCCAGCACCTAATTCTGGTGTTTTCATTGGAACAACTGTTATGCCATTGGCACGCGCCGCTTCAATTTCATTTTGTCCCATAACCTTGATACGAATTGCACCATGTGGGCAAAGCATTGAACATTTTCCACATTGAATACATTTATCCAAATCGCATACGGCTACACGTGTTGAAATAGCGCGCTTTTCATATTTAGATGTTCCGATTGGGTATTGACCACCACCAAAAGTTCCATCTATTTTGAAACGGGACACAGGTATATCATCACCACGACCAGCGGCCATTTCACCCAAAGTTCCCGCAATCTCTGATGGTGTTGATAATGTCATTGCTGGTATAAAATCTGGTGCCAATTCAGAAACGCTTGATGGTAAATTACATTTACGCAAATAAGATTCCGCCTTGTCCACAGCTGTCCAATTCGCTTGAACAACATCCATACCCTTCTTTTTATAAGTTTTTTCAATCGCAACTTTTGCGGCATCTTTTGCAACATCAGGACTGATGACACGTGTCAAATTAAAGAAATTCAACATGATAAAAGTATTGATACGATTTCCCAATCCTAATTCATTAGCAGCAGCATTCGCATCCAAAAAATATACATTGGCGCGCATACGAATTAAATGTTCTTGGGCATCTTTTGGTAAGTTTATAAACGCTTCATCTGGTGCAAGCGAAGTGTTTATCATAACTGTTCCACCAGCACGCAATGATGAAAACACATCAAATCTTTGTGCAATCATAAAATTAGATACACAGATAAAATCTGCGCTTTCTACCAAATATTCACTTTTAATTGGATTTGGTGAAAAACGGATATGTGATTGTGTTATACCGCCAGACTTTTTAGAATCATAAACAGCATACGATTGTGGATAAAGTTCAGAGTTTTCACCAACAATCTTTACAATATTTTTTACAGCCCCAACCGTTCCATCACTTCCAATTCCATAAAGAATTGCAGTTTGAACATCTTTGTTTTCAATTGTGAAAGTCTTGTCTGTTGAAAGTGATAAATGTGTTAAATCATCATCAATACCAACAGTGAAATTATGATGTAATGTGCCCTGCATCATGTATTCAACGATGGCTTTTACATCACGTGGTTTAAATTCTTTTGATCCCAAACCATAACGTCCACCAAATACTTTGATTTTCGAATCGACAATACTGCGCACATTTTGATAAAGAGGTTCACCAATTGCACCTGCTTCTTTTGTTCTGTCCAACACAGCAATTTGTTCAACTGTTGATGGCAACACTTTCAAAAATGCATCAACAGGGAACGGATTAAATAAATGAACACGAACAAGACCAACCCCATGTGGTAAATAATCCAAAGTTTCTTCGATTGTTTCTGTGGCAGACCCCATCGCAACAATCACATATTTAGCGTCTTTGTCACCAACATAATCAATAACACCATATTTACGTCCAGTAAGACGTGCAAACTTATCCATTTCATCAGCAACAATTTGTGGTAACGCATCATATAATGGATTTGCCGCTTCACGTCCTTGGAAATAAACATCTGGATTCTGTGCGGTTCCACGAATCGTTGGATTATCTGGTGACATACCACGTTTACGATTCGCCATGACTAAATCATCAGGTAACATTTCGTGTAATACATCATCATCAATTCGTAACAACGCAGATTCTTCGTGACTTGTTCTGAACCCATCAAAGAAATGTAAAAATGGAACGCGACTTTTAAGCGTAGCAGCATGTGCAATTGCTGCCATATCGTGTGCCGCCTGAACATTATGCGATGACAACAATGCGAAACCAGTGTTACGCACAGCCATCACATCACCATGATCACCAAAAATGGACAAGGCATGTGTTGCCAAAGCACGCGCAGCAACATGCATAACAAAAGGTGTTTGTTCACCGGCTATCTTGTACATATTAGGGATCATCAACAAAAGTCCCTGGGATGCAGTAAATGTTGTTGCCAGCGCACCCATTTGTAAAGCGCCATGTAATGCACCAGCCGCCCCTGCTTCTGATTGCATTTCAATTATTTCTGGGACAACACCCCATATGTTTTTCTTGTGCTGAAAAGCCCATTCGTCAGACAATTCGCCCATTGTACTACTTGGGGTAATAGGATAAATCGCAGCACAATCAACACACCTGTACGCAACATCCGCAGCAGCCCAATTTCCATCAACAATAAACTTTGACATCTTTTCCCCCAAATTAAATATATACCGTTATTTCCTTTGTATAGAAATCTTAGTGCTTTTGCACAATTAAGGCAAGATGATATTTTATAAAAAACATTGACAAATTATAGATTTTGTATTAAATATATACACATAATATAATAAGAGGATGAAAAATGTCTAGAACGAATACCGATAGTTTTGGTGATTTTTTGTTGGTAATGATAGTGGTAGTAATACCTCTTTTATATGTTAGCATATCCCCTATCGTCGATAGCAAAAAATACGCCAGGAAGCAAACTGAAATCGCATCGAATTTTGCACACTATAACGCGGTAAATTCTGTTGATACAATAAATTTTGATGGCACACCAATTGATGTAAAGGCCGCACATAAAGATTCTGCAACAGCCATTAAACAAATGCGCAAAGCCACACGTCGTTTTCATAAAGATGACTGTTTCGACTATTTTAATGATTCTCCTAAACTCATTGTCTCATATGACTCGACAGATACAGCAAAAACAAATCCACATTACAGCTGGACAAAATGGCGTTTAAATATAGATAAGGCGATGGAAGATTCGACTTTTGCTGCATCTTACAACAAATATTACAAATCAATACAGCAACTTGAAATCGCACGTCGCCAGGGCAAGTTAAAATAAAAAGGCACAAAAAAAGAGAAGCATTTTTGATTATTATACAAATCTTGATAGCGAAGAAAATTTGGAACAATTATGTTATTGATTTTTGTGGTGACAATTATTTCCAGCAAAGTAATTGATGAAAACAACCAAGAAAAATACATTATCAATCGACATTCAAACAAATGTTGACAATTATAAATTTTTGTATTACATTTTAAACACAATAAAATAAAAGGATAAAATCATGAGTTATTCAAGAGATGACGAATCGGGTGAAACATTGGGTTGTTTAGTATTTGCTGCAATCATAGTTATTCCTACGTCGATATGGGCTTTAATAGGTGATGGCGAAAAACAGATTAAACGTGACGCGCAAACAAAACCAGTATTAATGAAAGCACACGAACAAGCAGTTGCTTCTGTTGACACAATAAATTACAACGATGTTATAATTGATACAAAAAATGCGCGCAAAGATTCTGCACGCACAACAAAACAAATGTATAAAATTATGGATATCATATATGAAAACAGAACAAAACGCTTTTTTGATTATGTCCAAGATTCTATTCCTATAAAATCAAATTATAGCAGAACAATAAGTACATACGTTGATTCTGTTAGCCATGATACAGTTCGTGTTGTGTGGTCTCGTCACAAAACAATAAGCGGAGCATACCCACAATTTAATTTGAATAAAGCACTAAAAGATTCAGCATTTGCTGCAACATATTCTCAATACTGCGAAGCGATTAAACAATTGGAAATTGCACGTCGTCAACAAAATGTAAAATAAAAAAACTGGGTAAAAACCCAGTTTTTATTTTTTTGATTTTTTATCAGAATCTTTTTTCTCTGATTTTTCAGATTTGACTTCTTCTTTGGTTTCGACTTCTTCTTCGACTTTTTCGATGTTCTTTTTACCAATTTTTGACAGTGCACGCACCATATCCATTGCACGTTGTAATTGATAATCACGTTCATCTTTTTCTTCATCAGACAAACTTAAATAATCTTCTTCTTCGTCATCATCAGATTTGCTAGATTTCTTAGAATCTTTCTTTTTCGATTTATTATCCTTTTTGTTGGATGCATCGTTTTTCAAAGAATTATTGAAAGTTGCTTCTGTGAACAAGGCTTCTTTCTTTTCTAATGTTTCAACTTTACTTTGTAAAACTTCTATATCCGGCGTAATACCTTCGTTTTGAATTGAACGACCACTTGGAGTATAATAACGTGCAATAGTTATATGTATTGCGGAACCATCACCCAAAGGTTTTTGTTGTTGTACAGAACCTTTGCCGAAACTTTGTGACCCCATTACAATCGCACGACCATTATCTTGTAATGCACCAGCAACAATTTCAGATGCAGATGCAGACCCATGATTTATCAAAACAACTATTGGTTTTCCATTTATTAAATCACCAGATTTTGCGAACATTCTTTCTATATCGGCTTTTTCTTTGCCACGCGTCGAAACAATTTCACCACCATCCAAAAACGCATCCGACATTTCAACCGCTGCTGTCAAATATCCGCCAGGGTTGTTACGCAAATCAAGAACATATCCGGCAACATTTTTCTTTTCCAAATCTTTCAATGCATCTTTTAATTCTTTGGTCGTAGTTGCACCAAAATCAGAAACGCGCAAATAACCTATCTTTGGTAATTTTTCATCATCCTTTGCAGCCGCATCAGATTTTTCACTGAACTTGATAGATTTTACTTTGATAATAGCACGTTTAAGTGTCATTACTTTTGGTTCGTTGCCATCATGAACCACTGTTAATTTAACAGTTGTTCCTGGTTTACCCTTCATCTTTTTAACAGCTTGATTCAAGTTCATATCAAAAACTTGTTCACCGTCAATATGTGTTATGTAATCACCCGCTTCTATACCCGCCTTGGCCGCAGGAGTATCATCAATCGGTGAAATAACACGGATAGCACCCTTGTCACTGGTTATCTGGATACCAAGGCCACCAAATTCGCCATGAGATTTGTCATTGAATTCTTTAAAATCGTCCGCAGACAAATAAGAAGAATGTGGATCTAGTGCCCCCAACATACCATTCATCGCACCTTCTAACATTTTGCGTTCGTCTGCTTCTTCGACAAATTTGTCGCGTGCTGTTTCAAAAACCAGCGCCAATTTCTTCAATTCACTGTATATTTCTTCATCAGTCAAATGAACGATTGGTTCTTCTTTTTTCTGCTTCTTCGGTGCAGCATCACAAACAAACGGTGTTATCAAAGCAATCAACAACAATATCTTTTTCATTAAAAAATCCCTTTCCTTTTTGGACAAGCATAATAAAAAATGAAAGTTTGTGCAACACGATTTTTCTTTATTATTTCCATTTAAAAATATTGACAAATATATATTTTTGTATTATATATTGTATTAAAAACAAGGAAAAAACATGACAAAACACAAAAGAACACCTGAAACAACTTACACACCAAAGGCTTTATCTGTCCAAGAAGCCGTTGAATTAAACAAAAAAGTTATTTCAAGCAAGTTATCTGGTTCAAACATCAAAAGATTAAACAATCTTAATTGGTTGCGTCATGAAATATCATGGACAGAACCACATATATTGTTTTATTTGCCCCAAAATCAACAAGATCCATTTTTCGACTACAGTTGCACAAAAGGACTTGGTTCTGCATATGATTACATTACAAATAAAGATAACAAAGAAATAACATCCGCATCAATCCGCGATATACATTTTTTAATCGCAAGTGAAACTAATATACGCGCAGGAACATATCGCGAAAATCCAAAAATCTTGGAAATAACCGTCAACGGATCTCGTGTACATGCACCTGATTATACAATGGTTTCTCAACTTGTTGAAAATGCAATTTTTGAATGGAAACACAGCACCAAACCAGCACCTTTGCGCGCTTTTGATTTACATTACAATCTTATCATTATACAACCTTTTGAAGACTATAACAAAAGACTTTCAAGAATGGTTATGAATTGGGCATTGGTTCAATGTGGTTATCGTCCTATTGTATTTAACAGAAAAAGTGATAAAGAAAATTATAGAAAAGCGATCACAAGCATGGCCAAAGGCGATGCAAAATCTTATTACAGATATATGTATAATACGATGAGAGCATCCCAAGAACAAATTATAACCCAATTAAAAAGTTCCAACATAAAATAAAAAATGCCGTTTTGGCATTTTTTATTTTATCAATTGTTTTTCTATGTACTTTATTCTTGCTATTAACTCTTTCATAAATGCAATCTTTTCAATATTATTATTTTTTGTCTTTTCAGATTGCGGATTTAATCTTAAATCGTCCCCGGCCTTTGTGAAACGTTTTAACAAAACAGTTATCTTGCGATACTTCATAATATTTTGTAATTCTGGACTGTTTGGAGCATAAATAAGATATTTGTCTTCATCATGCAATTTGAAATATTCTTCATATATTGGTTCACAAATATCCAAATCGACAGCCAAAGGCGAAAAAATATCGCGAAAGATAAAGTTATAATTTGCTTCAGCAAAATCGATCAAATATAACTTGCTTGCTTCTGCATCATATAAAACATTACCAGAATTCAAATCACAGTGAGACCAAGCTTTTCTTGTCTCATATTCGAAATCTTGAACACGTTCTATGACTTTTGATATATACTTTACACTGCTCAAATCGAACCATTTTGGCATTTTGTTACCGATAATATTCTGCAATTTTTGCATTTTTAATTCGGTGGACATCCTGTGTAAAGTTTCTTCTTTGACAGGTTTTAATTCATTCATATCAACCAAGAAATGCGCAAGGCTTGTAACAATTTCATAACGTTGACGGCCAGTTAAAGTCTGATACAATTCTGAAGTCAAAGGAACCCCAGGCGCACGTTCTTCCAATAATTGATATTCATCATCTTTAATATGCAACATATAAGGGATATTATATACAGGGTTATTGACTGCATTAATTTCATCAATAACATCTTTGGTTCTGTGCTGTTTAGCCAACCATTTATCCTTTTCAGCCTGTGAAAATTCTGGCAAAGGACGCTTCATAACAAGCCCCTCGCCAAAATCGGCGATATAGGTTTCACGTCCATGAGGTAACTTTATTTCTGTTTTCATGCTATATATTATAGACATATTTTTTATTTTGTCAACCATTTTATAAAAAATCCAAGATTTACATTTTTCTATTGTTTTGGTAAAATAAACACAATGATAAAAAATAAAGTTATTTTGTGTGGTTTTTGCTTATGGCTTGGCACCCTGCCCGTATTTAGCGCCAATACTGAATTGGCCAAGATTCAAAACCAAATAAAACAGACAGAACTTCAAAACAAAAAAATTGAACAGCAATTACAAACATCCAACAAAGACGTAGAAAAAACAAAAAAACAACTGGTAAAAACAGCGGATCGTGTAAGTTCTTTGGAAGAACAACGTGGCGCACTGATTAAACGCATTACAGAATTGGATAAACAACGCGATAAAATAAATATGGAACTTGCCCAAAGTTATAACGGCATAACCGATGCAACTGCCAGTATGTTATTTATTGCTGCAAATCCTAATTTCGATGCACAGACTATGCATGATTATGTTTTAACCTCGGTTATGTTATCTGCAATGTCTGAAAAATTTGATGATCAGATAATGGATGCAACACAAAAATTAAAAGAATTGGACAAGATTCACGATCAACGCATAGTTGAAAAAGAAAAATTAGATCGCAGTGCAAAAAAATATACAAATGAAAAAAACGAATTGAACAAATTATTAAAAACGCGTTCTGCACAAAATGAAAAATTAAAAAGTCAACAAATTGAATTACAAGACAAATTAAAACAATTGTCAGCACGCGCTAAAAACATTTCTGAATTATCTGCTGGCGTGGGATCTTCAAAAATGTCGGGCGACGCACGTTTTTCAAAACGGAAATTAAATGTTCCAGTGCGTGGAAAACTTGTTGTGCGCTATGGTGAAAAGACGGCACTTGGACTAAAATCAGACGGATGGCGCATACGCACACGCGGTGACGCTTTGGTTATGGCGCCTGCCGATGGCACAGTAAAATTTGCTGACAGTTTTCGCGGTTTTGGCAAGGTTGTCATTATGTCACATAAAAATGGTTATAACACTGTTATGACAAATATGGGGTCCATTGATGCAATTGTTGGCCAAGAGGTTTTAGCAGGCGAACCTATCGGTCGAATGAATGAAAACCGTCCAGAAATGTATTTGGAAGTTAGACGCGGTGATAAATCTATCGATCCTGCAAGTTTGTTTAATGAACCATAAAATAATCAATTAAAATTCAAAACGCAAACCAACAAACACATTGGTGTATAACATATTTTCTGCACTGAACCAGTTTCTATGTTGTGAACCATCGCTGTTTGCTATTGCCCAAGTTGTTTTTGGAACATACATTAAACGCGCACCAAAATCAACAAATGTATATTCATTTATACCGTATGCAGCCCCCAATGTTCCAAGCAACGCAACATTATTTGATGCAGGGTATTTATCAGAATCTGTAGGGTTATCAAAGATCAAAACACCTTCGCTTTCCCTTGTTCCATAATTATTTAAATCATTATCATAAGTCAAATCACCAAATATATCTGTCAAATTTAATGTTGTTTTAGACATCGCATACCCTGCCCCAAGGCCAAAATATGGGATAAAAGTGTTTACTGTTTTTTTATTTCCTTCAAAGAAATCGTATATAGCCATCACTGATATAACATCTGTGGTGAGTGTTGATTTGACACCGCTACTGTACACATGCGCATTTACACCAGATGTTAAACTGATATCACCTTCAAATAATGGTATTCTGTCATAATTTATTTCAGATATATGATCAAATCCCGCCTGAAGTCGCCATTGTGGATGATATGGAATTGTAAAGCCAACATAGCCACCACCAGCAAAAGCTGTTTTCGACAGATTTTGTGCAGCAGGTAATTCAGATACGTCACCAATTCCAATAAATGCATATTCCGCTTGTTCGGTAGAATTTAACATAGAATATGCTGTATCAGATATAACCAGCCCATTAGACATGTTCGCATAATATGGCGATTGCAAACTGCCCATTTCATTTTTAATTTTAGCATTGGCGAAACTTACACCACCGTATCCACCGATTATAAATCTGGAACCATCATCTTTGTAATACCCGTCTTTAATATAATATCCATCATACTGCCAACCAGCAAATGCGGGACACGCAGAGATAATCGAAGCAATAAAAAATAAAAATTTATGTAATTTCATTATGATTGTAATTATATCACAAAAACCACATCAAAAAAAGAACAAAGCAATAAAAAATGCCCATGCGGGCATTTTTTATTTTACAATAGATTCAACATCAACTTCTGTGTAATTAGTTCCTTTGTCTACATTACCGTAAACAGTCACAATATCATCGACACGAACAGTATTTCCGTTCCAATCTGCTTCATCTATTTCCAACATAATTGTCCCAGAAGCATCTTCGAAAACAAAAATATTATTTCCCATATTCTTTGTAATACGCCCACGCATTACCACAGGTGTATCGTCTGGCAAAGACACAACTTCGGTCACGGTCCAAACAGCTGGTTGATTGTTCATATTATTGTTCATATTTTTACCGGAACCCGCAAAAGCACTACAAATTGGCATTATCGCAACTAACGCCAAAACAGATATTTTTTTCATGATTTTTCTCCATTTGTTATTTTGTTTTCCATGCTTTAATTATAACAAATGGACAGATAAAAATATCTAGGAACGATTTACCAAATTAAAAACCGCCCGTTTGGGCGGTTTTGATTACATCTGTACATCTACACAGACTTCTTCTGCATCGTTAACCTTACAGTCTCTATCGTTTCTGTTCCAATGGTACGTTCCGCCTTTTTTACATGACTTGGTTGTCCGGATTGTGCAAAGATGACATGTTCTGTTCTTTTTATCAAAAGTTGCAGACTTAGTTGTTTTTACACCGCTGACATCCATTGATAAATCCCAATCTGATCCTCTATCTGAACCAGTTGATTTCATAGATGCCAAAGTATTCAAGTCCAAACCAGCACCAACATCATAGTATATTGCAAAAGGCGTACTCAAAGGTGTTTGTTCTATAATACCTTTTTCACTTGAAGAACCTGTTCCTATATCAGCCATCTTCTTACACAAATATTCTGCTACTTCAGCCGAAGAATCATTCGCTGCTTTTTCTATAGTTTCAGAAAGCTTTTTATTATAATTATCTTGCGCCTTGCGTAAAGCAGACATTGCAATCACAGTACGATATTGATTCAACAAATTCGGGAAACGAGCTGTCGTTTTATTATCTCTACTGTCTTTACCATTGATTTGTGACAAATCACGACCATTAATACAATATTGTATTTGTTGATCAGATTCAATCAAAGATATAGCTCTGTTGATTGTTCCAGAAATATTCTTTAATTCTTCTTCAATTGCAGATATAATAGATTTTGCATCTGGAACATCACTATTATTTCTTTTAACCTGAGTGATGTAATCATTTACACCAATTTCACCAGGTTTCAAAACTACGCCACCATCTTTGATGCTTCCAGTAGTATCACCCATTTTTATGGATCCGAAAGAAATCATACCTGTTACACGATACACATCTTTATCTTTCTGGGATTTAATAGAACCTGTTCCCAAGAATGAATCAGCAGTAAACGCATTACAGTCTGTTGTAGACCCACACAATTCTGCCATCTTTTGTTCTGCCAAATTCTGACAGTTTTCAAGAGCTTGGTTATCAATATTCAAATATAAACCCATCAACATTGAATCCAAGTCAGACATTTTGAAATCTGGGTTTGCCTGCTTACATACAACCAATTTGTCAATTGGGCAAATATCGTGTATATAATCGAAATCCATACCGATACAATTTTGGAAGTTTTCACCACATCTGTCTTCAGATGTAAAGCAATCTTTCACTTCCTGAGTACATGCATCAACACGCATAGCCGCCAATTTACTTACAACATAATCCCAAATCTGTGGTTCCATACGTTCACAAGGATCAATTTGAACCTTACAGAAAGAACGTGCCATATCTGGACGAGCCAAACACGCATCCATTGTATCAACACCCTTGCCAACAATATCATCTTTACACGCTTTTTGTATACATTGTGAAATATCAGACAAACATGATTGACGTTTTTGTGATTCTATATTAGATTCTGCCAATCTAATCGTTGGCGCGGCTTCACGTAAGAAATCGTTCCATATATAATCACGAACCGCTACACACTTATCTAAAACCTTTTCACAAATAAAACGTTTTGATTCAAGTATTTCCATAGTAGATGCCGCAATATCATAAGTATCCAACTTTGCAACAGTTGTGCCAGCAACACTTGTGGCTTTCTCGTTCTGCATATTTTCAGATGCGATTGTAAATACGCAATTACCCCAATCTGAACCACACGCATCGGAACTCATCATACATTTCTTATATTCAACCATACAAGTTCCACGATCATATTTATTAGATTCTTCAAAACTTTCTTTCAATGCACCACGCACAGCTGCTTTTGCTTTGGTCAACATAGAATCAGCTTCTTGCTTCTTTTGCGCAATACTGTTTGCCAATCCTTTACAATCGGAAACTATCTGACGTGAATACATTTGTGTTAATATAGTCATATCTTTGTTACAAGAATCAGGCATTTGATCTTTACACAACATATGCGCATTCTCATACAAATCTCTACCAACCTTGTCAGACAAGTCTATATCAACCCAATCTTCATCATAGTCTTCGTCTTCATCTTCTTCATATACCGATGTCCAAGATGACGATAAGTTCTTTTTTTCACCGACTTTTACGATACTGCCGTCTTCATTATAAATACGTTCGCCACCATTGAAAATAATATCAGCATTGGCACCAGCTTGTATTTTTTCAACTTCTTCTGTTCCTATACGTTCTGCTTCAGCCAACGTTTTTTTAATGGCTTCTAGTTGTTCATCATACTTCGCTGCATCATCACTACACATACAACTTCCACCATTTTCGTTATCCGCAATACAAAATTGATCCATACAACCAAAGTATTTATTATAACATTCTTCATCATAAATACCCGTGGCTTCAATCTTTGCACGAACCTTAGTCCCTGCTTGAAGCGCAGATTGTTTCTTCGCTTTCGCTTTGGTTGCTGCAAAAGAATCTATTGGCATAACAAACAATGATGCCAATCCAAAGAACAAACCAAATTTAAATATTTTTTTCATTTTTCTCTCTTTTCTTACATGTTTATATCTTCGCAAGATTCAATTTCTTGACAGAATTCTTTTTTACCGCCTGACATAGCACCCAATACACCAGCACCAACAGCACCAACTACACCACCAATCGCGGTTCCCCATCCGGCATTTATCATTGTTCCCGCAGATGCCCCTGCAGATAAACCACCAGCTGCAGCCTTCAAAGCAGACGTAGCTTTTGATTCACCGCCCTCTTCGCAAACTTGCTGTAATCTGCAAACATGGCAATTACGAAGTGAAGGTTCAAACGCTACACTTTTAATATAACTATAGTTTGACTTAGAATCATCTTTCTTTTCTGGTTTGTATGTTTTCAAACAAATCTGTTCTGCTTCTTTCAAATCTTTTTTACGTGCCAATTCCGCAATCTTGGAATCAAGTTCGCGTAAATTACGATTTTCCGCCGACATTTTTGCCAACAATTTAGCAGAATTAAACACGCTCACACCCAAAGCATCTTTATCTTTCAACTTCTTTGATGCGTCAACACTTTGTGTATCCGAACAAGCCGAAACCGTTTTATCCTGTTCAAATTGAACAAAGAATTCATCCACAGATGCATCAGATTCTGCAATTACTGTTTTACGCAAATTTGTTAAACCTTCTTCTGAATCAGGCAAATCTGTTAATGCTTCTACTGTTGTAGCAATTGGCAAACAAGCCATATCTGTTCCACAAACTTTACCAAGTTGTTCACCAAAATAATTTACACAACCTTGCATCATTTGATAGTCCATCTGTAAAATCGCAGCTTGAACAATCACATCAAATTGTGTTGCCGTTTTACAAGAAGGGAACATATCTTGTGGACAAAGAGCCGCTATTTCATAAGGCTTTTTGCCAACACATTCCGGTTTAGTAAAATCAAGACCACATTTATCTTGCAGGCATTTATCAACATCATTTTCACAGAACTTTGTCTGTAAAAATCCCAATTTATCATTCACAACAGATTGGAATCCAGGTATCTTGGCATCACATTCTGTGATAATCGGGCAAATACCCGCAGCAACATTTACATTTGTTAAACATTCTGCATTTGTTGATGTAGAACAACCTTCTTCCAAACACAACTGTGTCTTGGCAAGACATGTTTGACGTTCATATTTATCCGCATACTTTGCAGCCTCGGCCAAAACGCTTTTTGATTCAGCCGCCCAATCTTGTACAACGTAATCACGAACCGCCATACATTGATCCAGAACGTTTTCGCAAGCATTAGAACGCCGTTCCAGCAATTTTTTATCAAGACAGTTTTCAAACTTAGCACCACATCCACCCTTGTCCGCAATACAAGAACGATAAGCCAACAAACATTCACCACGATTATACTTGTTTGTTGTATCTAACATTTCAAGACGAGCCTTGCGCACAGCAGATTCTGCAGTACGTTTATTCGATTCGGCATTTGCTTTTTGATCGGCCAAATACGCATCATAATTTTTACAATCTTGAATTATCATACGTGAATACAACATAGATTCCATTTCAGCCTTGCCACCACATGCATCTAATTCTGTCTGACAATATTTTACGGCCATTTGATATAAATCGTTACCCAAAGTCACATCTTCGCCAACATCTTCTTCCTCGTCCTCTTCGTCACCATCTGACAACCAAGACAAAAAGCTGGCACTAGAAACCTTTGTACTTTTATTATTATCTGCAAAAACTAATTTTGCTTTGGCCCCAAGTTGTTCACGTTCAACACCTTCGGTATACAATTTATCTGCTTCTGCCTGAATAGCAAGAACAGCTTTAATTTTACTTTTTGCGTATTCTATATTATCAGAACAAGCACAACGTTCCCCCTGGCTTTCATCCAACAAACAAAAACTATCCATACATTCACGATAAGCATCACGACAATCGCCTGAGGATGTAACATCAGATGACACTTTTACAGTATAACCATTTTGTGTTGAGCTAACAGTATCAACTGTTTCAGAATTTTTTACAGCGTTAGCTTTTACCCCCTGTTCAACCGCGGCCTGGACATCAGAAGCCGTGACTGTCATTCTTGCCCCGGCCTGAGACCCACGTCCCATCCCAATACGAGCAGACGCATCACCACGCCCAGCGCCATAAACAATAGATGGAACAACCAATAAAATCGGCAAAATGTTTATTATTTTCATGTGAGCTCATCCTACATTTTTATATTATTTTATCAAAAAATACATTACCTTGCAAGCAGATATAAAAATTTCTTGCAATTTTATTTAGTGCTTAATATCATTAAGACATAAAAAACAAAGGGTTTTATTTATGGCAAAAGATGATGTGATTGTATTCGCTGGCACAGTTGAAGAAAGATTACCAAATACTATGTTCCGTGTTCGTCTTGAAAACGGTCATATGATATTGGCAACAGTTTGTGGAAAAATGCGCAAAGCTCGCATTTGGGTTAATGTTGGTGAAAAAGTCCACGTTGAAATGACTCCTTATGATTTGGACAAAGGCAGAATAACTTTTGTTGAACGTACACATGCAACACAGGAAGGCACACCTAACCATTAAACAAATCCACTTCGGTGGATTTTTTATTTTATTTTTTGTATAAAATACCCTTGCTTAAAATATTCTATTTTTGTTATTATTATTAAAAAGCATAGGATGAGAAAGTTTTGTCTTGTTTTGTTTGGAGTATTTTTGTGCATTGACGGTGTCAATGCTGCTGTTCGCACACCAAATGCAGCAACCCAATCTGTATCTCGTCAATCAAGAACAGTTAAAGCAGAGTCAAATTCAAATCGTTCAATATCCTCTCGCACAGCAATTGCACAAGGGGCATCGCGAAAAGCAACCGCAAGAACGGCGTCAAACAAAGTTGTAACAGGACGTGCTGCTTCAACCAAACAAACAGTTACACGCACGCCCACGAAAACATCACGCACCGCACGTGCGGCCACAACAGTTAAAACAAGAACATTCGGCACAAATTACAATGCCTGTCGTGATGCTTACTTTACATGTATGGATCAATTTTGCGCTACACAAAACGAAAGTTATCGCAGATGCGTTTGTTCATCAAAATTGAAAGATGTTCAAAAACAGGAAAAACTTTTATCTCAAACCGCTGAAAGTTTGAAAGATTTTCAAGATTTGAATATAGAGATGATTTCCAAAACCTCTAAAGAAGTTAAAGCCATGCTATCTGCATCCGAAGGTGAAGCCGCAATAAAAAAAGACACATCAGATAGTGCGAATACTTTGAAAAATATATCTGGCGTGCTTAATGATACAAAATCAAAAACTATTTCAAACCAAGGTCAATTAGATGTTGCTGGCGATATAAAAACAGTTTGGTCAACAACAAATTTAATCGGTGGCTCAGATATAGCAAATCTTACTGGGGAATCATTATTTAATGCTGTTCATGCCCAGTGTTCTGAATTGGTTGCTGAAAGCTGTGCTGCATCAGATTTAAAAATGGTTGCTTCTGCATATGGTATGTATATTGAAAATGATTGTTCTTTGCTTGAAACAAATCTGAAAAATAAAAAGACAAGTGCAAACGCAGCAATTCGTGATACCCGCCATAATATGCAAGATGCTCGTCTTGAAAATTATAATGCACATAATTCTGTGAACATAAATGACTGTATCGCAAATGTTAGAAAAGACATAACATCAGATTCCGCCTGTGGTGCAAATTATATTCACTGTTTAGATTTTTCTGGTAAATATTTAAATATGACAACTGGGGCCCCAATATATTCGCCTGAATTTTATCAAATTGAAAATCAAATCTCTTTATCTGGCGATGTTTTGAAAGATAGTAAAAACACAGCATTTATTGGTATGCTTAACAAAAAACGCAGTTTTGCGGCTAAAAGTCTTGATTTGTGCCGTGATGATGCAGATAATGTATGGAACGAATTTTTAAGACAAGCCCTTGTTGAAATATATCAAGCACAACAAGACCGTGTTAAAACTGTTAAAAATGAATGTTTACAAGTTGTTAATGAATGTTATCTGAAACAATCTGATCAATTAAAAAGTTTTTCTGATGCCGGTAATAAAATAAATCTTGGACAAATACTAGAATTATCAGAAGAAATGTGTGCGGATAATTTGAACACCTGCAGCAATCTTTATGGTGGTGGCGATACAGGATTTGAAATATTGCTTGCTACAATGACAAGTATCACAGATGCAACAATCGAACAATCTTGTTCAAGTTCATTGGAAACATTTGCTAAAAACATTTGTGCTGTGATTGGAAATGATTCCGCGCATTCTTATCCATATGGTTGTCGTAAATATGCACCTGGAGATTCACGCTATGCACGTAATGAAATATGTAATGCGACATTGGTCAATCCATTTTCAAAAACAAACATTCTTGTTACAACTGTAAACCCACAAACTTCTTTGGAAGACTTTATCAAGATGTGCTCTACTGGCACACACAAATTGTATAAAAGTTGCAAATATGGACGTTATTTATATTCGAATCCGAACGGCAATTGCGAACCAGGAATCAACAACGATTTTTGTTATACAGAAACTGGCGCAACAGAATGCCACATTTGCCCAAAAACTGCCGTATGTCCTGGCGGAAAATCTAAACCAGTAAGCACAGATGCGGAATTGTATAATTCTTGTGGCGAATATTATGTGGGAAGTTTATATCAGCAAATGGTAAGGTATGCATTACAAAATTGTACACGTCCATCAAACACATCTAATGTGGTTTCTGATGCTTTGTTGGTTGATATTAATAATATAATGAATCAAATACGCACAGAATTAGTCGCTGCACTTTCCAAAGAGTGTACAGATCAATCAGGTACATGGGTCGACATTCCATGGTCAGATAGTGACAACGATGGACTTCACGATACAACAGGTGATTCTCTGTTTAACAATTTCTATACTACAACAGGTGCTAATGCATTGTGGGGTTATTGTAAACAATAAAAAAACGATAAATAATTTTATCGTTTTTTTATTTTACTTTTTTAAGCAGCCTTTTTTGTTTCAGCATATATTTCCATTGGTTCTTTTTTACCGTTAACAACATCACCATCAATTACAATTTCTTGTAAATCTTTTTTATCTGGTGCCTCAAACATAGGCTTTAATAAAATCTTTTCCAATATTGAACGTAAACCACGTGCACCTGTCTTTCTTTCAATTGCCATCTTTGCAATTGCAGATAAACCGTCTTTGGTTATATTCAATTTAATACCATCCATTTCCAACATCGCAGCATATTGTTTTACAATAGCATTCTTTGGTTCAGTTAAAATCTTCATCAAAGCTTTTTCATCCAAAGGTTGCAATGTTGTAATAATTGGCAAACGTCCAATCAATTCAGGAATAATACCAAAGCGGACCAAATCACTTGATTGAACATCATCTAATCTATCTTTATCTTCACGCTCTTTCTTATCACTTACATCAGCACCGAAACCGATACCAGCGCGACCTGCACTGCGTGATGCAATAATTTTATTCAAACCATCAAATGCACCACCACATATGAATAAAATCTTACTTGTATCTAATTGGACAGTTGTTTCACCAGGATGTTTACGTCCACCACCACTTGCCGGAACATTTGCAACGGTACCTTCTATCAATTTCAATAATGCTTGTTGAACCCCTTCACCCGACACGTCGCGTGTCAAAGAAGGGTTTTCTGACTTACGTGAAATCTTATCTATTTCATCAATATAGATTATACCGCGTTGTGCGCGTTCAACATCAAAATTAGCATTTTGTAATAAACGTGTTAAAACGGATTCAACGTCATCACCAACATACCCTGCTTCGGTCAAAGTTGTTGCATCAGCAATCGCAAAAGGAACATCCAATACACGTGCTAAAGTTTGCGCAAACAATGTTTTACCTGTACCAGTTGAACCAATCATCAAAATATTAGATTTTTGTATTTCTACGTTCGAAGCAACAGATGCACCATTACGTTTATAATGATTGTACACTGCCACAGCCAATGTTTTTTTTGCACTGTCTTGACCAATAACATATTCATTCAAGAACTTATATATTTCAGATGGTGTTGGTAGCGATGCAGATTCATGTTTAATTTGTGCCTTTTTATCATCGGCCATAATATCATTACACAAATTGATACATTCATCACAAATGCAAACATCTTTACCACTTACCAGTTTTTTTACTTCATAAACAGATTTGCCACAGAAACTGCAAAACTGTTGTGGTGTCGAAGGTGTGTTTGTTGTTTTATCGTTACTCATTTTATAAACCCTGAATTATAAAAATTATTTTCTGACCAATATTTCATCAATCAAACCAAACTTCTTGGCACCGGCAGCATCCATCCAATTATCGCGTTCCATAGCTTCGAAAACTTCTTTTTCTTTGCGGCCAGTAAATTCAGCCATTTGCTTTATAATCATCTGTTTTACACGTTGTGTTTCACGCAAAGATATTTCCATATCTGTTACTTGACCTTGTGTACCAGATGAAGGTTGATGAATCATAATTTCAGTATTTGGCAAAACAAAACGTTTACCCTTGGCACCAGCTGCCAACAATACAGAACCCATAGATGCAACCAACCCCATACCAATAGTTGAAACATTTGGTTTGATATATTGCATTGTATCCATAATTGCCCAACCCGCGGTCACATCACCACCAGGCGTATTGATGTACAAAGAAATATCTGCATTTGGATTTTCAGATTCCAGGAACAACAACTGTGCAACAACAGTGTTCGCCATTGCCGCATCAATTGGTCCAGAAACCATAACTATACGATCACGCAAAAGACGTGAATAAATATCAAAAGAACGTTCACCTTTTGGAGATTCTTCAATAACAATAGGAACTAATGACATATAAAATCCTCTTTTTACCACTAGATTATATCACAAAAATAGCCGATTCGCTAATTTTTATAGTAAATAAATAAGGAAAAATCTTAGATTTTCAAGATTATAAATGTTCTTTTTCTTGAATATCTGTCGGGACATAGCCCAAGGCAATATCTATTTTTCTCTTGATATGTTCCAGGCAATTTATTGCCTGATCCAAATTATTTATTGCTAAATCCAGTTCTTTTTTTACATCATCAGGTACATTTGTTATTTTTTCAATAACATCCTTTGCAATCAAAACAACATCGTTTGTTTCAGTTATTGTTTCACAAATACTTAATTGTTCTGTTGTAAATTTTCCCGATTTAACGTATTTCATATTCATCACTTTTATTTCACCAAAGCAACAATTCCTGGTAATTCTTTACCCTCTATAAACTCCAGAAATGCGCCACCACCAGTTGAAACATAACTTATATCATCAAATACCCCACAAGCATCCAATACGGCAACTGTATCACCACCACCAACTATGCTTTCAAGTTTGCCTTCTTTGGTATATTTGGCCAAATCACGCGCGAAATCAAAAGAAGCGCGTCCCCACTTTTCGCCAAATTCGGTTACACCAAATGGTCCATTCCAAATCACAGTTTTTGCTTCTTTCAATAATTGTTTATTGCGTTCAATAGTTTTTTCACCGTCGTCCATTATAACATCATCATCATGAATATCATCTGCATCACGATTAACACGCGTTGAATCTTTTGAAAAAGTTTTTCCAACGCCTTTATCCAACGGCAACAAAACTTCACAATTATTTTCTTTTGCAATGTTTATTATTTCAAGCGCGACATCGGCCATAGATTCTTCATATAACGAATCGCCAACCGGCAACCCAAGCGCAAAATTAAAAGTTGTTCCCATTGCGCCACCGATAACTATTTTATCTGTGATAGACACAAGTTTTTTCAACACACCTATCTTGGTCGAAACTTTGCCCCCACCGATAAAAGCAATCAACGGACGTTTCGGTTTTTCCATAACACGTGATATATTTTCAATTTCCTTTTCTAATAACAATCCTGCAAACGAAGGTAAATATTTTGTTACCCCAACGACACTGGCAGCAACCCGATGTGACACAGCAAACGCATCATTTACATAAACATCGAAACCTTTTGCTAATTCTTTTGCGAAAACATCTTCGTTCTCTTCTTCGCCTTTATAGAATCGAAGATTTTCTAACAATACAACATCGCCGTCTTTCATTTCAGACATAAAATCTTTTTTCAAACAATCATCAATAAAAGGCACATTCATATATTCAGCAATCAATCGCAAAGATAATTCTGGGACAACTTTCCCCTTTGGACGTCCAAGATGCGAACAAATAACAACACGTGCACCATTATCAATCAAATATTTGATTGTCGGCATAGATGCATCTATTCTGAAAGCGTCTGTTATTTTTCCATCAACAATTTGAACATTGAAATCATCACGCAATAAAACATACTTTGAACGAACATCTATATCATGAACATTTAGAATTTGCATTTTTTTCAATCCTTTCTTTAACCGGACGATAAGTCTTTCTATAATGTTCATTTATACCATATTTATCGATTGCTTGCAAATGTTGTTGTGTTGGATAGCCAGCATTCTTTTCCCATTCGTATTGTGGGTATTTTTGTGCCAATTCTTTCATAATTCTGTCACGTGTAACTTTCGCAATTATGGATGCTGCCGCAATAGATAAAGATTTTGCATCACCTTTGACCACAGGTTCACCGACCAAACCTTTTGGCATTTTGTTTCCATCAACCAAACAGTATTCAATTTTGGTTTCCAGCGCATCAATAGCACGTGTCATCGCTGTTAGTGAGGCTTGTAAAATATTCATTTCATCAATCTCGGCTGCGCTACACTGTGCAGATGCACATATAACATCAGGATTATTAGTCAACCAATCGTATGCAATATTACGCTGTTTTTCACTCATCTGTTTTGAATCACTGATAAGTGGCATATTATCGAAATCATATTTCTTGAAAACGACAGCCCCCGCAACAACAGGTCCACATAATGGGCCACGCCCTGCTTCATCAACACCGGCAATTATTTTCTTACCGCAATTTTGTTCAATGGAAAAATCAGGAACACTGCGCATAATTTTTTATAAAGACATTTTGTTTAATTTATTATTTATAACGTATTCATCTTCACTGTTGTAATAAGGCCAATGACCATCTGCCAAATCTTTCAATGCTGTCAACGGCTGATTCAGACGCGCACGATAAAGCCACAAGTTAGACATCACACGTTTGATATAATTACGTGTTTCATATGCTGGGAAACTTTCAATGTATAACAACGGATCAGACGTTGAAAAACTTTTTTCAAATTTAACAAGATTGCCCATGCCTGCATTATATGCGACTAACATTTTTATAATATTATTTTGAATCAATTGATGTTGTAATAAATCAACAATGTATTGTTGCCCTAAAAACATATTATGTTCCGGATTAGACATATCTATATCAGATAGTTTAACATCGTTTTTACGCGCAACACGTTTGGCCGTACTTGGCATAATTTGCATAACACCATTTGCCCCAGCATTTGATTTCGCATTTGGCTTAAAACCACTTTCTTGTTTGGTTATCGCCAAAAGCAACGCCCTGTCAATAGACCAACCACCAAGAGGTTCCCAATTAGGCAAAGGATATTGTGCAGAATAAATAATATCATCGTTAATTTCAGACACACCCCTGTCGCGCATAACACCAGAAACCAGAATAGACACACTTGGTAAACCATACATCGAAGATACTGCATTAACAGCATGTAATAATTTGTCAGATGACTTTGATGTCACAAGATATTTTAAATATTGTTCTGCCCTATCCTTGCGACCAACCTGTAACAGCGCCAATGCTTTTTTACCATATTTATTTTCACGCAATGTCACAATATCTTCATCAGAACATTCTTGATCAAAGAATTCATATTCTGGTTCATTACCTAACATGGTTGATGCCAAAGCACCATAAAAAGACATTGGATAAGCAGATGCGATTTTCCAATATTTTTTTGCTTCTGATTTGTCACCATTTATTTCAGCACTGCGACCAGCCCAAAAAGCCGCTTCGGTTTTACGTGCATTGTTTATTTGGGACAAACCAAGAATGCGCCCAAAATATTTTTGTGCCTCGCTATATTTCTGCTCTTTGAAATAAAGCAATCCCATTGTCCACAATCCATATTCAGAATTTGCATCTGAAGAAACAAAGCCCCATTTTTTTGCCAATTCATATTCGCCATTTGTGTAATATAAAAAAGCCAAACGTCCCGCAAGACGTCCATAATCAGATTCTGATACCTTGGATTTGAAAGATCTGGTTTCCAAAATATTGCGTGCGTTTTTCGATGAACCACTTCTTATTGCACGTCTGAATTTTGTGATTGTTTTTGTTGTACTTTCACTATATGTTTTTACGGTCCAGTTTTCAGATTGTGCTGTTTCAATATAATCTTTACCAGTGATAATATGTGGCACAACAGGCTTACGTACAGACGCCTTTTTTATTTGTGCTATTTTAGACAATCTTTCTGCACCAGGCATATCATAATATTGATCCATCCAAGATTTTAATTCCGAGCCACGTGTACGGTAAGTTTTTGAAGTATATCTTTGATATAATACTTCGTTCATAAGTGATTTATCTGTTAGTTTTTTTTCTACTTTCTGTGCTGTTTCTATTTTCTCTTTATCTTGCAACATAAATATTTGCGCATAAAGAGCAGCGTTTTCATCACTTAAAACATCCACAGATTCCAGCGCGAAAGCCGGAACCAAGAAAAATATTGTCATCAAAATGCTTAATATTTTTTTCATAATGTCAGAACAAAGATGTTTTTGGTAATTGGCATACGATAGCGTTATCGTCTGCTTCTGGTATTTGGCTAATTATTTTTTTGAAATCAGAGACCTTTGAAAACTTTCTGTAAACCGAAACAAATCTTATAAAAGCGATAGGATCCAAATTTAATAAAGAATCACTTACCATCTGACCAACCATAGCACTTGTAACCATATCATCTTCGGATTCATTTTCAAGACGGCGTTGAATTGATGCGACCAACCTTTCGATTTGTTCATCTTTTACATCACGATTACGGCAAGCCAATTTAATGCTGCGATATAATTTATCACGATCAAAAGGTTCTGTTTTTCCATTATTTTTACGGACAACCAAATCACGCATCTGTATGCGTTCAACAGTGGTGAACTTTGCACCACATTGATTACAAACACGACGACGGCGAATAATCGCATCTTCAATATCTGGGCGGGAATCCGCCACACGACTGTCAGTAGAATTACAATATGGACATCTCATAATCTTTAAGATTAGAAAAAATTCACCCACAAGTAAAGCAGAATTTGTATTAAAAAAATTGCTTTTTTATAAAAATCAAGTGTTTTTTTTATAAACCGATTCGCAGAATGCTTTTTTATAGGTCGAAAATGTGGTAAAATATACTAAGAGATAGGACCCTATAGAGTCCAGAGACGAGAGAAAGAATGCAAAAATACCTGAACAAAATTTTGTGCGGTGATTGTATTGATATTATGCGCAAGATTCCAGACGCATCTGTTGATGCTGTTTTCGCAGATTCTCCATATAACTTACAACTTGGTGAAAAAACTTTGTATCGTCCCGAAGATCAAACGGCCGCCCGCGCAGTGCGAGATAATTGGGATGCGTTTGAATCCAATGAACAATATGATGAATTTACTCGTCAATGGATGAAAGAATGTAAGCGCATATTAAAACCAGATGGCGCCATGTGGGTTATTGGTTCTTATCATAACATATTCCGCGTTGGTGCAATTCTTCAAGACATGGGCTTTTGGATTTTGAACGACATCGCTTGGGTAAAGACAAACCCCATGCCGAATTTCCGTGGAACACGTTTTACAAATGCACATGAAACTTTGATTTGGGCAACACCTACAAAGACAGGTAAATACACATTTAATTATGAAACCATGAAGAAATTAAATGGTGGAAAACAAATGCGTTCTGATTGGGATATAAATATCTGTTTGGGTGAAGAACGTGTAAAAGATAAAAACGGAAAAAGTTTACATAACACACAAAAGCCAATGGATTTATTGCGTCGTGTTATTTTAGCATCTACCAAGGCTGGCGATATTATCTTGGATCCATTTGTTGGGTCTGGAACAACCGCTGCTGCTGCAAAAGAATTGGGGCGTCAATTCATAGGAATTGATCGCGAAGAATCTTATGTGAAGGCTGCACGTGAACGTGTTGAAAACATAAAACCAATTGATTTGTCGGATATCGAAGTATCTGCACCAAAACGTGATGCAATCAAGGTTAGTTTCCGTGAATTGATTGACGGTGGCTTACTTTATGTTGGACAAACATTGGTTGGTCCAAAGGGCGATCGTGTCATGATTACTCATGATGGACAATTGATGCACACGTTATATGGCAAAGCGTCTATTCATGTTATGGCTGCACGCATACAACACAGTGTAAGTTTTAATGGTTGGGATTATTGGTCTGCACAAAGACAAGACGGCACACTGGTTCCAATTGATGAATTAAGAAAATACGTTCGTAATATTAAACAGAATCTTAAAAAGGCAGCATAATTTATTTGCTGTTTTTTTAATAAAAAAACACCGAATAAATCGGTGTTCTTTTTTATCTTTGATATTATCTTATTTGATTCCATTTGACTTCATCACGGAATCATTAACTATACAGATAGTTCCTGAAACTTTACATGCAGATGGAACCAATGTGTATTTACCTGTCTTGTCTTTAAGGTTGATTTGAACCTTTGGACAATCATTCAATTTACCATTGAATTGTGAACATGCCTGTTCCCATGTTGCTTTATCAACCACGGCAGATGTTGGCGATACAGCATCAGGTAAATGCAAGTTCCATTTTACATAGAAGTCTTTCAAAGAATCTATGGTGTGCGCCTTGCCCAAAGCAATAGAATTCAAACCATCACCAACTTTACATGTAATGTTGCTGCGTTCAACAAATGCAGTAATTGCTGTTGCGACACCACCGGCTGCAGCACCAGTTGCCAAACCGATTGCAGCGCCCTTACCGATTTCCTTGCCTTTGTCCGCATCTTTTGCTCTTTTCATTTTTGGTTCAAATGAATTCAACAATCTTTTCAGTTCTTCAACCTGGTGTTGTGCTTGATAAACATACAAACATTCATTGTTTTTGTCACACAAAACGCCAGTATCATTACTGCGCAAAGGAACAAACTTACATTGAGAATCGAATACTTTTGTATCAGCTTCTGTTACATCCGTAGGTTTTTTGCATGTAACGTCTCGAGCAATTATCATACTATTACCACTTTCAACAAGAGACGTTGTTTTGTTGATTACTTGATTACTTGATCCTGCAACTTGTGGTTTAATAGCATCAGCAATTTTTACATTCTTTTGATTGCTTAAACATTCGTTTATCAAAGATTCATACAATTGTACTTTTTCATCAAGTTTATGCAAATCACGACATTGATTTTCTGTTATATTATTAAAGTTTTGGTCGGCATCAAAGATAGGTGTTCCGGTATAAGTACCATTTTCAAACTTCACATCTTTGTATGCGTAACTTTGCAAAGTAGCACCTTGTTTAGAATCATAGATTTTAATTCCTAATTCTTTGACATAATTTTCATCGGCACAAGGATCAAAATCTAAATATGCATTGTGCTTTTTATTATATGCACCAGCACCTGCTGCTGCACCAATAGCAGTACCAAGAACAGCACCACCAGGGATAGCGATAACAGCGGCTGTCTTTGTATCATTCAACAAAGAATTGAAATCAAACAAATTTTTGTCACACGTAAATGTTGAACCAGCTTTTTGCCAAACTTCTGCAGGGTTATCATTACCCACAGCACCGAACAACCAGCTGTTTGTAATCAGTTTATCTTTATTATATGCAGCAACACGAACCAAACATTCTGCATTCACAGCATCCCAACGTGCATAATGGCCACGATTTCCATCGTATCCAACAGTATTAACTGCGACACCCTGTGGATTATCTTTGGACAAACTTCCGTTCATTGCTTGGTTATAAGCACCAACTTTGTTATTGTATTCGGTGTTCACATTGTTTGTATCAGAAACAGCAGCGAACGAAGAACCGTAAGTATTTCTGTCCAATAACAAACAAGTGTTTTCCGCCTGGTTAGGTGTTAAACCTGTTTTACGCAAAACGAAATTGTAATATTCTGGTTGAACAATTCTTGAATTGAAATCAAGCCAAACATCATTACTTGAAACATAAACATTGTGGCAATCTACGCGCACATCAGTGATACATTTATCAACATTAGCCTGGCAAACCATCATACCAGACATAATAGAATTACGAACATCTTCGTTAAACATATCATTCAGACCACCCTGAAGAGCGCCTGTATTGATACATTGTAAAACATCATTCATACACATAGTTACTGTGTAATCTGAATTTTTTACACCACCATCTGCACATTCAGGTGTTGGCTTTGGATCTGGATGTGGAGGTGGGGTAATATTATGACCAGCATTTACAACTTCTGCCGGAATATCAATAGTTGTTACCGCAGGATTACCGATTGTATTCAACGAAAAAATTGGCATTGTTGGCATACGCGCAGTATCTGTCGATGGCATCATACTTGCACGACTTGTTGCCGCTTCTGCACCACAAAAAGCCGCCAACACAGCGATACTTGCCACTGATTTTGTACATAAATTTAATATTTTCATAATATTTCCCCCAAATTCTTATGAATATATTATATCATACAGCAGCACCCAAAAAAAGTTTTTTTTATAAAATTATACGCCAAAATATTATTTTTTATAAATAATTGACAAATTATTATTATTGTCTATAATAACAATATGAAAAAGATTCTTGATTTTGTAAAATCAAATATGATTGTTGTCAAATGGACAGCATGGTATTTTTTTGTCCTTTGGTTAATATTGCGTTTTGTGTTCAATTTTAACATGTTCAGCGGTCATTATTGGTGGAAATTTTTTCATGCAACCCTGCATGGTTTTGGTGGTTTTGTATTTGGGTTGTTGATATACACAGCAATCCCTATTTATATTGCAACAACAATCACTGTATATCGTAAAAAAGAATTAGTTATAACAATTCCATACATTGATAAAATTTGGGCATTTATATCTAAATATTTACCAAAAAAACAAGCGGAAGAAAAAATCGAAGAAACAATTACCGAAGAAACAGAACCGGAACCAAGTGCCCCAGAATATCCAGATGATATGCCACCTGAATTACGTATTCCGTATACACGCGCAAAAAATCACATGTCTTTGATAGGTGCGGTTTCTGTATATAATAAAACAAACACAGTAAAACAAGACATACAACCAGAAACAGATAATTCCCCTATACCACTTCCAACTGATTTTGACATATCCGAATCGCTTGATACAAATGATTCTGATATTCCAATGTTCAAAGATATAAGTTTTGATGAACCAGAACAGGTGAAAGAAACACCGGAAAACAATACAACGAAATATTTCGCATCAAAGAACATAGAATTTGAAACATACAAACAATTTGTTGCGACTGAAAAATACGTTATATACGAACACAACGATGGTGATTTTTGGATAATGGACAATGACGTTTGGTTTGCCGCTGGTAAGCAAATTGATTCACCAATAAGCGAATTGATCAATCTTGGAAAACAAAACGGTTTGATACCAATCCTTTATTTACAATCACAAAACATTATGGATATCGAAGAAACCATAAACAGGTTTGAAACTGACGGTGTCCGTGTGATAAAAAGTTTGGATGAATTGGATTAAAAAACCGCCCAAATGGGCGGTTTTTTTTAATCAAAATTAAAAGGTTGTGCCCCTTTCAGCAAATCAGTTTCACTAAACTGCTTTGATTTTGATTTTTCTGGGTCATCATTAAATGGACACGCAAAGCCACAACGACATCCTCTACGTCCAAATTGTTTCTTAACAACAGAACATGTCTTTGATGACTTATTATATGTCGCAGTATATGTCACATATTCATATCTACAACCATGCACACTTGGTTTACCTTCTGACATTGATTCATAGCTTTTACATATACTTTCAAGCATAGAATTATTTGCTGCTTCTTTTGCTGCTTGTTCAGCCTTAACAGCCTCTAACTTGGTCTGTATTTGACTTGTAAGCGTCGGGAAGCTCTCTAGTGTAATTTCTTCTATAATTTTATCATGGACTTCACGTATATTATCCATCAAAGTATTCGCTATGACCATTTGGGCATTTTGTGTTAAATTACTAAAGCCTTTTCCTTTCTTATCTTCTTCATTATCAGATTTATCCATATCTGTACGACCATCTATACAGATAGAAACCTTTGGATCAGAAGTTATTTGACCAATCTTTGTCTGCCATGACTTGTTCAACAAATCAGCAACCAATTTTGACGATCCGCCTTCCTTGCAACCTTCACACTTGAAAAAGTCTTGTTCCAAAATATCTTTAACAGATGTCTGGCCCTTTTCAACCGAAATAGAATAATCTATCACTGACAAGTTTGGTCTGCCATCGATTGCAGGTCTCAAACCAGCCAAAACCTGAGCATCTGTAAACTTTTCAATAGGGCCACATGTACCATCAGAAGCACAAATTATTGGTCTCATCAAATCTCTAAGATATTGTTCAGGCAAAGTTATAGTTGTACATGTATTTGCCTCTCCACATGCATTTTTCATAGCTGTATTTACAGCATTTTGACAAGCTTCAATCAAACTGTTATTCATTTTCAATTCAAGCCCTTGTGCTATGCTAACAACATAATCTTTGATATCTTGTTTTCCTTCTTCGCCATACCCGTTTTCTTTCTGGCATGCAGTAAGTTTATCGGTTGGGCACAAATCAATAATCGCATCAGAACTCAAACCAATACAGCCTGAAAAATCTTTGTCACAACGATCTGTCAAACATGTAGTAATTTCTTGTGTACATGCATCAACTTTCATTGCAGCCAAAGCAGCCTTCAAACCTTTCCACAAAGAAGATTTTTCTGGTTTAGCATAAGAACCACCTGTTGCTGCTAAACATGGTTCCAATTGAATTTTACATAATGATTTATATGTTTCTGGGTTAGACAAACACATATCATATGAACCTTCTGCATTATTTGGATCAATTGTAGATTTACATGCTTCTTTGAAACAGTCCGCCAAAGTTGGGATACAGTTCATACGCAAGCGTTGTTCTGCTGTTTCTTCTGCGGATTTCAAAGCTGGTGCAGCATTACGCAAGAACACTGTCCAAACTTCATCATTCTTATTTGAATTAACACATTGTCTTGTTATGTGTGCACAGATTTCTTTCTTTGCCAACAAAGCTTCCATTGTCGAAGCAGCCAAAGTTATATCTGCACCGCTTACAACACCTTGAATTGTTGTTTGTTTTGCACCACCCCTTACATTATCTTGCGCAGACAATGTCACACATCCTGTATAATCACTACCACATCCTGCAGTTGTTTGCATACATTGAGCGAAAGCCACAGCACAACTACCTGCATCAACATACTTATTTTGATCATTGTATTCATCCAATGCCGCATCACGCAAAGCTTTTTCCGCCGCTAATAATTTTTGTTGGCTAGCACTTCTTTGTTGTTTTAACGCATTTTCATATGCAGTACAATCTGATTTGATTTTTTGGGAATAAACCAACTGAACCATTGAATTATATTGTTTGCACTGATCTGGTATTATCTTAACACATTCTTTAGCAGCAGCCCTGTATAATTCATCACCTTTTTTATCTGCAAAACTTGCAACATTATCCGATGAAGATATAATTTGTGCGAAAGAATCTTCTTCATCATCTTCATCAAATATAGATTTGTTCCAAGCAGACAAATCCAATTGTCTCGTTGTTATCTTTTTTATGCCAGAAGAACTTGTTGAACTTTGTAATTGACCGCCAATAGCAACGCCATCTTTAACAGACACACCATCAGCAGCAGCTTTTGCACGTGCCATAATTTGATCAGCAGCTTCACCCATCTGGATACGCTCAACACCTTCGGTTGCCATTATATATGTACGTTCATCCAATTTAAGAATTTCTTCAAGCACTTTATCTAATTCTGTAACCCTGTCATTACATTGACAACGACCACCTGACGCATTATCCATCATACAAAAAGCATCCATACATCCATAGAACGAATCCTGACATTCCTGTGGAATAGCTGTGTTACTTGCAGCAGTTGAAACCTTTGACCCTGTTTGGAGAACTTTTTGCGTGGCACCCGCACGGGCAGCCATTGGTTGACCAGTAGCCGCAGACGAAGTTGAAGTTATTGCAGGCTTTACAGTTTGTTTTTTACCGGCACGTGCCGCAACACCACCTGTGGATGCTGCAGAAGATACAGTTGAAGTTGTTGCAGGTTTCACAGTTTGCTTTTTACCAGCACGTGCTGCAGTATTACCAACAGCAGATGCAGTCGAATTACCAGCAGGTGCAGAAACACCACGAGTTGCCGCAAAAGCGCCGAAATCCGCGGTACACAAAGACAAAACAAGCATTAAAAATAACGATTTATGCATAAAATCTCCTTTCTTCTTTGTGAATATTTTATCATAAAACAACGTATCAAGCAACGTAAAAAATAAAAAAAATCGCCTTAATGACGATTTTTTTTAGATTTACCTTTTCAGATATTATTTACCTGTAGCACGACGTTTAACAGCAACCGCTTTTTTAGCACCAGTTGCCTTTGGAGCAGCAGCTTTCTTTTCAGCTGCAACTGTTGCTGCTTTTGGTGCTTTTGCTTCAGTTGCTTCTTTCACAGCTGGTTCTGCTTTTTCAGCAGCAACCGTTTTTGGTGCAACTTTCTTTGCGTTTTCGTCGCGATCTACCAATTCGATAATCGCCATAGGTGCAGCATCGCCATAACGAAAACCTGCTTTCAAAACGCGTGTGTAACCACCAGGACGTTTTGCATAACGTGGTCCCAATACGCCGAATAACTTTTTAACCGTCTTGTCAGAATTATTTCCTAATTCAGATGCAGTCAAACGACGATTTGCAACGCTGTCAACTTTTGCGCGGGTAATCAATTTTTCAACCACGCTGCGCAAATCTTTTGCTTTTGGTAATGTTGTTTTAATTTGTTCTTTTTCAATCAAATTTTTTGCCAAACCAATAAACATGGCT
>JBGUKY010000008.1:0-110949 GCA_045114635.1 Candidatus Enterousia sp.
TGTCAATTTTGTTGCTTCTTCATCAGGAATAGTGATATTGAATTCTTTTTCAACTTCCATAACAAATTCAACAACGTCCAAAGAATCAGCACCCAAATCATTTACGAAAGATGCAGTTTCTACGACTTTAGCTATATCAACACTCAATTTATCACTTACGATTTCTTTTACTTTAGCTAAAATTTCATCATGTTGTTTTGACATTTCATATCCTTTATTTGTGTTAATCTTGTGGCCCGTTTTTCCCAGGCGCCTTTTCTAACAAATTATCATTTTATACAAACGCTGTCAAGAAATTATAACAAATGATAACAAAATGTTGACTTTTCAAAAAAATATATTATGCGAATAATTCGTCCAATAAATCATTCATATTATTGCGCAAATTATCCTTGTCTGGATTCCAAACCAAAGCATGCATAAGGAACTTGTTAACATCGTCCATTGTGACCCCTGGCATTCCCGCATTGCTCGCAACACGTTTCCAAGCGGTGCGTGGATCAATAATATGAAAACGTCCGCGTCCTATAAAAACCCATTCACCATCTTGGGGCAAATCCTGTAATAACAAGATAGCCCTGTCAGACAATGGGATATCGCCCCATATATCATGATTAAAATCTAAATCTTCCCAACGCATTTTGAATATTTTTGTTTTTGGCGCAAAGCCATAAATCAACATTAAAAATGCCGCACGCAAATTAAGGTCTTTTTCTTTCTTGATTGCTGTTATCAATTTTTTCAAACCAGATTTTGTAAGTTTTCTTTCACGACGAACAACCACGATTTTTTCAATATTATCTGATGGATTATCTTTGCGATACCCCATATCAACAGCATAATTAAAAATACTTTGTAATAATTCCTGCATCCGCAACGCCATAGCACGCCCAGCGATATTATCCAAAGATTTTTGTAAATCTTGTTGTGTTAAATCTTGAATACTTTTATCAAACAAATCTTTGAAGTGTGTATTGATTGCACGTTTCAATTTATTCAGCGAATCTTCACTACGGCGCACTTTGTGTTCAAGATAAGATTGAACAAAATCTTTAAAAGATATCTTTTTTCTTCTTACTGGTATCTTTTTAGATGCCTCGTTCAAAACTTCACTAACTTTGGCGCGCGCATCTTCGATATCTGTTTCTGGATATTTTCCAATAATGATTCGTTTGTCGCGACCATTGACACGTTTGCGCACAAAGAAACTTTTAACACCACGTTGTGTGATATACATACGCAATCTTGGTTCAGAAATATCTTGCACTACATCAAAACCTGTTTCTGGTGCAGGCAAACTATCCAAAATATATGAATTAAAGAAAAATTGATGCGCCATGTTTTTTCCTTTATTTTACTTTTGTTTCCAGAAACGAAAATTATCCAATAATGTTTGTTTTAATTCTTGATGGTTTTCTTGCGCTTGTTTTAATTTTGCATTCAACAATTGGTATTCGACCAGTTTGTCAAAATTAGGACAATTTTCACAACGTACATCGTCAATAACACCTTCTTCAATAACATTGACACATGAAAATACACGATCTGGGTTTATTTCATATCTTCTTGGAAAACCTAATGGCACACAAACTGTTCCCAAATATTCGTACAATTTAAAAAAACATGACGATGCACGACATTGGGCACCATATTCTCTTAATTTATAAAAATCTTCTCGTGTTTTTACTAATGGTGTTGCAGTATAAAAAGCATCCCTTTTGAAGAGATTGGCAAAAAATTCTTTACCTTCACATTTTTTCGTTATTGAATCACGATATTTTTCCAGGTTATGTTTAGACGCTATAAATTCTGATCTTGCTTTTTTCCAATCTTTATAATCTTGCACTATTTGCATAATTATCCCCTTTGTTTCCAGAAACGAAAATTATCCAATAATTTTTGTTTTGCGATTTCATATTGTTGCTGCGACTTACGTAATTGAACCAACATTTTAAAACCAAAACAATCCCCGCAAATTATTCCATAAAAATCTATATCTTTAATTTGTTTTGTTATGAAAACTTCATCTCTATAAAAACATGGATACGCCCTACACGAACAAGTCTTTCCATCACCAACAAACACAGGCAACGAATCAAAATATCCCATCACCATCGAAACAGATCTTTTTGCTTTTTTCCAATTTTGATAATCTTGTATTATTTGCATTTTTCGCCCTTTTGTCCCCAGAAACGAAAATTATTCAACAATTTTTGTTTTGCTATTTCGTATACTTGTTCTTTTTTTGATGCCTCATAATGTAATTTTTGAAAATGTTTCAAAAACATAAACTGCGGACACGTATTGCAACGCACGTCGGATTCAACAGAATCATTTGACGAAAAGTTTATACATTGTTTTATATCGCCGTCATATTCATAAAAACAACCTGTTGCACGATATTTTTCTGCTGCTTCATTTATTATTTGAATATTTGTGTGCACCCGCAAAACCATATTATAAATGTCGTCTATATTTTTTGGTGAAGGAATACATTCGTTAAACAATTGTTCATTTTTTATATTTCTATTCCATGTATGTTTATCACAAAAATGTATCAAATTTTTTTTCGCTTTCTGTGCAAACTCTTCACTTTGCTTAAAAGCTATGCGTGCATTGTTCCAATCTTTAAAATCTTGTATAAATGCCAACATTATTCACCAACCTTTAATGCGTTAATAAATGCAGATTGTGGGATTTCTACATTACCAAAAGTGCGAAGACGTTTTTTACCTTCTTTCTGTTTTTCAAGTAATTTTCTTTTACGTGTAATATCACCACCATAACATTTTGCAGTAACGTCTTTACGATATGCAGCGATTGTTTCACGTGCAATAATCTTGCCCCCTATGGCCGCCTGTAAAGGAATTTTGAATTGATGACGCGGAATCAAATCTTTCAATTTTTCAACAATTTGACGACCACGTTTTTCTGCGGCAGCGCGATGACAAAGGAAAGACAAAGGTTCAACATTTTCATCGTTAACCAATATAGAAACCTTTACCAAATCGCTTGCCCTGTAATCATATAAAACATAATCAAACGAAGCATATCCCGATGATAATGATTTTACACGATCATAAAAATCAAAAACTATTTCAGACAGCGGTAATTGATAGACCAACACTGCACGATTACCAACATAAGAAATGTTTTCTTGAACACCACGACGTGATGCACACAATTCCATAATCGCACCCAGATATTTATCAGGCATCATTATTGTTGCGCGCACCCATGGTTCTTCGATAGATTCGATTCGTGTAACATCTGGCATATCCGCTGGATTTTCCAAATCCATTACCGAACCATCACGCAGATAAATCTTGTAAAGCACACTTGGCACCGTATTGATAAGCGATAAATTAAATTCACGATTTAATCTTTCGCTTATAATTTCCATATGTAATAAACCCAAGAAACCGCAACGTAAACCAAAGCCAAGTGCAGAAGATTTTTCAGTAGTAAATACAAACGATGCATCATTCAATGCTAATTTTTCAGCACCTTCGCGAAGATCAGGATAATCGTTTGCTTCTACTGGAAAGAATGACGAAAACACAACTGGCACAGATGGTTTAAAACCTGGCAACATTTCAACTGTGCTTTTCGCATCACAAATAGTGTCCCCTACTTTACAATCATGAATTGTTTTCATACCAGTTATAATGAATCCAATTTCACCAGTTGTTAAAGAATCAATATTTTCCATTTTTGGTGTGAAATAACCAACTTTTTCAACAACGTATTCTGCACCTGTTGCAATAAACTTTATTTTTTGGCCACGAGATAAAGTTCCATCAACCACACGAACCAACACTACAACACCAAGATATGAATCATACCAAGAATCAACCAATAGTGCGCGTGTCGGTGCATTTTCATCACCATTTGGTGCCGGCAATTTATTAACTATTTCTTCCAACAATTCTGGAACACCCGCACCTGTTTTACCAGAAACACACAATGCGTTTGATGCATCCATTCCAATAACATCTGCAATCTGTTCACGCGTAGATTCTACATCCGAAGACGGCAAATCAATTTTGTTTAATACTGGCAACATTTCCAAATCATTATCCAGCGCAAGATATGCATTAGCCAAAGTTTGTGCCTGAACACCTTGGGTCGCATCGACAAGAATTATTGCGCCTTCACAAGCGGCCAAACTTCTTGATACTTCATAAGAAAAGTCAACGTGCCCTGGTGTATCCATCAAATTTAATTGATATGTTTCACCATTTTTTGCTTTGTAATTTAAACGAACTGTTTGGGCTTTGATAGTAATTCCGCGTTCACGTTCGATATCCATAGAATCAAGAACTTGGGCTTTCATTTCACGCGATTCAAGACCGCCAGTGTATTCAATCAAACGATCTGATAATGTAGATTTACCATGATCAATATGCGCAACAATTGAAAAGTTTCTAATATTACTTTGTTTCATCCTTTCCCCACATTATTTACATATCTATATTACTTAATAATTCTTCGATTCGATTTGCGCGTTCCAATGTATCATCATAAACGAATCTTATTTCTGGAACATATTTTTGATCTATCTTTTGCGCCAATTCAAAACGCACCATTTTTGTTATTTCTTCTAATCTTTTTTGTGTTGCTTCTACATTATCGTGTGCATAAAAGAATATCTTTACAAATTGCATTCCACCATGAGCCTGTGCCCCGACGAGAGACACACCGCGTATCAATTCATCATCAGAAAAATTACGTTGTAAAATACCTGCAACCAAAGTTTGAACTTTGCTTGCTATTTTTTCAGACCTGTTGGAATTAGTTTGTTTTTTCATCATATTATATACCTTTTATGCCGCACCCTTTGCGGCAATGATACACCGGTATATAAAAAATACAAGAAAATTATTAAAGATGTTGAATAAAAACCTCGGATCTTATATTATATTAGTTATGAAAATCATTCACAAGATCTTGGATAAATCATCAAAGCCCTGGTATTCTTGGGTTGTGTTTTTGATGACAGTGTGTGAATCGATATTCCTTTTTATTCCACCAGAAGTATTTATGACCCCAGCAATAGTTGCCGATAAAAAACGCGCGCGCCCAATCACATTGGCCGCTGCACTTGGTTCTATTATTGGTGGGACAATTGCCTATTTAATCGGGTTATGGTTGTTTGATACTGTTGGTATATGGTTGATCGAAAACTTTGCCAGCATGGAAAAGTTTGAATTAACAAAAGCTTTATTCACAAAATACGGTGTTTTAATAATTGTCGCGACTGCTATAACACCGATCCCATACAAATTATTGGCATTATGTGCTGGATTCTTGGAATACCCTATTCTTGTATTTCTTGGGGTTTCCGCAATATTCAGAACCGGTCGTTTCGCAATAATCGGTTATTTGCTTTGGCGCTTTCAAGAAAAAGCAAATACGATTGTTAAAAAGTATTCTTGGCAATTAACAGTTGGCGCAATTGTATTCGCTTTACTAGGGTTGTTGATAATAACAGTTTTGTAAAATATACCCTTGCCCAGATATAATTTTTTTACTATGATATTTGTCATGACAGACACAACTATATCTTTTGCAAATGTATCAGCGAATTATGATAACAAACATGATGTTTTATCAGATGTGTCTTTTAATATAAGCGGTGGCGCATTTTATTTTCTGAATGGTGCAAGTGGTGCTGGAAAAACAACATTATTGAGATTGATATATCAATTACACAAACCTGCCAGTGGGACAATCAAACTTTTCGGTAAAGATTGTAGTAATTTATCACGCGATGACATTTCTGCACTTCGCCAAAAAATGGCTATTGTTTTCCAAGAATATTCTTTGATTTCACATATGACCGTTTTTGACAACGTGGCATTACCGTTACGTGTTCGTGGTGTAAGTAATGATAAAATAAAAAAACTTGTAACCAAGACACTTGAATGGGTTGGTTTGGGCAAATATGCCCATGCGTATCCTTTGGAATTAAGTGGCGGTCAACAACAACGTGTTTCTGTTGCACGTGCAATTATTATTCAACCTTCGATTTTATTGGCGGACGAACCAACTGGAAACCTGGACGATGAAAATGCTTCACGTCTTATGGAATTATTTATTCAAATGAACAAGATATTTGGAACAACTGTCATATTGGCAACCCATAATAAAAAATTACTAGAAACATACAAATTTCCAATAATAATGGTCGATAACCATCACGTTGCTTTCTCTGGTATCAACACCGAAACAGACAAAACACGAAAATGGAAAGGCCCACAACCACAAAATTATTTTTCTGAAATATCCAAACAATTTGAAGACATCGGTAAAGCATAATGAAAAGAACACAACTTGTATTTTCTCTGGTACGTGAACAGTCTATGTTTATGACTGTGGTATTGTCTGTTTTAACTTTCCTGTCCGTATTATCATTGGGTATTGCGCTTGCGGTTGGCTGCGGTGTTATACGTTGGAACAATCAGTGGGATAAATATGCAACAATTCAAATTACAAATCCCGATAATACAAATTATGTAAAGAAAGTGTTTGAAGAAAACTCTAACAGATTTGATAACATTCAAGAAATATCGAAGACAGAAATGGAACATATGTTACAACCTTGGATGTCAAGCGGTGCAAAAATTGGAAATTATCTGCCAGTAATGTATGAAGTAAAATTGAAAAAGTCTTCTGACATGGCTTTGATCAAAGAAAAAATTGCGCCACGTGCGAAGTTTTTAACACATACTTCCGCGTTAAAAACCTCTATATCTGCTGGATGGAAACTTGTATCAATAACAACTTTGATTTTGCTGTTGATGTTGGCATCAATCGGTGTATGCGTATCATATATATCACGAAACATCGCTATGTTACATAAACATGAATTGGAAATATTAAACCAAGTTGGCGCCACAGACTCATTCATTGCACGCCAAATGCAAATAATCGTTGCAAGAATAAGCGCCGTTGCATGTCTTGTTGGTTTTGTATGTGCGATACCTATTATTCTTATGATTTTATCAACAGCGCATTCTGCACGTATTGGTTTGATGTCTACTTTATCATTATCCACATTGAATTGGATTGTTCTGATGTTATTACCAATCGTAATTATTATGTTTTCAGTTTATATAACAAAAAAAACAACATTCAAAATATTATCAGAAAATTAATGAAATATATTCCTGCATCTTTGATACTTATTTTTTGTTTTGTGTTCGGTGGAATAATGTTTAAATCTATGACACCACCAAGATGTGAAACCTTGCACCAAGATGATACCATATTTGTGTTAACTGGTGATGCGCGTCGTATTCCGTATGCGATAAAGAAATTAGATTCTTTACAATATGGTAACCTTTATGTAATCGGTGCTGGCGTAACATCAATACCAAATCATGTACATATAAATGTTGAATCTAAATCTAAATCAACATATCAAAATGCATTGGCAATAAAGAAAATCGTTAAAGATACAAATCTTGATCGTATCGTAGTTGTTACCACAGAAGATCATATGAATCGTGCATTATATCTGTTGCGCACAACATTACCAGATACAGATATAGTTGCTTGCCCTGCTTCACTGACTGGAATGCCAGTACCAGCAAGGGTTAAACGTTGGGGTATCGAATACATAAAATACATTGTCACAATGTTCGGGATAAAGGAAAGTTAAAAAATGTTACGTACTTTTATATTTAAATTTGTTCTTCTTATATGGTTTTTAATGTGGTCGCCTTTACATCTAGTCGGTCTTGTATGTTCTAAACTTGAACGCAAACTTGTTTTGGCTAATGCTTGGGGAGTATTATTTTTAGCAAGAATCGTTGCCGGGATAAAATATCAAATTCATTACCCTTCGACTAACGAAAACGGTATTCCTTTTAAACACAACATAAATCAAAGATTGGATGGACGTTCTATTATTGCATCTAAACATATGTCTATATTGGAAATAGCGGTACTTGTTACACATGTTCCGAATTGTTTCTTTATTATGAAACGTGAATTATTATGGATTCCTATTTATGGTTGGGCATTTTGGAGAATTGGTTTAATAGGTGTCAACCGTACTCGTGGTGCAACCAATATGAATATATTAGCAGACAAAGTGACTAAACGCATTATGGATGGTATGACACTTATAATATTCCCCGAAGGGACCCGTGTTATGCCGAACCATCGTGTACCTTTGAAACGCGGTTTATTATTTCTGGCATCGCATTTAAAATTACCAATAACACCTGTCGGCACAGACGCAGGATTATATTGGCCGAAACGCGGTAATATGAAACCTGGCACAGCTAATATATATTTTGAAAGTGAATTGCCATCGTCTGCAACACTTGATGAAATAAGCGAAGCAATCAATCGTCATAGTTGTTAATTACACCACGATTTTCTTTTGCCCCCAGAATATGGACGTCCAATCTTTTCTTTTATCATCACTGATCCAATATCCCTGTTTGCAGAATCATAAACATTGGCATCAATACGTCCTGCATATTTATCATTTTTGATATTTTTGATTTCTATGATTGAACCCTTTGGAATCAATTCTTCTAATCTTTGTTTGGCATACTTTGCGCGTTTGATTTCTTCTTCGCAATTACCATGTAATTCAGGTGTATCAATATTGCGTAAACGAACTTTCACAGACATAACTTCTGTTTTATCTGCCAAGATAATATCACCAACAAAAGTATCACCATCTACTATGTGTGTCACACGAACAGGTGTTGCCAAACAATTTTGACCCAAAACACATATACAAAAAATCGATACCAATCTTTTCATTATGGCAACTTTGGCGACCAAGTTGGTTCTACACCATTTATCCCGTCTTTTAAATCTATGTCATAAATGTTTTGACCTGTTATATCTACACTGCGAATATGGCTTACGCGTTCTTCACCATCGGCGGCCTGCTCTGTTTCGTAATACACAATACGACGAGAACCTGGTGCCCAAGAAGGAGCTTCCATATACCAACCACCAGCCAGGATTTTTTCGTGTCTTCCTTGTGGATTCATAATGCCGATGTAAAAAGTATTCTCTGCGATCTTAGTAAATGCGATATAGTTTCCATCAGGTGACCATGCTGGTGTTGCATAACGCCCCGATCCAAAAGTTATACGGTTTTGTTTTCCTGTTTTTAAATCTAAAACATGTATTTGTTGCGAACCAGAACTATCAGAATTAAATGCCATATATCTACCGTCCGGTGAATACGAAGGACTTGTATCAATATGTTTACCAAATGTTAATTGGCGCAAAGATTTGTTTGTAATATCATATTCATAAATATTTGTAATACCATCTTTGACCAAAGATAACGCTACACGATTACCATCTGGTGAAAAACGTGGCGCAAAACTCATACCACCAAAATTACCTAATTTGGTTTGATCGCCAGTATCTAAATCTAAAACCCAGACCATAGGGTCATCATTTCTGTATGATAAAAATACCACACTGGACATATTAGGTGAAAAATGTGGTGACATAACAAATGTCTTTTTATCAGATAAATAACGCATACCGTATCCATCTTGATCCATTATGGCCATACGTTTTACACGATTGTCCACTGGGCCAGTTTCTGCAATAAACACTATCTGGGTATCAAAATAACCTATTTCACCAGTCAATCTTTCATAAATTGCATCTGCCATTATATGCGCCAATCTTCTAACAGATTTTTTTGATGCAACTAAACTTTGTGCTTCTATCTGTTCTTGGCCATTGACGTCCCAAAGATAAAACTCTAATTTATAATTATCTTTACCTTCGGCTTTTAAACTTGCCTGAACAAGCGCCTGAGTTTTTATAGCGTTCCAACTTTTGAAATTTGGCATTTCGTTCATTTTCACATATTCAGGGAAAGCGTCATGATTGACAATTCTGAAAAGACCTGTACGTTTTAGATCATCTTCAACAACTTGCCTTAACATCTTGGCATCAGAAGTTGAAACCTTTCCAATGGTTTCAAATTTTTGAACCGCTATTGAAGTAGGATCCACACCGCCAGCAACAATATCTACATGTAATTCTGCACGTGCGTTTGTTACAAACAAAACAGACACAACAGCCATCAAAACAGACAATAATTTACGCATAAAAACATCCTTTCCTTTTACCAGAAACAAATATAGCACACAAACATATAAAATAGCAACAACACAAAAACCAATACAAATGTCTACATTTCTGCCATTACCGTCGTATATATAAATGTATTGACATTTGTAAATACAATGATATAGTCAGTTGTAATCACTAACGTATAGGAGTTAGTCTATGCCGAATGTAATGCAACAATTATTCGTTATGAATATAGAAACATTATTAAAGGAATATGCGGCTTTTCGCGCCTTTAATAAATCAGATTGCGTAATAAATATGCGAATTCCACATCAAATATTAGAAAGAATCAAAGAATTAGCCGATGCACAACATGTGCCCTATCAATCGCTGATATCTTCTGTACTGTTTTCTTTGGCGAATATTGATGAATCTAAAAAAGACTAGAATATGAAAGACCTAACCCAAAAAGAAATACATATTTGCAGAACACTAAATCAAAAACGCCACCAAGATAACATTTCATTGTTTGGAGGATTTGAAACATCCCCTTATTGGACACTGGCAGATTTGACAATTATGTATCCAAACTGTTTTGACATACATCAACCCATATCAACATCTGTCATAACAAAAATAAACGAGCAAGTATTCAAAGCCGTTCCTAAATTTCAAAACATTACACCACAACCAGTTCATATGTTAAACTTCAAAGAAACATATAACGCATTTGTAAAAACAGCACACGAAATTCAAACTGTGAAAAACGGCACAAACCAAAAATTATCCCCTGTGGTGTGCGAATATTTATTTAGTCAAATCAATGGTGCAGAGTTTGAACAAGCATACTTTATATGCCAAAACCAACAAATTGAAAACATAAAAGCTGTATCTAACCTGATAAGATTTGCAAAATTACGTACCCAGGTAAAACAATTAAGCGAAAACCTGGCATCTGTTACAAAACACGCTATTGGCTCTAATTTGAATTCTTATTCTGATATATGGAGCTTTTTATGGTGCAGATTATTCAATATGCGCACAATGGACGATTTGCGCGCAAAATACAATCTTAAAGACAGTGAATCTATCATGGAATACATGACATTAGAACCTTTAAGTTATGTAAATAATTTATTACAGGCTATTCTTTTAAGAGTTTACGAAAGACAAAAGGTTTCAATTGATGAAATCAAACATCTGATATCAACCATAATATCATCTGATTGTATTACACAATTTAATAAGAATTACAGCGCCCCAGAAAATTATAGTCAAAAGAACACTGAAAATAGCATAATCGCACCGGTCACCCGGGCAAAAACAAATTTCTGGAAAGAATACTATCCTTTGTCATTAAAGCAAAGATAAAAAAAGCACCGCCCGTTTGGGCGGTATTTTTAATTTCAGTTTTAATTACTTAACGTTACCGAAGTTTCTGATAACTTCTTCACATCCGAACAATTTTGCACCTGTTGCAGACATGATGAATGATAACAGAACACCGACCAAGAACAACAAGCTGAAACCAACCAACAAACCCTGGCCTTTTTCTTTAATATCTTTCATTTCTGCTTTACCGCTTGAGATATAGCCCCATGCCCAACCTGCAATATAAAAAGCAGCACCAATAAATGCCATAGTTCTAAGCAAATTGAACACACCAGACAAACTCTTTAAAGCATTACACATATCCGAACCACCAGCTGGCGCAGCAAATGCAGGAACAGATACCATCAGCCCAATCAAAGCAAAATTGATTTTATTCATTATTTTTTTCATATAAAAACTCCTTTCTTTCATAGTATTTTATCATAAAAAAAGCATATTACCAAATAAAAAAAAGCGCCATTTTTAACATGGCGCCTTTTTATAAATATAATCAATTACCCAGCATATGCAGGAACAATAACATATCTGTTCTTTAAAACTTGTTTTTTACCACAAGTTTTGCAACCGCATTTTGGTGCTGACGCTACTGGTTCTTCTGTAGCAGCAGGAATAATTGCTTTTCTATCGCTGCGTTGATAACCATATGTATCGTTAGAATACAAGTCTTCACATCTTACATTTTTGTAAACAACTTTCTTGGCATCTTTCAAATTACGAATTTCAGCATTAAATTCTTTGCCTTTTTCATTATAGTAGTAGATACAATCATCGCCATCTTGACGATAACGAACGTCTGTCTTGTAATAGTCATAGCCAGAACAAGCAGCCACTAATGCCAAACCCAAGATAGATAAAATAACTTTTTTCATTTGTTTTCCTTTTTGTTGATTCTTTAACCAAATTTTGACACAAATATACCCGTTGTCAAGTTTTATATTTAATCACACAAAAACACACCTTTTATGATATAATATCATAGAAAAGGAAGAAAAACAAATGCACTACTCTAATTATGAACTTGTAAACACAAAAACTTTACTTAAACGAGCATTACGCGATGGTTACGCAGTACCTGCATTCAATTTTTATAACATGGAAACTCTGGACGCCATATTGACCGCTGCCAGGATCACACAAAGCCCCGTTATACTGGCTGTATCCGAAGGTGCGCTTGAATACATGAGTGGTGACATATTGATAGGCATGATTCGTGGTGCACAATACAAACGCGGTCAAATCGCTCTGCATTTAGATCATGGCCACAGTTTTGAAATATGTAAATATGCAACAGAACTCGGCTTTTCTTCGGTTATGTTTGATGGAAGCGCTCTACCTCTTGATAAAAACATCAGCGAATCGCGCAGAATCGCAGATTATGTACACAAGTTTGATGTATCGTTGGAAACAGAACTTGGGGTTTTATCCGGTATAGAAGACGAAAAAACGAAATCAGATAAACATTCTTATACAGATCCATCCATTGTTAAACATTTTATTCAACAGACTAAAACCGATTCGCTGGCTGTTGCAATTGGAACTTCACATGGTGCATATAAAAGAAAATCTGCGAACGAATCATTACGGTTTGATATATTAAAACAAATTGCAAACAACATACCAAACACACCTCTTGTTTTACATGGTGCTTCCAACATCCCTCAAAAGTATGTCAATCAAATCAATAAGTTTGGTGGTGATATAAAAAATGCACGCGGTATCGCACCATCACAAATTCGTCACGCAATATCACTACACATAGCAAAAGTTAATGTCGAATCCGATTCGCGTTTTGCGTTTACTGCAGCGGTGCGAAAAACATTATTTATGAACAAAGACATTTTTGATCCACGAAAATATCTAACAAATGCAAAGGACGAAATGACAAAAAATTGTATTGATGAAATACAAAATATTATGGGATCAGGTTATAAAATCTAAAACACAAAAATCCGCCTATACGGCGGATTCTTTGACTTATATAAAAAATAAACAAAATGATAAAGATGCGACGTTGTCGAAGCGTGCGGTGTACAAATGTTACATAGATGCGCCGACAACCAGCAAATTTATTATTTTTATTTATTTTGCGCGTTCAACGTATTCTAATGTTTCTGTGTTCACAACAATTTTTTCACCTTGTTCGATAAATGTTGGAACTTGAACACGAACACCATTATCCAAAATAGCAGGTTTACCACCACTACTTGTTGCTGTTTGACCTTTTAATGCTGGTTCTGTTTCTTCAACAGTAGCAATAACTGTTTTTGGTAATGTAATTGATACAGGATGACCTTCGACAAAGTTAGCCTTTACCAACATTTCTGGTGCCAAGAACTTCATTTGTTCGCCCAAACTATCATTTGGCATTGTGAATTGTTCATAATCATTCAAATTCATAAAGTATGCGTCTGTACCATCAGAATACAAATATTGGCATTCGATATCTTCAACCATCAATTTTTCAACTTTATCTTCTGCGCGCCAACGATCGCCGCCCTTGTTACCAGAATCAATATCACGTAAATCCGCTTGAACAAAAGCACCACCCTTACCTGGTTTTACTTTTGTAATAGATGTAACAGAATAACGTTTACCATTGTGAGAAATAACCCAACCCACACGCATATCATTTGCTATAAAAGAAGCCATTTTTTACCCCTTGGTTTAATTTTTACCTGATAAGAATATAATAAAGTTTCGCTGTTCGCAACAAAAAATCCGCCTGTATGGCGGATTTTTACTATTTTTATTACTTACATACGCATTGGCATCAATACGAACAATGCATCTGTATCTTTTTCTGTAGACTTGATAATCGTTGGCGATAAAGATTCTTGCATTTCCATTTGGAACTTTTCACCTTCGACCTGACCAGCAACATCAAGCAAGAACTTCACATTGAAATTGATTGTGAATGTTGCATCACCGTTATATTCTACATCTAATTCTTGTGTTGCAGCACCAGCATCTGGGCTGGATGCGCTGATAACCAATTTGTTCATAGAAAATGCCAATTGAACAGATTTTGTTTTATCGACACTTGCCACAGATACCAAATCAACGGCATTAACAAACTGTTTTCTGTCCAAGATAGCAATCTTGTCATTACCCTTTGGAATAACAACACGATAATTTGGATACTGCGCATCAACTAATTTACTTGTCAATGTTGCAGCCCCAACAGTGAATCGAGCCTTAGTATCAGATAATTCAATCAGAACATCGTCAACGTTTGCATCTTCTAACAATTTTGACAATTCGCCAATAACACGTCTTGGGATAATAACCGAAGGCATACCTTTGGCCGCAGCAGGGGCATCGATAGCACACAAAGCCATTCTTTGAGCATCTGTTGCAACAGCAGTTAATTTACCAGTATCTTCCGATATATGGAAATAGATACCACCCAAGTGATAACGAACATCATCGGTTGGAATCGCAAATTTTGTTTGATTGATTAAATGAGCCAAATCACCGGTAGTCATTTGGAACTTTGTGCTTAAATTGCCACCAGCCATTGCAGGAAAGTTTTCTGCCGGTAATGTCGGCAAATGGAACACAGCACGACCACTTGATACAACCAATTGATCACCAGATTGTTTGAAACTTATTTCAGCATCATCTGGAAGTTTACGAACAATGTCATACAACATTTGTACAGGCACAGTTGTTTTACCAGCCAATGTAATATCAGCCGCAACATGTTCTACTAGTTCCAAATCAACATTTGTCGCAGACAATATCAAGTCATCTGACACTTCGATTTTAACATTAACCAATATAGGCAAAGTCGCACGTTTTTCAACGATAGATTGCATATGCCCCAGCGCACGTATTAAAACCTGACGAAACACTGAAAATTCCATAATTTGCTCCTGTTCTTTTTATTTCATTAATTTCCTGTTTGAAAGTGTATCAAAAAACACCGATTCGGTGCAAGAGCAAATCTAAGAAAAAAGAAACTTTGTTTAAATTTGACAAAACGCTATTTCAGCAAATTATTTAATCAATATTTTTTCAAGTTTGCTTCGTATTTTTTTTACATCATCATATTTTTTTATACTACCTTTTTCCGCAAAAGATATATCACCAGTTTCTTCTGATACCACTAAAACTATAGATTTTGACATTTCAGACATACCAAGGGCAGCCCTGTGACGCGTACCGTATTTCCACTGTAATTGATTTTGTGACAGTGGCAATATTGCCCCAGCATATTTAATTTTGTTGTCCGCTATTATTACGGCACCGTCATGAAGTGGTGTCTTGTTGAAAAATATCGTCAATAATAATTCACTGGATATAATCGCATCTATCTTTGTACCATAACGCTCTATTACACCGTCATCGGATTCTTCTGGAAAAACAATCAAAGCACCAGTATGTTTTTCGGACATATAAGAAACAGCCTTGATAATTTCTTCTATGGACTTTTGTTTTTCTGACGAATTCTTAATATCTTGCTTGAATGCTCGTTTTATATTTTTCCAGCCACGAATATTTCCCAACAATGCTAAAAATTTTCGCAATTCTGGTTGAAAAATAACTATCAAAGCAACAGATAAAAATAATGCTATCCAATGTAAAAAACGCCCTAACAAATGAAGATGCATCCATGGCAATAAAAAACTTAATGCCCAAATTAAACCCAAACCAAACAAACCACGCACTAATTTTTCCGAAGATGTGTTTTTTATAAAACTTACGTAAAAAACATACACGACTAATGCAATTATAATTATCTGAATAAAATTCAACCAACTAAACATTTTATTTTGCCTTAAATAAAGAATGTGAAAGAACTTTTACCGGTTGTTTCATCCAATCAGGATCATCACGTCTGTGTGGTGCACCAGTTTTTTGTGCTGTTTGATACGGATGTTCGTCTGCCAACCATCCTTCTAGTAAATCACCTGCCAACATGCCAGCAATCAAACCACCAGCTATACTTAATCCGCCAGTCAATGGGGACAACAACAAACCAATACCAACCGCAGAACCAACCTTACCCACAACAGCCGCTCCGCTTATCTTAAAATCAGGTTCTGCCAAATTACCAGATATCTGCAATGTATTCACAAGGTTTCCAGACAATGACAATTTTAATCCCTTTACTGGAACTGTTGCTAATGACATTTGTATTGTTTCTTTACCTAAATCAAGTGTTCCCGCAAGGCGCATGTTGATAACATGGGTTTCAACTGCTACACCGTTTTCTGTTTCTATCAAACCATTTCTTAATATAACATTTGCTACCACACCATCTATTTGGATCATGTCACGTTTATTCCCTGTAAACATATCTTCTACATTTTGATGAAGTTCTGTTAAAAAATCACCACCATACATATATGCAACAAGATCAGAATGTGCAAATCCGCGATCCGTCGAAACAACAAGAACAGGACCTGTTATGGTCTGCATTATTTCTGACATATCTTTACCGCGTGCTTTTACACATAAATCAATATCCACAGGTGTCCCAGAAAGTATATTTTTTACATCGACCTGATTAATAATTTCACCCACATAAACATTATGCCCTACTGCTGCCATAGTTGCATCATACATACCATTTTGATAAACATCCGAAACTAATACAGCATCAACTTTACCATCAGCTATACCAACACTTGCATCAACACGAACAGCGTGATTTTTAATTTTTACTTTGGCATTTAAATCAAATAAATCCAACGATCTATAAACTATAAAATGCTTTAAATCAACATTCATTTCCGCATCTATGTTATACAAATATTGACCAAACAAAGGCATATCATGGAACGCATTTAATTCTCTGTCTGGATGTACCCATTCTTTGCCAACCCCATACGCTTCTGGAAAAGATTTATATATGTTTATCATATCAGATGAAATATTGGCACGTAAAACAGGGACTTTTTTTGACCAATCATATGATCCGGAAAAAACAAGTGAAGACCCGTTATATGCAATTGAAGATTTTCTGAATGAAATTTTATTGTTACCTATACCACCGGCAATATTCATTTTTATTTTTGGTGAATGAATCATATCTATATTAAACCATTTCCCTGATTGGCTTATATTTGGTATTTCACCTCGCACAATGAAATCTATCGGCATCTTGCTTGTACCCTCTAATGCTATATCTGCAATCAGAGCTTCGCCCCCAGTAGCAAAAGCGATTCGCACAGGATAAATTTTTCTTTCGCTGTTGTACTCTGAAAATTGAATTACAAAAGGCAAAGTTACATCATACGGTTTCACCCAACCACTATATTCCAAATTAGATTGTCTTATATAATTGCTTATACCAAAACTTGACAGTTCATATTTATCACCATATATATTTACAGATATTTTTTCTATATCCAAACCACTAAATGGTAATTGATCTACGGGATATTTTGTAATTACATTTTTCTCTGTATCCGGTGTTTTTTCTGGTGTTTGTGGTTTATTAAACACAACAGATGTTTCACCCTTACCATTTTTTTCAAGCGCTACTTTAGCATCATAAAGTTTTATATAACGAATAACAGGATGCGGTTTAAACAATGATAATAAATCCAATCTGACATATATTTTTTTCGCACTGAACAAATTTTTATTTTTCGCCCATTCCGCATTAGGTATACGAACATCATTTAATTCTATTTCTGGTCGCAAAGAAAAATGCCAGGATATTTTTCCATCTATTTCGACAGGCATATTACTAGCATCACGTAAAACAGATAAAATATTACCACGTAAAGATTCTAAATCTATTTGCGACAAAACAATTCCTATAGCAGCTATCAATCCTGCAAAGAACAAAACTATTATTCGTAGTGTCCAAAGATGTCTTCTATAAAATGCATACAAAAACATTTTTCTTTCCCTTTATGGCAATTTAAATTCCAAAAATTTTACAACAGATTGCATAAAATCTGGAATGTCTGCACGTAATGTTATCATCTGCCCTGTACCAGGATGCCTGAAAGTAATCCTGTATGCAAACAAAAACAATTTCTGTGTTGTTAAAAACGATCCCAAAACATCATCCAATTTATTCTTTCTGTCCCCGTACAAATCATCACCTATGATCGGTGCATGTAACGAAAAGGCACTATGCAACCTTAATTGATGAGTTCTGCCGGTTCTTGGTGAAAACAAAACCCAAGTTAAAACCCCAGCTGCCTCACCCAATACTTCATATTCTGTTACAGCACGTTGTGCAGCCACAGATTCAGGTACGTCTTTAAATTCTTCAAAAACTTGACCCTTGGCAACATAATTGTCGATGACACCAGACTTTTGTGACAAAGTTCCTTGTAACAGTGCCAAATATTCTTTGTGTGCAGTTTTATTTTGAAATTGACTTGCCAAATCTTGGGCTGCTTTTTGATTTTTGGCCACAACCAATAAACCACTTGTTTCCCTGTCTATCCTGTGCACCAATGATATTTTATCATACGGGAAAAGTGCGGCTGCCATCTTGTCTATCGATTTTTTGATACCTGTTCCGCCTTGTACTGCCAAACCCGCAGGTTTATTAAAAACAACTATATCCGCATCATTATGGATGATGCAGTTTCTCAGATTTTCTAAATCAGCCAACGAATAATTTTCACCATTTTCTGTCTTTTTCACAATCTTGTACGATTGCAGTGTTGGTGGCAAACGAACAATGTCACCAGAGTTTAATACTTCCATCCCTTTACAACGTGACGAGTTTACCCTTATTTGTCCGCCGCGACATAATTTGTAAAAATCTCGTTGCAGCATACCTGGATAATGCCGCACGAACCATCTTAACAAACGTGTTCCAGATTCAGCATCAGAAATAGTTATAAATTCAGCCATATATTTTATTCGCCATACGTGATGGATACAATATTATTGCTTCCATCTATACAATTACCAGTTGCACCACTTTCTTTGTGGTTAGAAGAAATATAACCAACAGAATCGGTCCATGCTTTTGTCACAAGTGCTTCACAATCTGATTTGTTCAAACCGTTTATACGCACAATAAACTGACGAGAATTAGAGGGATTTACAGCTAATTCATACGTGCCACCATATGGGTTTTTATTACTTACAGACATTGCTGCAAAAATCGTTGAATTATCAATATGCGAGAAATCATCATAATCTCCTAAAAGACCGCGCACCCCTGAAACCATTGTCACAACATCATCCATCACACGTGCCTGTTTTTGACGGTTAATACCCAAAGAAATAAGTGCGAATGCAGTTGCTGTCAACATACCCATTATTGCCAACACACCAACCATTTCTATCATTGAACGACCGGATTCTTGTCTCATATTTACACCTCTATTTGATTTTTCTATTTTATATAATATCATATTTATCATGAATATTCAATTTAGAGATTTAATTAAAAACGCCCCTTTGGCCCCTGGAATTTACAAAATGTACGATGGGGACGGAAACCTGTTATATGTGGGAAAAGCCAAAAATCTGTTAAACAGATTGCGCCAATATATTGATACATATAAACTTGAAAATCATAAACAAGTCATGCGCACCCTTGTTAAACGCGTCGAATGGGAAATAACCAAGACCGAACAAGATGCATTGATATTGGAACAACAGCTTATAAAAACATTAAAACCAAAATATAACGTTATGTTGACTGATGGTAAAATGTACCCAATGTTGGCATTAACCCAAAGCGAGTTTCCTCGTCTCCTTAAATTCAGGGGTAAAATATCACAACGCAAGGATGTTTTTGGTCCATATCCGTCCGTATATGCATTGAACGACACAATAAAAACTATTCAACATGTATGCAAACTTCGAACATGCACAGATACATTTATGAAAAACCGTTCGCGCCCATGTTTGTTATATCAAATTGGTCGTTGCAGTGCACCTTGTTGTTTGCCACAACAAGATTATGATAAAAATGTTCAATTGGCACGACGAATTTTAACTGGCGACAGCGAACCAATCATTTCTGATTTAACAAAAATAATGAAAGATTTTTCAGATAAAATGGATTTTGAAAATGCTGCTGTTATACGCGATAAAATATCAGCATTAACAAAAACAACAAATCGCGGTATACGGCAGAATCAGCCAACTATATCAGATTTACCATGGGATAAAAACGTTACTGATTTTGAACAATTACTTGGATTAAAATTAGAGTCAGTTGGTGTATTTGATAATTCTCATTTATTTGGAAAACACCCTGTGGGTGCGATGATAGCATTTGGACATAATGGTTTTATAAAATCATCTTACAGACACTTTAAATTACATGATATGAAACGTGCTGGAAACGATGTGGCAATGATGGAAGAATTTGTTACACGTGCGATTAATGACGGTCCTAAACTTGATTTGATAATTGTTGATGGCGGTATAACACAATGGAACATCGCAAATAAAGTATCAAATGGTAAGATACCTGTATTTGGAATTGCAAAAGGCGAAGTTCGTAACGGCGACGAACATTTTATTATGCCGGACGGTTCTGAAAAAAGAGATTTACAAAAAGATTCACCATTATTTTTAATGTTGCGCGCTGTCCGTGATGAAGCACACAGATTTGTTATAACGTATCACAGATCTGTTCGCGCCAAACAACTGACAGCTTCTGTTCTTGATTCAATCGAAGGCATCGGCCCAAAACGCAAAAAACAATTATTACAACATTTTGGTTCTGTTCATGCGATTATGGACGCAGATTTAAAAGCACTGATACGTGTTCCTGATCTTGGAAAAAAAGCAGCAGAAAAAATATATGCATATTTTCATTCTGAAATGCTATAATAACTGTACAAAGGAGAAAAAAACATGAAAACATTTGTAAACTTCTTATCAATATTCCGCATTGCTTCTGCATTTGCGATTATATTTACTATTATGTTTAGCTGGCCATGGGTGACATTTATATTATTTGCACTTGGCGCTGCATCGGATTGGTTTGATGGATTTTTAGCACGCAAATATAATTGCTGTTCAAAACTTGGTGGTGTCTTGGACCATATTGGTGATAAATTATTAGTATGTAATACATTAATAATGTTGACCCTTATGGGCCCTGTTTGGTACATAGTGATACCTGTTATATTTATGATTGCACGTGAATTATACATAAGTGGCTTGCGTGAATTTTTGGGGACACAAAAAATAGAAATGCCTGTCCCAAAGGCACGTTTTTCAATGGGCAAAATAAAAACAACCATTCAAATGATTGCTATTGCTGCATTCTTATTATGGTTTGCGATATTTGCATCAGTTACACCAAATACAGATAATCGTATAATCTTTTATCTGATTTACGCATTACCAAAAATTGGTATCTTTGGATTGTGGTTTGCGTTGGTTGCATCTTTATGGAGCGCAACACAATACACAATAACATTTGCAGAAAAATTAAAGAAAATAAAATAATAAAATTATTAATATCAAAATCCGCCTATACGGCGGATTTTCTTTTGTTTGTAATTTTTTAATTATACAAATAAATCTTTAACAAACTGTGCATGTTCGGTAATAAATTTGAATCTGAACTCTGGTTTCTTACCCATTAAATCATACACTAATGCTTTTGTTTTTTCTGTATCTTCTTGACCCTCTTCTGTCTTTGGTGGTAAATCAACACGAATCAATCTTCGTGTCTTTGGAGACATAGTTGTTTCCTTTAATTGATTTGGCATCATTTCACCCAAACCTTTGAATCGGGATATTTCAACCTTCTTATTTTTATACTTTGTTGTTTTTAATTCTTCCAATTCTTCATCTGTATCAACATATATCGATTCGGTACCACATGTCAGTTTATACAAAGGCGGACAAGACAGATACAAATGTCCCCCATAAATAAGTTGTGGCATATATTGATAGAAAAACGCCATAAGCAGTGAGGCAATATGACTTCCGTCAACGTCCGCATCGGTCATAACAATAATCTTTTCGTATCTAAGTTTATTATCATCCCAATCTTTCGCGGTCCCTGCCCCGATAATATCTATTAAATCATTTAATTCACGATTCGCGCTGAAACGTTCATCAGAATTAGAAAGAACGTTCAAAACTTTTCCACGCAATGGCATAATAGCCTGGGTTGCACGATCACGTGCTTGCTTTGCTGTTCCACCAGCAGATTCACCCTCTACAATAAACAATTCTGTTCCTTCGACACCATGTTTTGAACAATCTGCAAGTTTTGCTGGCATACGAATTCTTTTTGTTGGTGTTTTACGTGCAACGTCTTTGACCTGTTTAGTTTTTATACGTGCATTCGCAAGATTCACAACAAAATCTAATAAAGCATTTGCTGTCTTTGGATCAGAAGCCAAAAACATTTCCCATGGATCCTTTAACGCGTTTTCTGTATATCTTGCAATTTCAGGATTAGATAATTTTTCTTTTGTCTGCCCTAAAAATTGCGGTGTTTTGTAAAACACAGATACAATCGCAGCCACAGAATCAAACACATCATCACTTATGATGGAAGCCGCTGCTTTATTATTTACTTTTTCACCGTATGCTTTTAATCCCTTGGTTATCGCGGCTTTGAATCCATTTTCGTGTGTTCCACCATCAATGGTCGCAATAGTATTGCAATAAGATGCAAAGAATCCATCATCCGATGCAGCACCGTTTTCGTCTGTCAAAACAGTTAGCGCCCATTCAACACGACCACTGTCATCTGGAAAATCTATTGATCCACTGAATATCTTTGGCAAAATACGTGGCTTTGAATCTGTTTTTTCAGCAATGAAATCTGCAACACCATTTGGATAAAAGAATACTTTATCCGCAGGTATATTCATATCTTCTGTAATCAAAACTGGATTACAATGCCATTCTATCTTTACGCCACGTGACAAAAATGATTTTGCGCGCGCCATACGATAAATCTTTACTGGTTTGAATACAGCATTTTCACCAAATATTTGATCATCCAAAGTGAACTTTATCTTCGTTCCATGCGCCTTGGTAGCCGCACCTTTTGTGATAGGACTTGTCACCTTGCCCCTTGAAAAAGTTTGGGTCCATTCAAACCCGTCACGTGAAATCGTCACATCCATATTGGAAGATAATGCGTTTACAACCGCAGATCCCACACCATGAAGACCACCACTGGTTTTATAAACATTATTATTAAACTTTCCGCCAGAATGAAGTGTTGTCAAAATAACTTCCAGCGCAGATTTTCCAGGATATTTTGGATGTTCATCGACCGGAATACCGCGACCATCATCTGTAATTTCAATAGTTTTAGAATCGATCAAATTAACAACTATTTTTTTTGCAAAACCAGCCACCGCTTCGTCGATTGAATTATCCATAATTTCAACCGGCAAATGATGCCAAGCCTTTTCATCTGTTCCACCGATATACATACCAGGACGCAGACGAACCGGTTCCAAACCTTCAAGAACTTCTATATCTGATGCATCGTATTTATTCATAATAATTCCTATCTTATCAGGATATTATTATAACATTTTTAAAGTTTTATCAAGGTAAAACCGCTGCCCCACCCCAAAAAACAGCAAAAAAATAGTCGAAAATGGGTCTTGATTTTTTAATATAATATACCTATATATCTCTTACGAAATGAATTAAGGTAAAAATATGAATAAAAATCCGTACGAAGTTTTAGGCGTAGCCCGTGATGCAAGTGACGCAGATATTAAAAAAGCGTATCACAAGCTGGTTATGAAATATCACCCAGATAAAAATCCAGGCGACAAAGCGGCAGAAGAAAAGTTCAAGGAAGTCAATAACGCATTTGATATCTTGAAAGACCCTCAAAAACGCGCGGCATATGATCGCTTTGGGGATGCGGCATTTGCCGGTGGCAATGGTGCAAGCGCTGGTGCAGGATTTGGTGGCAACCCATTTGGCAATGGCTCTTTCCACTTTAATGGTGCTGATATGGGCGGCATGGAAGATATTTTACGCGAAGCCATGCGCGGATTCGGATTTGGTGGTGCTGGCTTTGGTGGTGACGGTCCACGCCAACAACAACGCGGCCGTGATTTATTGGATGAAGTTGTGATTGATTTGAAAGATGCGTTTCTTGGCACAACCCATACTGTAAAGTTTTCAAGCAACGTAAAATGTGAAAAATGCGATGGTCATGGAACCGCTGATGGTAAACCTGCAAAACCATGTCCAACATGTGGTGGAACTGGTTATGTTCATGCACGGCAGGGATTTTTTGCAGTAGAAACACCATGTCCTGATTGTCAGGGACTCGGCAAAAAGATAGATAAAAAATGTAGCGCATGCGATGGTACCGGAACAGTCAACAAACAAAGAACGCTGGATGTAAAAATCCCGGCTGGCATTATGGATGGTGCGCGTCTTCGTATGGCTGGCATGGGCGAAGCCGCTCCAAATGGTGGACAAAGCGGTGATTTTTATATTGATGTTCATATTCGTCCGAACAAAACCTTTGAACGCATTGGCAATGATTTATTGATGCACAAAGATCTGGATTTCACAACACTTGCACTTGGTGGTGAAATAGAAATCGAAACAATCGATGATAAAAAATTATCTGTAAAAATCCCAAGTGGAACCCAGGTTGGTGAAAAATTGCGTATACGCGGTCATGGTATGCCAAACGGGCGAAATGGTTTTGGTGATTTGTATATTGAAATTGGTATTGTGATTCCAAAGAAATTAAATGAAAAACAAAAGAAAGCATTAAACGAATTTGCCGGAATAAAATCTGACAAAAAAGGCTGGTTTTAAAAAAAACACCGCCTAATCTGGCGGTGTTTTTCTTTCTCCTCTTTTTCGTTCAAACGAACAAAACTTTTATTTACAAACCTTGATCATGTCGTCTATTTCAGCATTCAACATTAAATCTGTTTCTTTTTGTTTTTCGATTTGAGATAAAGCATAAACAACTGTTGCATGATCACGACCACCGCAAACATTTCCGATTTCTGTTAATGATAAATTTGTTGCACTTTTTAATGCAGCCATCATTATTTGACGCGCGCGAACCAATCTGTGTGCGCGTGAATTACCACAGATTTCATCAAATGATACAGCCATTTTTTCGCACATTGTTTTTACCATGGATAAAGGAGTCTTTGATTTGTTCAAAACATCAGCCAACAAACGTGATGCAACATCCATATTGACGCGTTCACCCATCAATTCTGTATATGTTTTGATTTTGTTTATGATTCCATTTACCAAATGACCATCGGCATTGATTTGTTTTGCCAATTCATCTGCAACAGACGCATCTATGCCGGAACGAATCAGCATTAAACGACGCGCATAAGCATTTGGTGCGACAACATCTACTGCCAAACCAGATGCAAACAAAGATTGAATACGTCTGTCAAAACCATTCAACGCATTTGGTGCACAGTTCGCTGTGAATACAATATTTTTACCGGCGGCACGCAAATCCATCACCAATTGTAAAAATTCTTCTGTGGTGGCGCGTTTACCAGCAAGTGCACAAACGTCATCCATAATGAACATATCACAGTTGCGACATAAATCTTTGAAAGAAAAGATTGTTCTGTCTTGTAATGCACGCGCAAAGTCCGCAACGAATTGTCCGCCAGACATTCTTACAACGTTTTTAGTTGTTGTATTGCAAATACAGTCTAATAACATTGTTTTTCCAGAACCAGACGGTCCATAAATAAACAATTGCGAAAAAGACGAATCATCAGATGCTATTTTTTTACATGCAACCACCGCAAACATATTTTCATCACTTGCGATAAAAGAATCAAAACCACGTTTGTTTTTAATTGTTTGTTTTGCTGCTGGTTTTACAAATTCACAAATCACATTGTCATTTGCAGATTGCACAATATTATTATGTGCACGAACACTTATATTTAAATCTAAAAGAAAATCCGCCGCTATATGTTTAAGGGTGTTTCCGTATTCCCTGGTGATATAGTCGGCGGTAAATTGATTTTGCGCAACAAGATCCAAACGATTTTCACATAAATTCACTTGTAAAGGCGCGATCCATGCTGTAAACCCGGCGGGATCTATTTTAGACGCGAAAGCCCCCATAACAGATTCCACATTTACATTCTTATTTAATGCTATTGCCTGCATCGCCGTTTGCTCCTTTTTCCTTCCATTAAAAAAGAGTTACGTTTTCGGATAGTTATAAAAACCACCCCCACATAAAGCATATCTTTATGTCGCCATTCTCTTTTTTTCTCTCGTTTTATTGATTGATAAAAATCAACCGTTTGGATGCACCATAATGTATAAGATTAATTTCGGTTTGCAACCAAATGTTGATTTATTTTTAAACATTTATTTTTTGACAACGATTCGTTTTTTTTTTAGATTTTCGCACTTTGTATATACACTGTATATACATTTAAAAAATCAATTTAAAACATATCCGCCATCTTGTTTTCTTATTAAACCTTGTAATTCCAACACTACCAAATCTGACTTGATTTCCGAAATGCTTTTTTTGACAAGATTTGCCAATACAGATTCTGACACTGGAATCATTCCTAACTTATCTAAAATTTCATTTTGGTATGTATTATTTTTTTTCTTTTTTACTTCTTTTTTATCATCAAAGAAATCATTTATTGATGTACATATAATTGCATCACCACTTTTGATTAAAGAATTTGGTCCTTCGCTGCGTGCATCACTTGGGTGGCCAGGCACCGCAAATACGCGTTTTTTATAATCTATTGCGAATCGTGCAGTAGTCATACTGCCAGATTTTGCGTCTGCTTCACCAACAATCAAAGTATCAGAAATTGCCGCAACCCAACGATTTCTTTGAACAAAATGCTGGGCTGTTGGCATCATACCAACGGGCATTTCACTTATTATTACGCCCCGCTCTAGTATTTCATAATAAAGCGATTCGTTTTCCAGTGGCCATATATAATCAACACCGCCCGCTAACACCGCTATGGTTTGCGCATCACCATTTGCGCGTAATGCCCCAACATGTGCCGCAGTATCTGTTCCCATAGCCATTCCAGATACAACAGCAAAATTACGATTCGCAAATGCATTTGCAATATCAGATATAAAATTCATACCAGCTGCGGTTGAATGACGCGTTCCGACAATCGACACACATTTCTTAGATAACGTAGATATATTTCCACGCGCACTTATAACTATTGGATGATTTTTAACATTGAACAATCCAACAGGATAACGCGGATCATCATCACATATATATTCTATACCCATATCATATGCTTTATCTATTTCGCGTTTAACACCATCAATAAAATCATCTGTTAAATCCAAGTGTTCGATTATATTTTCATCTGTTTTATATTCATCCAACAGATTCCCGTATTTAACAGGCCCTATTTTTGGTGTTCGCAGTATCAAAAGCTTATTTAATATATCTTTCATAACAAAAAAGATTGTAGAACAAACCTACAATCTTTTTTAAGTAAAAAATGATTAAATATTAATTATTTTCTTCTATCCATATATATACATATTTATTAGTTGAATCATCAGGTAAGCTTAAACCCTTGCTTTCCCAATAAGTACGTGGATTACCGTTGCTTATTCTGATTGCATCGAATCTTGGGTCATCTTTTTCATTATCATTTATTACATTTCGAACAGCAGTCACGAATTTATTATTGTTATAAACATGTGCTGTATCATAGTAATTGTTTTCGATGTGTTCTGTCACAGCATCAATAATCTCTGCAACATTTACATTTGATGGCGCATAAGAAGCACTGCCACCAGAAGATGCCCCTCCTGTCTGTGGAGAAGACACACTGCTATAAGAATGAGCGGGTTGTATCACAGGAAATCTGGATGACGAATTTATACTGTTCGCAGATGACAAATTGCTAACTTTTGGTTTTGCACTCAAAGTGCCAACACGAGCAGCGGCAGATCCACTGTTTTCATTTGAAGCTTTCACTGGTGTTAATTTTGCACCAGAATTGATTGCTGCTGTTAAAGCTGGTTGATTACCCAACACTCTTACAGACGGCGCCCCCAAAGACACCATTGGCAAAAACAATAAAAATAAACCAAAGTATTTTTTCATAAGCCACTTGTATTAACGAGCAAATTCACTTATCAAGTCTTCATATTTGTCATAGTCTTTGACATATTGTCCTGCAAGTTTCGCGTTTTTCATAACAGTCAAAGCGTCAACAATTCTGTCATATTCTGGATTCTTTTCATTTTTATACGTCAACAACATAGATCTGTAAAGTTTGTTTCCTTCCATGTTGGTTGCCTTTTGACCTTGAACCTTACCGTCGATCAATTTGTTTCCGAATAATTCCATCACACCGACACCAAGTCCAGCACCACCAACAGTACTTGCAACTATACCACCGATACGGGCGCCTTTTCTTGCATCCAAGATACGTTTTTCCATTTCTTTTTCATTGGCCCAAGAACCACATTCTATATTTTCGCCCCACATAAAGTATTTTGGCGCAATATCTGAAACAGAAACTCTTGATTCATCATCAGATTTTAATTCGACACGAACAAAACATACATTATTTTTAGGATTTGTAGTATCTTCAACCATATTTGCATAATTGGAAGTATCGCTGTAACGTGATGCCCAAACAAAAGTATTTCCAATACCGATATTATTGTTTATACAAGCATTACGTTCCGCTTCACGCATGTCGATTTCTGGTTCTTTTTCTTCGACAACTACTGTTGTTTTTACCGTAGCATTTGCATTACTCATACCATTCAATTGATTTATTGATGCAGTATAACGCTCAGGCGCAGCCATAATCTTGTTGGACATAGCCGGACGACCACTATTCGCAGCAAAAGCACCAGTTGAAATCAACGACAAAACAACCAATGATACAAAATGTTTCATAATATATTCCCTCTTTTATGCCTTTTATTATACCACAAAAACGACAAAAAAACAAATAGAATATGGATATTATTTTTTCCATTTCCATTCTATTTTTGACTCTTTGCCGCCGAACAAGCGCAAAATATTTTCACGATGACGGACAAGGCATAATATGGCAATCGCAAGGAAAGCACATCCAACCCCAGAATCAATAACAAAACCAAATACAGGCATCAAACAGAAAACAACTGCTGCCCCTGCGGAAGAAAAGCCTGTTCCAAGTGCCACAATCAGCCATTCAATACCCAAAATGACAAAAAGCAATGGATTGACAGCCAATAATACACCGAACAACGAAGATATTCCTTTGCCCCCATGGAACTTTAACCAAACAGGGAAACAATGCCCGATAATCGCGACAAAACCGCACCATGCGCCAAATGCGTCGCCACCAACACAGCGTCCCAAAATAACGGCAATTATCGCCTTTAACATATCAAGTATCCAAGTCAATCCGGCCAAGCGCAGCCCACCAACACGCATAACATTGGTCGCACCGATATTGCCAGATCCAACCTTGCGCAAATCACCCTTGTTAAAAACTTTCGCTATCAATAAACCAAAAGGTATTGATCCCAACAGATAAGAAATTATTAAAGAAAAAAAGTATAACATGTTATTTTCCCTTGATTTTGTGTTTGTTTTCTATAAAATAACAGAAAACCATATAAAATAAAAGGAAAATAAAGTGGCAAATCATAAATCTTGTAAAAAAAGAATCTTGGTAACAGCAAAAAAGAATGCAATTAACACTGCACGCAGAAGTGCTGTTAAAACAGAAACAAAAAAAGCATTGAAAGCAATTGAATCTGGCGATAAAGCCGCTGCAGTTGCCGCAACACGCGCAGCAGAAAGCAAAATCATGAAAGCTGCTGGCAAAACAATGCCAAAGAAAGCTGCTTCACGCAAGGTTTCACGTTTGGCAAAAAAAGTTGCTAAGATTGCTTAATAAACTTTTTTGAAAAACAACCGCCCAATCGGGCGGTTTGTTTTTTTATCTGATTTGTTGAAACAGTGGATTTTTCCTGTTATCAATCAAAGGGTTTAATTCCATGTGTAAATTAGTTTCAAATCTTCCACATTTTTCCAATATATCCAGAAAACGTTTTTGTGATTTTTCATCCTTAATATGAATTTCAGATTTTTCATCTATACCGGAACCACCTTTTATATAAATAATATATTTTATATTTAACGCATCAAGGATACGCCGTATACCAGCCCCAGCTGCATAACCTGTATAAACAAACCCTGGAACTTTTTTTCCTTCGGCTGTAAACAACTCAGTTGCCGAACAATAATATTCCCCATGTAACATTTTACTCATATCATAAAAAGCCTGCGCAACATCCCAATATGTTAATTTTCTGGCCGCATCTTGAAATTGTTTCTGTTTATTCATTACAAAAACCCCCAGTAAGATCGTTTACTTCAAACCTAATATTGAAATTGCCATCGGATAAAGAACCTGTCGCCTTTTTTATTGATGGATTACATACTACTTCACAGCGTATAAATGCGTTTGATAAAGGTTTCACGTATTCGACAAGCATCATATTTTCCAAATCCTTTGACGCAGCTGATCCATAAATAATTTGTCTAACAGATTCACAGACTTGTTCTTTGGACTCAAATTTATCAGGATTTACAAGCAATGGTATACCACCAGACAACCGTCCCAAAACATCATCCAGAGCTTGCATCCCTTTCTCATGGCTATTTACAAGATTTTTATTAGTTCTCAATCGTCTGCACTCGTTGGTGTTTCTATTTGATATAGGAAGAGATTTTAATCCTGTAAGTTTATTATTGAAAATTTCTACTCTCTCTAGGTATTTATTATATATATCCCAACCAGAAGTGATATATCTATAAGTTTTTGGACTTGCTATTATTGACGATGTTTCTACGAGTTCAGAGCAATTATAATCCATATCAATAGTATCCACACTATCGAGCCACTGAGCATCTTTCGATGGATCGTAATTAGACCAAATATTCGCATTATTTTTATATTCTATATATTCAGGACTGCCCTTATGGTATACGTGCAAATCCAAATAATCGTAATAAAACAACACATCTGCATTTTCTGTCGCCATACATGCGCCATTGCCTAGTATATCAAACGAGCATATAAATTTATTAGAACCAGATTCAAATACTCCATTATCAACAGCACCCCATCTTAGCAATTCCTTATTAAATTGCTGTGTTGCTGCATAAAAATATGCATTGTCTTTTGAATATATCGCTGTTTTCATATCTGGAACCGGATCATAATATGACATCATTATATTGTTATCTACCATTATGTTATGATTTGCAGCCAGGTCTGTCACAAATTGATAACATATATTATATTTTTCTTCTTGTGTTTTATCAGATGATACTGATACTAGACATCTTTCAATAATATCCCCAACAGCAGTAAAATAGTTTGAGTCCAAACCGTCTAAAAATTTGCTTTTATCAATATGATTAGCAACAGTTGACTCTTGAAATGTTTTTTCTATTGCTTCTACATAAACTGTTGCATTGGCATTTATATTTATACCGGAGACAAACAACAAAGTAAATAAAAACGTCTTTTTCATGATTATTTCAGCGCCCCCTCGCATACTTCGGCTACTAATGCTACTTTTTTGATTGCCGATATTTGTGTTGCATTAAATATTGTTGCGGTTGCAGATGCCACTGTTGATGCACCTGACATTACATTTGCTGTTGTGTTCAAATTCTTTTCTTTTTTCGCATCACCCGCACGTGTTTTATCTGTATTCGCAACAGCACTTGTTATTGTTCCAACAAATCCTGTTCCAACACCAATACCCGATGCAACAGCCGCGCCAGTCGCACGATTGTTTATCGCACTTATGTTTATATATTCATAATCACGACATGCATTTATGATTTTTTCCGCAATTGCTAATTCACTTTCTGTTGCTGTCTTTTCAACCTTGGCTGCCAATTTGGCATTTGCCAATTCTTTGGTCGCAGCAATACATTTGTTTATTTTTTCTTCTAAACTTTCATCAACTTTGTTTGTTGCTGCAATAGCCGTTCCGGCAATATTTGTCACTGTTGATGCAGCCAAAGTTCCAGTTCTGACATTACCCAAAGTTTTTGACTTTTTGGTTGCTTCCGAGATTTTACTTTCAACATCAGACACGGACACGTTTTTATACTTCGCAAGTTCGCTTTGCAACACATTCTCATCAATACGCGCATATTCTATTTTATTGTTTTTCTGGTTTTCTCGTATTCTTTCTAGAATTATTTGCCATTGTTCTATTTGGGCGTCCGTTTTCTTTTTTGCAATACCTGTTCCAAGTGCAACACCACCAGCAACTGTTCCAACAGCGGTCACTGCGGTATTAATACCAGCCATCTTTTTCAGATTCAACATACTGTCATCAATCCCAGAACATGCTGTTTTGGTATTTTGAATTGCTGTATTTAAATCGAAATCTGCGCCAAAGGCATTAAAAGATAATAAAAACAGGCACGGCAAAATCATCCGCGCACGTATATAGAAATCTGCGGTTTTTGACACTTCTTTTCCCCCTATTTATGCGTATATTATATCATATTTCAGGGGTATAATCAAAAAAAAACATCCGCATAAACGGATGTTTTCTTTATTCTTATATATATATTAGTTTAATGGTGCACCCCAATGTTGTTGGATACTACGTTCTGCATCCATCGGACTTACCAAAACTTGAGGTGTCAAGATAACAACCAATACTTCACGGGACGCCTCGGTATCACGTGAACCAGACAATGCCATAAAGTCCGCATCCCCGATTCCGTATCTTGTATCATTATTCTTTTGTTTTTCAAATCCTGATACAACCAACATTTGACCAGATTCCATGATAACTTCCTGCATGAACGAACGTTCTTCAACCTCTGGCAACTGAAGTGTTACGGCACCAATTGTTTGTGTTGCCATCTTTAACAATTCACGAACAGACATTTTGAACAATAACAAAATCTTGCCGTTTTCCAAAACATTTGGCAACAATTGCATTGAAAAACCTGTTTCCAAATCGTCCTGATCCACAGTACTTGATTCAACCGTAGTAAATGTACGTGATTCAAAACGTTTGATATATCCAGTTGTTTTTGTATTTGTCACAGGTGCAACGCGATTATTACGTGTTGTAACACCAACGTTTGTAACCAATGAAACCTTGCCCTGCTTTGCCAAAGCTTCGATCAAAGCATTTGATCCAGCGGCACGTGCCATTGAACCATTATTTATCTGATCATTCGTGTACGCACCTGCGACAACAGCACCAGCAGCATCCAAATGTGTTGCGCCTGTAGATCCAGATAAAGCATTTGATAATACCGCTATATTCATTGAAGATGTTTCTGTAGATGCCAAATTATTCTTTGGATTCGCAACAATGTTCAACCCAGATGCAGAATTAATTGCCGCCGCCAAATTCAACCCAAAAGCCGATTCGTTAGATAATGAAACCTGTAATACCTTTACATCAATTGTCACCAATTGGGAAAGACGTTTGTTTTGTTTCGCAATATATTCACCAACACGACTTAAAACCGAAGGTGATGCAGTCACAGTAATTGTGCCCAAACTGCGTGATACTGTGAATTGTGCGTTCTTGGAATTATTTATGATGGAATTGATTGTTGCCTCTACTTCGTCCCATTCTTTTAATGTAGATTCCAAAGATACCTGATTTCCAGAATCTGTTTGAACAGAAGATTGATACGAAACATCTGTACCCAACGCATACAAAGTATATGTACGTGTTTCTGTTTCATAGAACACGATTGAATCTTTGTCATAATACCAAAGCAAATCTAAATCTGTCGCAATTTGTGAAAGCAATCCAGACAATTTACCAGTATATGCAACATCAACTGTCTTTTTTAATTTTTCACTGTCAACCTGACTGTCTATCTTTACAGGGATTCCAGTAATAGAATTGATGTCATTTGCCAAAACCTGTAACGTCACAGGTTCGTTTAACAAAATAGTGATACCTGTATCTGTTTCAAATCTTGATGGCAAATTGTTTTTATGTTCCAACAATGTCGACTTGTTACCCAACCATACACCTTCGGACATAGAGACAGTGTCACCACTTGCAACCTTGGCACGTGGATTCTTTGCCATTTCAAAGGCCTCGTAAGCATTGACAAAGTTTTGGTCCACAGTCGCAGAAACCTTAGCCGATTCCTTTAACGTACAACCAGTCAACGCAACCAATAAACCTATTAAACAGATATTAAAACGAATTTTCATATTTGTCCCCCGTCCCAAATTTATATCAGGCTTTTTATTCTTCTGTTGTTGAAATAACTAACACACGATTTCCCTTGTAAAACTTTGCATAAGGAATTGGTGTTGCGCGTTCAAAATTACGAACCAGCGCAGACGCTACATCAACAAAACGCCCCTTGAATACAGCACTTGCCTCAATTGGATATTCACGTGATGTTGTCCAAACCAAATCCCAACCTTCTTTATCACACCATGATTGTAAAACCTGGCGCAAAGTTTGACCGTTTGCAACAACCCATGAACGCACCTGATCTTGTGCAGATGTTGGCGCTTCTTCGTCCATGTATTCATTCACAGCAATACCTTTTTCTGATGCACTTGTTTTATTACATGTTGGTTCTGCAGTAAACCCTGCACGTTGTGCAAATACAGTATAAGGATCAGCTGATTTGTTACAATTTTTATGACCGCTGCGTGACATAGACAAAACAGTACCACCATCATCTTCCATCATTTCACGACGCATCAAAGGCATTTCAGCATCATTTGCGCATTCATAGTCAAATCCAGCTGGTATCTGTATTCCTGTTGTGATATTTGGTCCGCCAGTCCAACCAGCACCGTTTGTTACAATATTGTTTTCAATGACCAATCCAGAACCAACCTTGGAAACAATCTTTGTTTCGCCATTTGCACAACCCAATCCACTACAAGCAATTTCAACGTCTGCTTCGGACCCAGCCAAAGGCCACACAGGGACACCCTGTGAAACATCTGCTAATTCTTCTGGTGCATCATATTCGTAAACTTCGTATGCTTGTTCCTGATAAACAGGCGCTTGTTCTTGATCTGAATAATCTTCTTCAATTGTGTATTCTTCTGTACCAGAATTATAGAACACTTCTGATGTGGCAACCTGTGGAATTCTGTCAGCCGCCCCAGCCACACTGACCAGGCCAGCAAAAATCATACATACGCAACATTTATGGAACATTTTTTTCCTTTCCTTTTAATTATTATATATGATTATACCAATTTGACCGAATCTGTGCAAGACCTAAAAACATAAAATTATAAAAAAATAAATATATATAAAAAATCGCGCGAATCGGGAAAACGTGTTATACTTATGCTTGATGAAACGTAAATCAAGGAAAAAATTATGACAAATACTATTATGTTTATTTTGATTATTCTCTGCTTTTTGACCGGAATGTGTGCTATTTTTCTGGTCATTAAGGCAACTAAAAACATAAAGAATATCGATAAAACCTTGACATATCAATACAACCTTATGGTAAAGATACAAAACATTCTGAAAAACAAGTTTTCAATCAACGAGACAACCGACAAGGCGGAAATAATATATCAAGATTTGCTTCAAGATTTGATTCCTATTATGGCCACAATGGATATTATGCCACGCACAACTTCTGAACATCCACTTTGGCGCGCACTTGGTGGTATAATGGACGAATATGCGAAAAACCCATTTGTTCTTGAAAAATTACGTCGCGCAATAAAACTTGATTCAAACATTGCACATAATGTAAGTCATTACCTTAACCGCGCTAATTTGTTCTTGCAACATATGGCATCAACTGACACAGATGGTATTTTATCAACAACTTTTACAGATGGGCTTCTTGGACAATCTTTAACATTTTTCGCACAAGCCCAAGCACTGGCATCAACGGGTAAATGAAAGTATTAAACAAACAACTTATCAAAAAGATATCTGCTCTGCGCGAAGAACCAGAATGGTTGCTTCAATGGCGTCTTTCGGCCTTTGAAAAATGGCAAAAAATGAAAGAACCTCACTGGGCACAAATTGATTATGATCCAATAGATTATGATTCTTTGAATTATTATAACAAAACAAAAAAGATTGATAATTCAGAACTTAAATCAACATATGAAAAAATGGGATTACCAGAATCTGAACAACGCGCCCTGCTTGGTATGGCAACAGATACGGTTATCGACAGTAAATCAGTTCACACATCATACAGCGAAGAATTAAAACGACTTGGCATAATCTTTTTACCATTATCCGAAGCGGTTATACAATATCCTGATTTGGTAAAAAAATATCTTGGAACAGTTGTACCAAATGATGATAATTTCTTTGCCGCACTTAATGCTGCCGTATTTTCAGATGGCACTTTTGTGTATATTCCACGTGGAATAAAATGCCCAATTGATTTGGCAAGTTACTTCAGAATAGAAACGGCAAAAATCGGACAATTTGAACGCACTTTGATTATCGCAGAAGAAGGCAGCACACTTTCTTATATGGAAGGTTGCAGTGCACCACGTCGTCCAAATCATCAATTGCATAGTGGCGTTGTTGAAATCATAGTACACGATAATGCATATGTAAAATATTCAACTGTTCAAAACTGGTATGCCGGTGATTCTGCCGTACACAGCAATTTACACAATAATAAAAATGGTATTTTAAACTTTGTCACAAAACGCGGAAAATGTTTTTCAAATGCAGGTCTTGATTGGACACAAATTGAAATTGGATCTGCGATTACTTGGAAATACCCATCAACAATTTTGTACGGTGATAATTCACAAAGTGATTTTTATTCCCTGTCTATTACACGTGGTACACAACAGGCAGATACCGGCACAAAAATGATTCATATTGGAAACTGTACAAAATCAAATATCGTTTCATATGGTGTCGCCACAGATTATTCACGTCAAACATTTCGCAGTCTTGTTTCATTTTCTGGCACTGGCGGAAAAAATGCATGTAAATGTGACAGCCGTATTATCGGCGATAATGCGACCGCCAACACAATTCCAACGGTTATTCATGGCAATGCCGAAAACGAACAATCTCACGAAGCAACAACCGGCGCTATTGATAAAGATGCCCTACTCTTCCTTATGCAAAATGGCATAGAAGAAGACGAAGCGGTTGCATTGATTATTGGTTCAATGGCATCACCAATAATATCTAGATTACCAATGGAATTCTTGGTAGAATCAAAACAATTAATACAAATGGCATTAAAGAAAGAATAATGATATGTTAGAAATAAAAAATCTTTGTGTATCTATGGATAATAAACCTTTGTTAACAAACATCAATATGGTTATCAAAGATGGCGCCCGACACAGATTGGCCGGACACAACGGTTCTGGTAAATCAACTTTGATCAATACAATTGCTGGTGATCAATCTTATACAATAGATAAAGGCAAAATCATATTTGATGGTGAAGATATAACAAAAGAAAATGCGACAACACGCGCATTAAAAGGTATTTTCTTGGGTGCACAAAACGTACCAGAAATCCCTGGATTGACATTGCTAAGTTTTCTTAAACACTCTATGATTGCACACACACATTTTAATACTGGCAAAGATTTACCAATGGGAGAATTTTTGGAAAAACTGGAACAAGCACGCGAACAATTAAACATTCCAAAAGAATGGCTTAACCGCTATGTAAACGTTGGTTTTTCTGGTGGCGAAAGAAAACGTATAATGTTATTACGTCTTGTTTTAACACAACCAAAATTTGCTATTTTGGACGAACCAGATTCTGGTGCTGATAAAAACGTTCAAAACCAAATTATTAAAACTATCAATAATATGCCGGATACAACATTCTTGTTTGTATCACACCAAGATGCTTTTGCTTCTAAAATAAAAATATCAGAAACAACTACTTTGGATAACGGCAAAATTATGATAGAATGAAAAAGATAACAAAAAGGATTACAAATGAAAACAACTTCACAACTTAAACAATGGTTATTTACTAAACCTATTATCTTTTCTTTGATATTATTTGGTTCCGTAACTGTGCTTGGGCTGTTATTTTCAATCGCTCAAACATTTTTACAGTTTGATATGATGGAATCTCAATTAATTATATATGTTATATTCATCCTGTCTCTAGCTTTTGCTTCATATTTTGTAATCAAAAAATTGCCACACGATAAAATGCCACAAAAAGATTTTATCGCAATAACAAATGGCACATCTATTATATCTCTGGCTTCTTCACTTGTCGTTATATCAATATATGAAATATTTGCTGGTACTTTGCGTCAAAAAATGATGATGATGTATTTATTACATCCGGTTATGTTAAATATTATATTGGGTTTTGTTATCGCATGTGCTTTATATATTCTTGGGGTGGCAGTATCAGGAATATATGCAAAATATAAACGTGCAACAACAATCGGCATAACCCCATGGAAGGTCATCTTATCTATGCCTTTCGCATTCTTATTGATGTGGACCCCTGGATATTTGATTGAAGAAAAAGGTAAAAAATCAAACTTGTTGATAAAATCAAAATGGTATACACGGTTTAATAACTGGGTTATGGCGAATTTTTCAAACTTGTTATTTACATTTTTATTCTTGTTGCTTGCTAAAACTATTATTGCTGGAACAGCGACATTAATATTGACAATCGCTTTGCTAATTATTTACACACTGTGGTATGTAAAACATAAATCTGATTTTATCAAAAATATAGATAAAGGATATGCTTTAACTGCTGTCGGAATTAATATCGCAATAATATTGGCAATGATTTTGACAACAATGTAAAAAGGATAAATTATGCATAATCTTGTATTTTTCATCGCATTAATATTCTGTTTATGGGTTGGTCATTCAATATTTATACCCTTGCTGTTCGCGGCATTTTTGTGGTATTTATTGAATGCTATATCTTCCTATTACAGACGAATAATGCCATGTTATAAATCAGATTCTTGCAATATTTATTTGAAAAAGTTTTATAATATAACATCTATAATTCTATCATTTGCTACGGTTGGCGGACTTATATATTTATTTGCGACCCAGGTACGGCCAATGTTATCTGAATTGTATAATTCAACACCTATATTACAGCAAAAATTATTGATGTTTTCCGAATATATTTCAAAGTTAATAGGTATCAATATTGATATGAACCTTATTCCAAACCTGCCACAAATCGCTGGATACGTTGGATCTTCTCTTGCTGGTCTTGCGACATCCACAGGTATGGTTTTGATATATTTGATATTCATGTTTGTTGAACAAAGTTCTTTCAGTAAAAAGATTGATGCAATGCCATTAACAAAATTGAAGGCCAAGAAATTACGTTTCATTTTAAACAGCATAAATGAAAATATGAAAAAATATTTATTCATAAAAACATTTATCTCTGCTGCAACTGGATTGGGAGCATACATATTGTTGCGTATCATAGGATTAGAATATGCATCTGTTTGGGCATTTATAATTTTCATCTTAAATTATATTCCAACACTTGGTTCCATATTCGCATGCGCTTTGCCAATTTTATACGCATTGATAAGTGGCGATACTTGGCATCTGCCAGTGTTTACAGCAATATCATTAATTGGCTTGGAAACCATCTTTGGAAATATACTTGATCCAAAATTAACAGGACACACATTGAATATATCCACACTTGCCATATTGATAAACTTGGTATTCTGGGGAATGATTTGGGGATTGGCCGGAATGTTTTTCAGCGTTCCTATTTTGGTGGCAGTATATATCACTACCGCACAGTTTTCATCAACCCGTTGGATTGCAACATTACTTTCAAGTGATGGAAAAATACCAGATGAAACACAAAACGATTAATTTCGTTTTAAAACAGCAATCGCATTTTCAAGGATTATTTTTGCAGACACAGAATCAAGCTCTTGCTTGATTTTTGTGATGCTTTTGCGCCCTATTTCTTCCTGAGCAGCGGCACTGGTAAGGTTTTCTTCAATGAAAATTATCGGTAAATCTGTATTGTTCGACAAGTTTTTCGCGAATTCACGAACCTGTTTTGTTGTATCAGAATCTGTCCCATCAGAAAACAATGGCAAACCGATAACAATGCCAGATATCTTATCTTCACCGATAATGGCCATGACCTGTTGAATTAACTCATCTTGGGTTTTGATGTATAACTGTGGTCTGGCAAACACAAAATCACGATTTTCGTCTGATACGGCAACCCCACATCTGCGAAGTCCCCAATCCAGAGATAATATGCGCCCACTACGCGGAAAATCCTTGTAATCAGATAAAATCATTGTATAATTCCTTGGTACTTAAATAATAGGATTCAAAATGGCATTTAGCAAGCAACAATTACATAAATTTACAGATTTAATTAAAATCGATATTTCTGATGAAAAACTGGATCAAATGAATATTGATTCTGTTGTTGAATGGTTGGATAAATTACAGCAAATTGATACGACTGGCGTAAAACCAATGTTAAACCCGGCCGAACACAAATTACCACTGCGTGAAGATGTTGTCACAGAACCAAATATGCGTGATAAAATTATGACAAACACACCAGATACAGCTGGCGTTTCACGTGGTTATTTTGCAGTGCCAAAAATCATGGACGAAGAATAAAGGTGACGACGATGATAAACTTAACAATCAAAGAAGCTTTACAAAAATTAAAAAGTCGTGAAATTTCTGCCACTGATTTGACACGCGCCTATTTGAATCGTATTGAACAATTTGGCAAAGATTTGAATTGCTATATCACCGTTACACCAGAACGCGCGCTAAGTGACGCTACTGCATCTGATGAACGTTATGCAAACGGCAATGCCCTTCCTTTAGATGGTATGCCAATCGCAATGAAAGATTTATTTGCAACGCGTGGTATTCGCACAACTGCTGCATCACGTATGCTTGAAAACTTTGTCCCAGAATATGAATCAACAGTATCACAAAAATTCATTGATGCCGGAACAGTCTTGTTGGGCAAAGCAAACCTTGATGAATTCGCTATGGGGACATTTTCAAAGACATCTTTCTTTGGTGCACCTGTAAACCCATGGCAAATGGAAAAAAGATTAACAGCCGGTGGTTCATCTGGTGGTTCAACAAGTGCTGTTGCCGGTGGACTTGCTATCGCTGCGACAGGAACCGATACAGGCGGATCAATTCGTTTTCCATCTGCGATGACAGGTTTGGTTGGTATGAAACCAACCTACGGTTTATGTTCACGTTGGGGATGTGTTGCATTTGCTTCAAGTTTGGATACACCTGGCCCAATCGCAAGAACAGTTGAAGACGCTGCTTTGATGTTGGCAGCTATGGCTGGACATGATCCAAAAGATTCAACAAGTTCACCAAAGGCACATTTTGAAACAGATGGTAATTTACAACCTGTATTGGGTGATGGTAAAAAATTACGTATCGGCATAATCAAAGAATTCAACAATGTAAAAATATCTGACGATATGAAAACATTGTTTGAAAAACGAATCGCAGATTTGAAATCTTTGGGTGCTGAAATTGTCGAAGTTTCAATTCCAAATATTTTGGATGCTTTGGCGGCTTACTATATTATTGCTCCAGCAGAAGCATCTTCAAACCTTGCACGGTATGATGGTATGAGATATGGTTTGCGTGTCGAAGGTGATGGCCCATATGATACATACAAAAAGACACGTGCTGCTGGGTTTGGCGAAGAAGTTCAACGCCGTATGATTATCGGTACCGCTGTGTTATCATCTGAATCTTACGAAGTATATTTTATGCAGGCTGCACGCGTACGTCGTATGATTGCAGACAGTTTTAATTCCGCATTTGAACAATGTGATTTAATTATCTGTCCGTCAAGCGCAGGCACGGCATTACCACTTGATTCAGATTTAACACCATTGGAATATTACGCGTTGGATTTGTTCACTGTGGCTATGAATTTGGCTGGTATCCCTGCATGTAGTGTTCCATGTGGTTTGGCACAAAATGGTTTACCACTCGGTATGCAAGTTGTTGGTCCAAGATTCAGCGATATGCGTGTTTTACAACTCGCAAAGCACATCGAAGATTGTGCCGCAATTGATAATCAACCAACAAAAATTATGGGGAAATAAAAAATGGTGGCTGGAAGTAGAATCGAACTACTGACACAGGGATTTTCAGTCCCTTGCTCTACCAACTGAGCTATCCAGCCAACGGGTGCTATAATAAGATACAAAAAACAAAAAAGCAAGGAAAAAGAAAAATGTTTACGATAAAAGGCAAAACAACAGATTGGGAAGTAGTTATTGGTTTGGAAACTCATATAGAGGTTTTATCCAACAGTAAATTGTTCAGTGGCGCATCTGCTGATTATAATCCAACAGTTGCCCCTAATACCCAAGCATGTATGATTGATGTCGCAATGCCTGGAATGTTGCCAGTATTGAACAAATACTGTGTTGAACAGGCAATTAAATTTGGATTGGGGATAAATGCAGAAATATCAAAACATTCTAAATTTGCCCGTAAACAGTATTTTTACCCTGACCTGCCCCAAGGTTATCAGATTTCACAGCCAGCCGAAGAACCACCTGTGGTTGGTCGTGGCTGGGTTGAAATTATGGGCGACGATGGAAAACCAAAAAAGATTTTAATTGAACGCGCACATATGGAACAAGATGCCGCGAAAAACAAACACGATATGCATCCAACAAAATCTTTCGTTGACTACAACAGAACCGGTGTTATGTTGCTTGAAATTGTAACATTTTTGGACACAAAAAATCCTGAAAACAATTCTTATATAACATCACCTGATGAAGCAGAAAGATATCTTCGTCAAATTCGTGAAATCGCGCGTGCACTTGGCGTATCCAAGGCAAACATGGAAGAAGGTTCAATGCGTGCGGACGTTAATGTATCTGTTCGTCCTGTGGGTTCAAAAACATTTGGCACACGTACAGAAACAAAAAATATGGTATCTTTTAAATTTATTAAAACCGCCATTGAATATGAAGCACGCCGTCAGATAGAAATACTTGAAAACGGTGGAACAGTTTCTCAAGATACTATGCGTTATCACCAAGACGATGGAACTACATCCGTAGAACGTAGCAAAGAAGATGCGCTTGATTATCGTTATTTCCCAGATCCAGATTTGTTGGAACTCGAAATCACAGACGAAGAAATTGAACGCATTCGTAAAACAATGCCTGAATTACCAACCGCAACACGCGCAAGATATATAAATGAATACGGTTTGTCTGAATACGATGCAAATCGTTTAACAGAAACAGTCGATATTTCACATTGGTATGACGCAGCAGTAAATGGCAATTCAGCACGTGCAAAACCGGTTGCGAACTGGATGATATCTGAATTGTTTGCGCATCCTGAAAACTTTGATATTGAAAATCAAATCAAAGAAAACAGCGATCCTGATGCACCACGCATTATTACACCTGAAAACATTGCTGAATTGGTTGATATGATAGCAAGCAACGAAATCAATGGTAAACAAGCAAAAGATATCTTTATCAAAATGCTTGATGGTGAACGTGGAACCATTCACGAAATTGCAGATAAATATGGCATGAAACAAATCACTGATACTGGTGCAATTGAATCAGCGGTGGATGAAGTTATCAAAAATAATCCATCCCAGGTTGAACAATATAAATCTGGCAAAGTTGGTTTACTTGGTTTCTTTGTTGGTAATGTTATGAAGGCAACACATGGTCAAGCAAATCCAGCAATGGTAAGCGATTTATTAAAACAAAAATTGGGATAAACTATGAAAGATATGGTTCATGCCCTTGCATTAATTAATCGTGAAATGCTTAATTTAGCTGCGCTTGTAAAGATTGATAGTTCTGCAAAGAACAAACAATACAAATCTTTGCATGATGCTTATACCAAGGCACGTGCTAGACAATATCAACAACGGCGCAACATGATAAGAACAAGATATAAATAAAAAAATATAAAAAATGAAAGCAATAACAATTATTGAAAATAATCGTGTGACAGGTATTGTATATGGTACTGTCGAAATTGGCACAACAGTAAAAACTGTTCCATATAAAAAAACAACTAATAAAAAAGTTTCTGTAAATAAAACAACAAAAGCAAAACGTTCAAATATTCGCACAAACACTTATCAAAAAACTAAAAAAAGTGTAATTTTGAGTCCTATTACAAATGCGATAGAATTTAGGGTATTGTATCAAATTAAAAGTCCTGTTGCAAAATCTGATGCCGAAGCACATTATAAAAAACTTTTGAAAAAACATACAAATAAACGTCTTCGCAAATTTATTCTGCCAGAAGATAAAGAAGTTATAAATGAAGCGATGTCCAAATCGCATGAACTTCGTCTGCAACACGAAGAACATATTTTAAAACAACAGCAAATAAAATCTGCCTGGGAACAATATCAAAAATAAAGAATTAAAAAATGCAAAATATCATCGTTTTTATTTCACCAAATATTCATCCAGTGGTACATGACAAAATCGTGGACATTTTGTTAACTCATCAAATACAAATTACAAACAATATAGATAACGCAACAATTATAATTGATGAAACAAACGATATACAGAAGTCATTGGACGATGTATTTATGCATTTAAAAACAAAACCTTTTGAATTGCATATATATCCAAGTGAATTAGCAATTACCAAAAAAGACAAAATAAAACACTTTGTTCAACGCGATATTAACATTAAACGTTTTAATAAAGTAAAACAATTTAACAGACAAAAAACATATAACCCAAGACACAGATAAAAAAAATGCAAAAATTTTTTATACAAACTTTTGGTTGTCAAATGAATGTATATGACGGACAAAGAATTGCCGCCATGCTGGAAAAACACGGACTTACACAAACGGATAGTATTAGTAATGCCGACATAATAATACTTAACACATGTGCAGTACGCGCAAAGGCAACAGACAAAGTTTATTCTGCATTGGGACGCATAAGACGCGCAAAAAAAGAAACAGCCCTGCTTGGTATTGTTGGGTGTGTTGCACGTGAATCAGGGAGTGATGCTTTCAAACGCATACCTGAATTAAACTTCGTTCTTGGACCACAAAGTTATCATAAATTACCAGAAATTATAAAGAACCCAGACACTAAATTATTAAATATAGATTTAGGCGGTCTTGAAAAGTTTGATGAATTGCCACAAATGACAAAATCTCCACTGGTTGCATATATCCCAATTCAAGAAGGATGTAACCATTGTTGCACATATTGTATTGTTCCGTATACACGTGGTCGCGAATTATCACGTCCTTTTAATGATGTTATAAAAGATACTATCAATGCCGCAAAAACTGGTGCAATTGAAATATGTTTCCTTGGGCAAAATGTCAATGGATATAAATACACAGATGAAAATGGTAATCTTTATAAATTATCTGATTTGATTCGCGAAACTGCTAAACTGCCAGAAATAAGCCGTATACGTTTCACATCAAGTTACCCAACAGAAATGAGCGATGACCTTATTGAAATGTTTGGTGTCGAACCTAAATTATTACCATTTTTGAATATGCCAATACAAAGTGGTTCGCCACGTGTATTAAAACGTATGAATAGACCTGATGATATAGAAGCATATAAGAATATTGTTAATAAGTTAAAAACTGTCCGTCCAGACATTCAAATTTCGTCTGATTTTATTGTCGGTTTTCCTGATGAAAGTGATGAAGATTTTGAACACACTTTGGATATTGCACATGAAATAAAATATATAAACTCTTATTCTTTTAAATATTCACCACGTCCACATACTGCGGCGGCATTAATGCCAAATCAGATATCAGAACAAATAAAATCTGTTCGTCTTCAAAGATTAGATTTACAATTAAATGAAAACCAACGCGAATTTAATATGTCTTGTATCGGCAAAGAAATGGTTTGTTTGTATGAAAGCGTTGATAAAACAGGAAAGCATCTTGTATTCCGTACGCCATATATGCAGCAATGCATTGTTGATAAACCAGACAATGAAATTGCACCATTACAAAAAATAAAAATTACAGATGCAAACAAATCATGTCTGCGCGGTGAAATAATCAAATAAAATTAAAATTGAACTTTTGCGTTTAATGATAATTTATAATTCATGTCAAATTCATCTTTGAACATATCAATGGCTATAAATGCACCGGCATTATCCATAACAGATATAAAACCAGCATTTAACCCAAGATTCCAATAAGCCCGACTATTTATCGCGGTAGTTGCGCCGTATTCGTATTTGATACCATCTGATATAAAATTATATTTTGCCATTGTGCCAGCATGTAAATCTATATCAGAATCCCTTTCATCCATAATATCAACATTTTGAAACATAATACCAACGAAAGGCGAAATTACAACTTCTGATATTTTCGTGTAATCGTATCCAATATCAAACCTTACATATTCAGATACACCGTTCGGATTATTTGAAACATTGCCGTTAACATAAATATCATCTGTATTAAAACTTGTACGATTAATACCAATTATTCCATCAAGCCAAATCAAATCTAGATATTGTCTTGCGCTGATATCAAGTCCATACGATATACCATCAAACTCATTAGTGTCATCTTGATAAGAAAAACGATTTATATTACCCCCTATTTTGAAATATAAATCATCATATTTATCTGCAAAATAAATATGTCCACCATAATTGTTTATCTTATTAGAAAAAAGAACATCAATATCTGCACCAGAATTACTACCCTGCTTTTTAGTTAAAAAGTTCAACATATTTGCACGATTGATTGTCTTGATCGGGTTCATCAAAACGGACGGATTAAAATGATAAGATGAATTCATTATCGAATTTATCTGATTCATATTGGACGCCCTGTCCATCGCTGCCAACATTTTATTATTCTGATTATTACTGCGCAGATTTTCAAGGAATGTACCACGTGAATCTTTAAATACCTTTTGATAATTGGTTTCACGAACCAAATTCAAAAAGACATCATCATATACCGCAGTAAAACTTGTCCTGTATAAACCATTTGAATCTTTGATTGTTATATCGTGCAACAGATCGTCACTTGTCAAGTGTGCAACTTTTGTACCGCTATTTACACTATCAATATTGTTTATATACAATTTCACATCTGTTGTAAATTCAACTGTTGCCACCCAATTTTGCCAATCAGAAAAATTATTTATAACCACCGAAGAATTGGATATTACATATTTATCAGCAACAGTATCTGTAATATCTTCCAGTCGAATACGATCTAAATTTTCCACCTTTGCCACATGCTCTGTTCCAAAAGTTTCTACAGGAACCAATGCAAACGCATCAGCACAAATAAACAACAGCAAAAGTGATACTAGGTATTTATTCATAACACTTTTATACTAGCACACTGACATTTTTTTACACAATAAAAAAAATCCCGCGTTACACGGGATTTCAAAGCGAAACGAGGAAAGTTTTTAGAATTTATAACGAATACCAATATCACCACTGAAATCGTGCATTCCAGAAGCAACATCAATATAATTATAACGTGCAGCGACTTCAACATTGAAACAACCAAAAGGCATTGATAATCCCAATGTTCCCATTGCTGAAAAGTTTGTATCAGATTTGCTTTGGTCTGCGGCCTGAATATCCAAGAAGGCAAGACCTGCACCAAATCCAACAAATGGTTGTATATAATGGAAATGCCATAAATCCATATATGCATTAGCCATCAATTCTATATTTTTGGATGATACGCCAACATTTTCAATATCACCAAATGCCCTATTTTTATTTCCTTTGGTAAAGAAAGATCCTTCAAGTTCCACACGTGTTTTGTCATATAAAGACAAACCTAATGCTGTACGAAGTTGATACACGTTTTGTGTTACATTTTCTTTTACGCCATTATAATCATAATTCAAACTACCGTATGTAGCACCACCACGAAGCGCAACATATGGCAAAACATCCCAACCCAAAAAGCTGGATGTCTGTTGTTCATACATTTGACCACCTGCAAATGCTGGTGCGGCAAGTAATACTGCCATTGATGTGGCAATAAGTTTTTTCATAAGTTTCTCCTTTTGTTGCTGATTAATCTCAACACTTGGTATTCTATCAAAAGACATATAACATTTATATAGGTACATATCCCCATAGGATATGTGTCATAAGCCACAAAATCAGCCGCACACAAAAGATTTAAGAAATCAATTTTTTAATAACAAAATCTGCCAACATCAACCCAAAAGTTCCCGTTACAGTTATAACAGATCCAAATTCACGTCCACCGTTTTCTTGCGGACTTGCTATCTCTGTAGAATAAACAACAGGAAAATCTTTCAGCTTTTCTTCCCTTACTACACGTCTTATTTTTGATGCCAGCGGACATACACTTGTTTTGGATATTTTATCAATTTTTATTTTTGATATATCTGTTTTACGCGCAGCCCCCATACTGGAAATAAAAGGCACATCATTTTTCAAACACCATTTATAAAGAGCTATTTTTGACGGAACAGTATCAATTGCATCAATAACGAAGTCAGGTTTATTGTCTATATTAGTTGCATCATCAAAAAACATATTCAATGCATCTACTGTTATATTTGGATTAATGTCATATATTCTTTGTTTTGCAACCTCAACCTTTGATTTTCCAATACAGGAATCAAGCGCAAACAATTGCCGATTTATATTTGATTCTTCTACTTTATCAAAATCTATTAAAATGATATGCCCAACGCCACTACGTGCCAAGGCTTCTATTGCAAAAGAACCCACAGCCCCACATCCAACAACCATAACAGTGGATCGTTGTAATTTATTTATTGCATCTTTGCCTAGTAATAAAGTTATTCTTTGCAATCTATCCATTTTGCATAACCTTTAGTGTGTTTTCATAAATAATATTTTCGATATTATCTTCTTTTTTTATATCAGATATTTTATAGACAAGATCACGTAATACTATATCTTTTTTTGCATCTGTTTCAATTAAAATATTCTTTATTGGTATTCGTTGTATACGGTTTATTTCTTGGCTTTTATCAATTTTATTAAAAGAAAAAAAAACATTATAATTTTTTATTAAACTATCCAATATTTCAGAACTTCCGTTAAAATCATGTGCGACCAATATCGGCAAATCAGATGCTTTATATTTCTTTAATATATGTAAAACTTTATCCCACGCGCCAACACAATGTAAAAACACCGTTCTGTGTAATTTAACAGCTATATCAAGTTGTTTAGTAAAAACACATATCTGTTTATCCATATCTGGTTTATATTTATCAAGCCCTATTTCACCGACTATCAAAGAATTATTTGAAATTAAAAGATCTTTAAGTCTTTTATCAAAACCATCTTGAACGGTATCAACAAACCATGGATGTATTCCAAAAGCAGCATAAAGATTTTTATCTTCTAGCATCTTTTCAATCAATATCCCCCATTCTGATTCCTTTGTTGTACAACAAATAGTTCCAACGACATCTGATTGGAAATTATGACTTATATAATCAAGATGAGAATGCGCATCTATTATTTTCATAGAAAATATTAAAGCACAAAAAGTTTATTTTTCAAGAATACAATATTAAAAAAACCGCCCAAACTGGCGGTTTTATTTTAGCATTAGAACTTACGCTTTATACTTATACCATACGACCACTTATTATAACCAGGCATTGGTATATTTGACTCTTTCTCAGTATAACTGATGTTTACGACCGGCATAAAGCCAAGCAATTCAATATGAGTATTAGCTACAGAGAAAGTATATTTCTGATAAGAAACCCTTTCTTTGACATGCATATGCTGACCATTTCTTTCAATATCTTGTTCACCGTCATAATCTATCCACGCTAAGAACGGTTCAAAAGATACTATGAAGGCATAAGGTAATTCCATACCAAAACCAATACCAAAACCGTATTCATAATTGGCATAAGAACTTTCTTTAGCGGTTTGACGTTCCAAATCACCACGTAATGAAATATATTTCGTAGAATCAATATAGTATGTAAAATGTGGTTCTGCTGAATATGTCTGACCATTAAACATATCATATTCATCATATTTATTATCCGTAACCATCAAAATCAAACCAGATGTCAATTTGCGTGTCAAATCATAATTGGTATCAATCTTGGCACCGTATGACCAACCAAGTTTTTGTTGCCCATACCAGGCACGACTTGCTACACCGGCAAACCAGATATCGCCCCTGTCCCAAACATAACGTGGACCAGTTGATGCAGACAAAGCCAAATCGTCATTCTTTTTATCCTTCAAATAAACATTTGTACCAAAAGCAGCATCACTTTTCCAACGCCACTGATCAGACAATTTGAATTCGTAATCAGCGCCCGCTGCAAAATATAAACCTGTTGTGTCTTTTGAATCTGTTATCGTTTCACAGGTACGACCATCTTCATCGCCACCACAGCCACCATCGCCGTTTGACAGACTAGAACGGGTATCAGGCACATCACCATAATCAAACCAAAAATCCCAATTTTTATTTTTGCGCACCAAATATCTGTAAGATTCCAGCATTTGTTGTACATCTTCCGGTAAATTCTCAGCCGCCATAGCCAAACGTAAATTATAATCGGCACGATACCAACGATCATTGGCACCATAACATAAAGCCAATTCAATACGTGCACGTACAAAATCTGGACGTTCATCAAGAACTTTTTTGTAAAGACGTATGGCCTGTCTAAAATTGCCCTTTTTGCGTTCCATTTGCGCAGACAAAAACACCATTTTTTCTTTAACAGACAAGTCTGCCGGCAAAGGTATTTTTGCTAAAGCCGCCTGGGTTTCTTCGTTATCATATTGGGATACAACAATGTTGTTTTCCAGATTGTTTTGCGCCCCAGCTACCGAAACCATCGGTAAAGCCAAGACTATAAGTAAGAGTAATAATTTTTTTGACATGTGTGTATTATAATGAATAAAATCCTAAAAAGCAAAAAAATAAAAGGCCCAAAAAGTGGCCTTTTTATTTCTGGTGGACGCACAGGGACTCGAACCCTGGACCCACTGATTAAGAGTCAGTTGCTCTACCAACTGAGCTATGCATCCAAAACTATGTCGCAACTGATTATAGAATATTTTTGGGCAAAAGCAAGAGCTTTGTCGTTTATTTTCTTAAATACTGTGTCGGGTTGTATGCTTTTGTCCCCTTGCGAATTTCAAAGTGAAGTTGTGGTTGATCAACCTTACCCGTCTTTCCAACACGACCAATTTGTGTTCCAACATTTACACGTGCACCACGTTTAACAGACATCGAATCAAGATGCGCATAAATTGTCATCCATCCATCACTGTGTTGAATAATTATTAAATTACCCATACCCTTGACCTCGTTTCCGGCATAGGCAACCACACCGTTTTCTGCTGCCTTAACAGCAGTCCCAAGTGCAGCAGATATGTTTATACCATCATTAAACAGCCCGTTGTTTTTTGCGCCATACGCAGATAAAATCTTCCCTTTAACCGGCCACGAGAACTTTGAACTTGAACGCGCAACAACCTTTGGTAATTGTTTATTTGGATCAGAAGATATTTTCTGTTTTGATTCACTTTTTACAACAGTTGTCTGTTTTGTTGCCACAGAACTTTCTTTTACTGTCGTCTTGGCTGGTGTTATTTTGGCAGTTGTTTTTATTTCTGATACAGATGCTGTTTTAACATTATCTAATTTTGGCACTTTGATTTTTTGACCGATTGCCAAATCAAAAGGACTCGATATCTTGTTCATAACAGCCAAATCATTGACTGGTATTTCATATTTACGCGACAAAGAATAAAGTGTGTCGCCCTTTTGAACTGTAATTTCTTGTAAATCAACACGTTTAGTGCTGTTCGGTTTTACCGTTTCTTTTGCGACAACTTGTTCTTTGGTAATAACATTTGGAACCTGTTGTTTAACAGTTGCTGTGCGTTGTGTTTTTAATTTTTGACCAATTGATAAAGTATATGGTTCATGTAAATTATTTATTTGCGCAAATTCAGAAACAGTCATACCGTTTTTACGCGCCAATGAATAAACAGTATCACCTTTGACCACAGTAATTATATTATCACCCGCCTCTTTCTTTGGTGTGTCTTTATCTATCACACCGCCGCCACCATACATTGGAACAATCAAATAATCATCTTGTGATTCTGCTGCTGCGATTTTTGTTTCTTCGCTTTCTGGAACCAATACATAATCATCAATACTTGCATACAAAACATAATCGTTCACATTTGCAGATCCATATAATTCAGGCGATGCATAAACACCATAGTCTGTAACCGCAGAATTATAGATTTCTGGTTGTGCATATGGATCCGCCAACAAGGCTGGATATCTGTCTTCAATAAACATACCGATATCATCTGGTATAGAAGCAATTTTTGGTTGTAAATCACATGCACACAACACAAGTGCACACAAAGCAGACACTTTGAAAAAAGTTTTATACATTCTCACGCTTTGAATTATATCATAAAATCAATGTAAAATAAAATACTTATGCGTATCAATCGCGCATAAAAAGCAAACTTAATTCAAACAACAACAACATAGGCAAAGCCAATAAAATTTGGGATAAAATATCTGGTGGCGTTAACATGGCTGCCAATATAAAGACACCGATAATCACATATCTACGACTTTTAATTGCTGTTTGTTTGGAAAGCAAACCCACCCTGTTCAAACCAACCAAAACCAAAGGCAATTGAAAAGCAATTCCAAAAACTTTTAACAAACCAATTGAAAAAGCTAGATATCCTTTGATCGAAGGCAAAAGTACTGTTGGTACAGATGTAGATGCATTTATTTCCAAGAAAAACTTAAACACAAACGGAAACAAAATATAAAAAGCGAACGCAGCACCAGCCACAAACAATAGTGGCGAAAACACAAATATAGGCACCAAAAATTGTTTTTCATTTTTATGTAACCCTGGCGCAATGTATGCCCAAATATTCCATAACAAAACCGGAATTGTTATAATCAGCGCGATCAATGTTGCAAGTGAAAACTGTATCATTAAACCATCACTCAATTCTGTATAAAGCAACATTGCATTGTCCCAAACAGCCATCAATGGCGCACTTAAAAACGATTCAACACTGTCTGATATCAACCAACCAAAAACAAATGCCAAAACGAAAACAACCGCAGTCCATAATATTCTGCGACGCAATTCTGAAAAATGTTGCATCAATGTCATTTTCATTTTTTACGTATCCGTTTTTTTCTTACAATTTTTTTAGGTTTTTCACAAAACATATCTTTTGTTGCGTTTTCTAACAAATCATCGATTGGTTTTTCAAGGTCTATTCTTTGTTGCAAGTTTTCTGAAAAATCAGTTACTTTCCAAATAATGTTACGAATATATTTGAATACACGCGCTAAAAACTTTGCCACATCAGGCCAATATTTCGCAGGTACAACACAAATTGCAACTAATAAAATTACTAAAAATTCAGTCCAACTGATCCCGAACATTTTATACCTTAATCATAAAAGTCATCACCATCATTAGTGGACACTGTTTTATGACGTGATAATTGAAAATAATTTTTTTCAAAATCTGTTTTTGGTTTCAAATCATTAAATACAACATCTGTTTTAGTGGATGTAGCATCAACCACAGACCATGATTTTAATTTCACAGGGCTTTTATCAAAAACAACATCCATATGACCCAAACCTTCCTGACCACGCAAGTTCATTTTCAAAGTAAAGGTGTTTTTATCAGACACTGTTTCATAAACATTTATATCTGCATTTTGTAAATCTATCTTTTTACGAACCAATATTCCCGCAGGTGTACTCGTCAAAGGAACAGTTGTAATTTGATCCAAAGATTTATCATAAAAATACAAATCTTTACCATCCGCTATCAACTGAATCGGTGCATTTTTATAGTCCAATCTTACACGACCAGGACGCAACATTGAAAAGATACCTGTTTGTGTTTTTCCATTGGAAATCTGTGTAAAACCGCCATTTAAACCAGTTATGGAATTAAGATATTTTTCCGCGCTTGTCACTAACTTTTTATCAACAGCCGCACTCGCATTAAATGCCATAAACAAACAAAAAAACATCGATATTATTTTTTTCATTCCTACATCCCCTTGAAAGCATTTATAACCATATCATGAACATTTTGAAGGCTATCTTCTATAACAGCGCCTGCTGCACACAAATGTCCGCCACCACCAAAAGATTCAGCAATTTTATTTATAGGCGTTTCACGCGAACGAATAGATACACCAATACGGTTTTCTTTTTGTTCTTTCAACAATACCACATACTGAACACCATGTATTTGACCAAGCAACGATAAAATAATTTCGCCACGCCCATCTAATTTTTTATAATCTTCGTGATTCACTGTGGCAACCGCAAGACGCCCTTTCATTAAAAACTCTGCTTCTGATACAACTTTGGATTCAACCAAGACTGTCTTTTTTGCTTTGTTATTCAAAAGATTTACAAGCTTTGTCATATCAGCGCCAAGATCTACCAATGCTGCGGCATCTTTTAAAACATCACTGTTTCGAACAAATTTAAAATTACCAGTATCTGTAATTATAGCCAATGTTAAAAGATCGACAATATCTTGATTTATATCAAACTTCGCAGACTTTGCCATATCATAAATTATTTGCGACGTAGCGGCTTTTTCTTCGTCATCAAAACACAAACTGCCAACCAAGTCGTCATTAAAATGATGGTCTATTTCAATTACAAAATCAGCAGCATTTACATACTTCTCTATTCCACCAAGATGTTTTCTGGTTCCATAATCAACCAATATGTATAAATCATATTTAGCATTCTCTGGTAAATTTTTATAATAAACAGCTTCATCACGCAATGGTACATTGTCAAGTTCGCGTGGAACATTGCCATCATATATAACTGTTGCCTTTTTGCCAAAATTCAATTCTATTATTTTCATCAAAGCCAAAGCAGAACATAATGCATCACCATCAAGATTCTTATGACCAGAGATAGCAATCGATTTTGCGCCTTTTATTTTTTCTATAAAAAGATTCATTTTTTTCATCATAATGCGATGTCTTCCAATGTGAACTGAGCGCTTACGCGACCGTTATACTCGTTTTCTTTTAATTTACCTAACATCATTATTGTAGTATTTGTATTCGCATCGTCCAGTAAAAAATCACCCACAGGCGTTCCAACCAAATTAAAGCCTACAAAAGACAATTGGGTTCCATTGCTGCAACGCACCATACCACGAAGATGCGCCCCATTACCCATAACGGTTGCGAACTTTAACACAGCACCCCTTAATACCAAAGTTGGTTCGGGGTTACATTGACCAAATGGCGCAAGGTCAGATAATTTTTCAACCAATTTCATATCTGCACTTCCGGCATCAATTTGTGCATCAACAAATATTTCAGGACTTGGTTTTACACCACCCAATTGTTCATTAACAGATTTTTCAAGGAAATCACAAAAATCTTTTTCACGATCCACATTTAATGTGAATCCTGCTGCTGCTGCATGTCCACCACCTTCGGATAAAATACCAAGCGATAATGCTTCGTGAATAATTTTTCCCAAATCTATTTCAGGTATAGAACGACCAGATCCATTTATAATTCCATCGCTACGTGTTGCAACACATGTTGGTAAATTATATTTGTCTTTTAACCGACCTGCGATAATCCCCATAACACCACCATGCCAATTATCGCCACAAACAAACAAACTGCATTTCCCATCACGACAACATTTGTCTGCGATATCAGCAGCATCTATCATTATGCTGTTTTGAATATCGATTCTTTCTTGATTCATATGATGTAATTGATTAGCAAGATCATTAGCAATTAATGGGTTATCTGTAAGCAATAATTCCAATGCTGGCGATGCAGAATCAAGACGACCCGCCGCATTAAGGCGTGGACCAATAGCAAAACCAGCCGCATAAACCGAAGGATTTTTTATACCAGCCAAATCCATCAAAGTCCTAAGTCCTAGGTTTTGACGAAGTCCCATAACCTTTAAGCCCGTAGCAACAAAAGCTCGATTCAACCCGATCAAAGGCATCGTGTCACAAATGGTTCCCAGCGCAACAAAATCCATATAATTAAGCAGATTTATTTGTGGTCTGGCTGAATTGAAAAAGCCCCTATTCTTTAATTCACGATTCAAAGAAACCAATGTCAAGAATGCGACACCAACCCCGGCCAAAAATGAAAGTTCAGAAGTATCATCGATGCGTTTTGGGTTCACAACAGCATCAGCATTTGGTAATACAGCATCTGGGGAATGGTGATCTGTTACAACAACTTTAAGGCCAAGTTCTTTTGCTTTATCTACCTCTGCATTACCACTTATTCCACAATCGACAGTTATCATTAAACCAACACCATCTTTTGCGATTTGCTCTATGGCAGCAATGTTTAATCCATAACCTTCACCTTCCCTTGTCGGCAAATGCCAAGATACATCAACGCCAATCCCACGCAAATATTTTACAAAAATCGCAGTTGAAGTTATTCCATCGACATCATAATCACCATATATAGCAATTTTTTCACCATTGCATATTGAATCAGCAATGACGTGTGTAGCTACATCCATATCTTTTAACACATATGGATCTGGCATATATTCTTTGATTGATGGATGTAAAAAAATATCAACAGCATCATCGCCAATGATTCCACGAGATGACAAAATATTTTTGACCAAATCTTTTGTATCGTTTAAATCTGATTCCAGATTATAATCATCCGACACAGTCCAGGCTTTTCCAAGCATGGACTTCTCTACTATCTTTCGCACACTATACTCTTTTTTCTTATTGTCGGTATTATTATAATACAAAATTATTCAAATAGCAATGGCATGATTCCATCAAGTATTGCACCAGCAGTTGGAACCGCATTCCAAGCGGCAGTTTTCCAACCACCAGATTCTTTTGTCCCCTGGGGTTCGTCTAACATAATCAATATTATATATTGCGGTGCAGAAACTGGGAATATTCCTGTGAATACAGTTTCATTTCGCTTACTATCTATTTTCCCATCAGCACCACGCTTTTCCGCGGTCCCTGTTTTTCCACCGACATCTATACCTTTGACACGCGCTTTTTTTGCGGTTGTTTCTTCCGCAATATGAAACATTATATCACGCAATTTTGCAGAAATATCAGAACTTAAAACACGCTCGCCACGAACTGCACCAATGCTTCTTTTTAAAAGCGTTGGGTATATATATATTCCACCATTTGTCATTGCGTTTACCCCCAACAACAAATGCATAGGAGTAACAGCTACACCATGTCCGAATGCCGCAGTTGCGCGTTCTGTAGGTCCCCAGGTTTTATAAGTTATGGCCCTTTCCGTTTTTCCAAATTCTAACTGTAAAGGTTTATCAAAATGCAGACGTTCAAAAAACTCTTTTTGGGCACCATCTGGTAAATCAAGTGCTATGCGCGCACTTCCAACATTACACGAATGCAACATAATTTCAGGTGCTTTTAATTTTCTGTGGCCACCTTTTTTTATAACATCTCTTTTAAATGAAGAAACATCATCAATTGGTTTACGCATTGCAGGACGACCATATTTATCATATATCATCAATGGTTCATCAATCTTGTAATCTTTGTTCTGCAAGCCGTTTTCATAAGCCAGTGCAGTATTAAATATTTTGAAAATGGACCCCATTTCAAAATTATCACGCATCAATTTGAAACGACGCGTCTTTACAGGTATTGAATTGATATTATTAGGATCAAAATCAGGCAATTGTACCATTGCTATAATTTCACCAGTACTGGAATTCATCAACATGCCCAAGGCGCCTTTAGCACTATATTTATTCATAGCAATTGTCAATTGTTCATGAAAAATATTTTGTACACGTGAATCAATTGATAAACGCAAAGGATCTTTGTTTTCGCGCAGATATTTATCATATGTCAACTCGACCCCTTCTAAACCGCCATCTTTACCAGAAAAACCAACAACATGCGCAAACACATTTCTTTGTGGATAGCGCCTTTGTGCGAATTGTTCTATTTCAAAACAATTATATTTTTTATGTGCGCTTTTTATTGTTTTAATCTGTTCTTCCGAAGCGTTCTTTTTTATATACACACCACGATGATTTGATCGAATTAGGTTCAAAGCGTCTTCAACACTATAATCCATTGGGGCGAGTTTATGGACAATACTTGCAACTTCATCTATATCTTTTTCTTTTACACGTGGTGGAAACAGTTTTATATTTCCGGACTTAACACTTTTAGCTAACACAACACCATTTCTATCAACAATATCTGCACGACTTTCAATTTGTGTACTTTGGGTATATTTTTTGTAATCACTACTTTGTAGTCCAAGTTGCAAAGTACGCACAATAAAGACCGCAAAAACAATGGAAAAAGCAACCCTTACCCAATGCAGGCGTGAAGCACTCTCGTAATTATATACTGCACCTTTATATTCATGCGGTAAAATATCTTTGCCGATAGTAAAACGCATTAGTCGCCCGCCATTGGTATGTTATCTATATGTACTGTTTTGCTGAAAGACACTGTTTCTGCGCGCGGATTAACACCGATAACAGAACCACGCAAAGAATCTGCTGACGACAATGCAGAAAACTTTGTTTTTGCAATATCATATTCATGTCTTGTGTTTTCCATTTCGCTGCGCACATCATTAAGGTTTTTATTTTGGACACGATACGCAACTTGTAAAAAAGAAATTACAAAACCAATGCCAATCAACATGGCCCAACCTATATTATACATTTTTTCATCGTCGCGCATACAGTCCCCTTCCTTTTTAATATATTGTATCACAAATTCTTAAAAAAACTAATCATTGATTGAATACCGTTCAACCTGCCAGCTCCAAAGTTCAAATTCAGCGAATTAAACTCTTCATATAAATCCATTTGCTTGATTTCTTCAATACTTTTGCCATCAACCATAGCTAAAATTATTGCCACAATACCACGAACCATCATCGAATCGGCACATCCATAAAAATGGTTATCTTTCTCACAAATCTGAACAAATGAAGAGCACCCAAATATTTCATTACATTGTGCATCTTCTGGAACGGGTTCCAAAGATTTACCAAAATCCATAACCGTTTCTAATTTTTCAACAGGATCGGTAATTGATAACAAAATATTTTTTATATCATTGTATTTCATCGTTACCACCCCTGCTCTGTTAAATCAAGTTCAAGACGTGCCGCATCACTCATTCTGGATATATCCCATGCAGGATCCCATACGAGTTTTACATCAACAACTTTTCCGTTAACAACTGTTTCAATATTTGTCTTAACCTGACTTAAAATATCTTCCATCATTGGACAAGTAGGACTTGTAAATGTCATTTTTATAATGACGCTGTCTTCATTTATTGCGATATCATAAATAAGACCCAAATCCCAGATATTCACAGGAATCTCTGGGTCATAAACTTTTTTGATTTCATTAATAATATCTTCACGTAAATCAGACATTTACTTCAATAATTCCTTTAGCGCATCAACAACATATTTGGCGTCATCCATTGTATTCCAAGGTCCAACAGAAAGACGAACACTGCCATCAATATTTAATTTCTTATGTATCCAAGATGCACACATATTACCAACACGAACACAAATATCCTTTGCACCAAGCAGCGCACCAAAATCGATAACATGCATAGATTGTGGGACAAAACTTATCATACATGCATCAGGCGATGTTAATAATTTTATATTTTCTATTTTTGATAATTCATCATACATATAATGTATTAAATCACGACAACCGCCCCAATTTTCACAACAATCGATCGCATATGGCAAACCTATAATTTGTGTAATTGGCAAAGTTCCTGCTTCAAACTTGTCTGGCACACTATTCAAGATAATATTTTTATCACCAACTATGCGATTGACCATACCGCCACCAAATTTATCAACAGCATAATCATCAGGATTTTTGATATACATTATACCGACACCCGTATTGCTACCTATTTTATGTCCAGAAAAAGCCAAGAAATCACAATCAAATTTTTTAACATCTATTTTGTTGTGTACGACGAATTGTGCAGCATCTATAACTATTATGGCTTTTGGATTTATATTATGTATTGCTTGAACAATCTGAACAACATCTTGTGCAATTCCAACAACATTGGACATCGCAGTTACAACATAAACATCTGCGTTTGGAATATTATTTATATCAATATTTAACCTGTCATCCAATGGCATGACAAGCGTTTTATAATTCATTTCAAAAGGAAGTCTGGCACTATGATGATCCAAATCAGATACAGCAACTGTCATATTTTTATCTGGAAATGTATTTTTCAAGATGGCAACAATTCTATTAAAAGTATCTGTTGTCCCAGATGTAAAAACGATGTTTTCTTTATCTGCACTTATAAAATCAGCTACCCTTTGTCTGGCATTCATAATCATGTCATCAACATGACCTGCACGGGCACAAATGCCACGTCCTGCATTTGCGTATGAATTACGCAGAAAACAAGCCTCGGCTTCTATCACAGATTGTGGCTTTAACCAGCTTGCTGCCGCATCCATATAAACGAATTTTTTCATGTCGTTTTTCTCTTGCTTTTTGTTATGATTATAATAAACTAAATCGAAATATCAATAACATAAGGAGAAAAAGATGGCGCTTAAACATGCTAATGATGAAACATTTGATTCAATGATAGGAAGCGGTTTAACATTGGTAGATTTCTGGGCTTCATGGTGCGGTCCTTGCCAAATGTTTGGCCCAATATTCGAAAGCGTGTCTGACGAAAAAACAGAAGTCAATTTTGTAAAATTTGAAATTGATGAAACTAACCGACGCACACCTGCAAAATTCGGTATACGCAGTATCCCAAGCGTTCTGGCATTTAAAGATGGCGAATTAAAAGAAGCCCGCACAGGATTAATGGATGAAGAAACCCTTATTCAATGGATAGAAGAATTAAAAGGCTAATTAAATGGTAAAAAAGAATTATAAAAGTATTGTTTTAGATCCAAAATACACACCAAAAAAGTCGGAACCTTATATGTGTCCTGAACAATTGGCGTATTTTTATCAATTATTAAATGCCCAACACGACCAAATTGTTAATGACCGTGAAGCTGTTTTGAACGATGTTCGTTTGGCAGAAAAAAATGAAACAGCTGGCGTTGGCGATGAACAAGATCAAGCAGCAGCAGAACAAGAAATCACTATGAATTTGCGTATGTCTGAACGTAATGCGAATTTATTAGAAAAGATCAAAGCTGCATTGGAACGTATTGAAAATGGCACATTCGGATACAGTGTTATATCTGGTGACGAAATTGGACTTCAACGTATGTTGGCAAGACCTTTGGCCACAATGACAGTCGAAGAACAAGAAGAATACGAACAGCGTAAACATTAAAAAAGACCGCCCAAACGGGCGGTTTCTTTTTTATTATCAAATATTATTTTGATTTTTTCTTGGCAGCAACTTTTTTCTTTGCCGCTGGCTTTGGTTCGTCTTTCACTTCTTTTTTGAAAGTTTTAATTCCATTCGCAACGTTTTTCATCATCGCTGGAATCTTTGCAGAACCAAACAATATCAAAATCAAAACAACTATTAAAATTATTTCCCAAATACCGCCTCTTCCAAACATATCTGTCTCCTTTTATTATTTAGTCACATAACAATCAAGACCATCTGATTTTGCATTTCTACAAAAACCATTTGCATCGCTTGCATTTTGGAAAGCTACACGCAATCTGTATGTTGTTTGACCTTTAACTTGAGCAGCCAAAATAACAAATTGTTTACCAGAGAACAAACTGCTGTGTGCAGAACGCAACTTTTGTTCTGCGCTTTGTGCTGCGCCACGGCTGCTATAAGAACCAAATTGAACATAAACACTTCCATTAGAAGCAGCTGCAACAGGTTTTGTCGCTGCTGGTTTTGCAGCTGGCTTTTTTGCAGCTGGTTTAGCCACCGCTTTATCTGGATCAAATGTTACTTCTTTCCTGTCAGAGACTACACGCACAGGTGTTCCGTTTGATTCAACAGGTTTGGCTTCCACTGGTAGCGGTACTGGTTTTGGTTCGGCAACCGGTGCAGGTTTTGGTTGTGGTACAACCTCTACTGGTTTCGCAGGAACATTCAAGTCCGCGACAGGTGCCGGGGCGTTATCTGCTTTCTGAACAGGGGCGTCCAAATCAATGTTTACTGTTGTGCCCGAATCGCTACCAACACGTGCGATTATTATCCAAGTTGCCAATATGATAATAACAACACCCAACCCCATCAAAAGCCATGGTTTCTTTGGACGTGGCGTTGTAAAAGGTGTTGCTTCTGGCAAAGCATCAACCTGACTTGATTCTTCTTCAAGGTCTAATAAATCTAAATCTTGTTCTTGATCCATAATATCCCCCTATTTTTTTATCATAAGGATATTATATCACAAAAAAAGCAATATCCCAAATTATTTTGGCATATTTCCAAAATTAGGAGGAACAATCAATTTATGGTTTGTTTCAACAATTGGTTCATTTTCGCATTTACAACATCCAGCTACACAAATAACTGTTGAACACAACGCAAAAAGTAATAATATTTTTTTCATCTCTCTAAACCTTTTAATTGTTCTTGTTGTTTCCACATTCTTTTTTGCATATGATAACGATAATCTTCTGCCGCTTCTATAGTTTTAAAATCTTTTAATTCTCGTTCAAATTTAAAAGATTTATTTTTCTTACGTTTGTAATACACAGGTACATAATACAAATCAAATATATTTTTACGCACAGGAAGAACATCTACTATCATTATCTTTCCTTATTTTAATTATATCAGGGTAAAAAATTACCCTGATATTAATTATAACGGCATTTTTACTGCATTTGTCATAAATTCAATAAATTCAGACAAAGATTTAACTTCTTGTCCTTCTTTACCAAGATGACGCAGCGTGACCGTTTTATCGTTCATCTCTTTTTCGCCAACAACAGCGATGATCGGTGTCTTTGATAAAGACAATTCACGAACTTTATAGTTAACTTTTTCGTCACGCAAATCAGCACGTGCAATCACACCATTGTTGCGTAAAGATTCAACGACTTCATTTGCATAATCTTTATATTTTTCGGATACAGGCACAACAACAACAGGTTCTGGAGACAACCATAATGGTAAAACACCACCTGTTGATTCCAGTAATACCCCCATAAATCTTTCAATAGAACCTAATAATGCACGATGCAACATGATTGGACGATGTTTTTCACCATCTTCACCAACATAAGATAAATCAAATCTTTCTGGTAAATTCATATCTAATTGAACAGTACCACATTGCCATACGCGCCCCATAGAATCCTTCAGATAGATATCTATTTTTGGTCCATAGAATGCAGCATCATGCTCTGCTATTTCATATTCGATATTATTTACATCCAAAGCATGTTGCAAAGCACTTTCTGCACTGTCCCAAACTTCATCAGAACCGATACGGAATTCAGACAACGGGCGTGTTGCTAATTTCATTGTGATTTTATCAAATCCGAACTTGCCATAAATATCTTTGATAAAGCGCAAGATTTTTACAACTTCGCTTTCAAGTTGTTCTTCTGTACAGAAAATGTGTGCATCGTCTTGAGTAAATTCACGAACACGCATCAATCCCGCCAAAGCACCTGCAGCTTCATAACGATTAACCTTTCCAAATTCAGCCAAATACAATGGCAAATCTTTATAAGATTTCATACCATTACCGAACACCAACATACCCCCTGGACAAGACATAGGCTTTACACAGAAAACCTTGCCATCTTGTGTTGTTCCAGAATAATTGTGTGCACCATATTTTGCCCAGTGTCCAGATTTTTCCCACAAACATCTGTCCATAACGGAAGGCGTGGAAATTTCTTGATAACCTGCCCTTTCTTGGCGCGCGCGAATATATTCAATTAATTTGCGATAAATACGATAACCTTTGTCATGCCAGAACACAGCCCCTGGTGCATATTCAGGTTCGAAATGGAATAAATCCATCTCTTTACCAAGTTTACGGTTATCACGCGCTGCTGCTTCTTCTTGCATTTTCAAGAATTCCGCCAACGCTTCTGCGCTTTCGAACGCATCAACATAAATACGTTGCAACATTTTATTCTTGGAATCACCCTTCCAATAAGCACCAGCAACAGTTTTAATCTTAAAACCATCTTTTGGTAAATCTTTACTGGACGCAACGTGTGGTCCACGACACAAATCTGTAAAGTCGCGGAAAGTATAAATAGATAATACTTCACCGTTTGCATCATATTCATTCAACCATTCCATTTTATATGGTTGATCTTTGAATAATTCTTTGGCTTCTTCTAATGATATTTCACGTCTATCAAAACGACCATCAGATTTAATCAAAGATTTCATTTCCTTTTCAATCGCTGCAAAGTCTTCTTCGCTGAATCTGTGTTCTGTATCGAAATCGTAATAAAAGCCGTTTTCAATTGCAGGACCACCAGCAAATTTAACATCTGGATATAATTTTTGAACTGCTGCCGCCATTACGTGTGCTAATGAATGACGAACCGTTTCTATTGGATAAGACATAATTTACCTTCTTATTTTTTTATATATTCTTATTTTACTGCTTGTTTATTATAATACGCGCGATATTTTTGCGCAAATAAAAATCTAGACCCCCAAAGGGGTTGTAGTAGTCAATGTAAAAATAGATAACATATAAATCATATTTGATATTTTAATACTATAATATATAAAAGTCAAAAAAAATCCGCCATTTCGGCGGATTTCTTTATTTTTAATCCAGACCACCTAAAAGGCCCTGTATACGCGCCATGCTTTCTTCATCATTCAAAGCCGCAGCGATTGCAAACGCAGATTCCAAATCTGTTTTGGCAGCAGATACGTTTCCAATGTTCAAATTCAATGCTGCTGACTTTTCAAAGTAAGACATTGCACTGCTTGATTGTGCTTCGCGCATTTCTTGTGTTGGCGCAGCTTGTATCTGTTCACTTATTACACGAACCGCGGAAGTATAATCGTTGATTGCATTTTCGTATTCCCCCAATGCGGTATATGCTTCTGCGCGTTCTGCATATACATTTGCAGAAATACTACCTTCGGCCCTTGCCAAAGAGTTTGTATAATCAGCAACTGCACCTTGCCAATTCTTACGCCAAAGGTTCAATTGACCACGTTTAGCATACAAATCACGCAAATTCAGAACATCTGATGGTTTCATAGATTGGGCAGCCAAAGCATTATTGATATCCGCCAATGCTGCTTCATAATTTTCAAGACGTGTATTCAACAAAGCCCTGTCATAAAAAGCGACAGCATTTACACCATCAATTTGCAAAGCAGAATCAAAATCTGCCAATGCTTTTTGATAATCACCAATTTGCATATATGCTTCGCCACGCAAAGTGTATGTATCCGAAGCAGCGTTTGAATCAATTGATGCATTCAAACTTGCGATAGCGGCTTCCATATCGCCTGCAATCAATTGTTCTTTGGCATCAGCAACATAATCTTCTGCTTTAACCAAAGTTTCTTCTGCTATCACTACATTTGGACGTGGATGAGTAAACTCATGACTGCGTCCCAAGATATAAAAAGTAGAAGCAATAAAGAACAAAATTATGAACCAGTATGCATAAATAGACCAAGACCAAACATTAACACAGCAACCGCTTGATGCTGGCTTGCTAGCAGCTGATGTTGACTTGATTTTCTTTGTAGTTTTTGTTTTTTTCATAAAAATCTCCCTTCCCTGTTAATCTGATTTTAGAAATTTTTTAACATCAGGTCAATTGTTTTCTTGTCTATTTCTAAAATTTTTCCAACTGCTAATTTTTCCAGCTTTACAGCACCATATGACACACGATGTAAAGCCTTCACCGGTGATCCAATATGTTTAAGCACGATTCTGATTTCGTTTTTTTTGCCTTCAATAACAGTTATCTTTAAATTATGTTTATCTAATTCTTGTATTTTCATCGGGCGATATTTTATTCCATCAACACATACACCCTTGCGTGCAAAATCCAAACCAGATTTTGTATATTTATCCACTGTCGCAATATATGTTCGTTCAATATGGTTTTGCGGCAAAGACATTTTACGTGCAAAATCACCATTGTTAGTTAGCAATAATAAACCTGTTGTTTTGAAATCAAGACGTCCTATGTATTTAAGATTTTTATATTTTTTATCCAATACATCATATATTGTTTTGCGTCCCAACGGATCACGCGCCGTTGTCATTGTATTGATAGGTTTATGAAAGGCATACAATTTTATACCAGTATCTTTTTTTATCTCTTTACCATTTACAGAAACAATATCGCCATCTTCAACAAAAAACACTGGTGTATCTATAACCACACCATTTACGGACACAGCACCTTTTTGTATAAGTTCTTCGGCACCACGACGTGATGCTGCACCAGAATCTGCAATATATTTAGCCAATCGTGTCGTCATTTATTTAACACCTTTGATACAACGACCACCGCCGCTGTTTCAGCACGTAATATTGTTTTACCAAGTGACAAACCTGTAACGCCCGCTTTGTCCATTTTTTCAAATTCTACAACCGAAAAACCACCTTCGGGACCAACAAAAACACGCTTGCCGGAAACTTGTTCTTTTTCACCCTCTTTTCCATGTGCGAATCTTTCATCAGCAACTATCAAACCTTTTAAATCAAGATCATCAAATTTTATTGGTTCCATTAAATTCGGAATACTGTTTCGATTTGATTGTTCGGACGCCTCTATCATTATCTTTTTTATGCGCGACCAATTTATATGATTAGCAACCGTGCGATTTGTAATAACTGGCACAAAAGTTCCAACACCCATCTGGGTTGCCATATTCACCAATTCGTCTGTCTTTTTTATTGGCGCAAAATAAAGGGTTAAATCATTACTTGGGTCAACATGTTCTGTTTTCGTACCAATTACTATATTCTTGTTATCATCAGATAATTTTGCTGTATATTCATCACCATTATTGAACACCAAACAATCAGATGTGCGCATAACACGACGTAAATAATGTACGACATCTTTATCTATTGCGATTGTTTTTCCTGGTTCTATTTTTTCATTTAAAAATATTCTTGGTGTATTTTGCATTTTTTTAATCTTTATTATATAAAAAGGTTTCTTTTTATGATATAATATCAATCATGGCAGTAAAGTTCAACATTTTCTCGAATAGTGGTTCTGGCAAAGGTCTAAAGATCTTTGAATCAAGCGCATACAAAGAACACGAGCAAGCGCCAATGGCCCGTAATTTCTGGAATATGCGTTGGAATGTTGGTGTTTGGATTATATGTGCCATAGTATTTGGATTGTCTTTTGCTGTGGAACATGTATGGCGCTATGGTTGGGGCCCTGCCAGTGAATATTGGGTAAAAATATATCTGGAAAACCTGTTGATGACTTTCGGATTGTCTGCGATTGCAGAGGTTCCATATTGGATTATTCGCACATTTCAACATCCTGACATCGCGTCCATTACACCATTGCTTCCAATATTTGCATATTATTTCTTGGCCGACGACACATTGAAATCTGAATTCAATCCACATGGCAAAGATAATTATGACGAAAAATCCGCCCGCAAGGCAACTGCCGATGATATTAAACAAATGGGTCAAGATCCTAAAAACAAAGAAGGATTGTTCAATGGATTTATGATGGTATTGGGTTATTTTAAATATAAAAGCAAACAAACACCATTAATGTTTGACGAAAGTTTATCTGCGCTTTGTTTAGCGCCTCCAGGAACCGGTAAAACCGCAGGTGTCGTTGTTCCAACAATTCTTGATTGTGATAATGTATCAATGATTATCAATGACCCGAAACCCGAATTAAAACAAAAAACATCTGGGTATCGTGCGACTGTTGGTCCTGTGTTTATTATGAATTGGGCTGGTCAAGATGATCCTGAACGTGGAATATATTATCCATCGTGGAATCCATTATCACCTGACCATGTTCCATATAATCCAGAACAACGCGATTTGTATATAGATTCAATTTGTAAAGTATTGGTGCCTGACAGCAAATCTGCGACAGCAGATCCACACTGGGCAAATACTGGACGCGCTGGATTATCCGGTCTTGTGAACTTTATAGTATCCAAGGTTGAACGTGCCCGCGCAGATGATTACTTCTATACACGCATCAACAATGGTACACTGAGCAGCGATGATGCAACCGTGCTTGGTGATTATTATTTATCAATGATGAATGATCCAAATGCATATGCGGCATATTCTCTTTTACAAAAAGGTGAATTAAACACAACAAACTATGTTCATGTTGGAACATGGGATCATATTCCAGACGCTTGGCGTGGCAAAGAAGCATCTTTTTCAATGATTCTTGATTGGCTTACTTCAAGTCAGGTTGCGATTGCCGAAGGAATGGAAGAACGCAGAAAACAAGGCGACCAGATGGTTATGATGGCCGACCCAATGAAAGATTTATTATTAAATGCAGTTGAAGAAGCCCGCAGATATGCCTATGCGAATCGTTCAGTATCTGAACTCACACAACTTGCTAACACACCAGATAAAGAACGCGGATCTATCCTTTCAACAATGATGGAAGGTTTGGCAATATTCCGTAACGCTGCTGTTCGTAACAGAACAAGCCATTCTGATTTTCACTTTGCTGATTTACGTGGTATGAAAGATCCACGGGACGGAAAAATAAAACCTGTTAGTGTGTATTTATCTATTAATATGGTCGATGCCCAGGCATTGAATCCTATTACCGCTATATTTATTGAATTGATGTCCAGTTATTTGTTAGCACACAACACAGATCAGGTTGTAGATGGGATTAAAATGGGGCCGTATCCAGTATTGTTCGTTTTGGACGAAATGCCAAAGATGCAAAAACTGGATGCCGTTATCCAAGGACCCGATCTTGGGCGTGGACAAAAAGTATCTTATTTGATTATTGGTCAAGACATTCACCAAATAAGCGAAAGATATGGAAATGATGCCGCATCTACTATCATTTCAACAACAGCTGCAAAAATCGTAATGCGCCAAAACGACCCAGAAACAGCACGAAGATTTTCACAAATGATAGGTATGAAGAAAACAAAAAAGATAGAAAAGAAAGATGACAAAGAAGTAGAAGTACCAAAAGAAGAACTTCTTTACAGTGAATACGATATTATGAAATTAAAACCTATGAAACAAATAATTATTTATCAGGGTTGGTACCACAGACCAATAGAGGCAGATCAAGAATGGTATTTCCTTAACAAAACACCTGTTCAAAAGAAATTACACGACAAAGTACTTATGGGTGAATCTTCTCCGTTACCAGAGTTTTTAATTCCATCACATCATGCTATCATGGGATACGAAGGAACCCCGCGCGTTATGGATCCAAATACAAAAGAAATAAAAATATTGGAACCTTTGCATTAAGTGTTCTATAATTTTAATCATGCGGAAAATATTATATATTGTATTCAGTTTGGTTTTGTGTGGTTGCGCATCAACGATGCAATCTCATTTGAACGATGTTCAAAATAATTTTGCCGCTTCAGATTTCACGACAACAACCGAAGAACCATCAAATCAAAACAATCTTGATTTGTTAATAAATGGCAGCGCCCTATTTCTTGATGGAAAATACAGTGAAAGCGACAAAACATTCGAAGAATTCAACAAAAGACATTTATCAGAAACATCAACTTCATTTTCACGCGAAGCATCTGGTTTATTATTTGGTCAAAGTGTTAATTCCTATAAACCATATATGATGGATTCTCTTTTTGTATCTTATTATCAGATATGGGACCTGTTGGCTACGAACGATTGGTCAAACGCACGTGTTGTTATAAACCAATCTTACAAACGTCAACAAGATATGTCCAACGAATACAAAAAACTGATTGAAGACAACAAACAAGAAATTAGTGAAGATTCAGAGATTGCCGAATTCATAGATAAAAATGCATCTGATTGGTTGGCTTTCCGTGATATTATGAACCCTGCTTTGATGTATTTATCCGGAATATATTTCTTGAACGATGGCGATTTTGATAATGCAATTTTATACCTTAAACGCGCGAATGGTATGTCACCAAATAATAAATACATTAAACAAGATTTAGAATTGGCGCAAAAAAGAATCCGCCCTACAAACACACAATGGAAGTTTACAGAAACAGGATTTGCACCACGTCTTCGCGAATCAAATGCATCGATTTATTTGTTTAATCTTGGTTTGGTTCAATTTACTTTTTCAGATGCATACCTTATGCCGAATTACACAATACCACAAAACTCTGAAATGCTTGCAAATGTAGACGCTTTGTTCATGACCGAATACAATGAATATAAAGCCAACGAAATATTACGCGCATATACTGCCGCTGTATCAAAAACAGTAGCTCAAGCAGCTATTTATAATTCAAAATCTGATTATGCGCCACTATTTGGGATAATGTCTTCTGTTTATACCGCTGCATCATCAAATGCTGATGTACGAACATGGGCAACACTTCCAAAATATATTTACGTTGAAAGATATAAAAACAAAGACAAACATAATTATTTGATTTACAATCGTGAAATAAATGGAAAAATAGTAAGTGATAAAACAATAGAATTAAAAAAAGGAGAACAAAAATGAAAAAAATAATACCTATGGCCCTCTGCTTGGCACTTTGCGCATGTGGTGGAACTCGTGTGGTTGATTTGAACGACGAACAAGAAGTATCCAGCATGCAACAAGTTATGGAACTAGAATATCGTGATTGGACAAACACCGCTGAAAAAATGACAAAATCTATGATTGATAGCGGCGCATTAAAAACAGAAGCAAAACCAGTTATCGCTATTGGAAACATCACGAACGATACAACACAACGTATTGATACGGATATTTTAACAAAGAAAATCCGAACAACCCTGCTTCAATCTGGCAAGGCACAAATTGCAACAAACTTCTCTGGCGAAGACACAACATCTGACAAGGTTCGTTCACAACGCGGTAATGACGAATATAATCAAACAACAATTGCCCAAAAAGGAACATTGGTTGCACCAAATATGTCGTTGTCTGGGAAAATATTACAAAGAAATTTGAAGTTGGAATCAGGATGGTTTTCATCTGTTGATACCCGCGTAGAATATTATTTACAATTGACATTGACTGATTTGAAATCTGGTTTATCAGTTTGGGAAGACGAAAAACCTATTATCAAAGAAGGCAAAGATGCGCCAACTTGGTAAACAAAAACCAAAAGAAAAACACCGGCGGATTGCCGGTGTTTTTTTATTTAAATTTTTTAAAACCACGAAGATTCTATCATTGATCCATTTTTATAATTTATCTTCTGTTTTCCGACAATTATATTTTTATTTTCATAAATTGGTTTAACTTGATTTTTAATTTCTGTTTTCCAATAAACTGCCCCACTTTGTTTATTTATCGCATACAAATTATCGTCTGTACCAACAACAAAAATAAAATCGTCAACCATTATAAAATCAACTGGCACAGATATATTCAGGCACCAAACTTTATCACCAGTATTTGCGTTTAATTTACAAAAGGCGTCACCAAGACCACCAGCATACACATATTTTCCATCCAACCCAACATGCGCGATAATATCAACAATTGATGCACCACCCGTTAAGTTATTCGCACGAAACACGTCAACAACCCATTCTGGTCTTTTCGTCGATGTATTTATTTTTATCACTTCCCCAGTAGACAAGCCCGTATAGATAAAACCACCATCACATATTGGTGATTGTTCAGATTTCACAGCACTGTTTGTAGCAAAACCTGTCCATATTTTTTTATCACCAGACCATATAGTGTTAGATACATCTTGTCTGTATTCACAAATTTTATCACCAGATATATTTGATACATTATCTGATAATTCTGCTATTTCTTTATTTTGTACAACAACATCATTGGCATCAAATATATCGTTACGCACACCTGGCAATATCGGATCATGTTTTGAACATGACGATACTGCAATCATACACAATAAAAATGCCAATAATCTTTTCATACGCTTATCTTAAAGTTTGTGCTGTGGCTGAAATAGATGCAGGCGCATTCTTATCATTTATAATAACGTCTAATATTTTATCCGCCGCTTCTTTATTACCTGTTGATAAATATTTTTGGGCGACCATTAAACGAGATGTATAAAAGAATGGCGAGCTTTTAGTATTCATAGAAGAAACATATTTTTCAAATTCTGCCGCTTCCATTTTATCGCCTTTGATTGTGGCCAAATGTAATTTTGCCAAGTCCTTGAAATCGTGTGTATGACCTTTTTGAGCCAATGTTTCAAGTTTATTGATATCTTTATCAATCAAATAGGCCTGGAATAAAGCCAAATCAGATGTTGCCCCACCAGTATCTTTGGACAAATTTGCTAAAGCATTGGCGTCAACATTTTCAATAGCATTTTCATAAACTGTGGCAGTCGCAACTTTTGAAGCATAGTACATACGTGTTCCGATCTGAATCGCACATACAACGATCATTATACCCAAAACAGCTGCAACAATATAACGCCAGTATTTTTTCAAAAACTCTTGGGTTTTTTCATTGTTTACATCTTCCCAGACTTCACGATAAAGGGCGTCTTCTGCGTATTCTTCGCGCGTCTTTTTAACTGGTTGTTTAAGATTTTTCTTTCTTTCCAAGATACTTGTCATGATAAATCTCCTGTCTTGATAATTTGTATTTTATTGCTATACTATAAAAGTTATGAGCAAGGAAATCAAGACAACTTTACCGGCAACCAAAACAAATGCCCCAGTTCCATTTATCGGTGGCGCTGGCGATGATATTAGTTTGGCTAAATATATAACAGAAATTCAAAAGTTCCCTATATTGTCCGCAGAACAAGAATATGAATATGCGACAAAATGGATCAAAGAACACGATAATATAGCCGCTGAAAAATTGGTAGGGTCGCACTTGCGCCTTGTTGTGTCTGTGGCATACGATTTCAAAAATTACGGTCTGCCAGTATCTGATTTGATTGCCAGCGGTAATATGGGGCTTATGCAGGCATTACAAAAGTTTGATCCAGAAAAAGGGTTCCGTTTTTCGACATATGCTATGTTTTGGATCAAGGCGGAAATATATGAAACAATTCTTAGCAATTGGTCAATTGTTAAACTTGGTAATTCTGCGAATCAAAAACGCGTGTTTTTCAACCTTACACGCGCAAAACGCGCACTTGGTATTATGGACAATTCTTTATCCAAAGACCAAACCAAACAAATTGCTGAATATTTATCTGTACCAGAAAACGATGTGGAACGCGTTGCAACACGTATGTCTGCGCGCGATGTATCATTAAATTCGCCACTTAATACAGATTCTGATTCCAAAGATATTTTATCCAACATGGCGGACGCCCGCATAAATATTGAAGATGGATTGGAACAACTTGAATTCAAACGCAAAGGTTACGAATTACTAAAAAAGCATCTTGAAACATTACCAGAACGCGATCGCGAGATATTACGCGCAAGACGGCTTTCTGATCCTGCAATGACTCTTGAAACATTATCTCAGAAATATGGCATATCACGTGAACGTGTTCGACAAATTGAAGAAAGGGCTTTTGATAAATTAAAAAAAGCGATATTATCTGAATCAGAAACTAAAAAAATAACCGGAAACAAAAAATGAAAAAAATATCTTTAATCGCTATATGTAGTTTATTTTGCGCAAATGCATACGCTATTGACTATTCTGTTGACGATTGGAAATTCACACTGGATGCCGATGGCATGCTTGGTTTCTTAGAAACAAGAAAAGATAAACCACTTGGTATAAACGATTGGGATGTAAAAACCAGTATGATGTATCGTCTTAATTCTACACAACAAATTGGCGCCGTATACTCTATTGATGCCGCTTGTGTCGAAGATGACGAATATATACATGACGCTTTTGTTTTATTTCAAGACAGAACTGTTGGACGCGCGGAATTGGGTTTAACACATTCAATCGCACGAAAAATGGGACTTGGGCTGCCAGATGTTGGATATTTAAGATTGAACAATAAATCTATTTTATATAACAAACTAGATCTTGGGAAAGTTTATATATCTGACACAACCGCAACTACAGGTCATGAATCTTTACGATTGAATTTGGCAACCATACCTACTGATTACGGTCAATATGGTGTATCAATCGCTGGCGGTGGTGATGATTTTAATTATGCATTGGATGCGGCTGTAAAAATAAAACAACCATCTGGTAAATTGAAAACTGCCTATTCTCTTGCTTTATCTTATATGGATAAACCACATGGATATGAAGATAATTCTTATACTCCACCAGTATACGCCGATTGGCGCAGCCAAATGGCCCTTGGTATAAATATTCAATACAACAGTTTTATTTTTGGACTTTCTGGTCGTTTGATATACGATGAAAACCCAACAAGCCAAACATCTGACGGTTTCGTTGCTGGCACTGGATTAAGTTATGAATTCTTACAAAACAGTTTGTCGGTAACATATTTATTTTCTGACACAACTATATGGGGGCATCACGATAAAGTCACTGGCGATAAAACACCAGGATATTATACGAATACAATCATCGGATCTTTCCGCCATAAATATACAGAACACACATCTTTATTTATGTCCGTTGGTATCGCAAATGTAATACCGTTTTTTGCGGTTGGTTTGAAAACAGGATTTTAAAAAAACCGCCAATATGGCGGTTTTTTTATATCAAACAATTTGATATCACAGAAACATTTTTAAGTGAAAGCCACACATTTTTATAGCCGGACATATAGATACAACCAAGCAATATTAAACAAGCCGCCACCACAAATAATACACTGACTTTTTTTCCGTGCATACAATATACGGCAATATTATAAAGCAAAAATGCCATATATAAATCTGTAAGCACACTGAACATCCATATTGATGTACAATCAAATGCCAAAGCATTTAAAATCAATGCCAATGGATAAATAAAGAATATAGAAGCGATACCTTTTACTGCAATTTCCCAGTCACGTTCACCACCTGTAATTTCAGACACCAACATCATCAATCCAGCAAAAATAAATAATAATATAACCGCCAATACAGGATAAATAACTATAGCTTTTAACATTGAAAAAATATTGAAAGCAGCCCATCCACCCTGAATCAAACTTATCGCAAACACTAATACACCACCAACAAACCCCCACAGAAAAGCCTTTAATATAGCATCTTCCATTTTACCGTCTGCGACAATACGTGAAAAAAAGTATTTAGGACGAAAGAACACATCTGTTAAACGGGAAAACCAATTTCTTTTCTTTGCTTTCATTTTTTACCCCTTGTTCGTTTGATTATTTATATTTTTGCTTTATAATTATAAAAAATCAATGGAAAAAGACATGAAAAATATAGTTATCGTTGGTCGTCCAAATACTGGTAAATCAACTCTCTTTAATGGATTAACAAATTCACGCGACGCTCTTGTTCATGATCGTCCTGGGGTTACACGCGATGTTATTTCAGGTCGCGTTCCAAATCGTCCATGGACGATATACGATACCGCAGGTCTTGAAAACGAAAAGTCCGGCATCGCACATAATTCAACAGATATGGCGATAAAGACCATTGAAAATGCCGATGCAATTTTGTTTGTTGTTGATGGTCGTGTGGGGTTAAACCCTATGGATTTAGAATGGGCAAAATTGGTTCACAAAAAAAGCAAAGCGCCCGCCCTGCTTTTGATAAACAAATCAGAATCTGCGAAAAGATTATCTGATGTTCATGATTTCTATAAACTTGGTTTTGGTGAACCAATATTGATATCTGCAGAACACAAACGCGGCTTTGACGAAATCTATGAATTTATGGATAAAATCGCCGGCACAGAAAGTGAAACCGTGGACACCGAAGACAAAACAATTAAAATTGCTGTACTTGGACAACCTAATGTTGGCAAGTCTACATTTGTAAATCGCGTGCTTGGCGAACAAAGACAAATTGTTATGGACGCCCCTGGTATCACACGTGATACTGTAAAAATACCGACACGTTTTTATGGTCGTGATATTGTTATAATGGACACAGCCGGGCTTCGTCGCAAAGCTGGCGTAACAGATGATGTTGAAACATTATCTGCATTAAAATCTTTGGATGCAATTGAAAAATCTGACATTGTTATTTTGATTGTTGACGCAACCAAAAACATTGAAAATCAGGCATTATCAATTGCTGCGCGCGTATATGATTCCGGTAAAATATTATGTGTTGCATTAAACAAGTGGGATTTGGTCGAAGAAGTTGAAAGGGATGAAAAATTATTGAAATTGAAACACCAATTTACTAATTCTTTTCACCAAATTATTAAACCTTTGATATTGGCAATATCTGCTGAAAAAGGTACTGGTGTTCAAAATCTTTTCAAACGCATTTATGAACAATGGGATATATCTAATACTGACGCCCCAACAAGTTTGATTAACAGAATTATCGAAAAATTAGTAGCAGAACGTCAACCACCTATGTCACGTCTTAAACGTCCAATGAAAATAAAATTTGCACGTCAGACCGGACACCACCCTGTTAAAATAACAATCAATGTTGGTGGTGCAAGTGATATTCCAGAATCTTACACTCGCTATCTGCGTCGTGGAATTGCAACAGCACTTCATATGGAACACTTGCCGATTATAATTGAATATCAAAAATCTGAAAATCCATTTGATTAAAAAAACCGCCAATACGGCGGTTTTATTATGCGATACATTTTGTTGCAAAATCTATTATCGAACCATAAAGCACTGCAAAAAAGAAACACACACTGCCCCCGATGACAAACAAGTGCCAAAGCGCATGTGCAAATTTCATCCTGCGCCATAAATAGAAAATAACACCAACCGAATAAGAAAGTCCGCCAGCCAAAACAAACCACATTCCACGTGCCGAGATTGTATGAATCATAGCTGGCAAAATCCAAAGTAATGCCCAACCCATAATTAAATACAAAGCAACCATCCATTTTGGTTGTTTGCGCGGGCTGTGTATTTTCATAATAGCGCCAAATATAACGATGGCCCACATTATACCAAACATGGTCCACCCCAGCGCAGTATGACCACATCGATTTAAATTAACTAATAAAAATGGTGTATAAGTTCCGGCAATCAATGCATATATTGCGATTGAATCCCATACTTCAAAAAAGCATTCACATCTATCACCAATTGTTGCGTGGCACATGGTAGAACCAAAATACAAAGAAAACATAGTTACACCAAATATTGAACACGCAACTGTTGCCCAAACATTATGATGAACAACAGCAAAAGCGACCAACAAACAAAGTGCAGCCATCGCCAAACCAATACCTATACCATGTGTTAAAATATTGACTGCTTCTTCAGCACGTGTAGATGGACGTTCCCAACGGAACAAACCTGTCGCCTGCAAAACCTTTAACAATTTTGATGCGTGTTTATCTTTCTTTACAGCACGCAATTTCTGCTTTATAACCTTTTTAGTTTTAGTCATTTTTCCCTCCAATACTTTTTACGTCAAATTCACAAAGTTGAACTGGTTCGATTTTTACATCAGAAAAATCACCACGCATATTTTTTATTCTTGTAATATATTCCGGTTTACCCATCATATCTTCCAAGACAAGACGTTGTGATTCATAATGTCCGCTACCAAATATCGCAAATACAGTATCATTTTTATTTAATGCAGCGGCTATATTTTCTAACATAAATCTATCACGTCCCTTACGTCCAAGATAATCACACATTTGGTTGTATATATCTCCATCTTTTTTCGATGGACCTGCCCGCAAAGCTTTATGTAATTCTTCATTTGTGATTTCTCTATCAGGAAAACCAGACTTCAAAACATCTATCATCTGATTGTCAGACAAATCAGTAAACACCACAGGAACTTTATTTTTTGCTGCAACAGCAGACGCATAGGCAAGTGTATTATCTTGTAAACCATGCCATCCGAATTTGCGTTCATAGCCAGCGTTTTCCATTTCTGTTAACAAAATATCAGGCTTAATCCCAAAATCACCAGCAAAGCACATATCTACCATATTAAAAGATATGTTATGGCTATGAATATCGCACATATACACCAAAGTTTTTTTATCACGCTTGAATATAGCTATAAATGCTGAATTACTTGCAAAATCTTTCGCTCTTACCGTATCTGCCCAATCAACCAGTAAATCAAAATTTGGTTTAAAAAGCATTATTCCTTCCTTTCACACATTGATTATAAAATCATATTTATTCTATCAATAACGCGTTCACCACCCAATACTTGCATCACAGAATACAAATCTGGTGTGTTTGTACGACCGGTCATAGCGACACGCAAATTCATTGCGACTTCACCCGGTTTAACACCGCATTTTTCAGCAACAGCGACAATCTTGTTCCACCATGCGTCTTTATCATCAGCCCCATCAAATGTTGCCAAGAATTCACGCAAGACACTCGCATTGTATTCGTATTCTTTGTTGGCGTTGAACAAGAAATCCCAAAAATAAGAAACTTCGCTTAATGTTTGTTGCCATGTAATAAAGTCTTTACGGATACGTTTTGGATTATCGCGTTCAATAGCCAACACAGACGTTAAATAATCAATATCTGCGACCTGTTTTTTATTATCTTCGCTACCATATTCATTTGCCCAATCGGCAACATTTTTAACCAGAACATTTACTGGCAATGTGGCAATATATTCTTTGGCCCACCATTCCAACTTTTTCATATCAAACAAAGATCCCGATCCTGGTATTTTCTTTGGTTTCAATTCATAATCCCAGAAAGATTTAACCTGACCTTTTAATTTTGCTTCTTCATAACCTGGTGCCAAAATATTACCCAAATATTCCACAACAGATTCTGTTGGCCAACCTTCCTGCAAGAAAAATGCAATATTGTTTTCTGGATCTTTACGTTTAGACATTTTTCTTTGTTTACCGGTTTCTTCATCTATCTTATCAAGTGTTGCAGTATGAATATAACTTGGTAACTGCCAACCCATAGTGCGAAACATTTGGATATGTAATGCAACTGTTCCAAAATATTCTTCACCGCGAACAACATGTGTAATCCGCATAAAATGATCATCACATAAATGCGCGAAATGATATGTTGGCAATCTGTCTGTAGATTTAATTAAAACAATATCTTCATTGTTTTCTGGCAAAGATATGGAACCACGCACAAAATCTTTGAAATAGATTCTTTTGTTTGGATCGCCCATTGAATACAAACGAATTGTTGGCGTTTCACCGTTTTCAAGATGTTTGATTATATCTTCATCGCTTATATCACGATCACGCGCAAATTCGCCGTAAATACCGGTGGCAAGGCCAGCCACACTTTGTTTTTCACGAATTGCGTCCATTTCTTCCTGGGTCAAAAAGCAAGGATACGCAAGTCCCTTTTCCAATAAATATGCCGCAACGGAATGATAAATATCTTTTCTTTGCGATTGGTAATACGGGCCATATTGTTCATCGTTATCATATTTAATACCAAAGTCTGCCAATGCTTTTATAACAACATTAACCGCTTCTTTAATTTCGCGTTTTGTATCTGTATCTTCTATACGTAACAAGAAAATACCATTAGATTGTTGTGCCAATTTATAATCAATTAAAAAGCTATATAAATTTCCCAAATGCATATATCCCGTAGGACTTGGCGCAAAACGTGTAACAAAAGCACCCTCTGGCAATTGACGCAGTGGATATTTGGCTTCTAATTCTTCCAAAGTATATTTTGGTGCACCGCCCAATACGCGTGCTATTAAATCTTTTGATAATCCGTTACGCATTTTATTTCATCCTTGTTTTTATAACAAACTGATTTTATACTAAATATATGGAAAAACAAGAATTAAAACATTTAAAAGCAAACGAAATAAGAACCTTTGGTCGTCGGCATGGCAAAAAATTGTCAAACCGCAAACAGTGGCTTATGGATAATTTATTGCCAGAAATTGCGCCAAACTCCAAAGATTTGGGCAAAAAAGCCTCTATTCTAGAGGTTGGGTTTGGAAACGGCGAACATTTACGCGATTTGGCACTAAACAACCCCGAAAAACTTATCGTTGGCGCTGAACCTTTCGCAAATGGTGTTGCCGCCCTGCTTTCTGCAATCACCAACGAATCGGATAACAAACTGTTGAACGAATATAAAAATATTCGCGTATGGCCTGACGATGTTCGTTTGTTGTTGAAAGATTTACAAAATATCAATTTTGATGAAATATGGGTTTTACATCCAGATCCATGGCCAAAGGCACGACACGAAAAACGCCGCCTTTTGAACCACGATTTCTTAAACCTTTTGTCAGAACATATGTCAAAAGACAGTCGTATTATCATTGGCACTGACCATTGGGAATATTACGATTGGATTGTTGAACAATTAAAACAAACCAAACTTGTTATAAAATCGACCGAAATAGAAACAATAAAAACCAGATACCAAATAAAAAACAAGGCTGGAACAACCAACCCAAAATATCTGATTTTATCTGTTGCTTAATAATCAAGGAAAAATTTTAATCTATCTGCCAGTTCTGGACGCAAACATTCGGTCAATCTTATGACCTGATCAATTCTGTCGAAATTATTACCAAGAATAAAATGAAGTTCCCCATCAAAATTAAAATGTTCCAACAATCCGTAAATACGTCCAACAAAATCAGAACGATTCCCCATATCTTCATCAAGAGTAAGCACCAAGGCATCAGCACGAATATCGCGTAATTTTTGAAATATAAAAACAAGATTGTTTATATCTAAATCTTCTGTATCCAGCGCAATACATAAATCATGTCCAAAAAACAAATCATTACGAACGATTTGTAAACTTTCTATAAACCGTTCAAAATCACGCATTTTTATAAATATTTGAACGCCAGTGGCCCCCGTTTTACAAACATTTGTGATAAAAGCCCCTAAATTATACATATCATCTTCTATATTTTTTGATTCCGGGCAAAAATCATAACGGGTCAATATCTTTACGCCCTGTTTTTCAAGATAGGTCCAAACATTTGGAACAGTAGCAGAAGGAACAGATATCAAATGTACATCATTATCAACTATGTTTTCGCACATCAAGGCCAATTCATTTGTATCAGCGACATCATCACACCAAAGCGCTATTCTTTTGTCCGAATCAGAAAAAATTTCATTTATTTCAATCATTTTATTCAAGTTTATCATAAAATATGATAGAATAGAAACGAAATGAGAAACAAATTAGAACATATTTTATTGTCTGTGCTTTTGGGGCTGTCTATTTTTTTGGCTCTGTCATTTTGGTTAAATACTATTTTCAATTTTAATATGTTCTGCATGGCCCATTGGGACGAACTTGCAAGATTACAGATTTCACACACACCTATTGCCACTGGGTTTTATGTATCTTTTGCAACCGCAATACTTATCTTTTTGGTTGGCGTATATTTAATCTATCGCCCCACAACGCGCCGTATACGCATTGTAAAACAAGACCAAAATACCCTATCACCAACCAATATTATCCCAAAGAAACAAGATATTGCACCAGTCGTTGAACCTGTGTTTGATGCACATCGTCCGCCACGTCTGAATTTACCAAAAAACATGGCACAAATCGTGGCACAAAATAATGCGAAAAAAGAACAAGAATCCGTACAAAAAAAGACCGGACCTTCTGAAAATCCTTATACTTCTGTGATATCGGAAATATTTTCTAATGCCGGATATATTGTAAAACCTAATCCGATTATTTCTGGCTTTACACCAAATTTATTTGCTATTGCCAAAGATGAAAATGTTTGGATTGGTGCCATAGATTGTGATTTGGATAAAATGATTAACGCAATTAACAAATTACAATCTGTATTTCAAGATACTTTGGAAGACATTCCAATTTATATACACGCTTTCATTTTAGACACAATGAATAAATATGATTCTGAAAATTCTTCTGTCTTGATTTTCAAATCAATTGATGAATTGAAATCATTCGTTGATAAAAATCCTGCGGGACAAGTCGATGAAGAAGAACAAAGCAGTTTTGATTCATATTCTGAATATATTGATACAATAATACAATATATTAAAAACATATAAAGGAACCATGAATGCAATTAAATGAACATTCTGCACTAGAAAAACTTGGTATGCTTGGTATGGATGATATACCTGTAATTGCTTACACACCGCAAAAATGTTCTTTGGGCAACGATTGGTTTAAAAAGTATTCTGTGTTGCGTCGTGAATTTTTATCATCTTTGACTGATTCTATTGAAGAAATCGCTTTTATGAATTTACCCCAAGAAGATTTTATAAATTTAATAATGGGCAAATCTTTACCAGATAATCTTTCAATACGATTCCGAATACCTTTGCTTTGGGGCGGTGATTTGGACATATCAAATATGTTCTTGTGTTGGACATTTCCGCATTCTTACAATATGGATCGTTTTATCATAGACCAAAGCGATGCCAGAATAATATATTTACCAAACCCTGAAAAAAAGGTTTACGTCACATCTCATACTGGTGGTGGCGGAGATGGCGGAAACGCAACTTCAGACAGACTAAGTCAAATTGCTTTCAATGCTATGGCTGCACGGGGAAATGAATAAAATGAAAAAAGAAGAATTTTTATCTTTGATAAAATCACGCGGTGCCAAAATTTTTACACCTGGTACTTTGACTAATATAAGTATCGCGAATACAAATCTTCAAAATATGCGTGCCGCAATGATCCCTGCTTTTCTACAAGATTTTTATACTTCGTCTTTTGGTATAGTTTTGGGATCTGCATGTATATTTGGTCCACAAGAAATTGAACGTGGAACAAAATATCCATTACCAGACATTGCAAAAATCAATAAAGATATGGTTGGAAATAAAAACCTGTTTGGAAAAACGGTTTTTGGACGAAATGACTTATTTTGGTTTGCGTTCGACGCCTCAGGCACATGTTTTATGTTGGATAATTTAACACTATCTGTATTACGTAAATATGATGATCCCTATCGCGCAATGCTTGATTGTTTAATTGTTGGGAAAATATAAAATGCATAAAATATCAGTATCTTTATCTGGTCATCAAACAAGCATCTCTTTGGAACAAGAGTTTTTTGATGTACTTCAACACATTGCTAAATTACGCAATATATCTGTTGCTTCCATTATAAAAAGCATCGATGAAAATCGCGATCCAGAATCTAATCTTTCTTCTGAAATAAGGATATGGATATTAAAACAAATATTGAAAACATCAAAATAAATGCCATCCATAAATCGCGACCTATTATTCTGTAGGGCGTCATATGTGCGCCCCAAACAAAACCATCTAAACTGCCTGTTTGTTTTACAGGTATCAAAGATGTAATGCTTCCATCTGCACCAATAAATGCACTTATTCCTGAATAATTAGATCTTACAATTGGCAAACCAGATTCAATCGCATATCTGCGAACCATATCAAGATGTTGGTATATGCCTGGTGTTGAACCAAACCAAGTATCATTTGTTATATTTATTACAGCATCTGGTGTTACCCCTTGCGGAACCAAAGAATCAGTAAAGATTATTTCATAACAAATTGCTGGTGAAAAAGAAAAATCACCATGTATTGTATTTATTGTTATAACATCTTTATTTGTGCCCGCAGATAAATCAGCTGGTGCTGGAACAAATCTTCCGAAAGGTCCATATTCCCCAAATGGAACCAGATGAGACTTATCATAAATATTGTTTATCATACCAGTATTATTCGCAACAACCAACGAATTATACATCTTACCATCACTATAATGATTTGCCCCCATAATAACATTTGTATTCAACAAACGTGATAAAGGAAACTTTTTATCTATAACAACATATGGATATGCAGTTTCAGGATATACTATCAGGTCAGGTCTTACACTGTCATCTTCGGTTGCCCATATAAATAAATCTCGCACTTTTTGTTCTGCTACTGCATGCGCTTCTTCACGTGTTTTTGACATTTTATACATTGCAGATTCTGCAGGTTGTACTATTCGTATTAATGGCGCATTATCCATATCATAAGCATCATCCAATTTCATATTATAATGACCGTATAAACACCCCACGCTAAATAAAAGGATATATGTAATAAACACAAACAAATTTGTTTTTGAATTATTTCTGATTATTTCAACAAAAGATGCTATCAAACCAATTATAACAAAAGTTAAACCCAAAGCCCCCCACAAAGACATTGAATTGGCAACCATTGGCATATTCATTGTGATATTTGCAATAGGGTTCCATGGAAAACCAGTTAAAAACCATTCACGGCCCCACAAAACCAATGTCCAAGCAGCAGCGAACAAAACTGCACGTGATGCTGGTTTTCTTGATGTGTATCTAATAACAGCAAATGGCAAAGAAAGAATAGCGCCACACAACAACCCTATTCCAACCAATGCCGGTATTGTCCAAATTGCAAATTGCGCTGTTAATTCTGGAATAACATAGATAGAATTAAGAACCCACCAAAACATCGCAATACCATAAAAAGCACCAAATGGAAAAGACAGCAAATAAGATTTCCAAAAACTTATCTTATTTGTTTGCTTTGTTATCAATGCGTACATTGATCCAACACCAAATAAAGACAACATCCATAAATTAAACGGAGCAAAACCAAAAGCAGTTATGACGCCCAACAAAGATGCGCTTATATACCACCAAAAACCATTTTCACGGATTTTTATTGATTGAAGTTTATGGATTAACTTGCATGATCCGCAAGATATATCACACACAATTACATCATCTGCATAAGGGTTTTTATATCCTAACTTTTTTAATATTTTTATTTCTTTAGATTCCATTATTGCGGCATCTTTGTCTTTGATATGATCGTATCCTTGAAGATGCAACATTCCATGAACAACCATATGTACAGTATGTTCTTCAACAGAAATACCTGCCTGCTTTGCTTCGCGTTTTACAGTATCAAGGGATATAAAAATATCACCCAACAACACATCATCACCCAATTCAAAAGACAAAACATTTGTTGGTTTATCCATACCACGATATTGTTTATTTAATTTATGAATTTGTTTATCATTAACAAGAGTAATCGAAACTTCCGCTTCTTTGTGTACAGGTAAAACCGCCGCATTTGCGATTTTTTCAAAATCTATTTTATATTTTTTCCAACTATTATTTTCTATATTAACATAAACTTGCATTTTATTTTTCCTTATGCCGTATAACCATCATTTGAATAATTTGTATAATCATATGAATGATTTTGTTTTTCTTTTATCTTTAAAATCCCGTCATTAAAAGCGATTGTTTTTAATTTGTCTTGGTCTGAATACTGCAATTGTTGATAGATGCTGTATTTGTTATTTCTTAACCCTTCCAAAATTTCTGGTGGCAAAAAATCTTTTACACGTTCACGCGTATTAGGAATATTGCCTATATTACCTTTGTTGTCTCTTGTCTTTGGATTTCTTAACCATTCTTTGAATGCTGCATATGTAGATGGTATTGGTTCCCAACCATGATCTGTTTCTTGCCATAAAATTTGTTTTCTTATCGTGTTATCTTTTTTATAACCACCCATAAATTTAAAGAAATCGGCACAACCATTCGCAGGACAATCTAATAAATCATACGGATCTATTTGACCACTTAACAATCCAGCTTCCAACCATCTGCGCCAAAAGATACCGCCACCTTCAAGAAAATAGCCACTTAAACTATTCGCTATCTCATCTGGAGATTGATGGTTTAACCACTCATCCCCAAAAGAACGCGACCCTGTTATAGGGTATCTTGCAAAACAATCTAATATTATAGAATCTGGTATATTTGCCCCATAACACATTTTACCGTTTTTTCCATCCCTGTACTGTCGTAATTCTTCAAAACGTTCTTTGTTATTTTTATTTCTAGGGTTTTCTACTAGTTTATTTGCGGTATTATAAAATATAGAGCCCATTCCAACGGCTTCATTTGTTGTATTTAATAATAAATCATTGTCATATACATAATACCAATATAATAATGGATACGTTTCATAATCTTCTATATGCCAACGGGCCAGTTCATAAGCCTCTTCATCTGTTATTGGTTCTGTATATCTATTCACATGCGTCCCATCTTTAAGAACAGTAGAACCAAAACCAATTGTCCAATTATTTTCACTATCTTTATATGGTTTATGTAAATGTGGTTTATTAGCCGGATTCAATCCTTTCTTTTTGCACACAGATTCATATAAAGCTTTTTCTTTTTTATTATTAACATCAAGTAATTTAACGCCTTCTTTAGATATTAAATCAGTGATTAACAATGGTGTCACAGGTTTTAAAGTTTCTTTAAATTCTTTAAAACTTAATGTTCTTTTTACAGTGTGTTCTACATAATTATCTTTTATACTACCATCATCATTGTTATATTGCGCAATTTTTGTTCCTCCAATAACCATACCCGTGAACAAACTATAAACCATCCATAACTGCAATCGTGCCGCAGCCTTTGGATGAGAGATTTTTAATTTTTTAAAAAATTCTATAAATTTAGAATCAGCATTCTTTATTTTAATATCTTGATTCTTTGCTTTTAATTTCTCTATTATCTTATTATCAAAGAAAATCGTATTTAAATCTTTTACTGTATACTTCCCAAGACAAAATAAAAACCATGCTAAATCTATACCAAGCAAACCGGCGGTTCGACTTACTTCATGTACATCTTTTTCGGGTTTCCATTGTTTTATTTTTTGATAAACAGGTTCCAATTTGCCTTTATCGCCATGTAGGTATTCATGGCGCGATTTCAATTTCGATGCAATTTTTTTAACCTCGTCTAATAAAGACATAAATTTCACCTATGTTTCAATTCAAAGGAACTGATTTATACATGTCATAATTTTTATTAAGCGACTTGATAATCCTTTGTTTCTTTACTAAGATATATTATATCACAAATAAACATTAAATTAAACAAAAGTAAAATGACACGACCACTTGCAGATTTGATGAGACCACAAACCATAGACGATATTGTCGGTCAAACTGATTTACTTGGTGAAAACGGTATTGTGCACCGTATGGTTAAAAGTGGTAATTTATCAAACTTGCTTTTATGGGGACCTCCGGGATGTGGAAAAACAACTATTGCACGAGCCCTTGCAAATTCAGTTGATATGGATTTTGTTGCTCTTTCTGCTGTATTTTCTGGAACCGCAGATATAAAAAAAGTTATGGATGTTGCACGCCAAAATCATAACATTGGTCGTAACACTTTGTTGTTCATAGATGAAATCCACAGATTTAATAAAACTCAACAAGATACTCTTTTGCCATATCTTGAAGATGGCACTGTTACATTTATCGGCGCAACAACTGAAAATCCGAGTTTTAATTTAAACAACGCCCTACTGTCAAGATGTCATATTGGCGTATTAAAACCTCTGTCTACGGCAGATTTATTGACTTTAGTTGACAGGGCCGAAAAATTTTTAGATAAAAAATTGCCGTTAACAAAAGAAGCAAAAGGTCATCTTGTTCAAATGGCTGATGGCGATGCCCGTTTTTTATTGAACAGTATTGAATATATATCTGGGGCAAAATTCAAAAAAGAATTAGATTCAAAAAAACTTGATGAAATTCTTCAAAAACGTGCACCTATGTCTGATAAATCTGGTGACGAACATTATAATTTAATTTCGGCAGTGCACAAATCATTACGTTCTTCTGATGTAGATGCTGCGCTTTATTGGGTTGCACGAATGGTTGTATCTGGTCAAGACCCACGATATATATTACGCCGTCTTACACGTTTTGCTATGGAAGATGTTGGATTGGCAGACCCGAACGCAATGCAACTTGCATTATCAGCATGGCAAATTTATGAACGCATGGGTTCTCCCGAAGGGGATATCGCACTAACAGAATTAGTGATATATTTAGCAACTGCACCGAAAAGCATTTCAGCATATAAGGCACAAACGGCTTCGTATAGCGTCGCTCGTGATACAGGTTCTTTGATGCCACCAAAGAATATTTTGAACGCCCCAACCAAGATGATGAAAGATCTTGGATACAATGATGGTTATGTTTACGACCCAGAAACAACAACAGGATGTAGCGGGCAAAATTGTTTTCCAGAAGAAATGGATCGCGTCAGTTTATACAAACCAGTTGAACGCGGTTTTGAACGCGAAATCAAAAAACGTTTTGATTATTGGAACTCTTTTCGCAAGAAATAGCTTAGAATAATATCTTTATATTTCCGCCAATTTGAATTTCAGTCTTTTCAAATTCATAATCAAATCTAGCGACATATTGTGTATTACCATATTGACGCAACACTTTCAAATTCAGCCATTCTTGATTTGATAACAAATGTCTATTTGTTGATCTACGAACATCAAAACCAATGCCTGCACGCCAATCATATTTAAAACGAAAATATGCTTCTGGCACAAAATCAATATAAGATAAACCTTGGGCATCATCAAAAACCCATGTCGATTTTACAGTACCTGCCAAAGTGATCCCTGTATATTGACGACCAAACTTAAATCCAGCAAAATATGAAGAATCAGCATATTCAGGTGTTCTTACATGAGAAGACCCCCATAATTTCAAACCAAATAAAACATCAGATATTATATGATTTTCATTGAATCCGTGATTTATACGATATGTTCCACCAAATTCTGTGCTTGAAAAACCATCATCGTGTTTTCCAGATAAGTCCCATTGATACAACATATTCGCATGTATAGCTAAATTATTATTTATACCGTATCCGATATATTGTCCAAGACGTAATTTTTCATCAAAACTTGATATATATGTATCCGTTAAAAATTGATTATCAGCAACTAAAAACAAAGGGTCAGAAGAATCACTAAGCAATATATTTTTTGCTGCTGGTTTTATTTGTTGCCCAACATAGGAACTTGATTTTTGTGAAGAACTAGTATTTGTAGAAGCTTTTGGTGCAACAAACGGTTCTTCGCTTGTTGAAACATCAACACTTTCTTCATCAGACACATAAGTATCAGATAAAACAACCCCTTCGCCATATGCACTTGTTATGCCAAAAGCAACCATCATCAAAAACAAATATTTTTTCATCATTTCAAACACCAATTTATTAAATCAAGAAATCAGAAATACAAGATTGCTTGAATTCCAACTTTCCATTCATTGTAATTATCGATTTTATAATCGCCTATTGTGTACAACAACTTACTACCAGAGAATATCGGAGCACCAGTAGAAGAATCTACTGGATAAGCAGAAGGGTTGACATCGTAATTCATATACTGTCTTGTTTTTCCGTTTGCAGAATCATACAAACATGTTGATGCATACAAATTCAAAGCAAAACTATCACCAGGCTGCCATCCAAGTGCACCCTTGATATTCAATTGATTATGCCAATCATAATTTCCATAAACCAATTCCCCGTTCAATGTAAAATCTTTGCTTAATACAGCAAACGCACCCAAACCACCTTCCAATTGGAGAACATCTTTAACACTTGAATTATAAGAAAGCATTAAATAATCGCCTGTTGAATCATCAACATATATACCATATGTATCGCCATTGGTTAAATTGGTATAAGACACACGACCTATTCCATAAACCGTTGTTCTGTCGATTTTATAACCAGCCTTCACAGCGCCCATGAATGTGTTTGCCACATCTTTTTGATGTTCAAAAAATGCTTCACCCATAACGATCCATTGATTATCATCTATAAATCTGGCTTGCAAACCTGCACCAAACAAATTAAGTCCAGAATCAGATTTAGTGTTACCAGCAGAACCATCAGACCAACCGTTAAATTCTATTTTTGTAGAATCATATTGTGCCATTAAAACCAGCGCCAAAGAATCTGTCAAACCATAACTCAAATCTTCTTTAACTGCGAATTGAGATGTTTTCGCTTTACCAGAAAGCACAGGATCTAAATCACCATTAACCCAGCCAAGATATGGCGATACAGCAGAATCCAAGTTGTACACTGTTCCGTTCAACATATCAAAATTAAAATTGTTGCGCGCATAAGAAAAATCTGTCACAGAACCAAATTTACCTTCTAAAGGTTGAAAGAAAGGATTAGCCAAAAAGAACTTTCTTTCTTGGGAAGAATAAGATCTTTTAACTGTCTTTGTTTGTTTTTTATCTGTTTTAGTATATCCAATATTTTTATATACACCCCTTGACGAATATGTCTGAACAGGTTGATTATAATAAAAATTATTTGTTATCACATTGCCATAACCACCAGTTTTACGGCTTGTGCTTGATCTCTTATAAGTGCTTGTCTTTACAGTTGGCATTGTATAATATCCGCTTCCCGTAGATTGCTTATATTCGTATGCCGCCTCAGAAACAAAAGGCATTAACACAACCAAAGCAAAAGCAAGTGTGCACTTTTTCATCCAAAAACTCCTTTCCATTTTGTTATATTATACCATAAAAAGGGTCTGTAAAAAAGCCAAAAAAACGAAAAAATAAAAATTATAAAATGTGTCTTTTTCCACCAGCATCAGGTGCACTTACCACACCTTCATTTTCCATACGTTCAATCAAAGTAGCCGCCTTGTTATAACCAATACCAAGTCTGCGTTGAATGTAAGAAATTGTTGGTTTTTTATCACGAATAACTATTTCTTTTGCCTGTTCATAAAGGTCGTTAGATTTAGCTTCTTTGGACACAGGCATACCAGGAATAACCGAACCAGCATCGCCACCTTCTTCGGCTGTAACACCATCAGCATATTCTGGTTCACCCTGTTCGCGTAAGAAATCTGCGACACGATTGACTTCTTCATTATCTACCAATGCTGCATGAATACGTACTGGCGCACGCCCTGCCTCACTGAATAACATATCACCTTGAGGCAACAACTGTTCAGCACCCTTTTCACCCAATGTTGTCATAGAGTCAATAGACGAACGTGCTTGGAATGATATACGGGTTGGGAAATTAGCTTTGATAACACCTGTAATAACATCAGCACTTGGACGCTGTGTTGCCATAACAAGATGAATACCTGCGGCGCGCGCTTTTTGTGCCAATCTTTGTACACACATTTCAACATCTTTACGCGCAATAGTCATAAGGTCTGCCACCTCGTCTATAATAATAACAAGATAAGGCATATCAGATAAATCAACTTGCTTGGTTTCAAATTCAAATTCACCAGTTTCAGGATCTGTTCCAACAACAACTTGTTCAGTCATAACTTCGCCACTTTCGCGCAATTTAGCTACTTTTTCATTATATTCGCCAATATTACGTACACCCATCTTTTTAAGTTTTTGATATCTGTCTTCCATGTCGCGCACAGACCATTTCAATGCATTAACAGCCTCTGTTGCATCTGTTACTACTGGCGTAATAAGATGCGGAACATTATCCCATGCGGCAAAATCTACAGCCTTTGGATCAACAATCATCAATTTACATTTATCTGGTGTAAAATGATACACAATAGATGTGATAATAGATTGAACAAACACAGATTTTCCAGACCCAGTACGCCCAGCAACCAACATATGTGGCATCTTTGCTAAATCATAATACATTGCTTCACCACTTATGTTAACCCCCAAAGCAAGCGGTATAGCGTATCTAGAATTAATAAATGCAGGATTTGACATCAATGTCTGATATCGCACTATTTTGCGATCAACATTCACCATTTCAATACCAATATACTGTGTTCCAGCAATTGGGGTAATACGAATTTTTTCCGTTGCCATAGCACGAGTCATATCACGTGCGGTATCGGTAACTTTATTTATACGTGTTCCTGGTTCTGGTTCAAATTCATATTGTGTAACAATAGGACCAGGTTTTATACCAACAACCTTTCCATATATACCAAATTCTTCAAAATGATCTTGCAATAAAACAGCGGTTTGTTTGAATTCTGGCGTCACAACATTTTTTCCAAACAAAGATTTTTCCAATAATTCTGGTGGCGGTAATTCATATTCGTGGGCCTCTGTATCACCAACAGCGGCAACTCGCTTGCGTGCGGATTTACGACGCTTTGGTTTTTCTTCTACTTCCTCTTCTTCATCCTCTTCCTCTTCGTATTCTTCCTCTTCTTCATATTCTTCTTCGTTTTCTTCTGGTTCAACAGGGGTTATTAAATGGAATACTGACAACAACCATCTAACCACGTTTACAGTTGATACAAAAGCAGCCCTTACGTGCGACCATTTTATATGCAATAAAATTCCAGACATAACCAAGAATAATAAAAAGAAAATTATCCCAACAGGCAATGCCGCAACACTAAGTATTGGCGCAACATCACCCGCAACAATAGCACCAGCAAGTCCACCAAAACTTTTATTTGGCCACATCAATCCTAATGCAGCGCAACCTATACACAATGTCACAAAACCACGTAATAAATTATATTCTGGTGCCCGCTCTTCTTCCCAACCAACAAATAAACTAACACCAAAACGACCAAGACATAAAAACAAGAACAAAGCCGGCAAAAAGCCGACAACATACCTTGTGAACATAACAGCATTACCAATTATTCCATGTTCACCAAATGTACCCTGGACTGCAAATCCTGATAAATACGGATTATAGAAAAATAATGCGACAACCAACCACAAAGAACACAAACAAAACAAAACACCCACGCCACGCACAGCCAACTTGCGCAGCACAACAGATATGCTGGTTGGTAAAAACTTTGATTTCTTGCTCATCATTGGTATTTTATCACAAATTCAAGAAAAGTGCAAAAATCTATTTTGAATTGATTTTCTTTAATAATGCTTTCGCAAAATCGGCACACAGCATACCGACAAAAGCGCCAACAACAACATCGCTGGCCCAATGTGCACCAACATAAACCCGAGAAACACCAATCATTATTGCCAAAGTCCATGTAACCCATTTGATTTTTGGGAACAACATTCCCAGCATAACAAGTCCAGCAAAACTGACTGCAGTATGTCCAGATGGCATAGAATGAAATTCGTTGCTGCCTGAAAACATATTAAATAACATTGGATCGGCAAATATTGGACGGGCACGGCCAATAATTATTTTCAGTATTTTTGTAAAACCACATGCAAAAAATATTGATAAAAAAAGATAAAAAACATAACTGTTTTTAATTTTTACAAATGCATATCTTATATCACATTCATTTCTTACTGCTTTGTATATAAAGAATACAACAACAGATATCAAAGAAAAGATAACCCAAATATTCCAATTAAATATTGCCCCTAAAGATAATGCCGTAACACATAAAGCATTTGTTGTGTCCGGAACATCAACATTACATGAAGGGTTATTTATCAAATTGAATAATGGCATATCAAAAAATAAAATACCAAGCGACGCTAAAATGAGTGTGATAACAGCACCCCATTTAATCCATTTCCATTTCAATGTATTGTCTTTTCTTATAAACATTTTATAAATCCATTAATTCATTATATATTTGTTTGTCTGTCAATATTTTCAAACTAACCGCCGATGCCATACTGTCTTCATCTTCACCACTTGTGATATTAGGGCACGCCTTTCGCAATGCCTTTACATCAACATTTTTAGCAGTGTTATAATCACGCGCATTAAATTCGCCATTTATTATATTAAGGAAAAATGCCTCGCGTTGTTGTGTGTTTCTTATATTTGACAGACAAACCAAAGGAAATACACCGCGTCCATCAATCATATTACCCTTACCTGTTTTTACAGATTTATTTAACAATTCCAATACCCCACCATTATTCAAATCTATATGACTTGCGATTCTTGCGCGACCAGATGTTGGTGTCCCAATTAAAACACCACGTTTGTTTTCATAAAAAGCCGCTGCTAGTGCTTCGCTGGTTCCACTTGTATTATCAGAAATCAAAACCACCACAGGTGTCTTTGTTATTGCTTCACCACCAGGAACTATTTCTAATTCATCAACAGCGGTTTCTTTTATTCTCATTACTGGGACTGCCCCCATAAATAATCCAGCCATTTTTGCCGCTGCTTTTTCATCGTCCCCTTTTGCCGTTCTTAGATCTAATACAATTCCACCAACATCATTATATTTATTCAATGCTTCATTAACTATGTCCACAGAACCATCTGATATTTTATGAACTATGATTTCCAATATACCATCAGTTGTTTCATTTTTAGAACGATGAATAATGTCTGCATCTGCCAACACAACTGTTGCACGACGAAGTGTAACATTTCTGTTTCCAAAAGGTGTTAATAATTTTATTTTTACAGTCCCAGAATTATAACCAGATAATACGGCACCCATATCAGCATCAGACATATTCGCAACACGTTCACCGTTTACTTCTGATATTATATCGCCTTCGTGAATACCAGCAATATCAGCCGGAGAATCTTTATAAACACCTGTGATTCTGAAATTAGATTTGAAATCGCGACCACCATCAAAACCTATGCTTGTTAAAATACGTGTATCTCCTTCATTTATCGCATCACGAGAATATACGTATGTACCATTTTGATCAATACCACTAAGCAGTGCATTTACAACAACTTGGTACAAACTTTCGGCCGGCAGTGAACGTAATTGTTTATCTTTTTCACGCATTTTTAAAATCAAAGCTGTTGTTATTTCACCATAGGCTTTCCAATCTTTGCTTTCAGGATAAGGGTAATTAGCAATCAATTCATCGCCCCATACAAGAACAGCCCGTTCTCCTGTTGCAGCAATATGTGCATCAGGATTCATCTTTTCCAAACTTTCAATTGCAACACCAACATTTTTCCCAGCCCAATTCACACCATCTAATTTTTCATAAATGTCTGCAAAAACATCTGATACAACATGAACATCTAACCCATCTTGAATTTTTACATCATCATGAAATAATTCTGATGCCAAAAGCGCCCCAGGGGCAAAGATTAAATTCGCCATTAAAAACAAATTTACTATTTTCATTATATTCTCCTTTCCCCTGGTGTGTTTTTAATAATCTGTTTCTCTTAAATTAAAGTGATACAAGATAACATTAGAGATATAAATACTTGTTAATGTTCCACTTATGATAGAGAATGTCATAGCGACAGCAAACTCACGCAACATCTGTCCGCCAAACAAATAAATACCAACCATCGCCAAGATAGTAGATACACTTGTCATGATTGTTCGATACAACATTTCATTGACAGACAAATCGATTACATTTGATATCGACATTTTGTGATATTTTTTGATATTTTCATCAATTCGATCATAATTCACAACCTTATCATTAACAGAATAACCAACACCCATCAAAATGACCGCGATAGCTGTTTGGTTGAATTCAAGGCCGGCAATTGAAAAGAACCCGAACATCAGTATAAGGTCAAACACCAATGACACAAACGAACCAACCGCATAACCGCCACGATATCTTATCCAAATATATATAGACATCATTATAAACGATACTAATATCGCCAAGATACCACCGCGGATTAATTCGCCACCGATTTTTGGTCCAACAACTTGAACCTGGGAATATGTAACACGATTACCCAAAATGTTTTTTATTTCCGCAACACGAACATTTTGTTCTTCATCGGTTGATCCCTTTGGAAGTCCCACACGCAATAATATAGCATCGCCATCAACAGCCTGTAATTCAGGTTTGAATGCAGCTAAATCATGACGCATTTTATCAATGGTATATTCAGCAGTTGTCGGTTTTATTTCCATAGAAATGCCACCCGAAAAGTCGATACCATAATTAAAGCCTTTGAATACAATTGAAATAATGGAAAGCGCAATACAGATTGCAGAAATCCAATATGATAATTTACGATATTTCATAAAATGCAGTTTCATAACTTTACCTCTTTTAATTGCACTTTCTTTATTATTTATTTCTTATATAACCAATCTTTCTGCTTTTGCCGTTCATGTAATAATCAACAAAAACGCGTGTTAACAACAAGCAAGTAAACAATGTTGTCGCAACACCGATTGATAATGTTACTGCAAATCCACGAATTGGACCTGCACCAAATTGGAACAATATCAACGCACAGATCAAGTTTGTTAATTCACCGTCCAATACTGTTTTTGTAGAACGTGTAAATCCATAATCCACGGCGCGCAATGTTGGGACACCTGCCCTTACTTCGTCACGGATTCTTTCGAAAGGCAATATGTTAGCGTCAACTGCCATACCAAGTGTCAACACTATACCAGCAATACCTGGCAATGTAAGTGTTGCACCAAACAATGCAGATACACCAACAATCATCAAAAGGTTCACAATCAAAACGATATCAGCAAACAATCCGAATATGCCATACAACATTGCCATAAATACAAGAACGAACAATACGCCAACCGCAGAACCAATTTTACCAGTTGCGATTGTATCAGCACCAAGTCCAGCACCAACTGTTCTTTCTTCGATTACTTCCAATGGCGCAGGCAAAGCACCAGATCTTAACAACACAGCCAAATCTTTCGCACTTTGTAATGTAAAGTTTCCAGATATTTGTCCACGACCACCAGGAATCGGTTCACGAATTGTTGGCGCCGACAAAACTTTGTCATCCAAAACAATTGCAAATCTTTCGTTAACGTGTTCTGTTGTTAATTTTGCAAAACGACGTGCACCAGATGCATCAAATTCAGTTGTCACAACAGGCATATTATTTTGATCAAATGATGCCTCGGAGTTTTTCAAACTGTCGCCTGACACTTCGACACGTGCATACACGGGAACTAATTGCCCACCTTCCATATAAGGCAAGAACATTGTGCCGCTTGGCGCATGACCAGACGCCAATTGTTCATTTGTGATGTTTTCATTTACCAAATGGAAAGTCATCTTTGCTGTTCTTCCAATCAATTCTTTGATATGTTCTGGATTATCTACACCAGGAAGCTGAACCAAAATGTATTTACCACCCTGGGATTGAATTGATGGTTCTTTTGTTCCAAGCGCATCAATACGACGACGAACAATTTCAATACTGCGGTTCATAGCATCTTGAATCATTTCTTCGCGTGCTTTGGATGTATAAGTAATTGTCAAAGTTTTACCACTTGAAGAAATATCTACACCATTACCCAATACGCTTTTAAGACGTCCTTTGGCTTTTGATACTTCGCTACTTTCACGCACAACCAAAGAAACACCATTACCAGTATTACGCAAATCTGAAAAACGGATAACACCTTTACTTCTGTCAATCAAAGCACCACGTGCTTCATCATAAAGTTGTGCAGATTTTTCTTTTAACATAACATCTGTATCAACTTCCAATAAAAGTTGCGCACCACCCTTTAAATCCAGTCCAAGTGGAATTGGTTGTATCCAAGATGGAAAATAAGGTGCCAGTTTAGGAGAAATTGTTGGCACAGCCAACAACATACCAAACAAAGAAATGAAAACAATTGCTAATTTTTTAACCGTATTTTTTTCCAAAAAATATTTCATCTCTATTTACCCCACAAAATTATTCAACACTTGCAACTGCGTTTTTGTTAACTTCGATAACAACGCCTTTTGCAATTTCCAAACTTATTGTTTTTTCGTTTACTTTTTTAACAGTACCATAAATGCCGGCAGCCATTACACGATTGCCAACCTTGATACTGTCCAACATCTTTTGATATTCGGCCATACGTTTTTTGTTTGGACGTATCATAAAGAAATACAATATCGCCATTATAACAAGACAATACATTATCATGCCCCACATACCACCCTGTTGTTGTGCAGCAGGAACATTTTGTGCAACTTGATTTACAACTTCAACAGATCCATTCATGAAAAATCTCCTTTTTTATATACCAAGCCTAGTAAAAAAACAAAGATAAGTAAAGGAAAAAACCGCACTATATTCTTTCGAACATTGCGTCTAATTCTGATATTGGAATAACCTTGTAAACTGGACGACCGTGATTACATTCGCCCCCCCGCTCTGTTCGTTCGATATCACGTAAAAGCGCATCCATTTCAGCCATATTTAATTTACGCCCAGACCGCACAGAATGATGACAAGCATAGTTTGCCAATTTCAAATGTAACTTTTCTTGAAGACGCGAAGAATGCCCGTATGCGCGCACTTCGTCTGCAATTTCTTGGAAACATTTTTCAAAGTTTAAATCCCAATCAGCAGGCTTTTCAAAAATAGCGATTGCACCATCACCAAATTCATCAATATGTAATCCACATTGTTTTAATTCGTCCGCTATACTTAAAACAGATTCCGCATCTTCTGGTTTCAATTTAATCACTATTGGTGCCAAAAGCGGTTGTGTTTTAATTTCGCCCTTTCGCATTTTTTCATAAGTGATGCGTTCATGTGCAGCATGTTGATCAATAATCACAAAACCATCGCTGTTTTCAGCCAATATATATTTGTTATTAAGTTGCCCGATAACACGTCCAAGTGGCAAATCAAAGGCATCTGGTTCAAAAACAGTTTCAACATTATCAGGTTTGCGAACATCATTATTAAATGTTGGTTCGCTTACAAAACTGCGTGCAAAAGAATTATTTGATTGTACATGGTTCGCATGAAAATATGCCTGTGTTGGCGCCAATTTGAACCCGTCTGTATTATCACTTTGTTCAATGTTTGTTTGCGATATATTTTGATTCAAAGTTTGTGATAAAACATCACGCAAAGTTTTTATAATAAATGAACGAACATGTGTTGGTTCCAAGAAATGTACTTCTGTTTTCGCAGGCGATACATTAACATCTACATCGCGTGATGGTAATTCCAAATAAAGCGCACAAAGTGGAAATTCGCGCGCATGCATAACATCCATATATGCAGCACGTAAGGCCGCAACCAAAACCTTGTCTTTGACTGGGCGACCATTAACAAATAAATATTGATCAACGCTTGATGCACGACGTAATGTCGGATGTGAAATATATCCATGAATTCGCATTTGTGATGAAGACGATGTTGAATCAACTGGCAACATAAATCCCCTTACATCTTCACCCATGACAGAAATTATGCGTTCCAATAAATCTTGATTTTTTGGGAAACGCCATTTGTCGTTCAATACAAAACCAACGTCCACGCGTGCCATAGCCAGACGTTTTACAACATCTACTATTGCTAACATTTCAGACTTGTCACTGTTAAGGAACTTTAATCTTGCCGGTGTTTTGGCAAACAGATTTGAAACACGAATGCGTGTCCCGCTTTCCCAATCTGATGGTTTTATATCGCCATTGTTCGCATTTAATTGCCACCCATTTGGTTCATCTTTGTAAAATGTATCTATGCTCATATCAGATACAGATGCAATGGACGGCAATGCTTCGCCACGAAATCCCATAAAATTAATATTCAACAAATCATCATCTGGTAATTTAGAAGTAGCATGACGCAATATAGAACGCGCCAAATCTTCGCGTGTCATACCCTTGCCATTATCTATGACAGAAATCAATGTGCGTCCACCATCAACAACATCAATAATAATTTGATCTGCACCCGCATCCAGCGCATTTTCAATCAGTTCTTTAACAACGCTTGCCGGCCTTTCAACCACTTCGCCAGCGGCAATTTGGTTTATCAGGAAATCAGGCAAGACACGAACAGACATTTTAATCCTTGAATTTTACGTCCACAATTTCGAATTCTTTTTCGCCACTTGGCAATCTTACTGTACAGGTATCACCAACACAATGACCGATCAACGCACGACCAACTGGTGAAGTACAAGATATAACAAGGCGACCATCAGATTCAATATCTGACAAAATACGACATTCCATTTTATTGCCATCTTCATCTTCGGTAACAACCTTGGCACCAAAAACCACGCGATCACCAGAAAGGCTATCTACATCAATAACCTGTGCGTGTTCAATTACATCTTCGATAAACTGAATACGTTTATCAATTTGTCGCTGTTTTTCTTTTGCCGCGCTATAATCTGCGTTTTCAGACAGATCCCCAAGGGAACGCGCCCATTGGACCACTTTCAATATTTCCGGTCTTTGATTTTCTTTCAAATCTTTTAATTCAGCCAGTAATGTATCAAACCCCTGACGTGAAATTGGCTTCTTTTCCATAAACAAATCCTTAATTTATAGGTATAACGATATAACATTAATTTTAATTTTGCAATTATCAATTGAAACTATTATACTATAAGATTATGTATAGATTTAAACCAAACGTTTTGACATTATTCCTTATGCGTCGTTTTTTTTCCAGTTTCCTTCTGGTTATGTTGACGACTTGTGGGATTATATTCGCGGTAACATTTGTTGAAAGATTATCTTCTAACCCTGATGCCCTGTCAACCTTGATGGACGCATGGGTAAGATTATTGGAATATGTTCCTATGTTTTTGCCGTTGGCTGTATTTATGGGAACATTGGTCGCTTTTTATAATTTAACAAAATCTTCGGAACTTATAATTATATCTGGTACTGGATTATCCCCTTTTCAAATTGCAAAGCCATTTTTAACTGGTGCATTTTTGATTGGTTTATTTGCCGCCACAATTGTTAACCCCTATTCTGTAGATTTAACAACACGCAAATTAACAGACCATCAATTAAAGTTAATAGATAACGCAATATGGTTACGTGAATCTTCTGAAAATGGATATTTAACTGCACGTGCCAAGGGTATGAACATATCAAAAAATCACGACATTATTTTTAATGATATAACTATATTATTACAGGACGACCAATTTAAATTGAAAGAACGCGTATCTGCGAAAACGGCTAATTTATCCAAAGATGGTATAAATGTGGATCAGGCAACAATTATTGGTCCAGACGGCGCATCAACCAAGGGATCTCGTCATATTGAAACAAAATTAACACCACAAACAGTGTTAGACAGATATTTACAACCAGATCAAATTTCTTTCTGGAAATTACCATCGTTTATACACAAAATGAATGCTATTGGTGTTTCAACACGTGGACACCTTGTTCAATTTTGGACATTGTTATTTCTACCATTAACAATGATGGCTATGACAGTGCTTGGCATCGCATTTTCACAAACTAAACAACGCAGAAATTACAGTTTTGGTGTAAAATTCAGTCTTGGTATTGTCACATGTTTTGCGCTTTATTTCATTGTGAATATATTCAATGCTTTGGGTAACACTGGTGCATTGCCCCCTATTATTGCGATAGTAGCACCACAGATAATTATTATCACTGGCGCATGTACTTTCATAACCACTTTTGACACAATATAAAAGGTACCAAAATGCCAATTCGCAGAAGAAACAGAAACAAACATAAATATCTTATATGGACAATTATTATTGTGTTGTTAATTGGTATGATTGTGTCTTTTTCTAATAACCCAACATTCACAGAAATTGTTCTTTATCCATGAATTATATTGATATTTTTTTAGAAGCATTATCAGCAGAAAAAGGTCGCAGTCAAAAAACTTTAAGCGCCTATGCTTCTGATTTACATCATGCCCAAGAATCAATCGGTAATTTATTAGATGCGAACGACAAAGATATTCAAAATTATCTTTCGGCCCTGCCCGATAAACCATCATCCATTGCAAGAAAGGCAAGCGCGCTTCGTTCTTTCTACAAGTTTTTAATGTTGGAAAAAATCATAACTAAAAATCCAACATCTAATCTTGAATTACCAAAACGCAGCCGCGCATTACCTAAATATTTATCACCCGAAGAAATAGAATTATTAATATCGTCAGCTGGTGATGTAAAAAATTCAGTGCGCCTTCGTTGTATGTTGGAATTACTTTATGCTTCTGGACTTCGTGTAAGCGAATTATGTGAATTACCAATGTCAGCAAATCTTGGTGATAAATTATTAATACATGGCAAAGGTGCAAAAGAAAGATTGGTTCCAATGCATGAAGCCGCCCAAGATTCACTTCATAAATGGTTAGAACTTCGTGGCGATAATGATTCAAAATATGTGTTTCCAACAAACGCATCATCTGGCCATATAACACGCGATGGATTTTTCAAGATTTTGAAAAAGTGTGCTGTTCTTGCTGGTATAGATCCGCATCGTGTAAGTCCGCACGTATTACGCCATTCGTTCGCATCACATTTGCTGGCTGGCGGCGCTAATTTACGTGTTATACAGACAATGCTTGGGCACGAAGATATTTCAACCACACAAATATATACACATGTTCTGCCTGAAAAATTACGCGATACAGTTGAAAGCGCGCACCCATTGGCACATAATGAAATTAAGGATATATAAAGATGATAACAAAATGCGAACACCCAGGATGCACAAAAGCCGGAACATGCCGCGCACCAAAGTCGCGTGATTTAAAAGAATATTGGTGGTTCTGCAAAGAACACGCTGCCGAATATAATAAAAATTGGAATTATTATGCCAATATGACCCCTGATGAAATTGATGCAGAATGGGAACGTGAAACATTCGGCATTGCCGATAAAGATCGTGAAAAAGTTAACAAAGATGAAGAAGATTATGTAAACTTCCTTAATGACTTTTTGTCCGGGCGCAATACATTTGATAAGATGCCAGCAAAAAAAACTGTGCCATCACAAATTGTATCAGCCCTGCATGTATTTGATTTGCCAGTAACAGCAACATGGCGTGAAATTGGTGCAAAGTATCGTATGCTTGCTAAAAAATATCACCCTGATACAGCGAAAGACAAATCGTCCACGCATGAATTCACACGCATTACAAACGCATATGAAACATTAAAAAAGCATTTCAAGAAATAATCATCTATTTTATATTTGCAACATTTTCTTTTTATGCTATGCTTTTGCCAAAGGAAACATAGGAATAAAGATATGTATGATGTTATTATTTTAGGTTCTGGACCTGCTGGATTAACAGCCGCTATTTATACAGGACGCGCAAACAAATCTACACTTGTTTTGGCTGGCGCATCAATGGGTGGACAAACTGGCGAAATTGCAAAATTGGAAAATTATCCTGGCTGGGCCGGATCTGGCATGGAACTGATTCAATTTATGGCAAAACAGGCGAAATCTTTTGGCGCAAAAATTGAATTTGCTTCTGCGACAGATATTAAATTTAATGACGATAATACATATACTGTTGTTTGCGATAACGGAAAAACAATCGACGCAAAAACCGTTATTCTTGCAACTGGTGCCAAGGCGCGCAGATTGGAAATAGATGGCGCACGTGAATTTTTTGGTCATGGTGTTTCTTATTGTGCAACTTGTGATGGATTCTTTTACAGCGGCCGCGATGTATTGGTAATCGGTGGCGGAAACGCCGCATTAAATGACGCGCTTTATTTAGCGGACGTTGCAAAGTCTGTAAAAATTATTTATCGCAAATCTGAATTCTTCCGTGCCGAAGCGGTATTGCGCGATCGTGTTGCTGAAAAATCAAATATCGAATGTGTTTACAATACTGAATTAAAATCTATTGCGCAAAAACCAGATTCTGATAAATTGATTGCCACAACAACAGCTGGCAAAGAAATTGAATGTGATGGAATCTTTGTTGCAATTGGTCACGAAGCAAACACTGATTATTTATCAGAAACTATTAAACGTGATGATATGGGACGTCTTAATCCAGAATCTTTACCGAAGGGTATGTTCGTTGCAGGTGATGTCGAAAGCAATATCAAAATGCAAATTGCAACCGCTGTTGGTGCCGGATGCACCGCAGGTATGGACGCAATCGCTTACTTGAATTCAAAGGAATAAGTTATGGAATCGTTTAAAAGTATTTCAGATTATCCAAGCGTCCCAAGCAAAATTTTCACTGCAGAAAATCTTGCTAAATACAATGACTATATTCAAGAGGCAGTTGAACAATCAAGAAAAATGGAATTGGCAGCAAGAGAATGGGCCAGCAGAAATATGATTTGGTTTCATAGTGGCAGATAAAAACAAGAAGGTAAAAAATGTCACCAGCAACAAATCAACCAACAATATATATTTTCAGACCTAATACAAGACCTATTATTTCTTATCGTGAACTTAAAAAAGAAAAAGAATTTAACGAAACAATAAGTAAAATATTAGCAAATGTATCAGAAATAATAAAACAACAATTAGCAAGGTAAACTTTATAAAAGGCAAAATCATGTTAGATATAAAATTTATTCGTGAAAATAAAGACATTGTAAAAAACGCATGTGCGGTTAAAAACTTTCCAGATGTTGTTGATGAACTTTTGGCACTGGATGTTCGTGTTCGTGAATTAAAAACAATCACACAAACAAAAACCGCTGAAAAAAATAAAATATCTAAAGAAATACCAACAGCAACTGACAAGGCACCTTTGATTGCAAAATCGAAAGAAATAAGCGAAGAAATTGCTGCTGATATGGCTGAATTGGCCGAAAAAGAAGCATTGCTTAATGATTTAATGCATCGTGTTCCACAGATTCCGGATAGCAGCGCACCTGTTGGTGAAGATGAATCCGCTAATGTAGAAGTAAGACGCGTTGGCACACCACGTGTATTTGAATTTACACCACGTCCACAATGGGAATTGTTGGAAATGAATGGTTGGTGGATGCCTGAAAAAATCGCTGGTATTTGTGGCACACGTGTTTATGCACTTTGTGGCGAATTGGCTGAACTTGCTTTGGCTGTTCAAACATATGTTGTTCAAAACCTTATATCCAAAGGATTCAAATATATTGAATGTCCTTCTATTACAAAACCACAAACTATATTTAATGCCGGACACTTCATGGGTTCTGACCTTTCGGTAATGAATAATGATGTATTTATGTTGGCTGACACAGATAGATGTTTGGCTGGTACCGCTGAAATCATTATCAATTCGTTGCACGCTGATGAAATATTAAATGAAAATGAATTACCATTAAAATACGCTGGCTATTCACCATGCTTCAGAAAAGAAGCTGGGGCTGCTGGTCGTGATACACGTGGTATTGTTCGTGTTCACCAATTTAACAAAGTTGAACAATATGTATTCTGCAAACCAGAACAAAGTGACGAAATGCACGAACATATTTTGAATAACCTTTGTGAATTTATGGAAGCGTTCGAATTACCATATCGTGTAATTGCAAATTCAACTGGTGATATGGGATTTAACAAGGTTAAAATGAACGATGTCGAAGCATGGTTCCCATCTGAAAACGCATATCGTGAATTGGGTTCTTGTTCTTCTATTGGTCAATTCCAGGCACGCAGAACAAATACAAGATATCGCGAAAATGCAACTGGTGATGTAAAATATGTCGCAACATTAAATAACACTGCGATTGCTTTACCACGCGCACTCGTTCCAATTATTGAAAACCATCAAAATGCTGATGGATCTGTTAATATACCAAAGGCATTACAACCATATATGGGTGGCCGAACAAAGATTGGTGGAAAACATTAATGAAAAAAATCACCCAAACGGGTGATTTTTTTATCTTTCTTTCTTATATGCATCAACAGCATATACAGATGCCGGTGCAAAATCTTTAATAGCAGCTACAAAATCATTTGAGTTCCATAATTGGACAACTTTATTCATTTTGATAATTTCTTCTGCCTCTAAATCAAAAACCAAAGAATTACCATAATATACCCAATTGCCTTCATGATCATTTTTACCGTATTTAACATGATGTGCAATTTTTTCACCTAATCTTACCAACAAATGTTTACCACTTTTATCAAAACGCCATCCAAGAATTGGCAATAATTTATTATGCAAATCGCCATCTGCATAAATAAGATCTTTGCCAGAATACAAATATTTCTTTGGTTCTTTTGCTATTTTCAATAAAAATTCATAAGCGGTCTTTGCTGCTGTATATTCTTGAACAGCCTTTGCGCGATCTTCCTGGGTTGGGAAATAAGCTTTTGTAATACGTTTATGATCCTTTTGCAAAATGCTGTAACACCATTGTGCATAACCATTTAATAATTTCTTTATTGTTTCGTCTATATTTTTTGGTGCCATACATGCCCCCTTCGTTTGTTATTTGTATATACATTATAGACAAAAAACTTGAATACGTCAATATTTTAGATATAATTTGTTGAAATTCGAAAAATATAGTATAATATATCGGTTCGCCGAAAAATATAAAGAAGTAAGAATATGAAAATACGTAATATTGCTATCATAGCGCACGTTGACCATGGAAAAACAACCCTGGTTGATAATATGTTGAAACAAGCCGGGACTTTCCGCGAAAACGAACACGTTGAAGATCGTGTTATGGACAGCGGCGATATCGAACGCGAACGCGGAATTACCATATCTGCAAAGCCTACATCTATTCAATGGGGCGAATATAAAATCAATATCGTGGATACCCCGGGACACGCTGACTTTGGTGGCGAAGTAGAACGTATTTTGTCTATGGTCGATGGTGTGGTGTTATTGGTGGACAGTGCTGAAGGTCCCCTGCCACAAACAAAATTCGTATTAAGTAAGGCATTAAAATTAAACCTTCGTCCTATTGTTTGCATAAACAAAATCGATCGTGGCGATGCACGCCCTGACGAAGTTTTAACCGAAACATTTGATTTGTTTGATAAATTGGGTGCAACAGATTCTCAACTTGATTTCCCTTACCTTTATGCTTGCGGAAGAGATGGTTGGGCAATCCGTGATTTGAAAGATATTGATAACCCAAACAAAGATTTAACACCATTATTCCAATTGATTGTGGATCATGTCCCTGCCCCTGATTGTAATGGTGAAAGATGCCAATTGGATGCACCATTCAAAATGTTGGCAACCACATTGGAAGCAGACCCTTATGTTGGTCGTATTTTAACAGGCAAAATAGAATCAGGTACTGTAAAGGTTGGACAAAGCGTCAAAGCAATCAATATGGCTGGTGAATTTATTGAAAACGCTAAAATCACAAAAATTATTGAACATCAGGGTATAAACAAAGTTTCCCGCGAAAGTGCATCTGCGGGCGACATCGTTGTTATTGCTGGTTTTTCAAAAGCTACTGTGGCAGATACATTGTGCGACCCATCTGTTAACGAACCAATACCTGCTATGCCTATTGATCCACCAACATTAACAATGACATTCTTTGTTAATACTTCGCCATTAGCCGGCCAAAGTGGTAAAAAATTAACATCACGTATGATCGGCGAAAGATTGTTCAAAGAAGCAGAAACAAATATCGCATTGAAAGTTTCACAAAGTTCTAACAACGAAGCTTTCGAAGTATCTGGTCGTGGTGAATTACAACTTGGTATTTTGATTGAAACTATGCGCCGTGAAGGATTCGAATTATCCGTATCACGTCCACGCGTTGTTATGAAGACAGATGAAAACGGTGAAAAGTTAGAACCAATCGAAGAAGTTGTTATTGATGTCGATGATGAATTCAGCGGTGTAGTTATTGAAAAAATGACTAAACGTAAAGCAACTATCACAGAAATGAAACCGTCAGGAATTGGAAAAACGCGTATTGTATTTTCTGCACCTTCACGTGGTTTGATTGGTTATTTATCTGAATTCAGAACCGACACACGCGGAACAGGTATTATGAACCGCGTATTTGATAAATATGATTTATATCGTGGTCCAATAACACAATATCGTCCTGGCGTTTTGGTATCCATGGAAGCTGGTAGTACAACTACATACGCACTTCACAACTTGGAACCACGCGGTGTCCTTTTTGTTGGCCCTCAGGTTGAAGTTTATTCTGGTATGATTGTTGGCGAACACAGCAAAGAAAACGACATCGAAGTCAACCCTGTTCGCGGCAAACAATTAACAAACGTCCGTTCTGTTACTGCAGATGAAAAATTGTTTTTGGCTCCACCAAGAAAAATGTCTTTGGAAGAAGCGCTTTCTTACATCCAAGACGATGAATTGGTAGAGGTTACACCAGCAACAATTCGCTTGCGCAAGAAAGAATTGGATAGCGGCAAACGTAAAAAAGCATATCGCTTTGCCGAAACAGATTAAAAACACCGCCCAATCGGGCGGTTTTTGTTTTGTTGCAAAAAACATATAAACATTGTATAGTTGTACCAAAGATAATTTTATATGCCTGATCGATTATTTTTATTTGCTGGATTTAACAAAGATTGCATTATTGACGATGCGTTGCTCTATTATGTAAAAAGCCTTTCCAAATACGGTGATGTAATTTTATGTATGGATTGTACCTGCAAAAAAAGTGAAATAGAAAAAATAAAAAAATATACAGTTCATACTATTGCTAAAAGACATGGTGAATATGATTTCGGTTCTTATAAACGTTGTTTTGAATATGCATATAACAATGAATTATTAAAAAATTATAAATATGTTTATTTAATGAATGATTCTGTATTTGGCCCATTTTATGACGTCAAAAAGACACTTGAAAAAATGGAAGCTGACACCGCTGACGCGTGCGGAATGGTTATGTCAAAGCACAAAACTCATACATTTATAGAATCTTGGTTTATAAGATTAAATAAAAATATATTTATGTCGTCTTGGTTTCATGATTTTATGTACGGTATCAAACAAGAGCCAGGAAAGACCGAAGTAACAATAAAATATGAACATGGCCTTTCAAATCTTGTGAAAAATAATGGTTGTTCTTTATCTGGGTTATTTGTACGACATGGACGGTTTACTTATAACATGCCAAAATATTTATTTAAACACGGATGCCCTTTCATAAAAAAATTGTCTTTTACCCGACACAATGGTATGTTTGGCAAACAATTAAAATATATCTTAAATCATTGCGACAAACCTGCGGCAAACGCGATCATAAAAACCGCAAAGTATTTATATGGGGCAAAATATATAAACTGGTTGTTAACGTATAACCCATTAAAAATATTGTATCGCACTTTTATATACACAAGAGACAAATTGCAAGGCGGTTGGATATGATAAAAAACAAAAAAATAGCAGCAATTACAATGGCGCGCGATGATGAATTCTTTTTATCACGCTGGATTGCATACTATGGAAAACAATTCGGAACTGAAAATCTGTATATTTTATTAGACGGCACAGATCAAAAAACGCCAGAAAATGCTGGCAATACCCACATAAAAAAATTACCACACGAACAATTATCACGTACTGCTGGTGACAAATATAGAATAAAACAATTATCAGAATTAGCGCACGAATTATTAAAAACTTATGATATAGTTATTGGTTGTGATAGTGATGAGTTTCTTGTTGTTGATCCAAAACTCCACACAACATTATCAAAATATTTATCTGGTAAAAAAATACATACAACGCTTTCTGGCCTTGGACTGGATGTCGGTCAGCATTTGTACAACGAGGCAATGTTGGATACCACCGCGCCATTTTTGGAACAGCGCGAATATGCCCTGCTTTCTACGCGTTACACAAAACCTGTTATTATAAACAAACCAGTAACTTGGGGAAGCGGATTTCACAGCATACGCCATCACAATTTTCATATTGATAAAAATTTATATCTGCTTCACTTTGGTGCTATTGATATGAATATGCTTGAAGAAAAAGCAAAAAAACGTGGATCAGATTGGCTTAAACATCTTAAACGACGTGGAAATGGGACAATCAATCATGTAACAAAATCAAAACCAAAATCTGAAAGATGGTTGAACATTGCACGCAACTTACAAACATATTGTCGTCCAATATACGCGCTACGTAAACCTGCAATGTTCGGGTTAAGACCTGTTGTAAAAATTCCAAGTCGCTTTAAAAAATCAGGAATATGATTTTAATAATTTTTTAACCCTGAAATAATATTTCAAAGATTGTAAATCATACGGTCTTGAGCACATACCATTTTCATAAATATCTTTTATATATCCAACGGCTACTTTTTTATCATTTTCATCATCAAGTGTTTTTATAGTTCTGACAATTGAATAAACAAACGGCCAAACAAAATTTTCTCTATATAATTTAAAATATTTTTTATTCATATTTTTATATATATCAAAATTATGTTTCAAGCCCATCCAAACATATTTGATGAAATCCATTTTCTTAGACGTATGTAATAATGAACTTTCATTTTGAACATAATAATACAAACCAACATTTGCTATCAATGTTTTCGGTAACTTTGAATAAACTTCACTTAACCAATAAAAATCTTCACACAATCTTACATCCACAGGAAATTGTATATTTTTAATCAAATTTGTTTTATAAAGTTTTTGCCAAACGTATGCGCGCTTTATTGCATATTTTGATCTTATACCATCACGTTCAGCAGAGTACTTTAAAACATTATCTGTCACAATAAAATCAAATTTTGTAATTTTATCATGTTTATCAATCTTCGCATTTGATGACACATTATTTTTTAAGAACGAAACCATATCTACATTATTTTTTTGTGCCAATTCATATGCAATTTCCATAGTTTGCGGATGAATAAAATCATCACTATCTAAAAACATCACATATTCTGATTTTACCTTTTTCATA
>JBGUKY010000009.1:0-2860 GCA_045114635.1 Candidatus Enterousia sp.
AGTTGCCGAAATGGGTATGAAAACAGTTGATGTTTTGATGCGCGGTATTGGTCAAGGTCGTGAATCTGCTGTTCGTGGTTTGGCAAATGCAGGATTGGTTGTTCAATCTATTACAGATACGACACGTATTCCACACAACGGGTGCCGTCCAAAGAAAGTTCGTCGTGTTTAATACGCATTTGCGAACAAAAATTACACCACCAATTTTGGTGGTGTTTTTTTTATAAAAATTATATAAAAACAATTTTTTTTTACATTGCACAAAAAACATAAAATTGATATTATATCCACATAGATTGGAAGAAAGGTTTTTTTGCAATATGAAAATAAACATATCACATTTTTTTGTTGCTGTATGCGCATGCTTGGTTGGTATGTTGCCAGATACATGTTTTGCTGACGACACATGTAATGGAAATATTGTGAATAATGAATGTGTTTCTCTTGGGGAATATTATGATACAGAAACTTCTACTGTTACAAGATGTCCTGATTTTTATGATCCAGAAGAAACCAGTGGACTTTATCAATATTTTCAAGGAACAAGTGTCAAGGGTATTGAAAGTTGTATGATAAAATTGAATACGGATTTATCATCTTGTAGTGATGAAACAAATGTAATATATGTGTATAATAGCAGTTCAGAAGGTTTTGTCCGCCAACCTAATTACAGAGTAGAAGCCGATATATTATCTGTTGTTGTTGATGAGACGGATCAGACAAGATATCCGGGGAATATCATCAAACCAAATAATGGTACGGTAACAAAAGATTACTGTGTACAATGTGGTACCATTAACGGTAATCAGTTGTATAATGTAAATGGAACGTGTGGTTTTTGTAATGGTGGACACTGTGTTGATCGATCAAGTGATATATGTTCTGTATGTCCTGCAGGTTATGAATGTCCGGGAAACGATGATGACCAAAACAGCGAAGTTAAAAATCTTTATTGCGATCGTATAACCGCATGTGATAAAGATGAATATTCTGAATCTGGTGCAAGGGCTTGTGGAAAGTGCGCGCTTGGGTATTCGACATATTATAGCAGTCCAGCAGATGGTACTTGTTTGTCGAAAAGTAGGCCAAATAATAACGGACAAGCATATGGTATTAAGTGTACATCTGCTGCTGCGTGTAAATTGATACCGCCACAGTTTTGTCATAAACCAAATTGCGCATGTACTTCTGAAGATGGGGAAATCTCTGATTCAGGTGGGATTGTAAATCGTGACAAGTGTAAGTCTTCATTTGCTTTGGGGAATAATGTGACATTTGGCACCATTAATACAAAAGTTGTGCAACAGGTTGAAAAGAAACCAAAGTACAAAAACACCGCACTCCTTTCGCACTAATCTGATATTTTTTGTTATCAAATACATTGACTTTCAGTATTTTTTGGTATAAAATTCGCGAGCACGAAGGAAAAATCGTGCAAATCTGGTGAAAATAATAAACTAAGCCTGATGGAGTAAAAAATGATCGAAAAAAACTGGATGACTTTGATCAAGCCAAAAAAATTGAATATCAAAGTCGACGAAAAAAATCCTAATATCGCAACTTTAATTGCTGAACCTTTGGAAAAGGGTTTTGGTTTGACGCTTGGCACAGCATTGCGTCGTGTTTTGTTGTCTTCGCTTCAAGGATGCGCACCAATTTATGTTAAAATTGATGGCGTTCAACACGAATTCAGCAGCATCAGTGGTGTTCGTGAAGATGTCACAGATATCCTTTTGAATTTGAAAGGTGTTTATTTCAAAGCATTAACCGAAGGTCAACACAAAGCAACATTAAAGGTTAAAGGCCCAGCTGTTGTTACTGCTGGTATGATTGAAACAAGTTCTAATGTTGAAGTTATGAACAAAGATGCAGAAATTTGCACTTTGGATAATGGCGCAACTTTGGATATGGAAATCACATTGGCATCAGGCCGTGGTTATGTTCCTGCAAATATCAATGCAACAGATTTGCCATTGGGAACAATTCCTGTTGATTCTATCTATTCTCCAATTTTGAATGTGGCATCCGCCGTTTCTCAAACACGTGTTGGTCAATCAACAGATTATGATAAATTGGAATTGACTGTTAAAACAAATGGTTCTGTAACACCAGAAGATGCGATTGCATATGCTGCACGTATTTTGACAGACCAATTGACTGTCTTTATCAATTTCGAAGATCCAACACAAGCGAACGCTGCATCTGATGATGAAAAAGCAAAAGATGTTTTGCCATTCGATTCGAAATTGTTGAAACATGTTGATGAATTAGAATTATCTGTTCGTGCAACAAATTGCTTGAAGAATGACAAGATTAATTGGTTGGGCGAATTGGTTCAAAAGACCGAAAATGATATGTTGAAAACACCAAACTTCGGCCGTAAATCTTTGAACGAAATCAAAGTCCAATTGGAAGCAATGGGCTTGTCACTTGGAATGGAAGTTCCAGGATGGCCACCAGAAAACATTGCTGAATTGGCTAAAAAATACGAAGATCCGTATAAATAAAATTGTGATAATGTGCCATTTGTTGTGTTTGGCGGTTCTTATGTAACTTGACTACACCGCGAACCACCAAACACTTCCAACTAACACATTCTGACAATTTTCACACTCCGCTAGGAGTTTACAAAAAAAACAAATCCACATCTCAGAAATAAATTTTTGGTTGTGGTGTCTCGAAAATCCCTGATGTAAAGCAGGGCAGAAACACAAAGGAGTAATCAATGAGACATATGAAAGCAGGTCGTACTTTCAATCGCGACACAAATGCTCGCAAAGCCATGTTTATTGGTTTGGCAAAAAATTTGATTGAAAAAGAACAAATTAAAACAACATTACCAAAAGCAAAAGATTTGCGC
>JBGUKY010000010.1:0-33829 GCA_045114635.1 Candidatus Enterousia sp.
GAAGGATATACGTTTACTGGTTGGAATATATCTGGTATGGAATCGGGGATAACACACTATGTTAACGGTTCATCTATTGGTACTGGAACAACGTATTTTGCGCCAAAACGTGCTGCCGGAACAACGACATTTAAAAACTTGCGTTCTTTCTTCGGTAGCAACAAGGTATATATTGATGCACAGTGGGAAGAGACGACATACAACATCACATATATGGATGGATATGCTACAATGTCGGGCATAACACCAGCGACATATACATATGGCACTGGTGCGACAGTTAACGCGACCCCAACAAAACAAAACGCTACATTTGACGGTTGGTGCACAAGCGTCGGTTTAACAGGTTGCGCAAACCCACAATCAATACCAACGACAGATTATGGTAATAAAACATTCTGGGCTAAGTTCACCTGTGATACCGGTTATACATACAACCCAGGCACCGCCGATTTTGATTTAGCAACAGCAGTTGGTACAGGCGAAGGTGTAAGCAAAGCATATATAAACGGTGACAATGACTTCTCAGAAGCTGGAGCAAGTTACGGGCAAAGTTTCTATGGTATAACAAGTGGTGATACAAATGCGTTTGCGGTAAATTATGGGAACAACGGTATAATACATGGACATGCAGCATGTAGCACAACACCAGGTACAGCAAACTGGTCTGGACCATATTCATTCTCAACAGAATCATCAATAACAGACCAAACTGGCACAGAAGAGGCAAAATATTGCTGGTGTCATGTTGATGGATATACACCAAAAGACGGAACCTTGCAAAGCGTGTCCTCTTCGTGGGTGTTCAACTACGTCCAAAGCGCGTCGATTTGCGCGTACTACTGTGCTAGCAGCTGCGCGTACGGCTTGCAGACTGCGCATTCAGACACCCTCGCTTTCCGTGCTACGGTGTTTGGTGCTGTTCAACCAACTGCACCATCATGTGATGCAAGTACATACATCGTGACATTGAATAAAAATGCGGAAGATGCGGTGGATGGAACAACGTCTGTAACTGCAACGTATGGTGCTGTAATGCCAACCCCAATAACGTTGCCAACACGTACTGGATATACATTTAATGGGTATTTTAATATGATGAACGCTGGCGGTGGCCAAACGGTACTAGGAACCAAATATTACAATGCAAATGGAACATCGGCACACACATGGGATATGGCCCAAAATACGACATTATATGCTAAATGGACGCCGAATACATACACAATCACATATCATTTGGATGGTGGGACGAATTATACTGGTGCACCGACGACATATACCACAACAACGCCAACAATAACATTGGGCAACCCAACCAAGACGGGCAGTATCTTTGCCGGCTGGTACACAGATTCAACATTTACAACACCAATAACCCAAATTGTTCAGGGTTCAACCGGCAACTTGCACCTTTATGCACGCTGGGAAGATGACAAGTTCCAGGTAACAACAAAACAACAAACATCAAGTTTCTCATTCTGGCTTGGTGCCAAAGGAACTTTCTATATTGATTGGGGTGATGGTAATGTTGACAAGATAACCAAATCAACATTTGGTCGCGAAAGCATATCGCACGATTATACACAATTTGGAACATATACAATACATATGGGTGGACGTGCAAATGCGTACGACGTTACAACCATGAATTTGTACCTCAGCTATGATGAGGGCGATACAGGTGCGGCAATATCATTTGCGTTTAATAATAAAATAAATACGATTTCCGGGTCATTGGGGGCAATATTTGGCACATTATCAAATAATCAAAACCCATCGTTTAGCGGAACCTTTGCGGAAAGTACATTATCCGGCACAATTCCATCAACATTATTCAGTGGTATATACGGCGCCCCTGTAAATAATATGTTTCGTTCTACATTCGATTATTGCAGCGGATTGGAAGGAACTATTCCAGGAACATTATTCAGCGGTATAACCGGTGCCCCGGCAAGTTATATGTTTGCCGGTACATTCTCTGGTTGCAATGGATTGGAAGGATCAATCCCGGCAACATTATTCGCGGGCATACATGGTGCCCCGGCAAGTGGTATGTTTGCTGCAACATTCCAAGGTTGCAATGGATTGGAAGGATCAATCCCGGCAACATTATTCTGTCAGAATATAACCAGCCCAGACACGTCAAACTGTATCTATGGCGCCCCGGCAACAATTATGTTTGACTCTACATTCTATGGTTGCAGTGGGTTAACGGGATCAATCCCAGCAACATTATTCAAGGGCATATCTGGCGCCCCAGCAAGTGGTATGTTTGCTGAAACATTCCAAGGTTGCACCAATTTAAGCAGTTATATACCACCGGCCCTTTTTGCGAATATTTCAACAGAAGGATCACATGGAATGACGAATATATTCCGCAATTCCGGTATTGCGATATCTTGTACGCCATATGGATTGGAACAATACGAAACAGGATTCGAAGACGATTGGCTTTATCCAAATGCAACAACTGTCCCAGGTCAAAAAGTTTCCTGTGACGAAGGAAGTACATATACGATAACATACGTGTTGGACGGCGGAACGAACTTTGCGAATGCACCGACGACATATACATCAAACTCTGAAACAATAGTTTTGGGCACACCAACGAAAACGAATTATTTCTTTGGTGGTTGGTTCACAGATTCTGCATTTACAAGCCCAATAACACAAATTGAACATGGATCGACTGGCGATAAAACATTATATGCCAAATGGTTGGATGCTAAGTTTATCGTGACAACAAAGTCAGATACAACATCATTCAAATGGAAGATGACCGCGGCCGGTAATTTCACCGTTGATTGTAGCGATGGCGGAACATTGACTTCAAATGCAAGCCCAAGCGACGTAACAAATAATAATACAATTACACGTTCCGGAACAAGCGAAACCACATATACATGCACATGGCAATCTGCCGGCGCCCACCAGGTGAAGTTTAACGGTGCCGCCACGGGGTATGTCAGCAGTAATAGAGCTGCGATAAGATTTAATATAGATGGCACTAGCGATACCAATGTTAAAAAGATTGCGGGAATATCCGGATCATTGGGACAAATATTTGGAACGGTTTCAAATCCACCATCCGGCATGGAAAAACAACCAAGATTTTATTACACATTTAGTGGCGCATCAAATATGATGGGAACAATACCAGCAAACCTTTTTGACGGTATTACCGGTGCCCCGGCAAGTTATATGTTTGAAGGTACATTCTTTGGTTGCAGAGGTTTAACGGGATCAATACCGGCAACATTATTCAAGGGCATATCTGGCGCCCCGGCATATGAGATGTTTTACTATACATTCTCTGGTTGTAGTGGTTTAAGCGGATCAATCCCAGAAAACCTTTTCTGTTATGATGCGGGAAATAATATATGTATATCTGGTGCCCCGACACAATATATGTTTGCCTCTACATTCAATGGTTGCAGTGGTTTAACGGGTGAAATCCCGGCGGGATTGTTCCGTGGTATCACCGGCACCCCGGCAAATTATATGTTTTACTATACATTCTTTGGTTGCAGTGGATTGACGGGTGAAATCCCAGAAAACCTTTTCTGTTATGATTTTGAAGATGGTAAATGTATATCCGGTGCACCGGCACAATCTATGTTTAGCAATACATTCAATGGTTGCACTGGTTTAACGGGATCAATACCGGCGACACTTTTCCGTGGTATCACCGGCGCCCCGGCACAATCTATGTTTAGCCATACATTCTATGGTTGTACCAATTTAAGCAGTTATATACCGCCAACCCTTTTTGCGGGTATTTCAACCGAAACCACCGCAACCGATCAAATGAAGAATATATTCCGCGATTCCGGCATTGCGACATCTTGTGTTCCATATGATATGGTCCAATATGAAACCGGATTCGAAGATTATTGGTATTATGAAGATGCGACAACCGCCCCGGGACAAAAGGTTTCATGTATAAATGATGAATCAGAGGTCACACTTTATCAAAATGAATCTGATGATGATGACGATACAAATGGCACGGTTATTGCGCATTTCGGTGCCGCGATGCCATCGGTTGATTCGGAAAATCAGGTACTTTCCGCACCAACACGTTCGGGATGGATATTTTTGGGCTATTTCGATGACCGTCATATGGGAACAAAATATTATAATTCCGATATGACATCCGCCCATAATTGGGACGGGGTAAATACCACCGGCAAACTTTATGCTCACTGGGGACATGGTAAGTTCCAGGTGACAACCACATCAACCAACCATTTTGAATTCAAAATGTCCGCCGCAGGTGAATTTACGGTTGATTGGGGCGATGGCAATGTACAAACCATAACACGCAATGATACAACCGAAACAACATATACCCACGATTATAGCGCATATAAATCATATATAATCAGTTTTGATGGCGAAGCAACAGGTTATAATAATGCTGGCGTTAATGACACTGCTGTTCCGGCAATAAGGTTTAATATTAATAACAGCAATACCGATACCAATGTTAAAAAGATTGCGGGAATATCCGGATCATTGGGACAAATATTTGGAACGGTTTCAAATCCATCATCTGGTATGGCGTCCCAACCAAGCTTTTATCAGACATTTTTTTATGCATCAAATATGCGCGGGTCAATCCCGGCGAACCTTTTCAATGGTGTATCCGGAACAACACACAGAATGTTTGCCTTTACATTCTTTAGTTGCAGTGGTTTAACGGGATCAATACCGGCGACATTATTTGCTGGTATCACCGGCGCCCCGGCAAGTAATATGTTTGCCTCTACATTCCAAGGTTGCACTGGTTTAACGGGTTCAATACCGGCGGGATTGTTCCGTGGTATCACCGGCACACCGGCAAATTATATGTTTCAATATACATTCAAGGATTGCAGTGGTTTAAGTGGATCAATACCAGAAAACCTTTTCTGTTATGATGCGGAAAATGATATTTGTATATCTGGTGCCCCGGCAGATTATATGTTTTACGCTACATTCTATGGTTGCAGTGGATTAACGGGATCAATACCGGCGGGATTGTTCCGTGGTATTACCGGCACACCGGCAAATCATATGTTTCAATATACATTCCAAAATTGCAGTGGTTTAACGGGATCAATACCGGCGGGATTGTTCCGTGGTATTACCGGTGCCCCGGCACAATATATGTTTAACAGTACATTCTTTAATTGCAGTGGTTTAAGCGGATCAATCCCAGAAAACCTTTTCTGTTATGATTCGGAAAACGATATATGTATATCCGGTGCCCCGGCACAATATATGTTTTACTATACATTCAATGGTTGCACCAATTTAAGCAGTTACATACCACCAAAGTTATTTGACGGTATTTCACAATCAACCACCGCAACCAGCCAAATGTCAAGTGTATTCTATAATTCCGGTCTGGCCACATCATGTACGCCATATAATATGGTCCAACATATAACCGGATTTGAATCTTATTTCAATGGCAAGGTTTCATGTGAATATTCATTCCCATTCAGTTTAACCACAACATCCGACACAGATCATTTTGAATTCAAAATGTCTGCGGCTGGTGACTTCATTGTAGATTGGGGCGACGGCACAATTGAACCAATATCACGTACCAATAATTTAACAGAAACAACATATACCCACGATTATGATGATGAAGGTTCTTATACAATCCGCTTTGGTGGCGCCGCCAAAGGGTATAATAATACACATGGGTCACCGGCAATAAGTTTTAACATAAGAAGGAATGCTAATGATACCAATGCACCAAAGATTGCATCTGTATCTGGATCATTGGGGCAAATATTTAAAACATTAACCACTGCGACTGTCGGTCAAACACAACCACGGTTTAACACTACGTTTATGAACGCCACCGAATTAACATCCGTGCCGGCCGATTTATTTAACGGTGTAAATGGCGCCACAAATTATATGTTTGGAACAGATGAAGATAAAGGGTGTTTCAAGGGCAGTGGTCTAACATCAATCCCGTCCGGATTATTTGCCGGGATATCTGGTCATGCAAGTTCCATGTTTGGGCTAACATTTGCCGATTGTACCGATTTGGCATCAATACCATCCGATTTATTTGTTAATATATCGGGTGCCGCAGTGAGTATGTTTGAGGAAACGTTTAAGGGTTGCACCGATTTAAGATCGATACCATCCGGATTATTTAGTGGTATATCTGGTACTGCAGGCTCCATGTTTAACCTTACATTCAGTGGTTGTACAGAATTAACGACAATCCCTTATGATTTATTTAGTGGTATATCCGGTAATCCGGCAGGTTATATGTTTTCCCACACATTTGATGGTGATACAAAATTAAATACCTTTGATTGGGGTAATAATAAAACAACCGCGTATATACCACCACATTTCTTTGGTGGAATATCTGCAACCCCAGATGCAAGCAATTTCATGACTAATATATTCCGTAATACCGGCATTGCGATATCTTGTGTGCCATACGGACTTGACCAATATATTACCGGCTTTGAACCTTATTGGCTTTATGAAAATGCAACCACAGTTCCAGGTCAAAAGGTTTCTTGCGATGTGGCACCAGTGAATATCGATTTGTATCAAAACTCTGGTCCGTCTGATAATGATATTAATGCCACTGTTTCGGTCAAATATGGCGAACCAATGCCTTTGTATGATACTTCCGAAGAACATTTAACAAGACCGTCTTTGGGTGGATATAACTTTACCGGTTATTATGATCAACGTTCTGGCGGAACAAAATATTATAATGCCAATATGACATCCGCGAAAAATTGGGATAAAACAACTGCTTCACCGTTGTATGCCCATTGGAGTGGATCTGCATCAGGATGCCAGGAAGGTCATGAAAAATTATATACATTGACCGCTGTTGATGGTATTTCATTCGAATATGATAAAAATACATTTACTTGGTCTATTGTATTCCCATATGGAACTGTTTCTGGTGGAAGTGCTTGTTTGACTACTAATGGCAAAACCAAAGGTACAACTAATTCTTCGTTAAGTGCCAATATCGCAGATAGTAATGGGCAATATTGCTGGTGCAAAGTGACAAGCCCTGATGACAGTTTATGGACTTATAACTATAAAGCATCTAACCAATCTGGATGTAATACAAACTGTGCAAGATTGTGCGCAAATTATGGAAGTTCTCAACAAGAATTGCGTAACGGTTTGTTCAGTAGTGCTGGCGATGTCGGTAATTATTGTGTGGGTGCTACTTATACTTGCCCAGCCGGCGAATATTTGAAAATCAATTATTGCGAAGCTTGCGAACCAGGCCATTATTGCCCGGGTGATGGTAATGGCGGCCCAAGAACATATTCCTATAACGGCGAAATCCAAGGACGTGATGACTGCCCAGATAATACAACAAGTCCAGCCAGATCCATATCTGCAAGCGCTTGTACTTGCCGTACAGGTTATAATGCTTGGACACCTACACCAACATCAAACGGAACTGTTTTGTCGTCTGGCGATGGAAAATGGGCCGTAGAATTCCCATATGGTATATTATCTGGACACAGTGTTTGTGTAAGCGCCAGTGGTTCTACACGTGGACAAACAACTTCTGGTGCAAGCCACGTCGCGGTAACAGGTGAAGAATCAGGCGGTAAGTATTGCTGGTGCCAGATGGAATCGTTAGCACCGTCGGTTTATACTTACTCTTATACCGCAACAAATGAATCTGCTTGCAATACTAATTGTGCATCAAAATGCGCTACTAATATTGCTTCATATGAAGAGATGAGAACTGGTTTGTTCACCGGCATTACAACTATGTGTACTGCACCAAAATATACATGCGATCCTGGTGAATATTTGAATGTAGATTATTGCGAAACTTGCGAAATAGGTCACTGGTGCCCTGGTGGGACTTGGTATTACAATGGCGAAATTCAGGGTAGAAACCCTTGTCAGCCAACTTATTCAACAAGTAATGAGGGATCAAGTGCCATTTCTGCGTGCCATTGTATCGCAAATACATTTGATTTGCGTGAAGAAACAGACATTGACGGTACCGGACATAGCGCTGAAGGTGATGATTGGGAAGCTATATTCTCGTATGGTAAACTTACTGGGACAAGCGCTTGTTTAGATTATAAGAAATCAACCAGAGGTACAACAGATCCAGACGCAACAGCAGAACCAGGTGACAGAGATGGTAAATATTGCTGGTGCAGAATGTCTTTCCCTGTGCAAGGTTACTGGACTTATAATTACGAAGCAGCTAATGATCAGGCTTGTGATAAAAACTGCCCAACATATTGTGCAAATTATACAAAATCACAAGAACAACTGCGTAACGGTGTATTCCTTAATGAATATAATACCACATGTATGCCTGAACCAATACATTGTGATCCTGGTGAATATTTACCACGTGGTGCAAATGCGTGCGTCCCATGTTTGGCAAATAATTATTGTTTGGGCGGCGATTTCGTTGTTTCTGATACAGAAGACCAGGGTATAAAGATTTGTCCTGCTTATTCTTACAGCAACGTTGGGGCATCTTCATGTATATGTAATTCTGGATTTGTAGATGTGTTGGCGCATATCGCAAGTAGTAGTACGGATGCAAGTTGGAATGCTTCCGCATCAACTTGGACTACGGTATTTGATTATATTACTATCAAAGGGGACAGTGCGTGTGTGTCCGAATCAACCTCTACCCAAGGAACTGTAAAACCTGATTTGGATGCAGAAGCAGGGGATGCAACAGGTGTTTATTGTTATTGCGAAAGAACACATCCTTTGACAAGTGAATGGGTCTATAATTATAAAGCCGCTAACGTAGATGCTTGCAGCGGTAATTGCCCAAGAATGTGTGCAACTAATACAGGCAATAAACGTGTTTTGCGTGAAGGTTTATATGACACTGAAGATGTTAATTTATGTTTGCCTTCAAGATTCAATATAAACTATGTATTAAATGGTGGTTATGGCTGTAATACAGAACAATATACTTTCGGTGAGGGCAAACGACTTACTTGTGAACCATTGCGCGCTGGTTATGATTTCCTTGGCTGGTATGATACGGACACATTTGATAACCAAGTAACATCTATTTCAACTGAATCCCTTGGTGATGTGACAGTTTATGCTAAATGGCAGGCCATAACATATCCATTTACTGTATCAGTAGATATCCCAGAAGATGATACAGAATTTTCATTCAAATTATCTGCATCTGGTATTTTCCACGTTAATTGGGGTGATGGTGTAGTTGAGATTATTGAAAAACAAGATACTGTGAACAGAACTTATACCCATACATACGAAGAAGCGGGTGAATATATCATTGGTATCAAGGGAACCGCAACAGCATACAGTACAAGTTATTCTGTTGCAGCAATCAGTTTTGCAAACAATCAATATGTTACAGGAATTTATGGAAGTTTGGCGGCTTTGTTCCCAACATTGACTAGTGGCAACCAATTAAATCCAAGGTTCACTTCAACATTCTCTGGTTGTTCTAATCTTGAAAGTACAATACCAGAAAATCTGTTTGCTGGAATTACAGGAACTACAACAAATATGTTTTATTCTACATTTAAAGATTGTGCCAACTTAACAGGATCGATCCCTGCAGATTTGTTTGCTACAATCAGTGGTAATGTACAAGAATATATGTTCAGCAATACTTTCAATGGGTGTGCTTCGTTATCTGGAACTATATCTGCTGGATTGTTCCGTGGTATAAAAGGTGTGCCACAACAGTCAATGTTCTATTCTACTTTTGCAGGATGTTCCGGCTTAACTGGCAATATACCTGCTAATCTGTTCTGTTATGATAGACAAAATAACATTTGTATCTCTGGCGCTCCAGCAAAGTCGATGTTTTATTCAACTTTCAATGGTTGTTCTTCATTGTCTGGATCAATTCCTGCTGACTTGTTCCGCGGTATAAACGGTTCCCCAGAAACTAATATGTTTGATTCAACATTCTATGGTTGTGAAGGTTTGACTGGCAATATACCTGCTAATTTGTTCTGTTATGATAAACAAAACAATATTTGTATAACCGGGGCCCCAGCTAGTTCTATGTTTAATGGAACATTTTCTGGATGTTCTGGATTGTATGGAGAAATACCTTCGTCTCTTTTCCAGGGTATAACAGGCCAACCAGCAAGCAGCATGTTTAGAAGTACATTCTATGGTTGTGAAGGTTTGACTGGCAATATACCTGCTAATCTGTTCTGTTATGATAGACAAAATAACATTTGTATATCTGGCCAAGCACAAAGTAATATATTTAGTGGTACTTTTGCAGGCTGCAGTGGCTTAACCGGTTCTATCCCAGAAGCATTGTTTGTGGGCATCTCTGGAGCTCCAGCAGATAATATGCTTAGAGGCACATTCAAGGGCGCAACAAGCTTGTCTTCGTATATTCCACCATTCTTGTTTAAAAATATACTGACATCAACTCAAGCAAACGACCAAATGTTAGAAATATTTAATACAACAAACTTGGCTGAAGTATGTCCTGCTGGTATGACTCAGTATATAACAGGATTCGAAGAATGGTTCGAACAAAAGGTTGCTTGTACACCATTGTATAATATTATTTACAATTATACAAACGGCGGAAGTGGCTGTCCAAATGATACATATGTTGGTGGTATTGGTAAAGTTTTGGATTGTGAACCACATAAAGATAATTATATATTCCTTGGCTGGTTTACCGATGCAACTAATGGAACACAAGTATTCGAAATATCTCCAAACGCTTCTGGTGATATAACATTGTACGCACAATACGTAACAGAAGGTAATAATTTGTATAAGTGCGACGCAGGTACATATTTACCAGCTAACAATGTTTCTTGTAGAGTATGTTTGCAAAATCATTATTGCCCAGGATTGTCAGGTGTAACTACTTCTAGTTCAGATCAGGGTATTTTTGATTGTCCAACAGGTCTGTTGTCACCAAGGGGTATGTCAAGTGTGAATTCTTGTGGTCATCTATTACACGTAGGAACTGATACAGTGTACTTGAACAGTGTAAAACGAACAGAAAAGACATTGGTTACTCGTTTTTATAATGAAGATGAAGACGAATATGAATATTTTTATGGTAATTTAGCAACACAAGAAACGCCTATAAATTTATATTCAGAAAGAAAATTACGTACGGGTAGTTATTACGTATACGATGATACGTTGCTAGCCAAAATGTTCTGTGAAGATAATGATGGAATATGGGATACGACAACATTTACTTGTACTTCGAATTTCCAAGGAAATTCAACAATAAGTTCATTTACTAGTGCAAAGAACAGGCTGTTGAACGATATTTATTACGATCACAGGGAAACATTCTATTGTCATGCTACTTTTGATGCAAATAAAACAATAACTTTGCCAAGTGGCTTTACAACACCTGCTTATGCAAATAGAGCCACAGTATTAGAAATAGAACACATAGTTCCGGCTGAAAATTTCGGACAAAACTTTACAGAATGGACTGTTGGTGATCCACGATGTGTTCGCAGTGATGGTACCTCATATAAAGGGCGCGCTTGTGCTGAAGCAGTGAACTTAGAGTTTAAATATATGTTATCTGATTTATATAATCTTTATCCTTCTATTGGTTCTGTTAACGCAATGCACTCAAATTACCCATTTGTAGAAATGCCAGATGTTTCTGATTATACTTTTGGAACATGTCCTATGAAAGTAGTGAACAATGCTGTAGAGCCACCTGTGTATACCAGAGGACCAATAGCAAGAACATATTTGTATTTTGATGCCGCATATCCAAAATATACTATGCCTACATCAACCAAGAATCTGATGGAAGTATGGAATGTTTTATATCCTGTCACAGAATGGGAATGCTCAAGAGCGAACAGAATAGAAACGCTTCAGGGTAATTCAAATTACTTTGTAAAACGTCAGTGTATGACAGCTTCTTTCTAAAAATACAGTGATATACAAAAGTTTTTTATAGCATAAGAAAAATATGCCGAATAAATAATATATGAAATGATTAAATTTAAGCGTTTAATCCGGCAACATAACCGCTTGAAAAAGCCCATTGTATATTATAACCGCCCAAATCACCGGTAATATCCATAACTTCGCCGGCAAAATAAAGCCCATTACAAAGCCCTGATTCCATTGTTTTAGACGATATTTTATCAACAGAAATACCACCGGCGGTTACTTCCGCACTCTGTAAGCCGATAGCGTTGGCATCATTGATTTCAAAGTGGTTAATTTTTGATGCGATTTGTTTTAATTCATTGTCGCGTAAATCTGCGATATTTCGGGTGTTGTCGCATAAAAAGTGTGCTAATTTATTCGGCAAAATACCCGATAAAATATTTGCGACAGTCTTTTTGCCACTTGTTTGTTTTGCTGATTTTAGAAATTCAAAAATATCAGTATTTGGCGCAAAACCTATGTTTATGTTATGTTCTGCAAACAGTGTTGCGCGATAAGCCGCAGGCCCACCAATACCAAAATGTGTGAATAATAAATCGTCATTTATTTTGTGTTTGCCGATGATAATTTGTACAGACAATGAAATACCAGCTAATTCAGCATCAAAAGCCCTTGTCTTTATCGCGCAAAGGGCGGGGCGTACAGGTTCTATTTTATGTCCAAATTGTTTCGCAATTATATGCCCGATATTTGATACATTCAAATGCGGATAAGATAGTCCGCCGGTCGCAACAATAACTGATTTTGCGGCAAAATCGCCATTATCGGTTTTTATTTGAAAAACACCGTCTGCTTTTTTTATATCAATGACACTTGTATTGTATTTAATTTCGGTATTTTTTATATCACTCAATAAAGCGTTGATGATATCTTCGGCACTGTTTTTACAGAAATAACGACCAGGTTCTTTTTCATAAATACCAATTTTATGCTTATAAACCCAATCTAATGTGTCTTTTGGTGTCCATTGCGAAAGCGCAGATCGTACAAATTGCGGATTTTTGCCAAAATAATGTGTATAATCAGCGCGCAGATTGGTAAAATTACACTTTCCACCACCAGAAACGGCAATTTTGCGTGCCGGTGTATCACCCATATCAATAATCAAAACAGATTTTTTTCGTGATACCAGAACACTGGCAGCCTTTAATCCTGCCGCACCCGCACCAATAATAATCACATCATAAGTTTTCATACTGTAATTCTACTGCATAGATATGAAATATCAAATAAAAAAGCCGCCCAAAAGGACGGTTTTTTATCACTTTTTCTTGATTTTGCCGGAACGTTTCAGTTCCATTATTTGTTCCTGTTTCTTTTTTTCTTTTTGTTGTGCCACAATTTTCATAAATTCTTTTCTTTTTCTGGCTTCGTATTGTTTGTCCAATATATCCATTTGAAACTCCTTAAAATATCTCAAAATATATTATATCACGTTTTCACGGTAAAAACAAAACAAAAAAGCCGCCCAAAAGGACGGTTTTTTATCTGTGGTGGGCTAAGTAGGACTCGCTCGGCATAAATGCCTGCGCGTCAATTGTGACGATTTCGGTGCGCTGTCGCTTCCAAAATCTACTGCTTGTCGAACAGGGTTCTCGTCCAACTTGTCCCAACCAAAACAAAAAAGCCGCCCAAAAGGACGGTTTTTTATCTGTGGTGGGCTAAGTAGGACTCGAACCCACGACCAAAGCGTTATGAGCGCTCCGCTCTAACCAACTGAGCTATTAGCCCACAGCGAGAGTTATTATATATTTTTTATCTGAACTTGCAAGACAAAAATGAACACATCTTGCTTTTTATCGCAAAATATGTGATTATTCGCGTATGGTTGACATGGTCCCAATCTTAAATGAAAATCAAATGGCTGCGTTTAATACTATTGAACGTACTCATTCAAATGTTTTGATATTGGGGCAGGCGGGAACAGGCAAATCAACATTCGTTCAATATCTTAAATCTGCATCTGCTAAACGCATAGTATGCGCGTGTCCTACGGCTGTTTCTGCGTTGAATATTGGCGGACAAACGATACATTCTTTGTTTCAGATTCAACCGCGCGACTTTATTATGCCTGAATTATTAAAATTAAAAGCAAAACCGCGGAATATCTTGACTGCTACGGACGTGTTAGTGATTGATGAAATATCAATGGTTGCGCCTGATTTATTGGATGCTATTGATATCTTGGCACGTCAGGCAAGGCACAGCAGCGAACCGTTTGGTGGTATTCAAATCGTTGCTATTGGTGATATGTTTCAATTGCCGCCTGTAATAACACGCGACAGCGAACAATATTATGAACAAGCATACGAATATAAAAACGCGTATTTCTTTGATTCTAACGTTTATAAACGCGCACATTTTATAAAGTTTGATTTTAATACAGTATATCGTCAAAGCGATGACGATTTGCTACATAATCTGATACGTTTACGTGATAATGATGCCGGGGCATTGGGGTTTTTTAATCAGTGTAAGATAGAAGACGAGTCAATTCGTAAAAATGCCGTAATAATTACGCCTTTTCGCGCCATAGCAGAACGAATAAATGCCGAAAAACTTTATCAAATAAACGCGCCTGAAATAACTTATAATGGTACAATTTCCGGTAATTTTAACGAAAACGATGTGCCGGCACCTATGGAATTAAGGTTAAAGCAGGGTGCATTGGTTATGTTTGTTAAAAATGGAGATAAATGGCACAATGGTTCTATTGGTATTGTGGAACAATTAAATGCGCGTGAAATAATTGTACAGTTATTGGACGATAACAAGAATGATGTGGTTGTTGTAAAACCCGAAAAATGGCAAAAAATAGAATATTCCCGTGACGAAAACGATCGTATAGTGGAAAACGAGGTTGGATCGTACAAACAATTCCCGTTACAGTTGGGTTACGCAATGACTATTCACAAGTCCCAAGGTAAAACTTTGTCTAAGGTTATAATTGATATTTCACGTGGGGCATTTGCACATGGTCAAACATACGTTGCATTGTCACGAACCAGAAGGGCAAATGACATGCATATTGTTAAACCATTATCGTCGCGTGATGTTATTTTTGATAAAAGAATATTGGATTTTATAAACGAATAAATTATATGTCTTTGGACATTAAAATTGCATCCACACCATCATAGTATTTTGGACGTATTCCTACCGGTAAAAAGCCGTTATTTTTATATAAGTTTTGGCCGGCAACATTGTTTGAAGCAACTTCTAAAAATATTTTTTTAACCCCTTGATTTTTAATGTTTTTTTCAATAATTCCAATCATAGCAGAAGCGATTCCTAAACGTCTTTTTTCAGGGTTTACACCAATGGTTATAATTTCTGCTTCGTCACACACAATTCTGTACACGATAAAGCCATTTTCAGACATGATAATTTCGCATCCAGATTGTTTTAATTCACGAAAATCATCTGCCGACCATGGGTGCTTTGGAAAACATAATTTATGAAGATTGGAAAGTTCTTCAAACATAATTTTTTATCTTGATTGGTGTGTTGGTACGCCGTTTTTTGCTACATAATTGTTAAACATTTTTGAATACATTCTTCCAATAAAACGTTCGTCAAAAAATGATTGTTTGCATGCTGGAATAATGTATCTGTCGGCGCCTTTAAGATTATATTCTAAACAAAAACTTGTGTTGCCCCAATAGTCTCTGTTCATCTGTATAGCAACTTTCCCATGATTTCTTATTTCTACTTCATGCATACCAGATGAATTACCAATATCATAACGATAACCGTATGTAACATTATCTTTATTCTTATTGATATGATGTAAAATCGCTATTTTGTGGAATATATTCATATTCGATTCCTTTATTTGTCAGCATAACTTGGACGCAAATACATTGGAATTACAGGTTCGTTTTTGTTGTTTTTAATTTTGTTTTCAACAATGTCTTTGGCAAATATCAGGTTATATGGTTTATGCCCCACGGTTGATGGACATTTCATTTGTTCTGTTTCTACTTCATCAATAGTCATTGTGCAAGGTTCGTGAACTGGTGAGGCAACAAAGAAATCGCCACGTCCAGAATCAATAGCCACAAATGCATTTGGGTTTTCGTACATATACAATTCAAACGCATTTACCCCAACAACAGGGATGTTAAGCCCGATTCCCAAACCTTTGGCATAGGCAATACCCATACGGATACCTGTAAAACTGCCTGGACCTACAATCACCCCAACGGCTGTTAAATCAGACATTTTGACATTGTTTTGGTTCATAAAATCATTGACCGCTGTTGGTAGTGTGATTGCCTGTTTTTCAGCATCAAAATGTGCCAATTTATCGTCCAGCAATAAATCTATGCCATTTGCAGAAGAGTTTATAACTAAAATCATGATATTTCCCTTATAAGCGCGCGCTGAATCCAATTTTGTTTGCCATATTGGCGTTTTGATGTACAGATAACAGTTCGTCGATTTTATCTTTTGTGAACTCAGTTTTAACATCGACGCCATTGTTTTGTAAAAGGCTGCGACGCAACAGTGCTGCGATTTCGCGTTGTAATTCACGAACACCTTGTTCACTTGTATATTCGCGAATTATATGCGCAATAGCATCGTCAGATATAACAATGTTTTCAATGTTCCAACCAGTATCTTCGGCGGCGCGTTTTAACAAATGTTCACGCGCTATTTGAATCTTTTCTTGTTCACTGTATCCCGGTATTTCAATGATTTCCATACGATCTTTTAATGCAGAAGACATATTTAAAGAATTGGATGTAGCGATAAACAATACGTTGGACAAATCAAAATCAACTTCTAGATAATGATCGCGGAAAAACTTGTTCTGTTCTGGGTCCAGTATTTCCAATAACGCAGATTCAGGATCACCACGCCAATCGCGACCCATTTTATCAATTTCATCCAATACAATGACAGGATTATTGGTTTTACAGCGTTTTAAGGCGTCCATAATGCGTCCACATTGTGCGCCAATATAGGTTTTTCTGTGCCCGCGGAAATGTGCTTCATCAGATATGCCGCCCAAAGATATTCTGCAATATTTGCGCGACAGTGCATTGGCGATTGATTTACAAAGCGATGTTTTGCCAACCCCTGGGGCGCCAACGAAACATAAAATACTGCCGCGGTTTTTCCCGGTCTTTTTCATAACAGCAATATGTTCCAATATTCTTTCTTTTACTGGGACCATGCCAGAATGTTCACTATCCAAAACATTGCGTGCGATATTCAAATCGATTGGCGCAGTATCAGATTTGTCCCATGGCATCGCCAATAATTCATCAAGATATGTCTTAAGCAACCCACCTTCTTGGGACATTGGCGACATTGTGCGCATACGTTTGAATTCGGACATTGCTTTTTCTTTGGCTTCGGCCGGCATAGCAGAGTTTTCAATCTTTTTGCGCATGCTTGTTGTGTCTAATTCTTCGTCGTCTTCGCCCATTTCTTTTTGTATAGCGCGCATTTTTTCTTGTAATATAGCCTGTCTTTGACCGTTTTCCATTTGGTTTTGAACGCGGCGATTTATGTTTTCTTCAATTTTTTCTGTTTCAATAGAAAGCATTAATTGTTCAAGCAAAGTTACCAATTTTTCGCGCCATGTTTTCATTTTCAAGATTTCAACAGCGACTTCTGTATCAATGTTTACCATCTGAATCACTGTATCAACAAATGCAGGCATTGGATAGTTTTGAACGATTGCGTGTAATTTTTCCATCTTGAACTTGTGATGATTTGATAAAATCTGCATAGCATCACGAACTTTATCGCGCAAAGCAACAGTTTGTTCAAAACTTGAATCGTCCAGCAATTCAACAGGTGATATATCCGCAGAAAAAACACCGTTAGTGATAACAATATCAGACAAGTTAACAACGTTAGTTGTGCGGATTATTGCGTGTATTGCTCCATCTGGCATATGTAAAACCTGTGCAATTTCGCCGATTGTACCGGTATCAAATATGTCAGTAGCAGTTGATGGATAAGACCAACTGTGTTGTGGACACAAAATAATTCTTTGATGTTTTTTTGTCGCAGCTTCTATACAAGCGATAGATAATGGATTATCAACATACACCGGCACCGTAAGGCCCGGATGTACAACCAAATCACGAACTGGTAAAATATATTCTTTCATAACGAATTAAATATAGCCCATTTTATACGATTTTCAAGATATAAAAAAAAGCCCAGTAATTACCGGACTTTTTGTTTTTGTTTTGTCATCAATTAGTGACGACGAAAACCATTTGAATGACCGCCTTGGACATTGTTGCTTGAACGTTTTGACAAATAACGAGCAGCAATCAAAACCAACCATTCAACAGACAATAATGCCAAACCGATAACTTTGTTTTGGCAACCTTCTAAATGAGTCAATACAAATACAAATTGAGCGATGTAAGAGATATACAAAACGCCAAATACGCCTGTAAAGAATACTTTTTTAATTTTTCCAAACATTTTTTTTCCTTTTTATATCTTTTTTATGTCGGGTTTCTGGTGCCAGGTACCCGACGAACCCCGCAAAAGCTAAACGAAATATATCAACAATTGCCGACATATTTCAACGCCATATTAGGCAGCCATTGCAATGCGAACATTGTCGTTCGCAGCGATTTTATCGCCATTCAGTTTTTAGTTTGTTTTTACGGAACAACCCGGATTCAATCGATTTGCCTTTATTTCGCCTGTCGAAACTATGTCAGCCCCGTAAAATAATTGGTGGAGCTGTGGGGTACCGCCCCCCAGTCCAAAACGATTATTCCGCAACGAATTCAGAATCATCTCCACTTGCGTGGCAAAGATATTATAAATATTATAGGTGGAAATTGCAAGTTTTTAAGTTATAATGGGTTCAAAGGTTATAAAAATGAAATTCTTAGATAAAGCAAAAATCTATATCAAAGCAGGCGATGGTGGCAATGGTGCTGCATCGTTCAGACGTGAAAAATACATTGAATTTGGTGGCCCAAATGGTGGTGACGGTGGCCGCGGTGGTGATGTGGTTTTCCGGGCAGTTCCAAATGTTAACACTTTGATAGATTATCGTTATAAGACTAAGTTTGTTGCGCAACGCGGTCAAAACGGTATGGGTAAAATGCGTACGGGTTATTCTGGTGAAACACTTTATTTGCCGGTTCCAACAGGTACGGTGATTTTATCTGAAAACGAAGAAATAGAATACGCAGATTTGAATGAGGATGGTATGGAATATCGTGCTGCACGTGGTGGCAATGGCGGTTGGGGTAATTTACATTTCAAAAGTCCAACAAATCGTGCACCGCGTCAGGCCAATGATGGTCTTCCAGGCGAAGAAAGAACTGTTATATTGCGTCTAAAATTGATCGCAGATATCGGACTTGTTGGTTTCCCAAATGCTGGTAAATCCACATTGTTATCTGCGGTGACTGCTGCGCGTCCAAAGATTGCAAATTATGCATTTACAACATTGAATCCACAACTGGGTGTTATGTATGCCCATAATCGTGAATTTGTAATGGTTGATTTGCCTGGACTTATCGAAGGTGCGCATATGGGTGTCGGCCTGGGTGACAGATTTTTGGGACATGCAGAACGTACAAAATTGATTTTACATGTTATTGATGGTTCGGAACAAGATTGGGCAGGGCGTTACAAAGCAATTCGTCACGAAATGGATTCTTATGGTGGCGGCTTATTGGATAAACCAGAAATCGTAGTTATAAATAAAATCGATACGCTTTCTGCGGACGAATTAAAAGAAAAACTTGCTGAATTCAAAAAATCTTTTGGACGCAAAAAGAAACCAGAAATTATTACAATCAGTGCGGCGGGACATATCGGGATAGAGAATCTGATAGATACAATTGAAAAACAAATGCTAGGGATGGAATAAATGAGTGATTATGGTATTTATGATAAACATATTAAAAAAATAATAGCTTTAAACAAAAAGAGAGGCACGTATTTTCTAGCACAGAAACCACAAACACATGTGCCATTGAACCCTATGTCTGATTTTTTGAAAGACAAGGATGGTAACCCTGTTCCAGAAGGCGAAGCCAGAATATCAAAAATGACAATATTTTCTGTTGATGAAGTTAATGGTGTAAAGGCTGTTGCAGAAAATGGACGTAATATAAAACTTGGCAGACCTGGCGCAAAATTGGAAAATGTGGATCGTATAAATGGACAGTGGCACATACAAAACAAGTTTCCGCACGAAATAACACTTGTGCGCAAAAGAGATATGGTTTTGTTGAAAAAATTGGATCGTGAAGAACACACAGGCTTTGAATTTTATACCGCAAAACATGTTGGATATAATTGTTTTGGACCATTCGTTTCAAAAGAAAGCGGATATGATTACGTAGTTGCAAAATGCAATACAGATCGTGGCCCGTTTTGGGGATATGGCAGGACAATGGACGATGCACGCGCGTATTTATGTTTGAAATTATACGACGAATGTCAAGATGCTATACTTGGTATTTTATGTAAAAATATAAGAAATAACCAACAATAAACACTTTGATTTTAGCGGTATTATCTGTTAGAATTAATTAGACAACAAATCAAAAGGAGAACATATATGGTATCTTTAAAAGGAACACAAACAGAAAAGAATTTATTAATCGCATTTGCCGGTGAATCTCAGGCACGTAATCGTTATACTTTCTTTGCGTCTCAGGCAAAAAAAGACGGTTACGAAGCAATTCAAAAAATCTTTCTTGAAACAGCAGAACAAGAAAAAGAACACGCATCACGTTTGTTTAAATATTTGGAAGGCGGCACATTGGAAATCACAGCCTCTTTCCCTGCTGGTAAAATAGGGGATACATTGGAAAATCTTAAAGCTGCTGCATATGGTGAACACGAAGAAAATACAGATATGTATCCACAGTTTGCTCAAATCGCTGCCCAAGAAGGTTTTACAGCGATTGCAGAAGTATTAAAAAATATTGGTTATGCAGAACGTTATCATGAATCTCGTTTCCGTGCTTTGGCCGAAGCAATCGAAAATGGAACAATATTCAAATCTGATAAAATCGTTATGTGGCGTTGCACAAATTGCGGTAATTGGCACATTGGTACCGAAGCACCACAGGTTTGCCCAGCATGCTTACACCCACAGGGCTATTTCATCAGCGAAGGTATTGTCACACGTTGTGATACTAATGAAGGCTTTTGTGAATATACAAACATCGATTAAGATGTTTTTAATTCTTTATAAAACGGCATCGATGATGCCGTTTTTTTTAATCTTCTTCTTTTTTTATTGTTATTACTATATTATCAACAATTTCTGAATCTGTATCGCGTATATCAACTTTTTTATGTGATTTGTTGTTTTGTGTCTGATTTTCAAGTTCGTTAAATATATCATTCAGTTTTCTAATTGAACTGTTAGCGCATCCACGCCCGCGCCATGATAATATTTCATTGTTATTCGTTCTGTCTATGATGGACAAGTTAAAGTTCCACCACCAAAAACCATTAAACATACACCAAATTGGTCGCAATATTTCACGCCGTTCAGATACATTTACAGCATATTTTGCATCACGAGGAATAGAATACATTTCAACACCAGAAACTTCAGAAACACGATTTAATTTTCCGACAGTTACATCATACCCACGATTTTCCATAACTTCCTTAACAGAACGGGCCATAGAATATCCAGAACGAGGTGCATAAATCAAAGCATTTGAATCCAATGTATGCGGTTTGTAATAAACACTGTTACAACCACAGAGTGCCAAACCCAATAAAACATAAACAAAAGTTCTCATGAATATATTCCTTTGTTTGAATCATAGACCAACAATGAAAAATAAATCAAGCATAAAAAAACCGCCCAAACGGGCGGTTTTTAATGTTGTATATTTAGATTAAATGCTGTCGGCATTGACCCATTTACCAGCTTTTAACAAACCTGGTGCCATGCCCTTGTCGCTGCGCAAAGCATCAATCACGCGACGTGCGTTTGCAGCATCTAAATCAATAATACGAACTTTGTACATATCAGCTTCGTGAACTACGACAGCATTGCCATAACTTGCTAATTCTTTTGCCAAAGCATTCGCATTATCTTCGCTGTAAACAGCGGCTACTTGAACACTGTATTCGCCAGATGTTGCGGCAGGGGCAGCTTCTACGCTTGCTGGTTGTGCAGCAGCTGGTTCTGCTTTTGCTGTTTCGCCCAATGTTGCTTTTTTAACGGCGATTGATTCCTCAGATAATACTTGAACCTGAACTTTTGCTGTGCCTGTCAAACCAATTTGTTGTGCTGCAGCAGAAGATAAATCCATAATACGTGTATTTACAAATGGACCACGATTGTTTACACGAACAATTACAGAGTTTCCATTATCCAAATTTGTAACTTTTACGATAGACGGCAATGGCAAAGTTTTACTTGTTGCGACCAATTGATTAGAATCAAATGTTTCACCATCGCTTGTTTTTGAACCGTTCAATTCGACAGGAATAATACCTGCGATACCTGTTTGATTATATGTTAAATCTTCGCCAGGGATATATTGAACATCTTCGATTTTATATGGACTTCCTATGTAATATTTTGGTGCAGCCGCCATCAAATAAGCGTTTGTATTCAAAGTGCTTTCAGCAGGTGTCAATTGTTCTTCGCTGAAACCATCATATCCGTATGTGGCTTCTGTATTAGAACCAGTCTCCATACATCCAGCGACCAAAGCAGTTAATACTGCCAATGATACTATTTTTTTCATATTCTCACTCCTTATTATGGGATAATCCCTTTTTCTCATATTTTATATTTTATCATAAAACAGGGTGACTTGCAAACTTTTATTTTATTATGAATCTGTCGATGATGAATGCTGTTGGCAGATATAGTATGCCGAATACAGCGATCCCAGCGCCAAGAACAAATATGTTTGTAATGCTTACTAACGACAGGGCATATCCAAATGCTACAGAGATAACAGCAAATGCGAATATCGCAACAAATGTCTTTTTGTCTGTTTTAACAAGACCGCGTTTGCGACAAACATGTCCCAATAAATAATTTTTTGCATAACCACTTACCACGACACCAACTGGAATTGATAGATAACCAATCAATGGGAACAAGGCTAAATAAATTACAGTCGCTATACCCAATGAAATAACGCTTGTTCTTACTGGTGTATTAACATCTTGAGACGCATAAAGGGTTTTGCTGTAAATCTGGCTTATTAACATGGCGGGTAATACCAGACATTGTATTTTGATTGCCAAAGCCACAGCCCTTGTTGATTCAGGTGTCCAAGCGCCATGTTGGAATAATATTCTGATGATTGGTTCTGCCAACACGAAAAGCCCGACCATACATGGAATAATAAGCATCATTGATCGACGCATAGAAGAGTTTTGCTGTAAATGAACACTTCTCATATTACCGTCAGTCAATGCTTTAGATATTGATGATATTAAAACAGTGCCGACTGCCAATCCAATCATGGCAAAAGGTAATTGAACCATACGGTCTGAATAATAAAGCCATGAAACAGCGCCGGATTGCCAACTTGCAACCAAAGTTCCAACAATAATAGTGATTTGATAGAATCCAGAACCAACTAAACTTACCCCAAAACGTTTGAACATGTTTTTGATTTGGCTGTTCCAGTGCGGAACAATCAATCGCAGACCAAAATGCTTTGACCTTATTCTTTGCCATAAAATAAAGAACTGTAATATACCAGACACAACAACAGTTGCAGCCATGACATAGATAATATATTGATTGCCGTACCATACAGACGCTATTAACGCACCAATAAGCATGATATTTAACATAACTGGCATAAATGCTGCTAATAAAAAGCGGGAATGTGCGTTAAGAACAGCCGATAAAAACGCTGCGCCACAAATAAAGATAACGTAAAAGAACATTATGCGTGCAATAGTAATGGTTAATTGCATCTTTCCGGGGTCTTCTGAAAACCCAGGAGCCAAAGCCCAAATAACCAGCGGCATAAATATTTCAAATACGATTGTGATGCCAAGTAATATAACCATTAACCAAGAAAAGACGTTTTTGGCAAATCCTTCGTCTTTCTTCATATCTGTGTACATAGGAATAAATATAGCCGACAAAGCGCCTTCGCCCAATAAATCGCGGAACAGGTTAGGTAATTTGAATGCGGCAAAGAAAATATCGGATAAACGACCTGCGCCAATAAAGCGTGCAATCAACATATCGCGAATAAAACCGAATATACGACTTATACCTGTCATTGCGCCGACACCGAATATATTTCTTCCTAATTTCATAATAATGCCTATTTTTTTCTTTTATTTTTTTACGCCTTTCATTATACTGCGAATAGTTAAGGGATTTCAAGTATGAAAAAAATCACTTTGTTATTATGTTGTTTGCCGTTGTTATACGCGTGTGGTGGTGGCGAAGAAATTAAACCAGAACGCCCGTTGGAAGATATTTATGCCGATGCATACACGGAATTCAACAAAAAGAATTACGAAGAAGCTGCCGAATTATTCCAAACAGCCGAAGCGCAATATCCATCTTCACCATGGTCTGCCGATGCGCTGGTTATGATGGCATATTCAAGATACTTGGATAAAGATTTTGCTGGTTCTATTTTGGCAATTGACCGGTATATGCGTTTTCACCCAGGGCATGCGGACGTTCCATATATGATGTATTTGCGCGGTATGTGTTATTATCGCCAGGTAAGTGATGTTCGTCGTGATCCTGAAATGTCTGCTTATGCATTACAACAGTTTCAACAATTGGTTCAAAGATTTCCACACAGTGAATATGCCAAGAACGCAGAAAATAAAATACTTATCTTGAAAAACTATATTGCGGGCAAGGTTATGTATGCCGCACGTAGTGATATGCAAAACAAAAATTGGACCTCCGCTATAACGCGTCTTCAATCAATTGTGTCTGGGGCCCAAGAAACAGTTATGACACCAGAAGCGATGTTTCGTCTAACAGAGTGTTATACAGCAATTGGCTTGTCAGAGCAGGCGGAAGGTTACGCAAAAATGTTGCGTGTAAATTTCCCAGATAATGAATGGACAAAGAAATTAAAATAAAAAAACCGCAATCTGCGGTTTTTTTATTATTTTTGTTTCATGTTTTGTATTTTTATCAAATCGTTTCTTTTTTGAATTTGTTTTTTGTTATATAACAATTTTCCATATTCAAACACATTTCTTTCGTCATAATCTGTGGCATAGAAATAAACTGTGTCGCCAGGATTGAACAACGCTGCATCAGCAGAATCTTTGTCCATTACTTTTGTGGACACTGCACGTTCTTGTTTGTCATTTATATCTTGGATGAAGATGTTTTGTTTTGAAACATTTTTGACAATATTAGGATGACTTTTTGCTTGTTTTTTATTGCGAACATCGTCAATAAGTGAGACCACAGGTACAAACATTATCAAGCCGATAATAATTGGACCGTAAAAACCTATAGTTTTTTTGTTTTCTTTATTCAGATTTTGAGACATACAAGACTCCTTTCATTATCTTTGCCTGGTCTTATTTGTTCGTATTATAATCGAATCTTTGTTCAAAAACAATCTGTTTTTGGCATCAAGAGCAAATTTCATTCTTTTTTCATAATTTGGTGAAATAAATATTACAGTATCCCCAACATTAGATTTTTTAACCTGTTCTTCAAATTCTGGTAATTGATTTTGTTTGGCAGATTTATCTTTATAACCATCATATTCAATCATACGTTCTTCATGTGTATTAACATCTGAAATAATGATTCTTTTATCTGTTTCGTATATGCCAGAAATAACATTAGGGTGTTGTTTGTTCGCCTTGTATTCTTTGTGTATTATAAACCCGCATGCCGTGGCCACAGATGCAGAAAAAAGAAGCAAAAATAATAAACACCCAGATTCATTTCGTGAATTATCGTTGCGTATTTCTGGTGTAAAAATGATAGTGCCATCTTTTTCAATTCTGTGATTAAATTCGTTTAATTTAGATTTTAATATGTACATTGTTTCGCCAGTAATGGCGTTTTTGACTTCCACAACGATAGCATCATTATTGTTCTGCATGTTAAAACCTTTTTATCTCTTCTTTCCAAACAAATCTTTGATAAACAAATCAACAGGAATCGGTGCAGCTGGTGTAGGACCTTGTTGTCCACAATAATGACTGCTTGGGTTTCTGTTGTATTGCTTTCTGTCCCCGGTAAATTGTTCATAATATATTTGCCCAATTCGCATGTGTGGTTTAACAACAGTTGGAAATAAAACGCGTATTTCAAGTGTCCAAGTTCCGCAAAAACCGTCATCCCCGCGACCTGCGGTATGATGATTTAATATAAAATTACGGCCCAAACTTGATTTCCCATCGATATAAGGGAACAAATTATATGTTTCAGTATATTCAACAGTTGATGCCAGATATCCAAATTGTGGGTTCAAAATAGCCCCGGTTTCTGGTATTTCGAATTCAATTGTCTCGTTTGATTTAGTTGGGTCAATCAAGAACTTTGGATTACGAAAATCATATTCGTAATCGCCACGTTTATATCCGATCCATCCACCAACGTCAAACCAGTTAGCCATATCATATTTTTTTCCTTCTTTATATTCAATAAAAGGCTTCATACCATATGGAATAGTATTTTTATACACACGCATTTTTGGTGATAAATGCAAATCATAGCTGTTAGAACCCAAACATCTTTCATCAAAAGGTTCGATAATTATATCTGGTTTTCCATATGGATTGTCGGGTGTAGCGTTATGTGGATTATTCAAACGCATTGTTTTAAGAATTTCGGGACCAGTTAACTGCATATCACATTTCCTTATGTTTTGGTCTCTCTCTAGATTCTATATTACATTTGTATATTGGTTTTGCAAGGTTTTTTTGTTGTTTTTTCCAAAACTTGTGCTATCTTTTCGGGTATGACAAAGACATATTCAGGATTTATAGCGATTATCGGACCTACAAACGCCGGTAAATCAACCTTGATGAACCAAATTATGGGGCGCAAGGTATCTATTGTTTCACATAAAGTTCAAACAACCAGAACACGTTTGCGTGCAATCAAAATGGTTGACGATAAACAGCTTGTATTTGTTGATACCCCTGGGGTTTTCAAACCAACACGCAGATTGGACAGGGCAATGGTTGGCGCCGCTATGTCTGCGCTCGATGACGCGGATGCTGTATTGCTTTTGATTGACGCGCAAAAGGGGATAACAGAAACAGTGCGTGGTTTAACTCTAAAAATCAAAGACCATAAAAACCTGTTTGTTGCGTTGAACAAGGTGGATGCGATTGCTAAATCTGTTCTTTTGCCTATGGTCGCTGAATTGTCACAAATGGCAGATTTTAAGGAAATATTCATGATTTCGGCACTTAAAAATGATGGCATTGAACAAATGTTGAAATCGCTATCGGATGTTATGCCAGAATCACCATATTTGTTTGAAAAGCACGATGCTGTTGATGTGCCTGATATGCTTTATCTGGCTGAATTGACACGCGAAAAGGTTTATAAATATATTCACCAAGAATTGCCTTATCATATTAATGTTGTGACCGAAAAGGTTGAACAAGATGATGAAGGTGTTTTGGAAATATATCAAAAAATCGTTGTTCAAAACGAAGCACACAAAAAGATAGTTGTTGGTCGTGGTGGTGAACAATTGAAAAGGATAGGAACGGATGCTCGTCATGATATCCAAGATCAATGGGGTGTAAATGCACGCCTTCATTTGTTTGTAAGGGTCGAAGAAAACTGGGAAGAAACGGCTGAAAATTATATAGAACAAGGTTTGGAATTTAAATAAAGGTGATAAATATGGCAAGAAAAACAAAAGCAGATTGGGGACGCGAGATATTGGAAGTCCGCAATAGAACATTGTGGGTTATGTATATTATCTCTATGATAATGTTTTGTTTGGGCAAGTGTTCTGGATATAACCAAGGTTATCAAGCGGGTCAAAAATCTGCCCAACAAGATACAGATTCTGTAAAAACTGAAGTTAAAAAAGCAGAATTACCAAAATATCTTCAAAAACAAATAATAAGATACCAAATCCAAAACCAAAGATAAAAAGGCTGAAAGATAAAAGGGTAAATTATGTTAAAAAATATGTTAAAAAATTCTATATATGCAGAAATGTGGAGAGAAAACCCACAATTCAGGGAAGGCATGAAACGTTCTTTCCAACTTTTTGCTTTGGCTGTTTTTCTGTTTGCTTTTGGCTCTGTCAAGGGTTGTACCAACAACAATAAAGAAACAAAAGTTCAAGAAAAATCTGTTCAAACACAAAAAACTGTAAACACACAAAGCATGTTAAATACCACACATTTATTCAAACAAAAACAAAGATAAAAGGAATAAAGATGACAAGTATGGTAAGATATGCAGATAAAAAAGGTGAAGTTCGTGTGACTTCAGAAGGTTTGTTTGACAGCACTTTCAAAGAAGATGTGTTCTTTGTGAGCATGTTGGTTGTTATACTAGCGTCGGCAATGGCCAGCGGATATTTTATTGACCGTCATAACAAGAAACAATCAAAACAAGTACAAACAGAATCTGTTGAAAAACAAGAAAACAAAAATGTAGATGCAGTATTATCAATCAATGCTGCTCATTTGTTTAAACAAAAACAAAGATAAAATGTATCACACATCAGATTTTGATTTTGAATTACCAACTGAATTGATTGCATCGCATCCATTGCATGACCGCGATGCTTCGCGTATGTTGGTTGTTGATGGTGAAACAATATCTGATAAACATATTCGTGATTTTGTATCTTTTGTAAAACCTGGTGATGTAGTTGTATTCAATAATTCACGTGTTATACCTGCGCGTTTCATGGCTAATGATCACGAAATAACATTACATACCGCAGTTGACGATAAAAACTGGTGGGGGCTTTGTAAGAAATTCAACAAAATCAATGTCGGTGATGTTTTAACTATGGTTGACGGCACACAAATCGAAGTTATGGACAAAGATGACGAAAGCGGTTTATTGCTTCGATTCAAATGTGATAATGTTTTCGATTTGTTGAACAAATACGGCAAAATGCCTTTGCCACCATATATGAAACGCGAAGAAGAAACAGAAGACAGGGAACGTTATCAAACAGTATATGCTGATCCGCTTGGGTCAATGGCGGCACCAACTGCTGGACTTCATTTTACAGATGAATTATTAAGTGAAATTGAAAGGGCCGGTGCAAAGATTGTAAAGGTTACATTACATGTTGGTGCGGGAACTTGGATGCCTGTTAAAACAGAAAATCTGAACGAACATAAAATGCACAGTGAATGGTGCTGTATCACACAGGAACAGGCGGATATCATAAACAACGCAAAACGTATAATTGCTGTTGGAACAACATCAATGCGAACATTGGAAAGCGCATCACAACTCGCAAAACAAAACGGTTTTAATGGTCGTGTTCAACCAATATGCCAAACAACAAATATCTTTATTACACCTGGTTACAAGTTTGGTGCGGTTGATGTTTTATTAACTAATTTCCATTTACCAAAATCAACATTATTTATGTTGGTGTCCGCTTTTGCTGGACTAGACGAAATGAAATCTGCATATAAACATGCTGTTGCGGAAAAATATAGATTTTTCAGTTATGGTGATTGCTGTTTGCTATTCAAAAAGGATTAAGATATGTCATTAAAGTTTAATTTAATCGCTAAGGACGGAAACGCAAGACGCGGGGAAGTCAAAACAGCACACGGAACATTTCAAACACCTGCATTTATGGCGGTTGGTACAGCAGCAACAGTGAAAGCGCTTACTATGGATCAGGTTGCAGCAACAGGAACCCAGGTTATATTGGGAAACACTTATCATCTTATGATGCGCCCAGGTGGTGATTTGGTTGAAAAGATGGGTGGACTTCACAAGTTTGGTGGTTGGCATGGCCCAATTTTGACAGACAGTGGTGGTTTTCAGGTTATGTCTCTTTCAAACCTTGTGAAAATGAAGGAAGAGGGTGTAGAGTTCACATCACATATTGATGGTGGAATTAAACACTTTTTGCGACCAGAAGATTCTGTACATATTCAACACCAACTTGATTCAAATATCACAATGGTTTTGGATGAATGTTTACATTTGCCAACAACACGTGAACGCGCTGAAAAAAATGTTGATATGGTAACACGTTGGGCAAAGCGCAGCAAAGATGCCTTTATTGATCGTGATGGTTATGGAATATTTGGAATTGTTCAGGGCGCTGACTTTAAAGATTTGCGCGAAAAATCAGCGCGGGCTTTAACAGAAATTGGTTTTGATGGTTATGCCGTTGGTGGGCTTGCTGTTGGTGAACCCCAAGAAGTTATGTTCGATATGATTGCGCATACAACACCGTTTTTACCGACCGATAAACCAAGATATTTAATGGGTGTTGGAACGCCACTTGATATACTTGGTGCGGTAGAACGCGGAATTGATATGTTCGATTGTGTTATGCCTACACGCGCAGGTCGTACAGCACAAGCATTTACAAGACATGGCACTATGAATATGCGTAATGCGCGTTTTACAGATGATGAACGCCCAATTGATGATAAATGTGGGTGCCCGGCTTGTAAATTATCGCGTGCATATATTCATCATCTTGTAAAATGTAATGAAATATTGGGTGCTACATTATTGACTCAACACAACCTATGGTTTTATCAAGATTTGATGCGTGGTATTCGTGAGAGTATAGAAAACGGAACATTTAAACAATTCAAAGAAAACTTTATCGCAGAATATACCAAAGGAGGCGATGATGAAACGCGGGATTAAGAAACGTTCTGAACGTTATATGTCATATAAAAAAGAAATGTTGGCAGACGGCCAATATAAAATAACTGTGTTTTACTTTATTGATACAGGAAATCCTGTGCGTGATATTGATTTGCAACGTGTGAAATATATCACTTGTCCCGAACAAGATTTGATTGTTAAAACAAAAGAGATTCAAGACCGTATCCAAGAAACCAGATGGCGTGTGATGGGCTCCTTGCGTAATATGGGTGCCACAGATGCGAATATAGATGCTTTTATAAGACAAAGAATGAGATAAAGGATAAAAATTATGAATGGAAATAAACCCAACTTAACATTAAGTATGGATGATAAAATATATCTGGCAACAGCAAAAGCAGATACAGGAAAATTGGCTTTTGTTTATACTTTGGCATGTTTAAAAACCGATAAAAGGGCAAATACATTCAACCTTAATCCAACACGTGAAATACATGCTTTTAAAAACAAAGAAGCGGCGGAACTTTATTACAATACCATAGAACAAATTGTAGACGTCAACGCAAGCGATGAAACAAAACAACAGTTGTTTAACGCGAACGAAGCATTGATAAACAGATTTATGGAAAATATACGATAGGTTTAATAATGCAAATCAAAGAATATAAACTTGATACAGAATATCCTGGTCAAATGTATGCATATGACAGAATATATTTGGGTGTTATGACTGTTTATGATCATCCGAAATATTCTGTTTATGCATTGGGAAGTGATCGATCAGATTTTTTTGGATACAACGTATGGCCAAATGTAAATGTTGCGCATTTTAATAACAAACAAGATGCAGATGCATACCATGATTATATTGAAAATATCTTGCAACATCAGCCATGGTGGCTTGGTTGTGAAACTGTAGAATCTCTTAGAAAATGGAATGCTAAAAAAACGCAAGATTTTTATAAATCAATATTGACCATGCAAATGGGGATAAAAACACTTGAAAAACAAAAGTGATTTTTAATATCATTGAAGCAAAAGGAGATTTCAATGGCTAAAAAACAAATCGAAGTTATTGATATGGACGGACAGAAAACTGTCGCCAAGAAAACATCTGTTATTACAACCACAAAACGCATATTCGCAATTGTTTCTATTGTTTGGTTGATATTTGTTGCCTGGTTTCCATTACATGTTAAAAATCATTATGCGGGTCCGATCAAGAAATCTATGGTTGTGTCCATGTTCTTTGATTTGCAAAGAAATATTCAAGAACAATATCAAAAACTATTAAACGGCATCAAAGATTCTATAAATCTTGAAAAACCAATCGGTGTTGCGATTGAAAAGGTTAAAATAGTAGAAGGCGGTGTCAATAAAGTAACCGACACAACAGCAAAAGCCAAAGAACAAACAAATAAAGTTAAACAAGAAACAAAGAAAGTTTCAAAGATAACTGGCTTGGCAAACAAATTTGGTATTAAAACAGGCGAAATAGACAGCGCTGTTGATCAGGCAAACAAAGCGGTGGCTACAGCAGATAGTGGTATCGCAAAGGTTGATGATGTTGCAAACCAGGTTAATAAAAAACTGGATTCTGTAAAGAAAGAATTAGTAAAGGTTTCCCAGATAGAAGTTGATAAAATGGTTGATGAAGCCATCAAAAAGCAGCTTGATAAAAACTCTGGTGGGCTTGGAACAACATTATTGACTAACTATGGGATCAAACATGTTTATCCATGGCGTCCATCTTCTTGGCCTGTGGCAATAAAAATCTATAATGATTTGGAAAAATCTAATTTGGGCGTTGTTCAAATCTTGACAAGTACCGTAAATAAATACTTTGGTTATGTGGCTTGGGGCTTGGTATTTGCTGCATGGGCGCTTGGATTTATAATCTGGTTGATAGCATTCAGCAAAGTGAAAGCGTTCTTAAGACCTTTCTTGGTTTGTCCTCGTTGCGGACATACTTTTGCGGACAAACGCACTGCGCTTGGATTATTAAAAGCCTTTCAACCATGGAAATGGTTCTAAATTAAAAAGATGCCGCCCAATAAAAAGGGCGGTATTTATTTTGTTATAATCTGTTGACAAATGTATATTTTGGTCTATAATGGTAAAAAGATAATAAATTAAAGGGATGTAATATGTCAAAAATTACTGCGATTATACCAGCCGACAGATTGAATGCGATGGTCGTTAATTTTTATAGCCAAATGATAATGATGCGCCTTGTTAATTCGGGTACTGCATATAATGCTGTGAAACGTAATAGATTCACTCAAAAAGCCTTTGATACGGCTTATCCTATATTGGCTCATGCGTTGGCCGCAAAAAATATAGAATTATTTAATAGAATATATTCCGCAACAAAAGAATTGGTGGCTGGCCCTTATGCTACCCCTGAAATGCAGAGAATTCGTAATGATTTTTACAGTAAAACAAGTGATTTTGTTCAACAAATAGCTGTTTATTTAGCGAACAAGGATAATGTGCGTTAAAAAATACTTGCAATATGTAAAAAAGTATGTAAAAATAAGTCCCGCAGTGCGAGCGTAGCTCAGTTGGCTAGAGCGCAACCTTGCCAAGGTTGAGGTCGAGGGTTCGAGCCCCTTTGCTCGCACCAAAATTTTAAAACCGTCCGAAAGGGCGGTTTTTAATTTTGTCGGCAAAGGGGCGAGTTGCGAGGCGAGGCAACATCTGTTGTCGAAGTACGTTGCTCGCACCAAGTTTTTTTATTCTGTGCAATTTATTTTTCCCTTTCTTTCGTTTTATGAATATGTTAACATCTATCTGTCAGCAAGAGTTTTGCTGATGAGGCTTGATAACCTGTTCCTACACGCGTCCATGATGACGTTAAACTTCTCCAACTTTATGGTTGGAGGGCTGTGAATATATAGAATAAACGGCGCAATTTCGTGTAGAATTGTTATCAACCTCCAACCGCCTGAATTTTTCCGGTGGTTTTATTTTTGTTTAACCCCCTCCGGCTGCGCCGCACTCCCCCATATTGGGGGAGAACCAGCCGGACTGGGAACAGTGCAAGGGTCGCTCGGCTTTACGCCTGCGCGGATACCGTAACGATTACACTGCGCTTTGCTTGTGTAATCTACTTGT
>JBGUKY010000011.1:0-20971 GCA_045114635.1 Candidatus Enterousia sp.
GGGCAGGCAAAGAAATGTAATATGTTGTAGATAGTATTGTAGCTTCTCATATCTGTCATAATCTCAGAAACACAGGAGGTTTTTACGCAGGCAAGCCAACAGTCAATCCAAACTTATATTTCAAGTAGGCTTTAAAAACATCAAAACGCATAACACATCCTTTTTATTCGGAACCATTATACAAACATATAGTGAAAAAAGGTATAAAAAAAGATTAGTAAAGGCGGTGGGTTTATTACTGGCTCGGGTGGCCGGATTCGAACCAGCGACATATAGGTTAACAGCCTACCGTTCTACCAACTGAACTACACCCGAATGTTGTGTGCGATGTTAACTAAACGTAAAACGATTGCAAGTCATTTGTTGAAAAAAATGGTATTTTTAATCCACAGAACTTTATATGTAAACCACGTGTAAACAATTTCGTGTAAACCACGTGTAAAACGTTACTCAGAATTAAACCATATACGGATGTATTTGCAGCAAAAACGGTCAAAAATATTTTCTTAATAACCAGCGGTTATTAGAGCATTTTTTCGCAATTATAGGCTGTTAGGGGAATCTCTCTGTGGCCGTTAACAGTCCGTTGTTCTACCGACTGAACTATGCCCGAATAGCAAGGCTTATATTATACCTGTTTGTTTTATAAGTCAAGTGTTTTTATAAATGTTTTGATTACTAAACAATGTAATTTTTTATAAATCAGCGTTGTTTTTGTCATAGGTTTTTAGTCCTTTTTCGAATCGTTTAATATGTGGTAAAACAGCAATGTGTTCGCGCATTTTTAACGCTTGATTCTAATTATAATAGAATATGTTGCAATAAAATATTAAATATGATAATATTCAAGTATGATTAAAATCATAATGGAGGTTATCATGACTCATTCACAAGTATGGCAAGCAATAGAACTTTTTGCACGCGAACGGGGCTTGACTTGTTCTGGGTTGGCGCGTCGCAGTGGATTAAATTCTACAACTTTTAACAAAAGCAAAAGATTTTCAGCAACAGGGCGGCCACGGTGGGTGTCACTTGAAAGCATTGCCAAGATAATAAAGTTTGCGAATATATCTGCCACAGATTTTTTCAGATATGTTGATGCTGCGCCGAGAAAAATGAAATAGCTACGAATTTGAACGCATGGCGTTTTTATGATATAATTCATAGATAACCGAGGGGGTTGTCTATGAATAAAGATCCTTTTCATTCGTGTTGTGATAATTTCTGAAAAGCATATTGTGATTGTTGTTCTATCATTTTTGATATATCAACACGATGAAATTTCTTTTGTTCAATTGCTTGTGCCATTTCTTCCTGAACAGCAAAATTGTTACCAGATTCTTTACCAACTTTGCTTTTTAAAGGCTCGTTTAATACATATATTTCAAAACCTAGTTTGTCTATTTCTTTTGCTGTATCACATTTTTCGGTTTCTGCAATTTTTATTGGTTCGGTTGAATAATATTCTGTATCTCTATCGTGTATAAATGGCTTATCTGGTGTTTCATATACTGTATAAACATAAAAATCAGGTTTAATATGATTAGATAATCGTTCAAGGTAAATTTTATTGCCAATATGTTTAGTTTGACCTTCACCTGCTATGCAATGATTTATTGCAAAGAATTTAGCAAAATTTTTGTCTGATGTGACAAAAGCACCTGAAACAAAACAATTTTGAACACTATTAAATGCTTTTCTTGGGTTTAAGTAATCACCTTGAATCTCTACATTAGAACCATGATAATATTTGTGTTTTGATAAATTTGTTGCTGCACTATCAAACACTTCTTTTTTTGACATAATATACCCCATTTTATCTTTGTTTTATTTGTTTCAATGCCAAATCAAAAGCATCTGTGCCAGGTTTACATTCTATATCTGGTTTATATCCATGCATTTCAAATTTTTGAGATTTTACATGCAGCATTTCTTTATAAACCAACGGCAAACGAATATTTATGCCAGAATTATTCAATTCAACAAAACGATAGTATACATATTGATCGCAACCAGCAGTATGTGTACCAACTAATTTTGTACGTGGTCCATATTTCATATATGTTGCCACGGTTTCTGAACTTGACATAGACCTGTTGTTAGCCAGTATATAAATATCCCCACCATATGCCCATTTATGATTTTTAGGCATTTTGAATTTAGAATTATCAACTATCATAACAGGATCGTTTTTGTCTTTGGCTGAAACATTTTTAAATGCTGGCATATCTATGTATTGTTGCAGTTTTCGAGCAATTGCCGTATTGCGAGCAAACATACGCTTTGATCTTGGTATTAAATCGTATCCTGACAATGTTGTGCCCAACATTGAAGCAATTCGCATGTCCCCACCACCATTATTACGCAGGTCAATGATAATAGCATCTGTTCCAGACATTATATCTAAAACCTGTTGGTGTATTTGTTTCAAATGTTCTTGGGTGTCGGGTTCAAAGAATCGTGATAAAGCAATAATGCCAACCTGTCCCTGTTTTTCTATTAAATATGGTTTATCTATATTACGAGATTTTACAAGATTATCGCCAACATCTATGGCAGAATCGACATTTGATATTTTCAGTGTTTTATCTGCAACCATCATAATATGACGATCTGGCATCATAGGTATAATAGTTTTTAATTGTTCATATAATTCATATATTTTCACAGAACCAGATATAGAATCATATATGCTTAATAACTTAGTCAATATCCTGTGTTTCAACACTTTTGTATAAAACGGCCAACCACCATAAGCCTGAATTAAAAGTCGTGCCAACATGGCAATGTCTGCACGTGCTGCATCCGCAGATATACTCTTATCCGGATCAATTGATGTGTCTGCATTACGCATCACACAAAAACCGCTTTCAGATGCAACTGACAAGAACCTTTGTTCCAACTGTTCGACTGACGGTATTTTTGGTTTGTCATTCATAGTTATTTCTTCCATTCTGATTTTAGTTTACCGAACATTGCGGTGCTGTGGATAGAACCGTCTGGCCATAATTTTCTTTCGCGTTGAATGCCTTCTGGTACATATCCATTATTTTCAGCGTGTTTTCGTGAAGCAATGTTGTCATCATCACACCATATATTCAATTTTCGTAAATTTAGTGTTTCAAAGGCTAATTCTTCTATTGTTGGTATCAATTTATCAATAATCCCTTTACCCCTTGCAGATTTTTTTAACCAATATCCAATTTCGCCTGTTTGATGCTTGGTATCAATTCCACTTAAACCGATTTCACCCAATAATTCACCAGCTTTAAAAATACCATACATAGCAGATTTCCAACGTTTATCATTTTGGTTGTCTTTGTCTCGATAGTATTTCAAAACTTCATCAACAGATTTCCACATGCCGCCTTCAAACCAATGCTTAAAGGTATCTGAATCAGAAATAAAAATATCATATATTTGTTGTGCATATTCCATAGTTGCTGGAACAATCATAAGGACATATTCGCCAACTTTGATTTTTTTATTTCTTAATGCTTCAAATTCCATGTTCGTGACCTCTGGTTTTGTTTTTTATCTTTTTAAGCGCGATATCAAAAGCATCAACACCATTTTTACATTTAATGTGTGGTGTATAACCATGTAATTCAAAATTATCGTATTCCAATATTCTGTAATGCATACCTGTTCTGATAATTAGTTTGCTGATGGGCAGGTATGTTTGTGCCATATAACCATATACTTCCATGCCCCTTGAATTATCACCAACAACAGTCACCATTGGATGATGCAACATTCGTAACAAAAACATTTCAGAACTAGACCCTGTGCGCCAATCTGTCAAAATATAAATTGGTTTCATATAGGCAGTTTCTTTGTCTATGGTATAATTTGTTCCGGTTCTCCATAAAACCATATCTTCGCTTTCAGGTAAGTTGGCCCATTCTGCGCTTACTTTATATCCTTGTTGAATTCTTTTTGCTTCTGGGGTTGTGCGAACAAATGTTTGTTTGGCACTATCAACATATGTTCCGCATAGTTGTTTTGCCAATTCGTCACTATATCTGCTGTTGCCACCACCATTACCGCGTAAATCGACAATCAAAGCGGAAGATTTGTTTAAATAATTTTTGATGAAATCATCTTGTTGCTCTTTATCAGTTTCATAACCATACATTTTAGGGAATGCGGTAACCGCAACCCCGTCTTCGCGCAAGTTTGTATAAAAAGTTTTATCGCCAGCAACATTTTTGCCAACATCTAATATTCTTCTTGTTGGTGGTATGCGGCCACCAGCGATTGTTAAATGATTATCAGGAATATATGACGGAATCTTGCAGATAGCATCAGCAAATTGACCAACCCGCATATCATGTGCAGATTTATATAATTTGGTCAAATAAACCAGAACCCTGCGTTTGACGATAGTGTTGTGAACAGGCCACCCAACATAACCACGAATGATTATTCGTGCAAGGACGGATATTTCATGTCGCACTTCGTCGGCAGTCATGATTTGCGTAAAATCTGCCTTTACAGGATGTTCACGATCCAATGTTTTAATGTCTTCCACACTGGAATCTTGAAGCAAAAAAGCTTCCATTTCTTTGATTGATAATATTTTCCACATATCTATGACCTTTATCCCAATAATTATATCATAAAAACAATGTTTTTTTAAGGGTGTTTTATGAAAAAATGCTTTCCAAACGATTTCAGATTTGCTAGGATAAAAGTCAGAAGTAGATAATGTAAGAGGGCCCTTATGAAGTTTTATGTCGCATTTATTGCCGGGATTATGCCGTTTTTCGCGTTTGGTGCTGATGATTGTGCCACTATGCGCCATGTTCCAGAGGGACCCCAATCTTTACAAGATGTAATCAATCTTGGGCTTTGCCGTAATCCACAAACTGCTGCGGCTTACGCATCTTTGCGCTCAACCCATTTTAATAAAAATGCCGGCTATGCAAAATATTTGCCGTCTGTTAGCGCCGGTCTTAATGGTGCCAAAAATTTTAATGATCCAAAAAATAATGATTGGTCATATGGTGCATCTATTTCAGCATCTTATTTGATATTCGATTTTGGTAAAAGAACCGCAGATATGAATAGTTTGATTTCAAATTATCGTGCGGCTGGTTTTGATTATGATGAAACCATACAAAACTTTATTTATGGTTTGGTTGGTGCATATTATGAATTGTTAAATGCTGATGCCGATGTAGAAGCGGCGCAATCCGCATTAAAGGTTGCGCAAACCGCGAAAGATACCGCAGATAAAAAATACAAAGCAGGTTCTGTGGCCAAAGCTGATGTGTACAAGGCAGAAACAACATTGGCTTCGTCACAATTGGCATTAGAAAAATCTAAAAACAACCGCGAAATTGTAAAGGGTACACTTTTAACAAAACTTTCTTTCCCTGCGAACCAGGAAATTTTAATTGAAGACATATCTTCCACATTTGGTTCTGATGCGGAAAGCGAAAGCATAGAAGAATTGATAAATATTGCGCGTGAAAAAAGACCTGATTTATTAAAAGCAGCGGCATCAAAAGATGCGGCATGGCACAAACGTAATTCCGCATTTTTACAAAATCTGCCGTCCATTTCTGCATCAGGTGGAATGTCTTGGAGTGATAAAACATTGGGAGGTGTTTTTGGACCAGAAGCCGATCAAACAAGCAGTAATATTCGTATAAGTGCATCTATGCCTTTGTTTGCTGGTTTTTCAAATGTTTATGGTATTCGTGCAGCCGAGGCAGATTATGATCGCGCAAAATACAACGAACAACAAACAAGAAATGCTGCGATGATGGATGTGTTCACTGCGCATCAAAACTATAAAACAGCAAAGACAGTTTTAAAACATACAGAAGCCTTACTTAAATCTGCAACTGAATCTGAACGTGTGACAGCCGGAATGTATAAAGTAGGGCGTGCAACAATGCTTGATTGGCAAACTGCACAATCAGAATTGCTTAACGCACACAAACAAAACAACGCTGCAAAATATGATTTGATTATAAAGCGTGCTGCGGTTGCGCTGGCAATCGGCGATATAAAATCTGAATTAGAAGGAATGAAAGATGAATAGTAAGAAAAAGAATTGGTTTTTACGTCACAAATGGCTGGTTATATTTTTTGTCGCCATTGCTGTTGTCGTGTGGGGTTTGCGCACAACTGCTACCAAGGCAACAAAAAAGAATTATGTGACGATGGATATCACACGTGGTAATGTTTCACAAACAGTTACTGCAACTGGTGAAATTATGCCTGTAAATACTGTAAGTGTTGGTTCACAGGTTTCTGGTACAATCGAAGAAATCTTTGTAGATTATAATTCCACTGTTAAAAAAGGCGATAAATTATTAACGATTGAACCGTCCGTTTTACAGGCATCTGTGGACGAAGCCAAAGCATCACTTGATAGCGCTGTATCACAACGTAATTATGCGAAAAACGAATATAATCGTAACAAATCTTTGTACAAAGATGGCTTTATTGCGCGGTCTGAAATGGAACAATCACAAACACAATATGAACAGGCAGAATCATCGGTTATTCGTGCGCAATCTCAATACGATAAAGCTGTAACTAATTTGGGATATGCGACAATCGTATCACCAGTTGATGGAACTGTGATTTCAAGAAAAGTAGACAAAGGTCAAACTGTGGCTGCATCTTTCCAAACACCAGACCTTTTTGAAATTGCCGAAGATTTAACAAAAATGCAAATTGAAACAGCTGTTTCTGAAGCAGACATTGGTGTTATAAAACAAGGACAACCCGTGACATTCACTGTTGATGCATATTCTTCACAAACTTTCGAAGGTTCTGTACGTCAAATTCGTTTGTCGCCAACAATGACTTCCAATGTTGTGGTTTATACTGTGGTCATAGATGTTGATAACAGCGATTTGAAATTGATGCCTGGAATGACGGCTTTTGTAACGATTGTTGTGAACTCTGCAAGTGATACATGGAAAGCCACTAATTCTGCGTTTTTATTGCGTAATTTTAATGGTATTATCGATGTTTCAAGTGAAGCAATAAACCCAACAAATCATTTGGCAATTCAACGTGATGGCGAAATTATTTTAGTCCCTTATACAAAAGGAATTGCTACCGCCACAGAAACACAGATTATATCTGATGAAATCCAAGAGGGCGATAAGATTGTTGTTGGATATGTAGGTCAAGAATCAAAGAGTAAGAAATCTGGTAACAATAATCGTGGTGGAATGATGGGCGGTCCAGGCGGAGGTCCACGTTAATCGACGGAATATAAAATGAAACAAACACCCGTTATATCAATGAAAAAAATCTGTAAAAGTTTCCCGCTGGAAATAGGTGGGGATCAACAGGTTTTGTTTGATATAACTTTCACAATAAACTCTGGTGAATTTGTTGCGATAATGGGGCCGTCTGGTTCTGGTAAATCAACTTGTATGAATATTGTTGGTGCATTGGACAGCGCTACATCGGGTGTGTATGAATTATACGGCAAAGATATAACAACTCTTTTACCAGATGAATTGGCTACAATAAGAAATGAATATATCGGTTTTGTTTTTCAGAACTTTAATTTGCTACCAAAAAGAAATATCTTGGACAATGTAATGTTGCCATTGATGTATCGTGGTTTGCCTATGGATGAACGTTTGTCGCGTGCACGTGAAATGTTAAAGTTGGTGGGACTTGAAAACTTTGAAACATATCTTCCAACACAATTATCTGGTGGAATGAAACAACGTGTCGCGATTGCGCGTGCTTTGGCTGGCGATCCTAAATTGATATTGGCAGACGAACCAACTGGCGCACTTGATTCCAAAATGGGTAATGAAATCTTAAGATTTTTCAAGAAACTGAATAAAGAACTTGGGATTACAATCATAATGATTACCCATGAATTTGAAATTGCGAAATACGCTAATCGTGTGATTCATATTTATGATGGTCATATAACTTATGATGGCAAAATACCAAAGAATGAATCTGTGTTGTTGAAATCAGAAAAAAAGGCACATAAAAAATGACGTTTTATGATATTGCACATGAATCTTGGCTGTCTATATCTGGGAATAAAATGCGTTCATTTTTGACAGTGCTTGGTATTGTTATTGGTATTATGGCTGTTGTTATAATGGTTGCTGTGGGTGAAACAGTTCAACAATCTATCACAGACCAATTTTCATCGCTTGGAACAAATACAATCATGATACGTGCTGGTGCTGCTCAAAGTGGTGGTGTGCGAAGTGGTAATCGTATGACACTTACAATGGATGATGTTAAGTATGTATCACAATTACCAGACGTTGCCGCAGCAAGTCCTGTGGAAAACAGTGCTGCACAGGTCGTTTATGGGAATAAAAACTGGTCAACATCAATGGTTGGTGTGTATCCTGGATATGCAACCGTTCAAAATATAGAGATGGAATATGGGTCATTTATTGATGAATCTGCGGTTCGTAATGCGGCCACATATGTTGTTATTGGCCCAGATACAGCCGAAGAATTGGGAATGCCGAAAAATCCAGTTGGGGAAATTATTCGTGTTCGCAATACACCACTTACTGTTGTTGGTGTAACCAAGGCCAAGGGTGATTCTGCGATGGGGTCCCAAGATGATATGTTGATTGTTCCAATAACAACACTTAAAAAGCGTATCAACGGTTCTCGTTTTCCTAATTCTGTTGGTACAATTTCATTGAAACTTTATCAGGATGCGGATAATAATATTGTAACAGACCAAATTACCGCTCTGTTGCGTCAACGTCATAAGTTAAAAGACAGTGATGCTGACGACTTTCAAATTACAGATATGAAACAGGTTATGGAAACAATGTCCACTGTTACAGGATATTTAACTTTGCTTTTAATAGCGATTGCAGCTGTATCTTTGTTGGTTGGCTCTATTGGTATTATGAACATGATGTTGGTGTCTGTGGCAGAACGTACGCGTGAAATAGGTATTCGCAAGGCTATTGGGGCCCAAGAAAGCACAATCGTCACACAATTTTTATCTGAATCAATTTTGATTTCATTTATTGGTTCTATGTTTGGTCTTATATTAGGGGTTGGTTTATCTCAGGGCGTAGGGCGTTTTGTATTACATTATAATGTGCCGTTTTCAGTATGGCCTGTTATAGTATCTATATCTGTTGCGGTTGTTGTAGGATTGGTTTCAGGTGTTATGCCAGCAATCAAAGCGGCCAAATTGAACCCAATTGATAGTTTAAGATACGAATAATTTTTTATTCTTCGCCGAAAACAGTTTTTTCTATGTCAATGGTTCTATTTTTCCAAACTAAACTCGCAAACACAGGGCATCTGGTACAAGGGCAAGATTTACATATTTTGCCTGTTTTAACCATTTTTAACATATTCTTGACATAAGATTTATTAAAAGCCTTTTCCATACCTAAATCAAAAGCATTTACTGGATGTTTTTTGTCTGGATTTTGCCAACAGCCAAGTAACTCGCCATTATAATTTAACATTGGTTCGGCTAACAAATTAATACATGCGATATTTTGCAAGTTATCTGCCAAATTATAAAAAGCATAAGAAGATGCTGAAATCTCATCTTGAGGTGTGTGTTTCTGTTGTATTATAATATTTATATCAGGCAATTCAGAATTAAATTGTAGTTTATATTTGTTAAGCAATTCCACATTATTTTTATCTTCATGAATATTTATCAATATTACGTTCTTGTATTCAACCAAAGCACGCAGATTTTCTGTTGACGTTTCACCAACTTCTCCAAATATAAGATATATATTATTTATCGCACAAAATTGCACCATTTCTGGAAATTCAGGCATATTAAATATTTCTGTTCCAATAAATGCGACACGACGAATAAAAGGTGATTTCTTTATAAATCTTTTGAACTGTTCAAAATCCACAGGTTTTTCTGTGGTAATAACCGCAATATTATGAATGTTTTCAGTGTTTATGAACATTTTAGCTGATCCCGATTGTTTTTTAATATTGTTATTAAATCTGATTTGTCTTTACTTAAAGTTTTTGTCCAAACTTTGATATTAAAAACATAATATTTAATTTGTTCTGTTATTTTTGTGTGTTTCAGCGACATTGAATATTGTGCGTGGTATATAAAATGTTTGCTGTTAAATACAATTTGCTTTAACAATACCGATGTTTTAGCAAAAAGGGAAGGTATATATTTTCTATATAATTTGCTGTATCCCACAGGTGATTTTTTCATCCATGGTTTTATTGCTGATAAAAAGTGCACAATCGTTGGTTTGGTATCCAATTTGATAACGTCATTGGTTGCGAACTGTTTGTTATAAAGGTTGCTTACACGTTCTATCTTCCCATCACAAATGATATTAATGGCATCTTGATCGGGAAACTTTGCGGTTTCTGGATTCTCAAAAATCCAACGAATACATTTGTCTGAAAAGTTGAAAGAACGGCATTTTTTGATATCAAATAAAATCATCCCTGAATTAAAATAGTTGGACGTTTGCAGCACAGGTATACGACTTTTATATGAAAATCTATCTACAACCATCGCCATAATTTTGTCTTCTGGTAATTGAGTGTTAAAGAAATCATATAAATCTTGTAAAACAAGTGTGTCGCCATCAATATACAAAATACGTTCAAGATCTTTGAATATTTCTGGAATCATAATTCTGTAAAAGATGGCACGTGTCCAATGTTGCATATCTAAACCATGGAAATCAAAGTTATATTTAGACATGTCGATAAAATCAAAAGACACATTTGTCTTTTTGTATTTTCTTATCAATTTATTGCGATATTTTTCAGACATTCCTGTGAACAAAATATGCAGAACACATTTGTGTGATGTGCTGTTCTTGAATATAGAATTAGCCAACGCCGTCAATGGCAATTGATAATTCTGATCTGCGGCAATGCATAAATGTATTTGTCCCATTATTTCCCCACGAAATGTTTTTTTATTATTTTAGCATAATCGAATTTTTCACGCATTCCCATTGTGCGTCCCATATTAGAATGATGAATACGTCGCATACATAATACATCATCAATTTCTTTTATTTTCAACCCTTTTTTTTGTGCGCGTAATAACCAATCATATCCATCGCCACAAAGTAATTCTTCATCAAATAATCCGATTGTATCAAATGCATATTTTTTGAATATTGCGCAACCAGCAATAACGCCATGTGAAGATGTTTTGGTTTCTGCAACAACATCTTGGCAATCTTGGGAGACGAAATCGCTTCTGCGCCCAATTATCCCATCCAAATCACCAATTTGATTTAACAAGATATCAATGGCATCTTGTTTTAATACATCATCTGCATCCATGAACATCAAATAATCACCAATAGCATTTTTTATACCGATATTACGCGCAACAACAGGTCCAGAATGTTCAATATTTATAACTTTGTTGGTATATTTACCCGCAATTTCAGCGCTTTTATCTGTTGAAGCATCATTAACGACAATTATTTCAACACCTGTGTTCGGCAAACTGGACAAACATTCGTCCAGATATTTTTCGCCGTTATAAACAGGTATTATTATCGAAATCATTTTACAACAGGTGTCCATCCATCCAAAGATACATCGTGAATAGGGTCATCAAGCAACAATTTTTGAACATCGTTTGATGGGGTTATTTCATAACCAAAATCTTCTTCTTGTAAATCTTGATATGTTAAATCATTTAATTCGACTGTGGCGATATTGTCAGGCTCTTTACTTTCAATAATCAATTTGTATTCCAACAAACTATCGAAAACTTCATCAATTCTTTGTTCAAAATCGTCAGGTATTTCTGGTATTTTTGAAAAAATATCTTTGATTTCAGCCAATTCTTTACCGTTTAATAAAAATCTTAATACCAAACTTGCGAACAAAGGTAAAAGATAAAACATACCGGCTTCCATATCGATAAATATTACCTGGGAACCTGTTATATCAGCAAACAAATCAGGATTTCTTTTATACATTTTTTTCTCCTTGGTTAATGAAATTGAATATAGCGTGTGCGTTGTCTTCAATAGATGCAGATAATTGTAATGAAAATACATCAACATTTTCAAACAATTTGGCAATTTTATTATAGTCGCCAATCGGGTTCATTGAACGTGTCAACAAACTGAAATTAGAATAATCAGAACACATACGTGTTAACACTGGTGCTTTCGGCATTTTTGATATAACTGGTTCGTCTAAATCTTGTTTTATTGGTTCAATAACAGCGGTGATTTTCATTCGTTCTGCTATTTGAGATTTGTCCAAAACAATAATGTTTTTGGTGCATCCAAGTGGTTGTGACATAGATTTTATCTTTAATCCATCAATTGGTTGTGTCAACGAAAGGGTAGTGTATATAGGATCAGCAAACACACCACCACTTTCTTTGTGTACAGCTATACGGTCATCGCTTACAAATTTCAAACCTTGTTGTAAACAATAGGCCGCCAATGTTGATTTTCCAGCACCAGATAACCCTGTGATTAAAACGCCGTGGTCATCATTTCCAACAACGGCACCGTGTAATACAATATTATCTTCTGTATCAAAGATATAACCGAATAAACGCATCAATAAATGATTTTCGCCCAAATGATAAAAATTGCTTAATATATCATTGTCTTCGGATATTATGTAAACATCGTCCCATTTGCCGAAAATACAATTAAAATGCGCGATTAAATCAGGCGTTTTGTATATGTTATCATCGGTCCAAAATACATTTGTAGTCCAAACATCAAGACCTTCCATAAAACCATAGACACCGGAATTCAAAATATACAATTCCTTTGCGTCTTTGACATGTTGGTTTGGTAAAGATTTGAAGAAATAATTTTCTATTTTTTCTGCAAGCCATTTTACATGACATTCAATATAAAGTGGTTGTTGTCCAACATAAACAGTTCCTGCCCACAAAGGTTTTTTTGCCGCGCATTCCAACGACAACTTTTTATAAAGTTTTTGAAATTGATCGCGGTCAAAATTCTTTACATAGTTTGTTGGCATTACGAAATATCTTGTTTTATATAATATTTATGATTTATTTTGTGTAAATATACAATCTTTCTGTCACGTTTAAGGCGTTCTTTTACAGTATTATCAGGGCAACAATGATCTATTATTTTCAAAGCATGCGTTGAAACAAGACCTGGAATAATCGTGTTCAAAAGTTTTACTAAAATCTTTATTTGATAATCATATTCAGACATTGCGGCTGTTCGCATAATTTGCCCCCAATTAAGATTAGGGGTATCAGATATAATTTTATATGCATCCAGAACCCATTGTGGATGTGCACCAAAAATGTCGCAAATATCCGTATCTTTTGATCCTGCTTCGAACAAGAAGTTACCGTAAAATTCGCACATAATAATAACAAGAATATCTTCTGGACTTGGAACAAGTACGTCAATATTGTTATAATTGATTTTTCGTGCACGCGACCATATTGCGTTGTCCATTTGTGGATTCGCACCTTTGAAAAGAGAATAATGTACATCGACACAACCCAAATCACGTAATTGTAAATCAGCGCTGAATAACATATCGTGATTTATATGAAAACCGTTTTCCACAGCCAAATCAATAGCACTGCGATACACATCTTTTGGAACGGCAAAATCTGCATCATTCATAGGACGAGTTGCCGCAGGATAAATCAGTTTTTGAACAAGTCCTTTTTGCGCCAAAACAGGTATATTATGTTCGCTGTATAATTTACTTATTTTTTCAAAAGCCCCCATTGTCATCGCATTTCCAAAACGTTCATGTGCGATAACACCTGCCAACTGATTGGTCAGTTTTGTTTTATCTGTTTTTACAACAGCACAAGCCAACAAAAACACAAGTGGCAATGGTTCGTTATAAACGTCAACAGATCGAAGAAGTTTTTGAATATCTGTCTTGGTATCAATCCCGGCATTGACACGCAATATACGTATCAAACTTTTTTTCGGTTTCAAAAATCGCGGAATAAAAAACATAATATCCTTTACCGTCTAAATCCATTGTAAAAATAATGGGAAATATAGTCAAGCAATAATAAAAAATACGGCCATTGCGGCCGTATCTTATTTGTAATATCTGCTTACAGAATTTGCAAGAACACAAGACATGTATTTTGCTGGGTCGTCCGTCTGATGCCAGCATTGTCGTGGATAAGGTGTGCTTGTGCCAGATGCACCAAATTGCATTTGAACCTTGGAAAGAGTAATAGTGCAGGCTGTCTTGGAACTGTTTGCGCGGCTGTTGAAAGGACATTCAAATATGCCTTGGTCAAATGATTCCATATCAAATTGTCCGCCTGGACAATAGTTTGTTGTTCCCTTACATGTCGCTGGCGATACTTTGTTTGCTGGTAAATATTTTCCAGCAGGTACTTCAATAGCAGAAACAGTGATGCATGCTGTTTTTGCGTTATTGGCTTCTTTGCCATATGCACATGTCTTTAATCCCTGATCAAAAGATGCGATGTTGAACGTTACACCGCCTGGACAGTAATATCTGCTGTCACCTGGGCAGGATGTACATACGCTTGCGGTTGCTGGTAAATATTTTCCGGCTTCACATCTTACTGTTGGTTGGTTTTGCACAATACAAGAGGTGTGCAAACTATCTGCAACCTTGTTAACAGGGCATTGTTTCAGTCCTTGATCATAAGATGCAACACTAAACGTTTGTCCGCCTGGACAGTAATATCTGCTATCAAGGTTAGCGCATGATACGCATTGTTTTGAGCCTGACGGTAAATATTGCCCAGCCTTACATTTTGCTGAACCACTCTGGGAAGAAGCTGTTGAAGTGATGCAAGTTGTCTTTGCAGAGTTAGCAACTTTACCGCTTGGACATTCTTTAAGACCAACGCTCTTTGATACAGAAGGGATAAAATAACCACCTGGGCAATAATATCTGCTGTCCAAGTCACACGAAGTACAACGTGACCAGCCTCGTGGCAGATACTTACCAGCATCACACTTTATCTGTTGATAATAAAGTTTTGCGCCATTATCAGGAATAATCGCATAACAGTCCTCTATTTTTTTTGCGCCTGTTACGGAATTAGAAAAATCAGATGGGCATCTCCAAACTTTTGCAGTATTAGAGTTTCCGCATCGATTGTGTCCTGAGCTTTCTAGGCATTTTGTGCCTTGTTTACACCAGTCATAAATTTGTTTGTCGTTAGAAATACTGCTGGCTGTGCCATTATTTGGAAAAACAACCTTGACAGATGATCCGCCAGGACAATAACACCCAGGTGGACATGGTGTTGAATACGAGGAAATTCCATCTGAAAGGCAAAATTCACCCTCTGGCATGTTTTGTGTTGAGGCACACTTAATAGCAAACGCGGCACGATTCAGCGCCAGCAATGACACGCACGTAACACCAACAGATAAAAATCTACGTCTTTTGAATATCATTATAAAGAAGCTTCCTTTCCCATATTTAATGTTAATTATATAATATTTGTAATTTTTACGCAAGACAAAAAATGATATAAAAAATTGTTTTCCAAGATACCAAAAAATACGATTGTATTTGCGTTGAAAAAACAGTGTTTTTTAATGGGTATTTGTGTTTGCTTTTTTGTATATTTGAATTTTTAATAAATGCCGCATTCACAAGGTTAAGTCGGGAACGTGTTGCCGAATGAAAAATTAACGAAAAATCATCGTGCAAACATTGATTTTTTGTTGGTTTTCTGGGACGAACAAAAGGATTCGCTTGACACTTCGTGTCTGTGCGGCAACCGTAACGATTTTGGTGCATTTCATTTCCAAAATCTACTTGTTGTCGAACCCTGTTGATTTTCCTCATGCTTTTGAACACACGATAAATTAAAAACACCACGCAAGGTGGTGTTTTGAATTTATGGCGCGCCCAGAAGGATTCGAACCCTCAACCTTCTGATCCGTAGTCAGATGCTCTATCCAATTGAGCCATGGGCGCATAACAGGGTATATTTTACCTTTTTTTATTTCAATTGCAAGCATTTATTTAACTTTTTTGCGGATAGCAAATTCATAAAAATAGGTCAAGAAAAAAAGTTTTTTTTAATATGTTTTTTTTCTGGTGTTATTTTTTTATTTTTTCTACACTCTTTATATAATAAAAGGGAAGGAAATCTAAAAATGGCGGTTTTCCGCGGTTTTCAACGAATAATTACCAGCGCACTTTTTGCGTTAGTGTTGCTGTTGCCGCAAATATCCTTCGCAGAAAGCACATCTTCTGGGGAAGAAAGATGGTGTGGTTATTATGTAAACCCCACATATTATCCTGAATGTACAAATTTTTGCCCTGTAGAATGGCCGTGTATAGCAGGATATGACGACGGAGGTTGTACTAACGGCAATTGGTACGCAAGTTCCCTACATGGTTGCAGGCTTTCTCAAGACAACTATTACAGCAGTACCTATAGAGTACCTCGTGGTAAACAAATTGTTAGTGACAATAATGGTTCTGGTACATTTTACTTACGGGATGCGAATAATGTGATATATAATGCATATGAAGTTATAGCCAGTCCTGAGACAGCAACAGATATTCGTGTAACAGATTGTAAAGCCGGTGGATATTGTCCTGGTGCTGATGGGGATGAAGGTGCCTACTATGGCGCAGATGGTGGTTTTGCTTATCCTAAGGCTGGGCGTATATTGTGTGAGCCTGGTTCTGCCAATAATTTAACAGGACAATATTCGTACAGACATTGTATAACATGTTCCGCAAATTCTTATGCGGCAGGATACGGAAATACATCATGTACATCTTGTACGTCCGGTTACATAACAGATGAATCTCAAGAATTGGGTAGTACTTTACGCTTTAATCATGACCAGAAATCGGATTGTAGGGCAACAATAATATTAAACAAAAATGGTGGAACCGGGGTGATCCAAGGAACAGGGGGAACTGGTAATGCTTCTATTGTTTGTCAGGAAGGTGTCGCGTGTAATTTTGGTTCAACAACCGGAATGACAGCACCAGCGAATTATTCGTTCACTGGTGGTTGGGGAACAAGCAGTGATTGTACATCAACACAGACATCGTTTGTTACACCAACCGCTGGTGGTACGTATTATGCATGTAAAACATTGACTAATCATATAATCACTTTAGCTACAAATGCAACCACAATTGGCACAACAACACTTTATTTGAAATATGGTGTTGGCGCTTACTTGGATTCTGAAAGAACAACACAACAAATGACAACAAGTTCTAATCCAATAATAAAACCAACAAGGACAGGTTATGTTTTTGATGGTTACACAACACAAGAAAAAAGACCGTCTGGTTCTTGCGTAACAAAAACAGTCATAGACAGTTCTGGAAAAATAACAGAGGATGGTCAAAGAATAGCACAAAGTTTACTTCATGACATTAATGTGAACAGTGTTGATGGTAACTGTTCAACGGCATGGTTCGCACAATGGATACCAGTGTACAATATTACTTATATGGATGGAAATATCGAATTGTATGGGTTGTGGCCTACAACATATAATTATGGTACAGGGGCGTCAATCGTCGTACCTACACAAAAACCACATGCCACATTTAATGGTTGGTCTTTCAATGCAAACTTATCCAATTCCGCATTGCCACAAACAATTTCAACAACAGACACTGGTGATAAAACACTCTATGCTAATTTTACTTGTAATCCTGGTTATACATATAATTCGGCTGGTTCCATAGATATAGCAACAATGATTGATCCAATGACAGACACGATTGAAAACATGGCTTATATAGAGGCAGGGGTGTTTGATGAACCTTTTAATAATGGAAAAGGGCAATCTTATTATGGCATAACATTAAATAACACATATGCGATAGATTATGGGACAAAAGGTATTTTGATTGGAACCGGTCGTTGTAGCCATATATATGGAACAGGTGTTGCTGATTATCCAAGAGGTCCAAATGATATAACAATATATACAACCGCAGAATTGGGTGCCGAAGGCGGAAAGCACTGCCATTGTAATTTAACGGGATATAAAGCCAGTGGAAATGCAACTGTGTTAAATTTGTCTTCACCGTGGGTGTATGTTGGTGAACATGTGAGCGAAGGGGACTGTATGGTATCTTGCTCTAGCACATGTGCAAACGTCATACATTTTGCTACAGATGGTGATGAAAGTCTTATGTTTACAGAAAGATTGCTTTCTGTTACTGATACCACTCCAACCTGTGATGCTAATACATTTAATATTTTATATAACGGTAATGGTAATACTGGTGGAACTGCGCCAAGTTCTCCGACATCTTGTACATACGGTGGCACATGTAATGCACCAGCGAATACTTATACCAAGACAGGCTATACATTTACTGGGTGGGCATGTACATCCAGCAGTGGTTCATGTGCAAGTGCAACATATGCGGCTGGTGCATCAATCTCAAACGCAACAACAGTTAACGGCGCAACAATAACATTAACAGCCCAATGGGAACCGAACACATACAATATATCTTATAATCTTAATGGTGGAAGTTTTGGGGATGGCGCAACGCATCCGACAACTTACAACATTACAAGTGCCGATATATCAATAAGCGCACCAACCAGGACAGGATACATTTTTGCTGGTTGGACAGTTACAACTCCACCAACAAATTGGGGAGATGGATCAAGTACGGGCGGTAGCCTTGTTAGAATTTCAACTGGAACGTATGGCGATATCGCATTAACTGCAAACTGGGAACAGTATACTTTCAACATTATATATTTAGATGGAAATGTAGCGATGAATGGTATTACACCGCATACATATACTATGGGCACAAGCACGACAGTTAATGCACAACCAACAAAACAAAACGCAACATTTGATGGTTGGTGTACAGATGCTGGTTTAACGAATTGTGCATCAAGCTATACAATTAGTGCATCTGATACTGGTCCCAAAACATACTATGCAAACTTTACGTGTGGTACTGGATATACACTAGAACTACCGGAATCTGCAGCTAATTTTGTGTCTGGTCTTCCATGTGGTGTGTACAAGGGTGCAAGAAACTCTGGAAGTATGATGCCATCTGCTGGTAATGATAGTAGTTTTTGTCCAACTTCATCATCTATCGTTCCTTATACATTTAAGTATGCAAACAAGTACAACAATAACAACGTAGACATTTGGTCTGGTGAAACAACATGTATAGATGTGCCTAAAACAACAAGTTCAGGTGTCGATCCAACATTAAATACAACCAAAGGTTTGACAACAGGTGGACATTGCTGGTGCAGACTAATAGATTATAAACATAATGATGAAGAGACAATCGCTTTGAATTCAGCTTGGTTTAATGTTAATTTGATGAATCAAAGTTGTCCAGATAAGTGTTCACAAAGCTGTTTCATGATGCTATTCCACGCCCCATCAACTGATGGTTATAGAGCTGTTTTAAACTCTTCTCTTCTTCCAGGAGAATCTCCGACATGCGAACTTAATACATATAATATATCTTATAATCTTAATGGCGGAAGTTATGGCACATATCACCCAACATCTGCGAATTATAACGAAGTATTCCGGGTATCCAACCCAACAAAATCTGGTTACAGATTTACTGGTTGGAACATAACTGGTATGGATACATCAACACATAATTATGGAAATACAAGTAATGTTGTATCTTCTACATCAAACACATCAGTGAGTGTAGCTTTTTGGATGACATATTTCAAAAACTTGCGTTCTGACAGCGGACAAACCGTTACATTTACGGCCCAATGGTCTCCTATATATGAAATAATTTTGGATCCGGGCGCTGGCGATGGTGATATATATACATTTTATCTTGATATTTTCTCTGGAAGTCTTTGTTATGATCCTGATTGTCAAGAATGGTTAGGACAGGGTTTTGATGAGGGTGATGATTCTTTAGATGATCTTGGTTATGATCTGCCAACCCGCACTGGCTATACGTTTGCGGGCTATAACAGTCCAACATGTGATATAGTAATTGATGAAGATGGCTATTGGACAGGTGAAGGACAATGTTTACATCACGAAGTTGATGACGATGAAACATGGACTGCCCAATGGACACCAAATGTTTATAATGTGACATATGAATGCGGCACAGGCACAACAGGTAGTGCACCATCGGCCACAACTGCACCATATGATTCATATTTTGCGCCGGCTAATAATAACAGCTGTGCCAAGACAGGGTATACTTTTGGTGGATGGACCGTTTCAAATACCAATCCTGTTGAAACTAAAGAGCAAAATGTTGCATTTAAATGGCGATACATAGAAGACAAAACATTAACTGCCATATGGACACCAGATACGGCCACTGTGACATTTAATCTTAACGGTGGTTCTGGAACGGCACCTAATGATGTGACTGCAACATATGGTCAGGCGATGCCGGCATTATCAACAACCGTAAAACCAACAAAAACTGGATATGCATTCGGCGGATGGTGGGATTCTGCTACACTTGGTGCTGGCAATCAGTATTATAACAGGAATGCTGGATCTGCGCGTACATGGGATAAAACCGGAGCGCAAACGTTATATGCGCGTTGGGTTCCTGTTTATACTATTACTTTAAGTCCAAATGGCGGTTCTGGTTCAAATCAATATTTATATGCGGTTAAATATCAAAACAAAATCGGTATGTCATCAGGTGTGTATTTTGATCCAGCAGCGACAGATGCAGCATGGGATGAAAACATAGTATCTGATGGAGGACTTGCATTACCAACACGTACCGGATATACATTTAATGGATATTGGTCTGCGGCCAGTGACGGAAATCAGGTCATCCAAGCGAATGGTGATACCGATATGGGTGAATACTGTGATGAAGAAGACAATTGCGATGACATCACAGATATTGATAATATGGCTATGGGTGCAAACGGTGATTTCACAATATATGCCCAATGGGAACCGAATACATACAATATATCTTATAATCTTAATGGCGGAAGTTATGGCACATATCACCCAACATCTGCGAATTATAACGAAGTATT
>JBGUKY010000012.1:0-31552 GCA_045114635.1 Candidatus Enterousia sp.
GTGCGCCGGAGTTGGAGAGCCGGGGCAGACTGTAAATCTGTTGTCTTACGACTGAGGTGGTTCGAATCCACCCACTCCCACCAAAAACACAAACCGACCTTTATGGTCGGTTTTTGTTTTTGCTGTGACGTTGTTTGGCAAGAATCCCTTTGGTTCGACAAGCGGTAGATTTCACAAGTGCAACGTAGTGAAATCGTTACGATTGCCGCACAGCCGGCACATCGTGCCGAGCGAGCAAATCCACCCACGACCACTTTCTACTATAAAAAAACACCGGCAAATGCCGGCGTTTTTTTAACTTTTATTTACCAAATCACCATACACCGCATCAAAGATAACTTTTAATAAATCGGTGTCTTCGACATCAGTTATCATAAGCATTGGTTTACCTTTTGGGTACGGTATTTCCATTTTTGCATTTGGAATCAATTTTAATGCTGACCCGGTTGGCTTCATCAACAGTCTATTATCATAAATACCGCCGACTATTGTGCCACGATAATAAATTATAAACTCTCCCATCATTGCGCGATAAGTTATATCAGGCAATACAGATAACTGATCCAAAACAAATTCTAAAAAATCTCTACTTGATGACATATTTACATTATACCATAAAAACACCGGCAAATGCTGGTATTTTTTATTTTAACCATTTATCAAGCGCCTCATTCACATCTTTCATTGTTTTACAAACTTCGAAAACACCAGCATCTTTACATTTTTCAGCATATTCTTTTGTATTATTCCCAGTTGCGCCAACAAACGCTATACAATCCATATTACCGGCTTTTGCCGCCATAAAATCATTTATACTATCACCAATAACAATACAATCTTTTGGTTCATAATTTTTAGTCTTTGCTGCTAATAAAAACAAATCTGGTGCCGGCTTTCCATGATCTACCATATCGACAGTGAAAAAATCTGATTCTGACATATATTTTTTTATCCATTCAAATTGCGTCATTTTCCATTTATGTTGTGCTTTGGTTGCACCGGTGGCAATACAATGTTCAAAAATATCATTAGACATAACATTTTCAACACCATCTATGGCAACCATAAAATTGGTTCCAAAAAATATTTCTTTTTCACTTATTTTATCCATAAAATCATCATCTAAAATTAAACCCGGTATATATTTTTCAAGTCTTTCACGACGTGTTTTATCGGAAACCCCAACTAACAAATCTTGTTTTTCGGCATCGGTAAGTTTTATATTTTTGTCTTGAATCAGTATCTCATTCCAGGCACGAACCCATAATTTTTCACTATCTGCGATAACACCATCAAAATCCCATATCAATAATTTTTTCATTTTTGAACCCTATTTTGATTTATAGGAAGATTATAAAATTATTTATTATATTATTCAAACTGTTATTCTGTTTTATATTTTTTATGGTATAATTTTATAGAAAGGAAAAAATATGAAAATTATATTAAAAAGTCCAAGAATCACATTGATACATCTTGAACCATCTATGCACAACGCAAACTTGATGTACAGTGTACTAATCGAGAATAAAAAGTTCTTGTTGCCATGGATGCAATGGTTAAACACTACAAAATCCGCTAAAGACACACATCGTTTTTTAATTCAATCTGATAAAAATTGGGAACAAGATAAAGCATTCGAATATACTGTTGTTTTAAATGATACTATTATCGGAATGTGCGGTGCTGTTGTGGTTGATAAAACAAACAAAAAAGCAGAACTTGGTTATTGGCTGGCAAAAGATTATCGTGGCAATGGCTATATTATGGAAGCGGTTAAAACACTTGAACAAGAATTATTCAAAAACGGATTTAATAAAATCATTATTCACACAGACGTTTTAAACAAAAACTCTGTAAATGTCGCAAAAAAATCCGGATATAAACTTGAAGCCATTCTTAAACAAGACAGATTTCTTGAACACGAAAAACGTTTCCGTGACACAAACTGTTTTGTTAAATTTAAAAACAAATAAAAAACACCGGCAAATGCCGGTATTTTTTTATATTTTTATTTCATTGGCGGAAAACAGTTATTGCCACCTTCGGGACAACAAACCATCCAACCATCACCAGCATCTGTGTAAACTTCGCCGGCACAGCAACCATTTTTATCAGGGCGCGCACCATCAGGGCAAGTTACAAAGAAACCGTTCCAATTAACAACCAAATAATGTGTTGTATAACCAATAACACCACCAAGCACCAACGCCACAAGTATCCACATAAACGAATGACATTTTTTTGTTGGTGTTGTCTTAACAGATTTTTTAACAACTTTCTTTTTCATGATTTTCACCCTTAATCTTCTTCAATAATTTTTTCCAACTGAATTATAAAATCTATCGCAGGATTAGTCAATTTTTTCGCTTTTTCAATCATGCGTTCTGCCTCTTGCTGCATCTGAAGACGTTTATAAGTTTCAACTATTTCTGTCGCTTGACGAGTATTTTTCAAATTATCATCATTTATAGCACGTGCGATTTCTAATTCCTTCTTCGCTAAATCTTTATATTGTTCAGAATGTTCACTGCAACCACGTTCTGACAAATTTGCGTATATTTTAGCATTATCAACATGTGCTTCTGAATCAGGACTGTCAACAGAATATAATTCTTCTAGCAAAATTCTTTCTATTTGACCACATGTTGTTTCAGGCCTTTTGTTTTCTTCAACTTTTGGTTGTGGTTTTTGTTGCTCAAACTTTCTGTCTAAACAATTTTCAGAATATATTTTGTTCAACATACCAATTTCTTCATAACGATTATTATTGATAGCGTTCCACATTTTGTCGGATAATTTTTCACATTGTCCCTGTGTCATAATCGAATGATTTACTCTGTCTGAACCATTAATAATAAAACCTACAACAACACCCATTAAAAATAGTGCCACCATACCAACAGTGCCATATGTACGATATTTCTTTGCTTCTGTTGTTTTCATTTCTCTCTCCTCTTTTTATATTTATTTCACAATACCATCTTTGATGGTGATAATTCTGTCTGCCCGTTTCGCCAAATTCATATCATGTGTCACAAACAACATTGACATCTTACTTTTACGAACCAAATCTAATAACAAATCAAACACGACCTTCGCATGATTTGGGTCCAAAGATCCTGTTGGTTCATCCGCCAATAAAATTTCAGGTCCGTTCGCAATCGCACGTGCAATCGCAACACGTTGTTGTTCACCACCAGACATTTCAGCCGGAAAATGTGATGCCCTGTGTGCGACATTTGCCAATTTTAATAATTTCATGGCACGTGCACACGCGACATTTTCTGCCACACCATTTGCCATCATTGGCATAACAACATTTTCAAGTGCTGTAAAATCAGACAATAAATTATGTTTCTGATAAACAAACCCTATTTTTTGACGGCGCAACATTGTACGTGTTTCTTCGTCTATCTTATCGATTGGATGTCCATTTATAAAAATATCACCGCTTGTTGGTTTATCCAGTAAACCGACACATTGTAATAATGTAGATTTTCCAGAACCGCTTTGTCCGACCAAAGCAACTATTTCGCCACGATACAAATCAAAACCACCACCACGCAAAATATTCAATGGCTGCCCTGCTTCTACGAAAGTTTTCTTGATATCACGCACAGACATAACAATGTCTTTTTTTGATATCCTTGATAAAGAATTTAATATGCTTGCCATTTATATCACCTATTCGTTACGCAGTGTTTCAACTGGATCTGTATTTGCCGCACGCCATGCAGGATAAAGCGTTGCCAAAAACGCCAATGCAATTGCAATGACCGCAATACTTATAACTGTTGATGGTACCAACTTTGATGGTAATTCAGATAATGAATACAATTGTGCAGGAAACAAATCGCGTCCTGTGATAAATTGGAAGAACTTTCTTATTGGTTCTATATATATCGCCATCAATACACCAATAAATGTTCCAAAAACAGCACCAATAACACCAATAGACGTTCCAGACAAAATAAATATTTTCATCATAGATTTACGTGATACACCAAATGTACGCAACACAGCGATATCTTTGTTTTTGTCTTTAACTAACATAACAAGTGAAGAAATTATGTTAAATGCTGCAACAATAACTATAAGCAATAAAATCAAGAACATAACACTTGATTCAACTTGTAATGCGCCAACAAAACCACGATTCAAATCACGCCAATCACGAATGACAAAACCATCTGGCAACAAAGCATCCAGCGCCTTTACAACTGTTTCACTTTGTTCCGCATCGGTTAAGAACAAATCAATATGTGTGACCGAATTTTCAATATTTAAATATTTTTGTGCCGTTGACAGTGGCATAAAAATATAACCGTTATCGTATTCATACATTCCAATAAAGAATGATGATACTACTGGATACGCCATTATACGTGGCATTGTTCCAAAAGGTGTTGCTGTTCCGCCATTAGCAGATATAAGTGACACTTTATCACCAGCAGTCACATGTAAATTACGAGACAAAGAAGAACCGATAATCAATTCTCCATCTTTGACCATATCTAAACTTTTGCCGTAAATACGTGTTCCAGAATTAGTTTTTGAAATCAAATCAGGCATACGAATACCACGTACAATTGCGCCAGCATTATTTCCATTTGCTGATGCCATTATTTGACCTTCGGCAATAGGCACAATCGACGTTGTGTATTTTTCAACAACCTTGTTCTGACGTATTTTTTCAATTAAGAAATCATAGTCAGAAATTGTTCCGTTTTGATGATAAACAACAACATGGCCGTTCATACCGATAATACGAGAAAGAAGTGTATCATGAAACCCACCCATAACAGACATAACAACAATCAATGTCGCTACACCAAGTGTAATTCCAATCAAAGACACCCATGAAACAACAGATCCAAAGCCACGCTTTTTTGCACGTAAATATCTGAATGCTATCTTTTTTTCAAGCCCAGAAAACAACATTTTTTACCCCATTATTGATTCAAGAAATCACGCAGTTCATCACCCGACAAAGACTTGTTTGCACTGCCCGCATCAACAATTGATATAAGGCGTGGTGACATAAACACAACCAATTCTGCAAAAGGTGATATCAACGTTTCAGGTGTTGTCACAAAAGAATGCGTTGGGATACCAACAATAACATAATTATCACCAACATTTGATGGCACTTTGAATGAAGTCAATTCACCGTTTGTTGTTGATAAAACAATTTTTGCATCAATCTTTTTATATCCACCGTAATTACCATAAGTTCCGGTTGCACCGATTATCAAATCTGTTTCCAGTCTGTCTTCTTTACCACATTGACCAATATCAAATCTTGATTGCCATCCATTTGGAATTGCAAAGGTACCTTGTGATACCAAGACCATATTGGCTTGTTGTGAAATAAATTCTTGTAATGTTTTTGTGTTGATTTCCGGACTTACAACCAAAGCACGACCTACAACACCAGGGATAGACATACGAATATTATTTTCACCAAATGCTGGTAGCATATTCATCCAAACAATCGGATTGTCTGTTTTTGGATACACACGATAAACATCGATATCCCACGCCAAAACATATTTTTTAGATCCGACGTCTGCGATTATCTTGGAAACTTCGCGTTCAGTCTGATAATTACCTTCGAAAACAACTGTTTTATCTTGCCAGTTGACTAACAAATTACGAACATCAGCACCACGCATTGCGTCCAAGATAGCCATAATCATGGTTTCGTCTTTTGGCATTTTTATCATCCATTTACCATTACCAGTTAAATGGATTTCACCAAATTCAGCATCATATGAATAGTATGCACGGCCCAACTTTGTCATCAATTCGACAGCATCAGTCAAAGAACTTGTTGAAATTGTACCAGAAATCTTCTCAAAAGTTGCCTGATCTTCAACAACAGAAATATCTGTATCTTCCAATAATTTTTCCAACGCATCTTTCACATAAATTCTTTTGAAATCATAATCAGAAACTTTCAAATCAGGTAATGGATCACCAGTATTAAGGCGAACTATTTCTATTTTTTCTTCTGGAACAACAGTCACTACACTTTGATTATCCCAATTTACAGTACATCTTTTAGGCAAATCCAAAGCAAATCTTTGTGCTGTATCAGTTGTAAGCGCGGCCTTCTTTGGGAAAATAGGCACAGAATTTTCATCAATAACCGTATTCTCAACAACGTTTACAGTATCATAAAGAGGTACATATTGCTGTTGTTGTGCGCACCCAGCAACCATCAATACACAGATTGTTTCGCATAAAACTATTGTTTTTTTGATATTGTTTTGTGCCATTTTTCTTCCTTTTTTATCTTTTCTGTTATGATCTTACTAGATATTCATAATTTTTTCAAACTCTTCCAACGACATTTCATAGATAGGTTTTTGATTTGGTGTTACCAAACTTTTTACATTTTCAAACTGTTTTTCGAACAAATCCATCGCATCTTTAACATTGGCATCGATATTGATACCTGTCTTTTTAAGACGATTTCCATATTCAACAATATATTCTAAAACATCTGCAGCAAAGAAACGCCCAACATAGTTTTCCAGCGCAATTCCGCCCTTTTCTACGCAAATTGCGGACAAAATACGCGACATTTCATTATAGAAATTTGCTAATTTTATATAGTTCTGAACACTTATTGCCATAATCTTTCCCCCAGTATATTTTTTTATATTATAAAAACTATTGCCACACTAACGCAATTAAATTATAATGTAAAATATGAAAACAAGATATTTATTTTTATTACTTGGATTAGCAGCCTGCGCATCGGCCAATCGGGGCTCTATTGATGACGCGACTATATTGAATTGGGAAAACGATGCTGTGACAACCGAACAATTTGTTCGTGATCACAAATCTTGCCTTGGAATAAAAGACAATAATTACGTCCCACGTTCAAGAATTGCAAAACTGTTATCTCCAAATCAAAGCGCACAAATGCCTGATTGGGACGGACTTTGGGTCACATTTCAATCCAATGAATACAAGGACGTTGGCCAACGCGCATTGCTTTCTGTACCACCAAACACCGCTTCCAAGACGGTCGGATATTATCGTAAGTGTATGTTAAGACGCGGTTATTTACTTCGCGCAAAATAAACTACTTGATTGTTGGTTATTTCCCAAAAATATGATATAATAATATTACTATGAAGAAATCCATATTCTTTTGGCTATATTTTGTCGCGTCAATTATATTGGCCGTGTATTTTTCAACCCGAATTATAACAAGTATTATGGGGCGCGGTCCTGTATCAAATGTAAAACAGATATCCATATTAAGTGATTCTGAAGATACAGATTTCGAATCTATCAAATTGGCGCTTGGTATAAACAGTGGTGTCAATATTAAATCTGTTGACCTGTATCAAGTAAATAATCGAATCTATAAAGTCCCAGGTGTTAAAAACTCATCTGTTCGCAGACTGTCTAATGGAAATATTGTTGTAAAAATACAAAAGCACAAAGTTGCAGCCCAATGGAGCGATGGTAAATATTATTACCCATTGTCTATAGATGGCACAAAAATAGACACACCAACAACAGAACGGGACAAAAATACAATTGTTTTTCAAGGCGCGGTCCCTGAAAACATAACCGATATAATAAGTGCCGTTTCTGGAATATCTGAATACATAGATTATATGAATCTGGTTGAATCTCGTCGTTGGAATGTACACACTAAAAACGGTATCACTATATATTTACCAGAAAATTCTCCAAATGTTGCCATAAACAAAATAAGCTTATTGAATCAAACACATAAAATATTATCTCGGAATCTAGAAATTATCGATATGCGTGATAATGCAAGGATTTTGGTCAAAACAAGAAAATGAAACTTTCTAATTCATCTTTTTTGTGTTTAGATATTGGAACTTATGGTGTTCGTGGACTTGCCCATTGTATAAGGGATGCAAAAATTGTTCAATCAGCTATGCATTTTGTAAAAAACACCGATACTATATTTGCACTTACAAGTGTGATTGACGAATTGGAACAACAATTAAACACTCATTTTAATTCAGCATTTATTACTGGTAATTTTGGAAATGCGGATTTTAAAACAGTATCAGACATAATATCTTGGCATGACGAACATAAAATTACAGAACTTGATTTGCGCCACCAGGTCGCAAAAATAAGTGCACCAGACGATTTTTATACTATGCATATCGTTCCTGTATTTTACGGTACACCCAAAATAAAAAACATAAGCAATTCACCCGTTGGGCATATTGATACACAATTGAAATCCATATTCAGTGTAATTTCTTACGAAACAGATAAAACAAAATATATATCCGATATTTTGCGCCGTGCACATATTCAATCAAGCGGTTTTTTGGATCCTGCTTTTTTACAAAATGTGATTTACAGAAAACCAAATGAAAAAATTTTGTTTATTGATTTGGGACACGAATTCACAACAGTATCTATTTGGACAATGCGTGGACCATTATATTTTAACAAGATAAAATTTGGCGGATACAACATAACCGATGCAATTGCATCAGGATTGAATATCGGGACACTTGATGCCGATACATTAAAAATATCTGTTGCAAATGCGATAGCAAACGAAATGGATCGTTTTACACCAGCAGATGCATCTGAAAAATTTGCATCTTTTTCGCGTGCAGATATAAATGATATTTTTATTCCAACATTAAAAGAACTTGTTGCGACAATATACGAACAATCAATTAAATACATTGAACAATACAAACCAGAAAAAATTATCTTAACTGGTGGTGGCGCAACAATAAACAATATCAATAATATATTTGAACATGTATTCAGATTACCTGTTGATAACCTTGGTGATAGCGCAAGTATTAACGCGTTATCAGAATATATTTGGAACACATATTTACCAGAAAGAAATGCTTATTTACAGAAACAAGAAAAAATCCAACATATAATTGACAAAATAACAAACATATTCAGACATAAAAAGAAACAAAAAAAGAAGAAATTTGTCCCTATTATGCCAAGCACATTATGCTTTAACATGGATGATATGACAACATATACCATGTTTGCAAGTGCTGGTATATCTATGATACACGTTGACATAATGGATGGTTTTTATGTTGATAAAATTGCTGGAGGAATAGAAGAACTTGCAAATATACGATCAAAAACCAAATCTCATCTTCATGTTCATTTAATGACTGAAAGTCCTTCTGTTTGGGCACGCGATGCGATTAACGCTGGCGCGGACACTGTTATTATTTCAACTAATACATCTGGTGTTAAAAATGCGGTTAAACTTGTCAAAGACGCCGGCAAAAGATGTGGTATTGCACTTAATCCAGAATCAAATGTTGAAATATTGATTCCAATATTAAAACAAATTGACGAAGTTATGGTAATGGCTGTAAAGCCAGGTGCAGCCGGACAAGACTTTGACGAAGAAGTGTTGAAAAAAATAAAAATATTAAATTACACTCGTAAAAAACATGGGCTTAAATATTTAATAAGTGTAGATGGCGGAATCAATCCAGACACAGCAAAACTATGTTGGGCAGCTGGCGCAGATTTATTGGTAAGCGGTTCTTATCTTGCAAAAGCACCAGATTTTCCATTGGCTGTACAAAGCTTATTGAACAACTAATTTGCGTCCATCACCATTTTGTGTAATATAAATATGAATTGTATTTTCTGGCAACAGATCACGCGCAATATCAGGCCATTCAATCAAAGTAATATCATTATCAATTGCGTACTTTAATCCGATTTCTTCCAATTCAGAGGCATCGCCTATTCTGTATAAATCAAAATGTGATATACCATCATAATTTTGAACAAGTGTAAATGTAGGACTTGGAACAACTGTATCTTCCCCACGTAAAGTTTTTATTATTGTTCGCGCAATTTCCGATTTTCCCATACCCAAATCACCATGCAAAGCGACTGTTACTGGCGCATGTAAAGTTTTTGCAAATTCTTGCGCCCATGCATGTGTTTCTTCAATATTATTTAATATATATTCTTTCATTTTATTCCACCAATAACAGATCATCTTCCAATTTATGAATCGCATCACGCAACTCTGCTGCTTCTTCAAAATCAAGATTTTCAGCTGCTTTCTTCATACGTTTAGTTAAATCAGCAATCTCTCTACGTAAAGATGCCGCATCCCAAACACCATCTTTATTGTAAACAAACTTTCTTGTCTTGTCTAATTTTTCTTCTTTTTCACGAACTTCATCAAATACAGATTTAGAAATAGTTTTTGGTGTTATATTATGTTCCTTATTATATGCTTCTTGTTTTTCACGTCTTCGCGCTGTTTCATCCAACGCAGCACGCATAGATTCTGTTATTGTATCAGCATATAAAATTACACGGCCATTTGCGTTACGCGCGGCGCGTCCTATTGTTTGGATAAGCGAACGCGTTGAACGCAAAAAACCCTCTTTATCTGCATCCATAATTGCAACTAATTCGCATTCTGGAACATCCAGTCCTTCACGCAACAAATTAATACCAACCAAAACATCGTATTTTCCAAGGCGTAAATCACGCAATAAATCAATTCTTTCAAGCGTGTCTATATCAGAATGTAAATAACGTGCGCGCACACCGTTTTCAACAAAATAATCTGTTAACTGTTCTGCCATTTTTTTAGTTAAAGTTGTGACAATAACACGACCCTTGGTTTGTTTTACCGTATCTAACAAATCATCAACCTGATGTTCTGTTGGACGAACTTCACAAATTGGATCAAGCAGACCTGTTGGTCGGATAAGTTGTTCGCTTACAATACCATTTGTTTGCTCCAATTCCCATTGTGCAGGTGTAGCAGATACAAATATTGTTTGCGGGCGTAACATATCCCACTCTTCAAAAGTCAGCGGTCTGTTATCAACACACGAAGGCAATCTAAAACCATATTGTGCAAGAGTTTCTTTACGCGCCCTATCCCCACGAGACATAGCCCCAATTTGTGGCACAGTAACATGACTTTCGTCCAAGAATAAAAGCGCATCTTTTGGTAAATATTCAAACAAAGTTGGTGGCGGCTGACCCGGCGAACGCCCAGTTAAATATCTTGAATAATTTTCAATACCACGACACGTTCCTGTAGATTCCATCATTTCAATATCAAAGTTCACACGTTCGCGCAATCTTTGTTCTTCGACATATTTCATGTTATCATGAAAGTATTTTAATCTTTCATCTAAATCCTTGCGAATTTGACCAATTGCTTCCAATACAGATGGCATTGGCGTTGCATAATGTGTATTCGGATAAACAACAACTCGATCCAATTTTTGTAATTTACCACCAGTTAAAGTATCTATTTCCCATATCTCATCTATTTCATCACCAAAGAAAGACAATTTCCATGCCCTGTCTTGAGAATGCGAAGGGAATATATCAAGGGTATCACCACGCGCACGAAAATCACCACGCGCAAACCCGACATCATTTCTTTTATATTGAATGTCAACAAGGGCCCGCATCACATCTTTTTCTGATATTTTATCACCAGATTTCAGAATCAATTTCATTTCACTATATTGTTCTGGCGAACCAATACCATATATAGAAGATACAGACGAAACAACTATAACATCCCTTTCTTCTAACATAGCACGTGTTGCAGAATGGCGCATACGATCAAGTTGTTCATTTATAGATGCGTCTTTATCAATATAAGTATCTGTTGTTGGAACATAGGCCTCTGGTTGATAATAATCATAAAAAGATACGAAATACTCTACATGATTATGTGGGAAGAAGGATTTCATTTCTGTATATAATTGCGCAGCCAATATCTTATTTGGTGCCATAATCATAGTTGGGCGAGCCAAATTTTGTATTACATTAGCCATTGTAAAAGTCTTTCCAGAGCCCGTAACACCTAATAAAACCTGTGATTTACGTCCTTCTTGAACACCACTTACCAGTTCAGATATGGCCGTTGGCTGATCCCCCATCGGCACAAAGTCAGATTCAAGCGAAAAAATACTTTTTATATCTTTCATTTTTTTATTCACATACCTTAATATAATTCATTATAATGAAAATACAAGGAAAGAGAATGATGGCTACAAAAATAAAACGCACACATAAAATACTGATATTTGTATTGTCTTTTATTGCTTTGATTGGTTTATCTGTTGTTGTTGTTCCACCAATGATAACATTAAATGGCATGAAACCCAAAATAGAAGAAATTATTCTTAATCAAACTGGGGTCCCGGCCAAAATACATGGAGATATAAACTTTAGTTTGATGGGAAAAGCTACGATTGTAGCACACAATATATCTGTTCCTAATGGTGTTGTGTCATCTGTTGAATTTACTTTTCCTTTCTTTGATATATTCAATATAAAAAATGCGAATATTTCTAAAGATATTTATGTGAATGGCGCATCTTTATATGTCGAAAAAATTGTGCCTTTTGATATCAACAATAATATCATAGTCAATAATTCAAATGTAAAGTTTCTTAACAAAGAATACAAAATCGTTCATGCAGATATGTCTAAAAACAAAATTGATGCATTTGTAAGAACAGACCAACATAAATATGAAATCAAATCTATCAATAATGACTTTACTATAAAAAACAAAAACAACGATTTGGTTTTAACTGGAAAATTGTTGAAAGATGGAACAGCAAAAGGACATATAAGTATAATCGCACAAAATATAAACAGATGGTTTGAATTTGAAAAACCGCGCATAGAAGGACAATTTCCAATAACAGCAGACGTATCATGGGACGGTAGATATGGTGTAAAATTTGATAATCTGTCTGCCCAGGATATTCATGGAAACGTTGAATTCATGGAAGATGGGTATAAAATAGTCAAATTAAAATCTGATAATGCTAATTATAATATGTCTTTCATTTTGAAAGATCCGGAAATATTGAAAGATGCGACAATCGATTTAGATTTTCATGGAAAATTACAGTTTGGCAAAAGAACTTTCGATCATTTAAAAATCTTTACCCGTGGTGAACACGACAAAATAATAATAGAAAAAATTATCGCCGACGATATACATATAGAAGGCGGAACAGTTGATGCAGATGGTGCACACGATATCAATATATCCGGACTTTTATCTGGTCTTCACACAAAATGCTTATTCAACGGCACACCAACAAATTGGTACTGCAAAGACTATTCGCACGGTAATAATATTACATCTGTTTTTTCTGTTAAAAATGATGTAATAGATGCTGATGTTTATTCTACGGCAATATATGCAGATATGAAACCTTTTGTTGTCACAATAAGAAAACTCGCATCTAGTGGCGAAGTTAGATTTTATTATCCAGACATGGTCGGAACATTGCATTTAAAAAAAGACAGTTATACTGTGGATTACACTCGCCTTGACAACAGATCTTTACATCAAGCAAAAATCAATTTGAAATTTTTGCCCGAATTCATGAAAGACGAACCTGGTGATTTTGTGTGGGTTAATGGCATCATGATTTTTACACCACATTCAAAACAATGGCTTTTGTCTAAAAGTACAGATTTCTTTATATTGCGTGGTGAAAACTTTAAACGTTTGACACAAAAAGTAGATTTACAATCTTTGAATGATTTACCATATGTTTTATCTGGAAATTATAAAAACGGAACCATTTCTGATTTTGTAGTTGAAATTGCTGGTCATAAACTTACAGGTGTGTTGTCTGGTAAATCTATTACATTAAAAACAGATGTTTTAAATATTGATTTATTTGCAAATCAATCATTCCTGAAACAATTCGAAGAATTATCGTTTTTCACACCACATCCTGTATTATTACCATTTGAAACAAGTATAAATATTGCATTATCTGCTAATAAATTGATTTATAAAAACCAAGAATATAAAAACTTTTTATATTCACTTCGTAAAAACACACAGACTTTCTCTATATCTGATTCTGACCGCGGTAATTTGTTGGCAACAATCAATAAAAATAATACAAAGTACAAATTAAATATCCAATTAAATAAATTTGTATTTGATGAAAAATTATTACCAGAACATATGCCACTCAATATTTCTGATACATCTATTACTGCAGAAATAAAATTGAATACATACGGAAAGATTGCACATGATATTATTGATAATATGAATGGTACATTTGATGCATCATTCGATGGTGGGGAATTATATGGACTTGGCTTATCACAGTTTTATGCATCTGCACCAAATTTAACAAAACTTTCTGGCGAAGAAGCTTTATACAAAGCATTAAACGCAGGTATTACACCAATCAAAAAAATGCATATTATCGGAACATATGAAACAGGTGATATAAAAACAACAGAACCATTTACATTATCAATGCCGCACACAGACGCAACTGGTATATTTGAAATACAAGACAATCAAATGCTTACTCAATTAAAACTTGTTTTGCGAGGAACATCGGCTGGACCAGAACCAATAGATGTGGTTATATATCCTGATGGATTACGCAAGTTTTCACTTTCTGAAATCATGTTACACTTTGATCCAGAATACATGCGAGAATTCGTAAGAACACACAATCAATTTTAATAAAAAAAACACCCCGAACAAATCGGGGTATTTTTCAAGATTTTGGTTTACCCTTTTGTACGAATTTTAATATGAACATCGCGTAATTGTTGTTCACTGACTTCATTTGGGGAACCCATCAACAAATCTTGACCACGTTGGTTTGCAGGGAAAGCAACTGTTTCGCGTAAACTTTCGCCGGTTCCCAATATTTCAGAAATCAAACGATCTATACCAAACCCGAATCCACCGTGGGGCGGCGCACCATATTTGAATGCAGTGTACAAAGCAGAAAAATTCTGTTCAACTGCTTCAATTGGATAACCCGCAATATCAAAACATTTTTTCATAATTTCTGGGTTATAATTACGCAAACCACCACTGCACATTTCAATACCGTTTATCACCATATCGAATTGTGCTGCTTTGATTGTGAAAGGATCTTTTGTTGACAGTTCTTCCAAAGTCGCAATAGGATACGAGAATGGGTTATGTGTAAACTTAGGTGCACCACCACGATCTTCATCTGGTTCAAAGAATGGGAAATTATCAACCCAACAGATTGCAAAATCACGTGGATTTATCAAACCTAAATCGGCACCTAATTTATTACGCAATTTACCAGCAGCCTTGGCTGCCTTTTCTTCTTCATCGCAAACGAAGAACAAAGATGAATTATCACCAGCGATTTCTTTCAATTTTGCGATACGTTCTGCATCCAGTTTTTTGGCTACTGGTCCCTTTGGTTCATCAGCAAATACGATATATGCCAATCCACCAAGCCCTAATTCTTTGGTTGCATATTCAGTCAATTTATCAAACCAAGAACGTGGCTTGTCTGCAGAATTTGGTGCAGGAACGGCACGAACCACAGAACCATTTTCAACTGCATTTGCAAAGATACCAAATTCAGAACCACGGAATATTTCACTTACATCACTAATCAAAATAGGGTTTCTTAAATCTGGTTTATCGGAACCGTATTTCAACATAGCATCATCAAATGAAATATGTGGAATTTCAGGATAAACATTTGCATCAGGTGCAAAAGTTTTTATCAATTCTGGGATAACAGTTTCACCCACAGCCTGAATTTCTGGCAAATCAACGAAAGACATTTCAACGTCTAATTGATAGAATTCTAATAATCTGTCCGAACGCAAATCTTCATCACGAAAACATGGTGCGATTTGAAAATATCTATCAAATCCAGAAACCTGTAATAATTGCTTGAACATCTGTGGTGCCTGAGGCAACGCATAAAATTTTCCATGATTCAAGCGACTTGGCACCAAAAAGCAACGAGCCCCTTCTGGTGAATCAGCAGTAAGTAATGGAGTTTGGAATTCGCTGAAACCCAAATCCCACATTTTATCACGCATCCACTTTATCATTTTGTTACGCATCAAAATATTATGATGCAATTTTTCACGACGCAAATCCAAGAAACGGTATTTGTAACGCAATTCTTCCCCGGTATCTTCATCACCAAATACAGGGAAAGGTAAAACTTCTGCGTTTGTTAAAACTTCCCATTTTTCAGATTTAATTTCAATGTGGCCTGTTGGGATTTTATCATTGATAGCTTCCGCATCACGGGCAACAACTTTACCAGTAATTTTAATAACAGATTCAGGATGAATTCTTTCAAGATTTTCATCCCCACCATCAAACACACATTGTGTAATTCCATAATTATCACGCAAATCAACGAACAATAAAGATCCATGATCGCGTTTACGATGAACCCATCCAGAAAGTGTGACTGTTTCACCAACGTTTTTTTCAGTCAATTCACCACAGGTATGCGTTCTGTATTTTGATTTCAAAGAAAGCATTTTTACACCTTTTATTTTTGTTTCGGCGTCGTAAAATTTTATGGATACGGCACCAATTCAAATCTTAAATTCAGGGGCGCTAAGATTTTTTCGCGCGGTGCCACCCTGACTTTTAGCTCGGTGTGATTTTATATAACATTCCACGGTTGTCAGTCGTATCAACACATCATACAAAATCTGGTGCCCCAGAGCCCAAACTCATCGGACTCCAAAGCAGTCGAAGAAGATTATATAAGCCTTTTTGCCAGATGGCAAGAAATTTATAAAGAAATTATAAGGGTTTAAACAATAACTCAAAACACCAAAATTTTAATTTTAACGACCATTTCTTTCTGTCATTTTTGGGAACATTTTAGATATAAACTGTTTCATTTTTCCATAGGTTGATAATTGTGGGGTCACAGGACCACTTATTTCAAGATACCCAACAGCCAATAATTTTTCTGCAACCCAAAGACCATATCTTGGACCATAATTTTGAAAATCTTTTACTAACTCTGCATCAGTTATACAAAAACTTTCCTTGGTATAGCCATTTTTTATATGTTGTTGTTGTTTATCCCAAAGATATTGTAGCATGTTAACTTTCACATGCTCATCCATAGCAGCATATTTTTCTCTTTCTCTATTTGAAAACTTATGTAATGGCATAACAAAAACCTTACCTAATGGTGCCCTAAACAAGAATCGGACTTGTGACTCGTCCTTACCAAGGACGTGTTTTACCACTAGACTATTAGGGCAATCGCCAATTATTATATCTGTGAATAGCGAAAAATCAACATAAAAATCCTAGCGCAAAAGCTTTAATTCTTTTTTATGTGCATCACTTACACGAAAAGATTCGCATGCTTTTTGAATTGCACACCGACGTGTCCATTCATCTATTTTTCCAGGTTTCAAGTATGGCAATATACGGTCATATTGTTTTGCAGCGGCTGTTGCAAAATACCATGCCCGCATCATATTGATATAATATTCGTCAGTTTTTATATTTGCTACCATATCGGCATATTTTTCATCAAAATTGTCATCCAACCAATACTGCATTAATGTTTTAACACCGAAACGCACAGCATAAACATCTTTCGCCATTATCCATTTAGATAGGTGCTTTAATAATTCATCAAGGTTCTTTTTGAATACATTTGGTGATAATTGATCACAGGTCGCCCAATTATCTATAAACGGTAAAAAACATTCTACTTCTTTAATAACAATATCAAAATCTTTTATTTCAGACAAAATAAATGCATGTAATTGATTTTCTTCAAAAAACTTATGTGGCAAAATTGAAATAAAATCTTTATATTGCCCTGATTTTACCATATCTTTTGCGAGTTTTCGTAATATCGGTGTTCGCACACCTATAAATAAATTGTGCGAAATATTCGGTATAAGTTTTGAATTAAAATCTCTGTACCCGGTATCTTGTGCCGCATATAACAGATCTAAAACATTGCTATTTTTATCCATTATTTTTTCCATCTTTTTAATGTTGGAAAAACAGTTTCACAATGATGCCGCATTTCTTGTTCTGTCATACCAGCCTGATCATGAAAAGGCACGTTCATTTCAATATATTCTTCCATTGAAACTTTGTCTATGAATTCGCCATCTTTGTAACAATAAATACAATAATCAGGATTTTTTGAACCGTCTTTATTTGTGCCAAATACACTTTCGTCTTCCATTGGCATGCTACAACTTTGACATATACGCGACATATAACACCTCTTTGTTACCTTGATTGTACCAACAAAAAGCAGGATTTAACACTAATAATTTGTATTGCAAACTAAAAAAAGTCTGTTATAATGCGCATTGCTGGCGGCGTAGCTCAGTGGTAGAGCAGAGGAATCATAATCCTTTGGTCAGGGGTCCGAATCCCTTCGCCGCTACCAAAATTAAAACCGGGTTTATCCCGGTTTTTATTTTGGTTTAGTTGCGAAAGATGAGGACCCTGGGTTCGTAAATTTGTATGCGAGAACGAGTATAATGAAGTTCGAGCAATTATAAATTTGCGCGCAGCCGGCACAAAGTGCCGAGCGAGCGAATCCCAAGCCGCTTATAAAAAAGCAGAACAATCCCTTTGTTATTACAACAAGGAATATAACCCCATATTGTATCCTGGTTTATAATTTGTTTAGTGTTCTGTTTTATGATAAAATAAAACTTGTGAGGAAGTTATTATATATCTTGCCAGAATTGTTATTATCAACACCTGTATTGGCGGATAGTACTATTTTGCCAGAAAAAAATCCATTTATGGGTACATATCAACAACAAGTTGGTTTTGGCCTGGGTCAAGGACTTGATACAGGATGGCTTATTCCGGCACCTGTACGTCCTGTTCCTTTTTACATTGGAACATTTACATATTCACAACCAACAACTTTTTTTCGTGTGCCAGCACGCCGTTCGTTACATATATCACAAACTGTTGGTTTGGGCGAAAAATATGGTTGGAAATGGCAAGATTATAGTATTCCCATAGGGTATATAACCGAAGATATCGCACTTTTACGTATTAAACGCTTTTATGCTGGGATTGGTGCTGGCGCCGGATTACAAACCCAACAAAATGCCAGAATCGGATCTAAATTACTTTTTCAATTCAAAATTACATTTGGCTATAACATAACAAAACAATTGGCAACAGAATTCTTTATGCAACATTTTTCAAACGCCAATACAGCGGACGAAAATAATTCATACGGTTTTTATGGAATTGGTTTTACATATAATTATTAAAACTACCAATCTATCGGTGTTTCACCATTTTGAATTAAATATTCATTAGCACGTGAAAAATGATGATTTCCGAAAAATCCGCGATATGCTGAAAGTGGCGATGGGTGCGCACTTGCCAAAACAAGATTTTCGTTTTTATCAACAATTTCTGCTTTCTTTTGTGCAAACGATCCCCAAAGCATATAAACAACATGTTTGCGATTTTGTGCAACCGCGCGTATAACAGCATCTGTAAAAGTTTCCCAACCCTTACCAGAATGCGATGCCGCCAAATGTGCTTGAACAGTCAATGTTGAATTAAGCAACAAAACACCCTGGCGCGCCCAAGATGACAAGTCACCATTTGTAATACTTTTATATCCAAGATCAGATTCTATTTCTTTATAAATATTTATCAGTGAAGGCGGTAAATCAACACCACTTTCCACAGAAAAACAAAGACCATGTGCCTGACCAGGTTCATGATATGGATCTTGACCGATAATAACAACCTTTACATTTGAAAGCGGGCACAAATTGAAAGCATTAAAAATATTCTTAGCTGCTGGATAAACAGTTTTACCAGATAAATATTCACCACGTACAAAATCAGTCAGTTTTTTGAAATAATCTTTTTCAAATTCACCACTCAAAACATCTTTCCAAGATTGTTCAATTTTTACATCCATTTATAAACCCTCTATCAAATGATTTTGGCAAGATTTCCACAAAACAACATCGATATATCCGCGCGGCAAACCTGTTTCTTGTTCCAAATATTCAAACATTTTATCACAGCATTTTTTTACAGATTCGTCCAAATTTCCATTATCAATTTTTTGGTATAATGCTGAATTTCCGCCGTATATAACACCAAGGCGTTGAATCCAAATATCATATTTAACAACATTTTCACCAAGATTACGCGCCAAATGATTTGCTGTAATTTTTCCAATATGTGGCAATTTTTGAAGATAATTTAATTTGTCTTCCAATGATGAACATTTATAAAAACCATCACAATAAATATTGCGATTGTCCCAGATTTTAACTATCGCATTTATCTTGTTTTTGTTGTTGAAAATCTTTAACAAATCCTCGGTATTTGCCGGCATTTTCGACATAATTATTTTATGAATTCTTTTTGCTGTTTTTTGTGAAAATCCACCAGCCAAAATTACATAAGATACAGCACTTGCAAAATCATCTGGCGATAAATGCGGTGGATTAGAAAGAATATCTTTTATTTCATCAAAAGATTTGTCGTCACTATCTAAACCCATTTTGCGCAATTGCGCATCAAGATCAAAAAACCAAGATTTTGAAAATATATTATTCATTTGTCTTTTTAAATTGTGTAATTGCGGTGTACAACGCTATTTTATCATTTGACTTATCTGATGCGATAAGTTTTTGTCTTATTGCTTCTTTTGCTTTATCCAATGAATCAATATATTCATTTATTTTTTGCGTGTTTTTATCCTGGTCCGATGTCGGATATTTTATATTTATACCATGATGATTTTTTATAAAATCGTCCGGCATCGTCCCCCTTTTGTTAGTGTCTATACGTCAAGGTTTGCATTTAATGCATTTTCTACAATGAAATCACGTCTTGGTTCAACAACATCACCCATCAACATAGAAATAACTTCGTCTGCTTGTGATGCATCAGTTACTTTCACTTGGAATAAAGAGCGATGATTTGGATCCATTGTTGTTTCCCAAAGTTGTTCGGCGTTCATTTCACCCAAACCTTTGTATCTTTGAATCTTTAAACCATTCTTCGCATATTCAAATGCAGTATTCAACAATGCGAAAGCACCCCAAATCTTTTGAGATTTAGATTTTACACGCAACACTGTTGGTTTAGAGAATGTATCTATCAATTCTTGTCTTCCGGCCATTCTTTGCCATGAACGGATTTCAGGTGAATTGATTTTTTCACGTGTCAAAACATGTGTTTCTGTCACACTGCGTAATGTACGTGTGATTTTAATACCTTCGATATCGCTTGATATTTTCCAACCGCGCTCGAATTCTAATTCTTCGTTATCCAACATATTTTCAGCGGCCGCGAAGTTTTCAGGTGTTTCTTCTTCAAACACTTTATTCAATGCCAAAGCTTCAATAAAGCGTAATGGCATAACATGATTCAAAGCCTGTAAATTAGTTTTCATATCGTCAACCAATTCCAACAAACGTTTGAAATCGGCACCGGCCAATTGTTGACCGTCGCTCGTTTCAATCATACCGTCAGTTGCCAATTGATCCAACAAGTAATCATCCATTTCGCGTTCATTTTGGATATAGATTTGTTGTTTACCACGCGTTACACCATAAAGAGGTGGCTTTGCAACATAGATATACCCACGTTCAATCGCTTCTGGCATATGACGATAAAAGAAAGTCATAAGCAATGTTTGAATATGTTGACCGTCAACGTCCGCATCGGTCATGATGATGACTTTGTGATAACGGAACTTTTCAATATCAAAATCATCTTTACCAATACCAGCACCCAATGTTGTAATCAAAGCACCGATTGTATCAGAACCTAACATTTTATCGAAACGAACACGTTCGACATTCAAAATCTTTCCACGTAATGGCAATATAGCCTGAGTCTTTCTGTCACGACCTTGTTTTGCGGTACCACCAGCAGAATCCCCCTCAACAATAAATAATTCGCATTTTGCAGGATCTTTTTCAGAACAATTTGCTAATTTACCAGGCAAACTTCCCAATTCTGGCCCTGTTTTTTTACGAGATAATTCACGTGCCTTACGTGCTGCTTCACGTGCAGTCGCCGCTTCAACGATTTTATCAACAATCATCTTTGCGATTACTGGGTTTTCTTCCAAATATTGATACAATAAATCGTTTACAGTATTTTCAACCAAAGGTCTTACTTCACTGGAAACAAGTTTATCTTTGGTTTGTGAACCAAACTTTGGATCAGGTATTTTAACACTTATAATACTTGTTAAACCTTCACGGAAATCTTCACCAGATAAATTAACATCTTTCTTTAAGTTTTGTTCGGCAATATATTTATTCAATGCACGTGTTAAACCAGCCCTAAATCCAGCCAGATGAGTTCCACCATCCCTGTTTGGAATATTATTAGTAAAACACAAAGACGTTTCTGTATAAGCGGTTGTCCATTGTAAAACAATTTCAATATAAGAATCATCAATTGTCTTAATCATTTGAATTGGTTCACTGTTTAACAATTCTTTTGATTTATCAAGATATGTTGCAAACCCTTTTAAACCGTCAGCAGAATGGAATTCGCGAACAACTTTTTCAGATCCACGCAAATCTTCCAAAATAATACGAACATTCGCATTAAGGTAAGATTGTTCACGCAACCAAACTTCCAATGTATCAAAATCAAATTTTGTACCTGTAAATGTTTCAGGTGATGGCAAGAATGTAACTTCGGTTCCATGATCATGTCCGCTTTCATTTTTAACGACAGTCAAATCCATTGTTGGAACACCGTCAGAAAAAGTCATACGCGCTTCTTGATCTCCACGCCACACACGCACTTCTAACCACGTAGACAAAGCGTTAACAACAGAAACACCAACACCGTGCAAACCACCAGATACTTTATAAGCACCGTTGCCTTCGTTATCAAACTTACCACCAGCATGCAATTCGCACATAATCAATTCCAGCGCACTGCGTCCTGTTTCATGGTTAATATCAAATGGCATACCACGACCATTATCACGTATTGTTACTGACCCATCTGCATTAAGCGATACAAATACAGTATCCGCATAACCAGCCATCGCTTCGTCGATAGAGTTATTAACAACTTCATAAATCATATGGTGCAAACCGTCCCCACCTTCACCGACGTCACCGATATACATACCAGGTCTTTTTTTAACTGCTTCAAGACCTTTTAAAACCTTAATTGAATCACCAGTATATTCATTATTTACAGCCATTTAAAAATCCTTTCTTTTTGCTATGTAAAACATAGCAATTTATGATATAATTATCAAGAGAAAACGAAGAAAATTAAGAAAAAATTGAACTTAAAGGATGGCCTATGAAATTTAAATTAATGTACTATGGCGATATATTGACAAACCCTAAAAAACGGGCCCAGCACATTGCTGATATCCGCATGCAATTTCACCCACAATTAAAAAAGTTGGTGACTTTTCAACCTTGGAATAATTTAACTAAATTTATGATGCCAGACGCTACAAAAAGCCCTGTTATTACACGTCATATTGGCGGGATAGACTGGAACCCTATTATTACACCAAACTTAAAGATGATTGCAGAATTAGACATATTATTAATGCACCCTGAAATTGTAGGTGTTCCGCACTCTGATATAGATAATCGTGTTAAAACCATTTTGGATGGTCTACGTTGCCCACAAAACGAACATGAAATCGGTCAAAATACACCAAGAGATACTGGTCCAATCTATACTTTGTTAGACGACGATCATTTGGTTACAAAATTAACCGTTAATACAAGTCACTTGCTATCACCTAACCTTTTCCCGTGTGATACAGAAAAAAGTCCAGATGCTGTGTTTATGTTAATAGACGTTAATGTCCGTGTTACCGAAGGGACAATAGAAAACTTGCCATTTATGGCGTAAACAAAAAACACCGGCAAATACCGGTGTTTTTTTACATAAATACAGCTGTAATTTGTTCTTGCATTTGAAATGTACCCAAAACAACCCAACCGATTATTATAGACACCAATATAATACCAACACTGTTTAATACACTTGAAATACTTTCCATCTTACGAACAGATTCTTCCATATAATCACGAGCTATCTGATCAAGATTCTTATCGAAATCATTCATATCAGAATAAATTATTAAATCACCGATAATCTCTTCGTTTGGGAAATCTTTACCAGTAAGCGCCAGCGCATTACCAAGGTTTTCACCATTAGCAATATAATGCAGGGTTTCATCTAAAATATCAGATAAATATTTATTCGAAGAATCTGCTAGTAAACGAATTGCGTCTGGTACAGATACCCCTGCTGAAACCATGGCAGATAAAGACATCAACCAACTAACGGAAACTTGTAATTTATATGTATTATACGGCGGAAATCTATCAAAAAGCGTTCTAAGTTTACCACTCCATATTGGTAATGAAGCCCAAACAAAACTAACTATACCCACAAAAGCAATTGCTAAAACATACCAATATTTGTGTGCAAAACCAGATATAGCCACTAATGATGCCGCTGTTCCACGCCAAACAACTTCGCTGCCAGCCGCTTCTACAAGTGGTGGCACCAAATAAACACCAACCATAACAATAATAGCAACAGTTAAAAAGAACAAAAACAAAGGGTACGCTATCGCGGTCCACATTGCGCGTTTGATTCGATTTATCCCACCAACAACACGACCTATATTTTCTAACGATATCAACAAACTACTTACGTTTCCTGATGTTAGTAAAAGTGTTTCTTCATTTGGAACCCAACCTTGTGTGGCTTCTGCAAAAGTCATGCCTCGTTCAAGGTTTTGTTGAATCTCGCGCATTGCTATTGCAAAAGGTTCGTTTGGTTTACGACCATCATGAGATTCTATCATTTCAACTCTATGTAGCGCATCCATCAATGTAAAATTATTACGCAACAAAGACGCGATTTTACGAGAAATCGCCATTCGCTTTTCTGTATCAGTCTTAAAAACAAACTTTGCATAAAGCAAATCAAGTTTAGTCATTGTTTTAATATACCCATGGTCTGTCTAATAAGCCAACCCAGCGCTCTAATTCATCAACCCCTATAACGCCACGTAACATCAATTCTATGGCAGCCTCTTTTAATGTGCGACCATTCATTTTTTCAAGCCAATATTTTGTTGCTCCTTCTGTATCACCAGATAGCGCCAAATTTAAAAATTCACTGTTTGTCATTATGATTTCACCGGCCTTAACACGACCTATAGTTCCGGTACCATTACAATGTTCACAACCTGCACCACGAATAAATGTTTGATTTAATCCCAATTCACCAAATGTTTCTTTAACACGGTTATAAGCACGATGATCATGATGATCGCTCAATCTTTCACGACAGTACGGACAAAGTTTTTTGAATAAACGCATAGACACTAGACCACGCATCATCGTTTCATCTTTCAACTTAAACGCCTCTACTCCCATATCTAACAAACGTGTCAATGCACCCATTGCTGAATTAGCATGTAATGTTGTCCAAACATTATGACCAGAAAGAGCGCCTTTAACAGTCAATTGTGCTGCTGCAAGTGTTCTTATTTCACCGACCATTAATGTATCAGGGTCGCTTCGTAATGCCGCTGCTAATGCTTCTGTAAACTTTTCTTCGCGTTGTTCTTCATTGACCGCATTGACAACAGGTATTTGATGAGCACCAAAGATTTTTTGTTCTGCCGGATCTTCAACAGTTATAAGGTTTATTTCGTATCTTCTTTCCTTTAACATCAATGCCATATTACGCACTAACGTTGTTGATTTACCAGATGAAGTTGGACCAGCAACTATAACCAATCCTGTTGGTGCAGAACGCAATCTTAATAACAATCTTTGTTCATAATCGTTAAATTCTTGTTCTGTCTTTATACCTTCACTTGGGTTATCATACAAAAGACGCATTACAACGTATTGAGATCCAAATGCAATCGGATTAAATTGCATTCTTATACCTAATACGCCATTTGGTAAATATAAATCCTTTGTTCCACGAAGTGGTGTTCTGCCATCTTTTTGTGCAGTCTGATATTCATTTTGTGCATAACTTGAATTAGAAATATCAGCCGATGCAAATGCAGCACGAACAAAAGATTCACCCCATTGCGAATTATATTCAAGAACTGGTTGCATACTACCATCAAGACGGAAATATATTGTTGTTTGATCAGCAACTTCAATGTGTATATCAGAAACTTTTTGTGCGGCAGCACGCGCAATTATATCAACAAAATCTTTCTGCATTTGATTATCATAATCAATACGAGAACGAACCGTGCCACCCAATATTTCATCATTTGTTTTATATATATTTGATATCAACCCAAGATCAGAATAAAAAGGAGTTTTTACTATACGATTTTTATTACGTAACAAATCAAGAAATGCTAAAACACGACCATCATATTGATGTGTGCGCGATATTATAATTTCACCACCAGAAAAATACGCTATAAAACTTTGTGTATCTTTTGGCAAAGCCAACTCTGATGCATATGCAGTCAACAAACGATTATTGTTAGCAAACAAATAATCCAGTATTTCTTTACTGTTTGCTTTCTCTAATCCGTTTGGGATAGAAGGTTGACTTGAAAAGATATTATCTTTATCTGGCATCATTATTTTCCAATATTCAAGCTTTCTGTTGTTCCGTCTTTTTCAAAAACAATACCTTCGTTCAAAGATATAGATTTAACAATGTAACCATCTAATTCTTTACCGACGGCTATACGTTTATTTTGTCCCGTAGATATTTCTTCAACTGTTGCCTGTAATTGATTATCAACACCAACAACATTTATTAACTTATACATTTTGCTCACACTGCTTTCCACTTTTCTTTCTTGTGTTTTTACTTGTACAGCAGGTTCTTCGGCAACAGTATCTATTTGGCGTCTTAATTTTTCGGTTTGAATTTCAAGTTGTGTTTTTGCTGCTTCTAATTCATGTTGTTGTTGTTCTGCGCGTCCAGAAAGAGTATCCAATTCCATTTGTAATTTAATTCTTTCTGCGTTCAATCTTTCTAAATCCAAATCAAGTTGTGCGCGTTCTTTTTCTAATTGCGCAACAACTTTTTCCTGTTCTAACACTGTTATTTTTTCAAACAAAGAACCATTAGTATCATAATTTAATAATGCGTCAGAAGCAACACGATCAGCTAATTCAACATCTGATTCTGTTTCTTCAACAAACATTTCTTCGGCACAAGAAAAACTTATATTGCCTATTGAAATCATACCTAAACACATCAAGAACATCATTTTTTTAAACATTTTTGGTCCTTTTATTTTGTATAAATTATCACTTCGTAATTCCACGTCCTTGTATTTGCACGCCAAGATACAGACGGCATATAAACACCATCAAAATCTTTGAACGCATACATAAACTCTGACGGTATCAATTTTGAAGACACAGCTATTTCTGTGATATTTATTTTTTCTTCAACACCATTATTCAAAATCGTATCTGTTACATTATCTATATCGGCGCGCGCATCGATTTGTTGAAAAATTGTCGCTACATCACGTGCCACAGTTGCACCATCGCGTTCATCCATTGAAGAATGCGTTTGCAAGGTTGGCAATTTAACACGGACAATTATTTCATCTTCAGAAGTTTGTTGAACAATAGCACCCGGCATTAAACTGCCTCCAATTTCATAAAAATCATTCAATGTTCCAAAATCGCGAGAAAATGTTGCGGACACATATTCACCATCACATTTAGCAAAAGTTTGATTCCAACCAGCTATTGGTTGCATCACAAAAGCAATAGCTTTATAACAAAGATTCGCGCGTTCCATAACATCTGGTAAAACATCATATGGATATTGAAAAGATTTTACAGCGGCTTCTTGTGCTAATTTTTTATCCAACAATTCTTGTTTCTTTAATTCAATCTGACGTCTGTATTCGTTCGCTAATTCCGTATTTAATTTAGCCCCGTTATCAGAATGTGTTTTTACTGGGTTACCTAAAATATAAATACCAAACAACACAAATAAAATAGCCCACAACAATGCTGGCAATATAGCCTTCAAAAAGCAAAAAGGTCGTAAACGAGCAATATTGTTATTTCCTATTAAAGTAGCAATATCTTTTTCTTGCGATTTTGGCATTCCCCAACTTGACGGCGCTATCAAAGCGCCCCAATCTGGCATAGAAGCAAGTTCTGTATACATCTTTCGTGCATCATCTTGCTTTTCAATCAATACATCACGAATAATTATTCCGTTTCTTACAGCAACCAAATAAAAGTATTTATCAACACTAAATACTGCCAAAAAAGAAACAAATTCAGATAAAGATTCTGCAATTTGGGCAGCGGCGCTTTCTATACCTGTTTTTGCACCATCACAAGAAGATCCGACGCCAACCATCGATCTGTATTCTGTAAAATAACACTTTCTTTTACTGCCTGTTCTTGACAATTCCCTTGCAGCACTGCGCGCAGTATTCCCAACCCCCAGGGGTTGCCAAAAAAGCCCTGTTGCAAATTTTTTACGATGAACAGTTATTACTTGTTTTATCAATTCTCTCTCTGTTATACGCATTATAGCACAAACAAACTAAAAAAATAAAGTCGAAATTTGTAATAAAAAAGTCGCATTTTTGCGACTTTTTATTATTTTTGACAGTTATAAACTTTCACTTTGAATTTAAAGGTATTTTTAGGTCCAAAAATAGCATCTGGGTTTTCTACAGTATTTTGGTTGACAACATAGTAAGAATCTCCTAAAACCTTTTGTTCAAGTATAGTTTTTTCCAAAAAATCATATGCCCCTGACAAATTATATGTGGTGGCACTTGAATCAATAGTATACAAATATTCGCAATTTGTTGGTTCGCCATTTAATCTTATAAGACCATTTCCAGCATCCGTTGCCTGAGCACATGCTGCCAAAGCAATTAAAGATATAAAACCAAATATTTTTTTCATTTTTTCTCCTATTCTTCAACAATTTCATAATTAGATTTATCGCTAAATAATTTACGTAACACAAGGTTATTCAATGCATGTGACCCCTTGTATGATTCAAGATGTCCGTATATAAAACCACCACTTGTAAACATATCGCCCACAGCATCTATTATCTTGTGACGCACAAATTCGTCTGGACAATGTAATTTGTTTAATGTCCCATCGCCAGCATCGTTTAATGCGATAACATTATTTTCATTTGCACCACGACCCATACCATGCGCCTTTAACCATTCCCATTCAGAATATTTTCCAAAAGTTCTTGATTTTGAAATATCTTTAATAAACTTGTTAGTTGTTTTTGTTGTTCCATCAAGCAGACAATTATAAGATTGTGTTCCTATGATTTTATCGCCATAAACCAAAGTTGCATCAACCAACAATCCGTTTTCATTTGGCGATAATTTAACAAAACCATTTCCACGACGCCAAATAGTATGATTCAAAATGATTGTTTTTAATCTTTTCCAAAAAGGCATCGTTTTAACCAATTCATTACGATGTGCAACAATAGTTTTTTTAACTATTATTTTTTTCATTTGTGTTTTTATTTTAACAGCATCTTTGAAGGTGTTTATAAACTCGTACGCACTTCCGTCCAATATTGGTGTTTCTGGTCCATCTATTTCAATAAGCGCGCTATCTATACCACATATAAAAAGTGCGGTCATCAAATGTTCTATGGTTTGAACATGTGCTCCATTTTTATCACCAATAGTAGTATTACGCATCAATGTTTCGGAAACATTATCAAACTTTGCAGCAATTAAATCCGAACCTTTAATATCTGTTCTGTGAAAAAATATACCGGATTTTTTCGATGGTTTTACAACCATATTTACAGGTAAACCAGAATGAATACCAACACCGGATATTTTAATTTTTTTGCTTAACTGTGTCATTTACCTTTCCTTTTAACCAATCATAAAAACTGCCTTCGATTTGTGTTTGCAGCGCTGAAAATCTTATTTGTTTTTGTGCCCATTTTGGAATACGCACCCAATCTTTTTCGGTTGTTAATAATTTGGCATTTTTTTCATCAGCTTTACTTATTAATTTTTTAATATCGTCATCACTATATTGGTAATGATCTGGGAAAGAAATCTTTTCAACAATATTACATGGAATATTATCAAAGAACTTTTCTGGATACCCTATTCCAGCAAAAGCTATAACATTTGTTTCTTCACCATATGGACAAATCTCGCTATTCTTAGCATAAAAAATTGGAATATTTGTTGGTAATGCAAAGTTTGGTCGAACATTTTTTCTTTTTATAAGGATGATTGCATCGGCACGCGAAACTGCAGATTTTGTTTCACGCAAAGGCCCGGCTGGCAACAGTAAACCATTAGCATAACCTATAGATTCATCAAAAACCAACACTGAAATATCTTTTTTAATTGAAGAGTTCTGAAACCCATCGTCCATAATAATTGGTGTATCCGATTTTTGTTTGTTTAACAGAATCAAATTGCTTTTACGATTTCCGACATGAACCAAGATATTATCTGCTGATAACATTTTTGCTTCATCACCAATATCGCCTGTTTGACTTGTTTTTTTATATCCACGCATAACTACTGGTGCATCAAAAAACTTTGCAACATTACGCACTATTGGTGTTTTACCAACGCCACCAGACAAAATATTTCCGAAACATATAATCGGGCGACGAGAAACATATTCGTGTTTTTTACGAATATTAAAAACCAATCTGCTGCCCAATAAATAAAACAAAGAAAGCGGGCAAAGTGCCAATGACACAAAGCCTTTTTTCAAAAACCATTTTGGTGTTTTCATAAAATATTCCATTTATTTAATAAAATTTTCAGGTGTTAAATCTTGTTCAACACGAAAATCAGTAAATCTTTTATCTAAATCATAGGCCTGTTTAACCATAATATCTTCCAATTTTTTACGAATAGCTTCAAAATCTTCTGTTTTGGTTTTGCGATCAATGAATATAGGTTCGCCAACTGTACCTGTCATAATCGAAAATGGTTTCATTAACAAATAACGATCCCATCTGTTTAAAAACCAAGGACGCGAACAAGAATAACACACTGGAATAATTGGTGCACCAGTCATTTTAGCAAAATATAATGCACCATCATGAAAGCGCATAGATGGACCATTTGGACCATCTGGCGAAAGCGCCAAACAATTTTTGCCTTTGTTCAAAACACTTATGCCACGCTTTAAAACCATGACACCGCCACCATCAGAAGAACCATATATTGTTTTAAGCCCGAATAACTTTTCCATTTTTGCGATTGATCGGCCATCTTTTTTACTGTCTGCGATAGCATACCCACGAACACGATTAATAGCAATAACCGGGGATAACATCATTGTACGTCCATGCCAAAAAACGAAAATTGCTGGCTTTCTGGCATATTTCCTTAATATCTGCAACCCATTAATTTCTTTTCTGGATGTAAGATACACAAACCATATAAGAATATAATAAACAACGGCCAAAAACCATTGAATTACGCCCCAACCATAGATAAATCTAAAAAAACTTCTTAGTCTTTTTTTAAGTGCTTTTGTCATATAAAAAACCTTTGTATAAGATTTTAGCAGTAAAAAAACATCAATGCAAGGATCAACAAAAAAACCGCCCTTATGGACGGTTTTGTAAATCTTGGTTGCGGGAGATGGATTTGAACCACCGACCTTCAGGTTATGAGCCTGACGAGCTACCGGGCTGCTCTATCCCGCGATA
>JBGUKY010000013.1:0-19765 GCA_045114635.1 Candidatus Enterousia sp.
GATTCTTTGGACGTTGTTGAATTTGTTATGGAAGTTGAAAAAGAATTCAATATCACTATTCCTGATGAAGAAGCAACAAAATTGACAACCGTTGGTGATGCTGTTGCATATATCGAAGCACACGCAAAATAAGTTGCTTTTACAAGAAAATAATTTAATGTCACCGTTTTCGGTGGCATTATTTTTATGTCGTTGATTTAATAAATATTTTATTGTATGATTTGCCCGACAAGAAAAGGATTTTTTATGAAAAGAGTTGTTATCACAGGTATGGGAATTGTTTCACCAGTTGGTACAGGTGTTGAATATGCTTGGAAAAACTTGTTGGACGGCAAGTGTGGAATTCGCAAAGTAACAGATTTTGATGTTTCTGATATTTCATCACAAATTGCTGGTATGCCGACACGCGGTGATAATCCTGGCGATTATAATCCTGACGCGGTTGTTGATCCTCGTGAACAACGCAGATTGGATAATACAATAATTTATGGTTTGGTTGCTGCGGATGAAGCAATCAAAGATGCGGGCTTGATTGATTATGATGGCGACAAAGGTCGTATCGGTGTATCAGTCGGCAGTGGTGTGGGTGGTTTGTCTTCTATTGCTGCCACCGATAAAGACATTCTTGAAAATGGTCCAAGATTTGTAAGCCCATTTTTTGTTCCAAAGTCCGTTATAAATATGACATCTGGGCAGATTTCTATTAAATATGGTTTTGGTGGCCCAAATATAGCAATGGCAACTGCATGTGCTACTGGTGCTCATTCTATTGGTGAAGCTGCAGAAATTATAAAACGTGGTGATGCTGATATTATGATTTGTGGTGGTACAGAAGCAGCTGTATGCAGATTGGGTATTGTTGGTTTTGCGGCGCTGCGCGCATTAAGTACAAGAAACGATGACCCACAACATGCTTCGCGCCCATGGGATAAAGACAGGGATGGTTTTGTTATGGGCGAAGGTGCTGGTATTTTGGTTTTGGAAGAATATGAACACGCTGTTAAACGTGGTGCAAAAATCTATGCAGAAGTTGCCGGCTTTGGTATGACCGCTGATGCGCATCATATTACCGCACCAGCACCAAATGGCGAAGGTGGCAAACGTGCAATGTTGATTGCTTTGGAAAAATCAGGATTAAAACCAGAAGAAATAGATTATGTAAATGCACATGGAACATCAACAGGTCTAGGCGATGTTGGCGAATTGATTGCTGTTAAAGAATTGTTCGGTAATGGTAATACATGTATGTCGTCAACAAAGTCTATGACAGGACATTTGTTGGGGGCGGCTGGTGCAATCGAAGCAATCTTTTGTGCATTGGCTATACGTGATAATATCGTGCCACCAACAATCAATTTGGAAAACCCAATTGAAGAAGTTGGTGATTTCAATTTGGTTCCAAATGTTGCGCAAAAACGTGCTGTTAATGCTGCATTAAGTAATTCGTTTGGTTTTGGAGGGACAAACGCCAGTTTAATTTTGAAACGCGTTAAATAATGCGTTTATGTAAAGAAAAGGAAAGGGCGATGTCAGATAATAAAAAAATAATCACAAACGTTTCAAACGGTATAAATCATTTGTTGGACAAGGGGTTAAAAATATCTGTCGCCAACAAAGATACTTTTTATTTGTATTCTACGGATAAAAAGCTATTGGCAACTTTGGTATTGTTCAAAGATGGTGGTAAAAAACCAGAACATTCTATTTTTTTAGATGGTGTTAGCGGCGTTAAAACATTCAATCTTTCAGAAGATGTTTATAAAAGATTCTATAATTATGTGAACAGAAAATATAATCATGATTCTTTATTGGGTCAGGATGTAGATAAAACACAGTTCACTTTTTCTGATATGACAAAATTATGGAAAGATATGGGTGCGGGTAAATCTGTTGTCAAAGAAGAAAAGTTTTTAGAGGCTTTGATACATGGCTTGATAGCAAGAAGATGTCCAATCAATTATATTCAACGCGTCTTTTTTTGCTTTGAAAAACCAGATGCAAAACAACATTTTGACAGACAATTTACTGTGCTGAATACAGAAAATAAATTGGTGGAATATAAAACACCGCGTGGAAAGCAATGGTTTTTTACTGGCAAAAAGAATAGCTCTGGAAAGTTTATGCCGATGGATGAAGATGGGATACAACTTTTCAATGCAGTAAAAATTGCATTGCAAAAACAAAAACAGAATGTAAAATAATTTCACTTTTCGGAGTGTAGCTCAGCCTGGTAGAGCGCTACGTTCGGGACGTAGAGGTCGTGGGTTCGAACCCCGTCACTCCGACCATGATATTATTGCGGGGTGTAGCGCAGCCTGGTAGCGTGTTTGTCTGGGGGGCAAAAGGTCGCGGGTTCAAATCCCGCCACTCCGACCAAATAGATATATGATACTAAATATGCTCAAAGGGGGGATTTTATGAATATATTAGTCACAGGTGGTACAGGTTATATTGGTTCTCATACCGTTGTCGAATTACAAAATGCAGGTCATAATGTCGTAGTAATTGATAATTTGTCTAATTCAAGTAAAGTTTCTTTGGAACGTGTATCTGAAATCACGGGTAAAAAAGCAGATTTCTATAAAATAGATATTTGTGATTTTGATGCTCTGGATTCTTTGATGAATAAATATAATTTCGATTGTTCAAAAAGAAACCCCACTTAAACGTGAAATGCCGGTTGTAGCAACTTATTATTTGGTTCAGATATAGCTTGTTCTCAAATAATGGAATGGGAGGTATTTTATAAAAACAAAGAAACACCAGCAACAATACAAGATTTTATAGGTGATAGTGAAGAATCTACTAATAATTTGCTAAATATATGAAGCCAGTTTAGGTTTGAAATTAACATGTCTTTCCTTCCATTAATTCTTTTACAATTCCAAACCTAATTATGTTTTTCTTATTGCTTGATATTGTAAACTTCACATTTTATAATAGGAACGAATTCCATTGAGAAATGGGGTTTAGGGCTATCTCAAGCCTATACATGTTCGGTGCTAAAGCATCGTTATCATCCCTGACTTATGGTTGGGGAGTCGTTGGTCATAAAACAGGTTTTTAACCGAAAGCCACGAAGTCATCTAACATATATGATTTGAGAACTCCCTGACCACCATTATTTCTATGGTGGTTCATTTTTATTGCAATAAAATATAAAAGGATAATCAATGAAAAAACTTACAATATTGACTTCTGTTTTAGCTTTGACTGCATGTGGTGGTGGTTCTGGGGGCGGTGGTGCACCAAGAGCAACAGTAACGCCTATGGATTTAGGTTCACAATATTCAAAAATCGCTTGTAATTCAGACAGATCAGAATGTAGAGGCGTAACTGTAGATTCAAGTGGAAATAGTATTGTATCTAATGCTAGATTTGCTTCTAGAGGATTATCAAGAGCAGCCTCAACACATGGAAATATTGCTGTTGGTGATGAACAATGGGATTTGTTTTATGCAGATGATATTGATATGAATATCATATATTCACCTGGTCGTTTAGCAAAGCAAACTTTTATTGTTGACAACAATGGAAACATAACAGGGTTAAAATGGTCTGGTGACGAAGAAGTTGCAAATTTTGTACCAGGGGTTGTGCTATCTGGTATGAAATATATCGGTGATAATAAATTTAGTTTAAAATCAGGTAAAGATGATGGGACTTTAGAATTTGAAAATTATGATGATTTAAAGTTCGCCAATTTTGGTGTTGTAAAAGTACGTGATATGAAATGGTGGAATGCAGAAGAAAATAAATGGCATGATGTAGGAGAAGGTAATATGGATATACCTTTTGCTGGTGGTTATAATGTATTAAAACAAAATCCAACTGAAGATTTATCTGGGCAAACAATTACTTATACAGGAACTGCTCGTGGTATGGTTGAATACGCAGGCACAAAGACATCTGATCCAGCACAAGATTATTTAAATATAATCGCAAATAATGCCACATTAACGTTGGATACAACTGGTGCAAAAGAAACTTTTGCTGGTAATTTTGTAAAAACAGAAGATCAATCTAAACAATGGTATACAATAACTGCAACAAAAGATAACGGTGTTGTAAATTATGTGTTTACTGGTGAAAACCAAACAGGAAGCGATAGATTTAATATGTCTGGTACTAATCAAACTATAAAGACATTTGATACAGGTTATTATAGTGATAAAAAAGATACTGCTGCAGAAGCATCTGGTTTGTTCCAATATCAAGAAATTATAGATCCTAGCTTAAAAGAATACCCAGAAAGTGAAAATCCAATGATACAGGAAAATAATAAGACTATGTACATAGGATTTGGTGGTAAAACAGAATAATAATTCGTGAAGAAATTATTAGTGTTTTTATTGTTAATGATTCAGCCCATATGTAGTGTATGGGCTGAATCTGGTGTGAAAGAAATCACTATGACTACCGAAGAAGCCATTAAATTGGCGGGTAATCTGGTGGAACATGGTGATTTTGAACATGCACAGCAAATACTTACCAAAATGCCAAAGATGAATAATTTGGCTTTTGAAATTGAACGGTGGTTCTTACTTGCCCAAATTGCACAAAAACAGGGCGATTATGATACTGCAATAAAGATATACCGAAAAATATTAGATGACCAACCAGATTTAGCACGCATTCGTTTTGAATTGGCATTATGTTATATGAAAACTGGGCGTTGGTATCGTGCAGATTACCATTTGCGATTGGCCATGGCTGGGAAAGATTTGCCTGATAATGTTAAACAAATGATGGCGTATTATCGTTATGTAATTCGTCAAAATAAACGGTGGAATGTATGGTTTAATTTTGGTGCAGCACCTGACAATAACATCAACAACGGCAATGGTGGTGAAGAATGTGTTGTAAATGGTTTTGGTCGGTTTTGTCGAAACTTGAAAGAACCAGAATCTGTTATTGGTGCAAATTTAACATTGGGCGGTAATTACGAATTTGTATTAAGCGATCATTGGCGTTGGAAAAGTGATGCCAACATTTATTCCAATACTTACAATAACCACGATTATGACGATTTGTATTTGTCCGCTTCAACTGGACCAAGATATATTTGGTCACGTGGTGACGTATGGTTGGCGGGCATAGGTGCAAAAAGATGGTATGGTGGTGAAGATTATAATTATTCATACGGTGCTAAATTAGATACAAATTATGACTTTACACGCAAATTATCTGGTGGATTGTCGTTGCGATACCTTGAAAACAAATATGACGAATATGGGGCGTTTTTGAATGGAAACACGTATTCTGTAAACCCAAGATTGGTATATTCTTTTAATGCAAGGTTATATGGTGTTTTAAGGGCGGGATTAACCAGAGAAGATACTGTAAACCCGATATATTCATATTGGCAACCGAATATAGCGATTGGATTGGGGGTTGAAGTTCCATACGGATTTCATATATACGCAGAATCATCATTTTATATGTCTAAATATGATGACCCGCAATGGGTTGTTAAAGATAGTGCTTTTACACAAATCACAGAACGAGATTTTGTTCAAAGGTATGCTTTGTCTGTATCTAACAACAAATTTGATATATGGGGATTTGTTCCAACATTTACAATATCTTATACCAAACGAGATTCAAATATCTGGCAAAGAGAATATAACAAAACAACGCTGGAATTTACAATGCAACAAAGGTTTTAAACAACAAAGGAGTATTATTATGAAAAAATATATCTTATTAACATTAAGTTTATTAGTTGCTGCCTGTGGTGGTGGAAGCGGTGGTTCAGGTAGTGGAATTACATCAGTTGATAATACTGGTATACCAACAATTAATCCAAATGATAATGTAAACCCACAAATCACAAATGATCATATATCAACAAATATGGTTACAAGTGCAAGCAATGAATCAGAAGTACGTTCAGCCATAATTGCTTATGTGGGTGAAAGACTTGGAAACGATATATATAATTCTGCAACACCAAGCAATGCACCAAGACGAAACAATAATAGAGCAGCAACAACATTAGCCAGTAGTTCAGCTAATTTTGACCCGCAATATAATATAGCAAAAGCAAAATTGGAAAATATGCAAGAAACACTTGGTGAAATGGTTGATAAAACACCAGAACAATTACAAGAATATATATCTGAACATCAAGATAGTGTTAGAGAAGCGTTGAAATTATATGTTGATAGTATTGATACAATAGATTGGGAAGACATGGATGTTGTTTTAGATGTTTATAATAACCAATCAATAACAACAGAATCATTAGAGACATTTGATGAAAACCATGACTTTAAAATAATTCGTGAAAATATTGAAGATATTGATTTTACTTTACATGGTGATGCAATATATGATTACAGAAATATGCACTTTATTGTAGAAAATGGCAAGGTAAAACAAATAACATTGAAAGAGAGTGTGACTTCATTTAGTCCATATTTAACCCCAGAAGCACAAGCAATGATAAAAGCACACATGCCAGATCGGGTATTAAAACATAAAAAAGATAATTCTTTTGATATAACACAATATATGTATAGCCCTATCTTAACAGGACAAGAAGGTTCACAATGGTATGATTTGACTCAGGGCGAAACAATAGATGAAACCAAATGGATATTTACAAGCAACAGACAATTATCATTAGATGAAATAAAACAAAATTTAAAAGATAAATTATCTGAATTCTGTCCGACTTGCACAGAAGAGAAAATTGCACAATTTAATGCAAAAATAGATTCTTTAACTGAAAACGAAGTACGAGGCGGTCATGGTAAAAATGCAGATGATCTGGCTATAGGAGAAAAAGGGTTGGCTGGTGAAATGAATTTGACCATGATGGGTAATGATATTGGGTTACAATATTCTGATTTTGGATATATTAATGGAAATTTAACCATAACAGATGCAATAAATGGGATGGAAAATAATTCTCCATATGGTGTATTTGCTGGTGGATATAATTCAAAAGAAATCAAAGTAAAACCAGATGAAGGCAGTGTTTTTGTTGGTTCTGCTGTTGCGGATATAACAAAAGAAACACAGACCAGAACATATAAAGATGAAAACAACTTTGATGTTGATATATCAAAATCTTATATGTTAACACAAACAAACGATGCTAAACTTGAATTTAAAGATGGCAAAGAAACATTGACAATGAATTTCTCTAAATCTACTGAAAACCCATGGTATGATATGGTTGTAACATCAAATAGTGTTAATTTTAGTGGAGATGATTCAAAGGTGTCCGAAGAATTCAGATTAACAGAAGAAATGAAAACTGTTCAAACTAATTCAGAAAACGATTATCGTATCCAAGATTTCACACCAAGGTATTTTGGTAATAACGGAACACCAACAGAAGTAATCTCTAGTTCAACTGTAATGACAGATAATTCGGAAAGTTTTTCTAATCACGAAACAGAATTACAATATGTAAGATTTACCGTAGATTCTGCATTTGGAGGTAAGTTAGAACAATAAACGTTTTATCGTGTTACATATAATAATTCAGATTGTAAAAAATCCCTGTTTATACAGGGACTTTTTTATTTAACCAACTTTCCAAGAACTCCATTGTCTTTTTATATTTTTCAGCACATTCGGTTTGTTCTTGATTATCTTTCTTTTTTATATCAAAAACATGCCTATGTTCAACAAATATATCCCAAATATGACTTGGTGAATATTCTAATCCTTCAATGGTTTTTAAGATTTCTGGGTTTATATCACATCTTCTGATAAGGGACAACCGTTTCATTGTCATTGTATGAGCAATAAAATGTTGAAGCTCTGTTAATGTATCAGGGAATCGTTCATCTGGTGTAAACATTGAATCCGATGGAATTATCTTACTTAGACATCCATCAACATTCGTTCCCATAAAACCTATGCTTAACCAAGTATTGTTAATTTTATAATTTTTTGTTCTGATTAATAATTTTACTAATTTATTCTTCTTTATACATGACATTTTTCAAACCTTTTTTAAGTTTCTGAAAGTTCTTTCCTTTCATTACTTGTATTTATCAGGAACCCAAAAGACCAAATTTTTAACTTATAAAATTAATGATAAATATGATTATCAGGCACTTGATTTTTAATGTGGTTGATTTTTAAAATACCTGTGCTTCAAATTTATTGTTATAGCTTATTTATAGCTTAGCAAATATCAATAAATAGAAGTAGGGGTATAAAGATTAGAAATAGTCACCCTCTCTTTTTCTGAAGTAATCGAAAAAAATAGAAGTTATTAGAATAAGAGAGGAAAGGTGAGTAATATGTAGTAAAACTTGTGATCGCCTTCGGGACGTAGAGGTCGTGGGTTCGAACCCCGTCACTCCGACCATAACATTTGATTTTGTTAAAAAGGTGAGACGGAATGCGCCAGAGCGAAGCGCATGGCGAATACGAAGATGAACAATTACAATTAGAAAAATTCTTAAAAATTAAAATTTACGAGATTTTTGTAATTTTTATTATTGTTTATCAAGGACGGGATCCAATCTGATAACAATGAAAAATACCGCAAAAGCGGTATTTTTTTATTGCACTTAAAACGTTCATTTTGTAGGATTTTATTCATAATGTTGTAAGGTGGTTAAATATGCAAAATATATGTTTAAAAAAAACAGATAAAATTTTAATCTTGTCCCCACATCCAGATGATGAAAGTATAGGGTGTGGCGGATTAATCGCTCAATATGCTCCACAAATTGATGTTATTCTGTTGACGGATGGTTGTTTTGGTGGAAATGAAGATCCAGAAGAAATAAAAAAAATCCGTGCAAAAGAATTTGATGACGTTATGCAATATGCGAATATTCATCATTGGGATAAATTACCGATTCATGACAGGGATCTAGGCAATTCTTTTTCGCAATTTGAAACCATGGATTTTTCTTCATATACGCATATTGTTATTCCGCACAGAAACGAACGCCAGCGAGATCATCAATGGGTGTTTCCTTTTTTAATGCGTTGTAAAATCAGGGAAGATGTTGTCATTATGGAATATGAAGTCTGGACGCCACTTCAAGATCCTAATAGTTTTTTGCCCATAGAAAATTATGACATCAAAAAACAACTGATTTCGTTTTATAAATCTCAATTGAAATATAATGATTATGTTTCCTGTACCGAAGGATTAAACAGATACAGGGGCATAACAAGATGTAAATATGCAGAATGTTATGATGTGCATACATTTGGCGAATTGAAAGCAAAATATTATTTCTGGTACAAGATGCGGAGAGAAATAAAAAAACACCTTTTCGGACATCCTGTTTAAAGGTAAATAGAAAACAGTCGTTTTTTATTTTATTGTGTTTGTAAAAACATCGTTTTATAATCTGACGTATGAAAATAACCAAGAAAAGATTCAAGAATATCAAAGAATGGGTAAAGTTTGCGCTTAGCATAGCTTGCGTTGTCGTATTTGCTGTTTTCTTTGTTTTTAATATTTGGTCGCCAGTTAAAAAGCCGATAAGTGTTGTTGTGCCACGTGGTGCTTCGGTCACAGGTATGACAAATTATCTTTATAAAAACAATATTATTAAATCTAAAAGTTTGTTTCATTTTTCAATCAAATTAAATGGTGGTCAGATTCAGGCCGGTGAATATGAGGTTCCACGTGGGGCAGGTGTGTGGACTGTCGCATCGATGTTATCAAATGGACGTGTCGCAACAACTACAATCACGATTCCAGAAGGTTTCACAATCGTTCAAACCAAGAATATGTTGATGGATACACCATATTTGACGGGTGATGTTGATTGTAACAAAGATTTGCCAGTGTGTGATTTACATGATGGGGATATTTTCCCAGACACTTATCGAATCGCACGCGGAACAACAAGATTGGCTGTTCTTGATCTGGCACGTAAAAAAATGGAAACAGTAAAGAAATCTTTTGAAAACGCTGCCTATCCAAAGCCATTGAAAGATTGGAATGATGTTATGGTGTTGGCTTCGATTATTCAAAAAGAAACCCCACTTAAACGTGAAATGCCGGTTGTAGCAAGTGTGTATTTGAACAGATTGAATATAAATATGCGTCTTCAAGCATGTCCAACAGTTGTTTATGCTTTGACGAATTACGAAGGCGATATGCATGGCGCACCATTATTAAGTGGACATTTGAAAATAGATAGCCCTTATAATACTTATACTCATAATGGATTGCCTCCACATCCAATTGCCAATGTTGGAATGGATGCGATTCGCGCTGTCTTTAAGCCAGCAAATACAAAATATTTATTCTTTGTCGCAGACGGGCGGGGCGGACATAAGTTTTCACGTGATTACAATGAGCATCAAAAAAATCATGATGAATGGCGCGAAATCAAGAAAGAATTGAATAAATAAAAAAACGCGCAATATTCCGACAAAAATTGCGCAGCGTGCGCAATTATAACACATAATTAATAAGATATCAAGAATATAATTTTCTTGAATATTTCCCAAATCAATGAGAGAATATACTTATCAGGAAAAAAAACCTGACTTAAGTTTAACCGAGAGAAAGGATAAAAAATGAAAAAAATCGCTTTAACATCTTTATTGGCTGTATTTGCTGTTTCTGGCGCACACGCTGCAAACGTAATTGATGGTAATCCATTATACATGCCAAAAGCAGGTCACGCATACAGTGAAACAGCTTTGTCTTCTCATACTAACCCAGATGTTCGTACATGGGCTTTGTCTGAAGACTATGGTTATGGTGTAACAGATAAATTGGCAATTGATGTTGCAACATCTTTATCTGAAAAGAAAGGTTTTGAAGAATATGGCTGGGATGGTTTGAAATTGGGTGCAACATATCGTGCATTGGATATGGGTGCATGGAAAGCAGACTTGGTTGCCGCTTATGAAGCAGAAGGTTTCTATAAAAACCGTCCAGAACAATACCGAGATGGTACTTCTGATAGCAAATGGTTTGACAAAGATGCAACAAGATACATGTGGACAGCAGGTGTTCGTGGCGGTTATGTAGCATCTTCTTGGACATTGGCTGGACATGCATTGTACCATTATTTGAACACAGAATCATTTAACTGGGGTAACCATGGTATGCATGCTTGGGCATTGGGATTGGATGCACAATATGTAATCTCTTCACATTTGAATTTGGTTGCTGGTGTTGAATACACAGGTATCTCGAATGACAAATACTACATGGGTGGTGTAGAAGATGCAGAAAAAGGCGATGTTAAAAATGCTGGTGAATGGACCGGTACATTGGGTGTAAACTATAACATCGATGCTGCAAAATACGTTGGCTTGTATGTTAACGGTGCTATGAACCACCAAGGTGGCGAAGCACACGATAGATGGGTTGCTGAAAAAGGCTTCGGCGGCGGTATCAAATTCGGTATCGATTTCTAATCAATCCATTAAAGAAAACAAGGCCCGATCAATTGATCGGGCTTTTTTTTTATGTTTATAAAATCTGACGCCTTATTTCCCCTTGCATGATTTTTTTCAATATGATAATGTTCCTAGGAAATCAATCTTACAAAAGGGATAAAAAATGAAAATATTCAACCGTATGTTAGTCGGATTTATCGCGTTATTTGCTCTTTTTGATGGGGCCAAGGCTTGGTCTGGTCCATTCGCAGATGAAACAAGATTGGGGGATATGTTCATGGTTATGGCGCCTGCGTATGCGTTTGGTATGACCATGATGGAAGATGGTTACCAAGGTTCAATTCAATTGGCCGAAGTTCTTGTTTCAACACAATTGGCCACAGAAGGTATCAAAGCATTAAAACTTGAAGAACGTCCAAATAAACATGACAAGAAATCTTTCCCAAGTGGTCATGCAGCAGGTGCTTTTTCTGGGGCAATGTTCGTTCATAAAAGATACGGATGGAAACCAGCTTTGATTCCATATGCTATGAGTATTATAACAAGTTATACCCGTATCGATACCAAGGCACATTATTTCCATGATACTGTCGCAGGTGCTGCTGTGGCAGGATTATTTACATGGATTTTGGTTGATGAATATATGCCAAAAGGTGTTTCTGTGAATGCAGATCCAAACGGTGTAAGTGTCGGATTTAAGACATCTTTTTAAGCAAGTGCTTTAATAGCAAGCGTTTGCGATTGAATAGGGCGTTGAAGATATAGATTTTCAGCGCTTTTTTCAAAAAAATGCCCGATATTTTCCTTGACAATTTGCCACTTCAGGTTATAATATGCTTGCTTTCCGTGTAATGAAGGAAAGTAAGAAGTAACAGAAAACCGCAACATTTGCGAGATTTATAATCAGGTGCAACGCGCCGGAAATAAGTCTGCTTGCGGGTTTCGTATGGAAAAAAGAGAATAAAAAAACAAAGAGAATTTGAATGCCAACAGTAAATCAACTGATTCGGAAACCACGTAAAAAAGTTGCAGTTAAATCTACTGCACCTGATATGATGTCGAATCCTCAAAAACGCGGTGTTTGCACACGTGTTTATACAACTACACCTAAAAAGCCTAACTCTGCTCAACGTAAAGTTGCTCGTGTTAAATTGGCTAATGGTCACGAAGTTACAGCATACATTCCAGGCGAAGGTCACAACCTTCAGGAACACAGTGTTGTTATGATTCGTGGTGGTCGTGTAAAGGACTTACCTGGTGTAAAATATCATATTATCCGTGGTGTTCTTGATACAAAAGGCGTCGAAAGCAGAAAACAAGGTCGTTCTCTGTATGGCGCAAAAGGTGCAAAATAATACACATCGGTAAAACGATTGTGAGTAATTTGGGAAACCAAGTGAAGAAACAAAAAGGAAATTAAATATGTCAAGACGTAAAGCTGCAACAAAACGCGAAATCTTGCCAGATTCAAAATATCACAATCTGGTTGTTGCAAAATGTATTAATGTTGTTATGTGGGATGGTAAAAAAGAAGTTGCTGAAAACATTGTTTATGGTGCAATGGAAAAATTGAAAACTATCGCCAAAGACAAAGACGAATTAACAACTTTCTTGGAAGCTGTCGATGCTTTGAAACCATCTATTGAAGTTAAGGGACGCCGCGTTGGTGGTGCTACTTACCAAGTTCCAGTAGAAGTTCGCAAAGAACGCCAACAAACATTGGCATTGCGTTGGTTGGTTATGTTCGCAAGAAAACGTGGCGAACGTTCTATGGAAGAAAGATTGTTTGCAGAATTGCGTGATGCTTTGAATGGTCAAGGTGGCGCATTCAAAAAGAAATTAGACACACACAGAATGGCAGAAGCTAATAAAGCATTTGCTCACTTCCGTTGGTAATATAATTAATAAGGAAATAAGGAAAGACACATGTCAGTTGGAAAAACCGCATCTTTGGATATGTACCGCAATATTGGAATTATGGCCCATATTGACGCAGGTAAAACAACTACTTCTGAACGTATTTTGTTTTATACCGGTAAAACATATAAAATCGGTGAAGTGCACGATGGTGCAGCAACTATGGACTGGATGGTTCAAGAACAAGAACGTGGTATTACAATTACTTCTGCCGCGACAACTTGCTTCTGGCGCGACCATCGTATCAATTTGATTGACACACCGGGCCACGTTGACTTTACAATGGAAGTAGAACGTTCTTTGCGCGTTTTGGACGGTGCTGTGGCTGTATTTGAATCTGTGTCTGGGGTGCAACCTCAAACAGAAACAGTATGGCGTCAGGCTGATCGTTACAATGTTCCACGTATTTGCTTTATTAATAAAATGGACAGAACAGGTGCAAACTTCTTCCGTTGTGTTGATATGATTCGTGAACGTTTGGGCGCTAACCCATTGGTGGTTAACTTCCCAATCGGTCAAGAACAAGATTTCAAAGGCGTCGTTGATGTCGTTGAAATGAAAGCTATTATTTGGGAAGATGAAAATGGTTCTCATCCTATTACTGAACCAATTCCAGACGATTTAAAAGAAAAAGCAGAAGAATTGCACAACAAATTGATTGAAGAAGTTGTGACATTGGATGATGCTATCATGGAAGAATACATGGAAGGCAAAATCCCAGATGTTGCCACAATCAAAAAATTGTTACGCAAAGGAACAATTGCACAGAACTTCGTTCCTGTGTTGTGCGGTACTGCATTTAAGAACAAAGGTGTTCAACCATTGTTGGATGCTATCGTAGATTATTTGCCATCACCATTGGATATTCCTGCTATCAAAGGAACAAAGATGGACGGCAAAACAGAAGCGGTACGTCATGCTGATCCAAAAGAACCTTTCAGTGCCTTGGCATTTAAGGTTGCAAACGATCCTTTCGTTGGAAACTTGATGTTCATCCGTATTTATTCTGGTAAATTGACTTCTGGTTCTTATATCTATAATTCAAACCGTGATAAACGCGAACGCGTTGGCCGTATGTTGTTGATGCACGCAAATGCACGTGAAGAAATCAAAGAAGCATCAGCTGGTGATATTATCACATTGGTTGGTATGAAAGAAACTATTACTGGTGACACATTATGCGATGAAGCAAATCCAATTATTTTGGAATCAATTCACGTTCCAGAACCAGTTATTTCTATCGCAGTAGAACCAAAAACAAAAGCAGATATTGAAAAGATGTCTTTGGGCTTGCAAGCTTTGGCCAAAGAAGATCCTTCTTTCCGTGTATCTGTTGACGAAGAATCTGGTCAAACAATTTTGGCTGGTGTTGGTGAATTGCATTTGGAAATTTTGGTTGATCGTTTGTTACGTGAATTCAAAGTAGATGTTAATGTCGGTGAACCACGTATCGCATATCGTGAAACATTCCGCAAACCAGTTCTTGAAGAATATACACATAAAAAACAATCTGGTGGTTCTGGTCAATACGCCCAGGTTAAAATCCAATTTGAACCATTGGAACCAGGTGCTGGCTATGAATTTGAAAACAAGATTGTTGGTGGTGCGATTCCAAAAGAATACATCCCTGGTGTAGAAAAAGGTTTGAAGATAGCACAACAAACAGGTGTTTTGATTGGCTATCCAACAGTAGATTTCAAAGCCACATTGGTAGATGGTAAATATCACGAAGTTGACTCTAATGTGTTATGCTTTGAAATTGCGGCGCGTGCTTGCTTCCGCGAAGCGATGAAGAAAGCTGCACCGAAATTATTGGAACCGATTATGAAGCTTTCGGTTAACACACCGGAAGAATACGTCGGTGACATTATTGGCGATTTGAACAGTCGCCGCGGACAAATCAATGGTATCGAAACCAGATTCGGCAGCCAGTTAATCACTGCGTATGTCCCTCTGGCTAATTTGTTCGGGTATGTCAAAACATTACGTTCTTTGTCACAAGGTCGTGCAAATCCATATATGGAATTGTCACACTATGACGAAGTGCCACAAAATGTTGCTGACGAAGTAATCAAAAAAATGACAAAATAAACAGTTTACAAACTTAAATAACTAACAGCCTAAGGAGAAAACTATGGCAAAAGAAAAGTATGTAAGAACAAAACCACACGTTAATATTGGTACTATTGGTCACGTTGACCACGGTAAAACAACATTGACAGCTGCAATTGTTCACTACTATGGCGTTGGTATCGACGCACAAAAAGGTGTTGATCAAATCGATAATGCACCAGAAGAAAAAGCACGTGGTATAACAATTAACACTGCTCACGTTGAATATGAAACAGCAAATCGTCACTATGCTCACGTTGACTGCCCAGGCCACGCTGACTATGTTAAAAACATGATCACTGGTGCTGCTCAGATGGACGGTGCTATCTTGGTGGTTGCTGCAACTGATGGTCCAATGCCACAAACACGTGAACACATCTTGTTGGCACGTCAGGTAGGTATTCCAAAAATCGTAGTTTACTTGAACAAATGCGATTTGGCTAACGATCCTGAATTGTTGGAATTGGTTGAAATGGAAATCCGTGAATTGTTGTCTGCAAATGACTTCGACGGTGACAATGCTCCTATCATCCGTGGTTCTGCTATTTCTGCATTGGAAGGCAAAAACGACGGTTTGGGCAAAGAATCTATTGACGCTTTGTTAGCTGCTTGCGATTCTTATATCCCATTACCAGATCGTCCAATTGATAAACCATTCTTGATGCCAATTGAAGACGTATTTTCAATCACAGGTCGTGGTACAGTAGTAACAGGCCGTATTGAATCTGGTGTTATCAAAGTAGGTGATGAATGTGAAATCGTAGGTTTGAAACCAACACAAAAAACAACAGTTACTGGCGTTGAAATGTTCCGCAAATTGTTGGATCAAGGTGAAGCCGGTGATAACGTAGGTTTGTTGTTGCGTGGTACAAAGAAAGAAGATGTAGAACGTGGTCAAATCATCTGCAAACCAGGTTCTATTACACCTCACACAGACTTTGAAGCTGAAGTTTATATCTTGACAAAAGAAGAAGGTGGCCGTCATACAGCATTCTTCTCTAACTATCGTCCACAGTTCTACTTCAGCACAACAGACGTAACAGGTACAATTACTTTGCCAGCTGACAAAGAAATGGTATTGCCAGGTGATAACGTTCGCATCTCGGTGCAATTGATTGCACCTATTGCTATGAGCGAAGGTCGCCGCTTTGCTATCCGTGAAGGCGGACGTACAGTTGGTGCAGGTGTTGTATCAAAAATTGTTAAATAATTGTTGCAATTTGCGGGTTAATGGTTTATCCTTTAGCCCGCAAATCAACTTAAAATAAGGAAAACGAACAATGGTACCTGCATCTAAGATTCGCATCAAATTAATAGCTTTTGACCACAGGGTCTTGATGGAATCAGTAGAAGAAATAGTTAAAACAGCAAAGCGCACCGGCGCCGATGTCGTTGGACCAGTTCGCTTGCCAACTTTGATTCAAAAGTTTACAGTGAACCGTTCACCACACGTTGATAAAAAATCACGTGAACAATTCGAAATCCGCAATCATAAAGCGGTTGTAGATATTGTTAATCCAACCCCTCAGACAGTTGATGCATTGATGAAGTTGGATTTGGCATCTGGTGTTGATGTAAAAATTAAATTATAAAATGTGTATGTTGATGGATGTGTGTAGTCCATTAACCACTGACAAAAAAAGGCAAAAAAATGAAACGTAGCGGATTAATTACAACAAAAATAGGGATGACCCGTCTTTATGATGAAGCCGGTGTTGCCCATGCAGTAACAGTTTTATCTGTTGGGGATTGTGCTGTTATTGGAAATCGTACAACAGAAAAAAATGGTTATGTTGCAAATATATTGGGTTTGCGTGAAGCAAAAGCAAAACATGTTGCGAAACCACAAGCAGTAGCAGCAGAAAAAGCGGGTGTAAAACCTTATCGCAAGGTTGTTGAATTCCGCGTTTCTGATGATTGTGTAATTCCAGCAGGAACACAATTATCTGCCGCACATTTTATTGCCGGTCAATATGTTGATGTTCAAGCAACCAGCAAAGGTAAAGGTTTCCAGGGTGCTATGAAACGCCACAACTTTGGCGGTAAAGAAGCAACCCACGGTGTATTGAAAGCACACCGTTCCTTGGGTGGTACTGGTATGCGTGAATGGCCAGGCCGCGTCTTGAAAGGTAAAAAGATGTCCGGTCAAATGGGTAACGAAACAGTAACAGTTCAAAACTTGAAAGTTTTTGGAACAGATGTTGCTGAAAATTTAATTTTCGTTGAAGGCGCAGTTCCAGGCAGCAACGGAACATTTGTATTGGTTAATGACGCTGTTAAAAAAGCTCAAGATCAATTGCCTGTTCCAACATTTGTTGCACAACCAGCAGCAGAACCTGTTGTTGAAGCAACAGCTGAAGAACCAGCAAACGAAGCTGAACAAGCATAACGACACAATATAAGGTGAATAAAATGCAAGTAGAAATTTTAAATTTAGATGGCAAATCAGTCGGTAAAGTAGAATTATCCGACAGCATCTTTGGAATTGATCCACGTGCAGACATTTTGCACCGTGTTGTTACATGGCAACGTGCAAATGCTCGTGCTGGCACTCATGCAGTTAAAACTGTATCTGATGTTGCAGGAAGTGGTAAAAAAGCATTCAAACAAAAGAAAACAGGTAACGCACGTGAAGGTGAAAGATACAATGTTCACATGCGTGGCGGTGGTGTAGTTCATGGACCAGTTGTTCGTGATCATAACATCGATTTGCCAAAGAAAATTCGTTCTTTGGGTTTGAAAATGGCTTTGTCTTCAAAAGTAAAAGAAGGCGCTTTGATTGTTATTGATACAGAAAAAATGAAAGAAGCAAAAACAAACGCTTTGGCAAAACAATTGAAAAAATTGAATATTGCATCTGCTTTGTTTGTTGGTGCTGAAAACATTGATACAAACTTCAAGAAATCTGCTGCGAACATCACTAATGTTGATGTATTACCAACAATTGGTTTGAATGTTTTGGATATCTTGAAACACGAAAAATTAGTTTTGACAGCTGATGCTGTTAAAGCCGTAGAAGCGAGACTTTCATAATTAAAGGTTTGAAGATATGGCAGAAAAAAAAGTAGAAAAGAAATTAGTTGTGACGGCAAATACATACGATGTATTGCGTCGTCCAATCATTTCGGAAAAAGCAGCTCGCCTTTCCGAAAGCAATGGCGTTGTATTCGAAGTTGCAATGTCTGCAACAAAAGAAGATGTTGCAAAAGCAATGGAAGTTTTGTTTGGTATCAAACCAACAAAAATCAACATTGTTATCACGAAAGGTAAAGAAAAAACTTTCCGTGGTCGCAGCACAGGTACACAACGCAAAGTTAAAAAAGCATACGTATCTTTGCCGGCTGATGCAAAATTGGATTTGGCCGCAGATATGAAATAAACAACGGTTTTGACAGAGAACCCGGATTAATCGGGTGTTAGTGTCAAAGCTTTAAACAAAGGTAAAACAAAATGGCATTGAAACATTACAAGCCAACAACACCAGGAACACGTGGTTTGACATTGATCGACCACAGTGAATTGCACAAAGGTGCACCTGAAAAGTCTTTGACTGTTGGTTTAAAGTCCAAAGGTGGACGTAATAATTTTGGTCATGTCACAGTTCCTCACCAAGGTGGTGGACACAAACGTAAATATCGTTTGATTGACTTTGATCGTAAGAAAAAAGATATACCTGCAACAGTAGTTCGTTTGGAATACGATCCAAACCGTACTGCATTTATTGCATTGATTGAATACACAGATGGTGAACGCGCATACATCTTGGCACCACGTGATTTGAAACCAGGTGCAGTTGTTATTTCTGGTGATCGCGAAGATATTAAACCAGGTAACGCAATGCCATTGAAAAATATGCCAATCGGAACAATTGTTCACAACGTAGAATTGAAACCAGGTGCTGGTGGTCAATTGGCCAGAAGTGCTGGTTGTTATGCTCAGTTGATGGGTAAAGATGGTGTGTATGCCCAAATCAAAATGAACAGCGGTGAATTACGCAAAGTTCATTCTGAATGCTTGGCAACGGTTGGAAGTGTTTCTAACCCTGAACAACGCAATGTCAATTTGGGTAAAGCAGGTCGTGCACGTTGGTTGGGAATTCGCCCATCTACACGTGGTATGGCAATGAACCCTAACGATCACCCAATGGGTGGTGGTAATGGTCATTCCAAAGGACATGAACCTGTATCACGCACAGGTATTCCAGCCAAGGGATATCGTACACGTAGCAACAAACGTACTGCAAAGATGATTATCCGTAGCAGACATTTGGCAAAGAAGAAATAATAGGAGTGTAAAATGTCTCGTTCAGTATGGAAAGGTCCTTATGTTCACCCATCTATCTTGAAAAAGGTAGCGGTGGCTATTGAAAAAGATGACCATA
>JBGUKY010000014.1:0-49056 GCA_045114635.1 Candidatus Enterousia sp.
CTGGTGGAGCTGATCAGGCTCGAACTGACGACCCCCTGCTTGCAAAGCAGGTGCTCTACCAACTGAGCTACAACCCCAGAACTTTGCGACTTTCTTTTGAAAGCCCACATATTTTATTCATTTATCAAATAAAAGTCAAGATTTTTCTTGTGTTTTCGGTTTTTATAATATAAAATCGTCATCAGCATTAACAAATACAATACAAATTCGCCAAAGGGGGTGAATATAAATGGTTAAAGTTTTGGTCCGTGATAACAACGTTGAACAAGCATTGCGCGTTGCAAAACGTAAATCACAAAAAGAAGGCCTTTATCGTGAAATGAAGGAACGTCAACGTTATGAAAAACCAACTACTAAACGTAAACGTTTGAAAGAAGAAGCGGTTCGTAACGAAAAGAAACGTCAATCAAAACAACGTATGGTCTTTGGATTCTAATGATATCCGTTTTAATAAAACCGTCCAAATGGGCGGTTTTTTTCTTGTTTTATTTTTCGAAATGTTTTATTCTTTGGCTGATAAAAACGGAAAGAAGTTATGAGTAAAGTTGAAAAACAGCAAGAAAATATATCTGGACAACAATTATCAGACGCGTTGTCTGAACGTTATTTGTCTTATGCGGTAAGTACCATCGTGGCGCGCGCTTTGCCTGACGTAAGAGATGGTTTAAAGCCGGTGCATCGTCGTATTTTGTATTCTATGTTGCGCCAAAAACTATCCCCATCGGCTGCGTTTCGTAAGTGTGCAACTGTTGTTGGGGATGTGCTTGGGCATTATCACCCACATGGTGATTCTTCTGTTTATGATGCTATGGTTCGTTTAGCACAGGACTTTTCTGTTCGTTACCCATTGATTGATGGTCAGGGAAACTTTGGTAATATTGATGGTGATCCCCAGGCTGCATATCGTTATACTGAATCAAAAATGACCCAAGCGGCCATGTTGATTATGGAAGGTATCGACGAAGACAGCGTTGATATGATGCCTAATTTTGATGGAACAACTGTTGAACCAACTGTTATGCCTGGTGCTTTCCCTAATTTATTGGCAAATGGTGGTATGGGTATTGCTGTGGGTATGGCGACAAATATTCCAACACACAATGTATCAGAAATTATGGATGCTTTGAATTTGGTTGTTGATAAGCCTGATGCCACAACCGCCCAGATTATGAAGAAATTGATTGGACCAGATTTTCCAACAGGTGGTGTTTTAATCGATGATTTCGCAACTATTTGTAAGAATTATGATACTGGTCGTGGTGCATTTCGAATCCGCGCTAAATGGGAAGTAGAAAAGCTTGAACGTGGCGCAGAACAGGTTGTTATTACTGAAATCCCATACGGTATAATTAAATCTAAATTGGTTGAACAAATTGCAGATTTGATTGATTCCAAGAAATTACCATTGGTTGAAGATATTGTTGATGAATCTACAACTGATGTGCGCATTATAATCACACCAAAGAATCGCAATATTCCAATTGATAAGATGATGGCGCATTTGTTTGCGACAACTGATTTGGAATACAAGTTTAATATGAACTTTAACGTTGTTGATTCCAATGGTGCACCACGCGTTATGCCGATTGGAGATGTGTTGCGTGAATTTATCGCACATCAGAAAAACGTATTGTTGCGTCGCACACATTGGCGTTTGAATAACATTGAACGCAGACTTGAGATATTAGGTGGTTTATTGGTCGTTTATCTGAATTTGGATCGTGTTATTGAAATCATCCGTAATGAAGATGATCCAAAGGCTGTGTTGATGGAAGAATTCAAACTGACTGAAGTCCAGGTTGAATCAATATTGAATACACGTTTGCGTTCTTTACGTAAGTTGGAAGAAATGGAAATCAAACGCGAAGACAAAGAATTGCGTGAAGAAAAGAAAAAATTACAAGCATTGCTTAACGATGAAGAAATACAAAATGCACAATTACACGCATGGTTCGATGATATTAAAAAGCAATATGCAAAAACAAGTGCGCTTGGACGTCGCCGCACACAATGGGAACCGGTTGGCGAAGAAATTGTTGTTAACGCAGATGACTTTATTGAAAAAGAACCTATCACTGTCGTATTGTCCACAATGGGATGGATACGTGCGGCCAAGGGACACCTTGATTTGAACAATCTTGATATGAAGTTCAAAGAAGGTGATGAATTACAGTTCGCATTCCACGCACAAACAACTGATAAAATCAATTTGTTTGCGAGTGGCGGAAAAATGTTCACGCTTTCTGGTAATGATTTGCCATCTGCACGCGGATTTGGTGAATCAGTGCGTATGATGGCTGATATAAGTGCAGAAGAAACGATTGTAAAGGCATTTGTTTTGGATACAAGTGCGAAATATCTTGTCGTTGGTCGCCATGGTACAGGATTTATAGTTGCTGGCGAAAACTGTGTTGCGCAAACCAAAAATGGAAAGCAGATTATGAATGTTGATGAACATAATCCTGCTGTGTTATGTGTATTGGTTGATGGTGATATGGTCGCATTATCTGGCTCAAATGATAAATTGTTGATATTTGAAGCCAACCAAATCCCAGAAATGTCACGTGGCAAGGGTGTAATATTACAAAAGTATAATGCAGAACGCACTTATACAATCGATGCCATGTTCTTTAATATGGCAGATGGTTTTGGATGGACAACTGGACGTGGTACAACTAAATTGGATGATATTAAACCATGGTTGGCAAAACGTGCGTCCCAGGGTCATACGATACCTGTCGGTTTCCCACGCAGTGGTAAATTCGGAAAATAATAATGAAACGTCTTTTTTACATTTTTAGACATGGTGAAACCAATTACAATGTCGAAAGAAAAATGCAAGGGTGTTTGGATATACCGTTAAATGAAACTGGTATTGCCCAGGCACATAATTTGGTCAAACAATTATCCGATGTTCATTTCGATAAGATTTACAGTTCCCCATTATCGCGCGCATTTAATACCGCAAAAATTATAGCTGCGGATAAAAATATTGAAATTGTGATAGATAAAGGACTAAGTGAAAGAAATATGGGGGTATTTTGTGGCAAGATTGTACACATAGTTGATGTGCCTGCTGATACGCCAATAAATGTAAACGCTGACATTGTGAATGTTCCAGAAGCTTTGATACGTGATGATAATTATGTACCAGATAATGGTGAAAGTAATAATATGTTCGCCAAACGTGTGTGCGATACAATGGTAAAAATCGCAAAGAATACAGATGCTAACATAATTGGTGTTTCTTCACATGGTGGTGTTGTGAAAACAATGATAAAACAGTTTTCTGAATTCAAGCATGGCGGTGTGCCAAATGTGGGTTATATAGTAATGCAGTGGGATGGCAAAACATTCAGTTTGATAAATACGCCAGAATGGTTAATGGCACAAAATGTTTTGAACGAAAAACAAAAAGGCGCATAAAAGTTAAAAAAACCGGCGATTGCCGGTGTTTTTTTAATTTGTCTATCCAAAACTTTAGTGGGACATTTTTGCTTCTGTAAATACAACGTGTTTACGTAATTTTGGGTCGTATTTACGGAATTTCATTTTACCCTGAGTGTTTTCAGATTTTGTGTTTTTAGTTGTTGTGTAATAAAAACCGGTTTCTTTGTTTTCCAGTTTTACAACTTCTTTGCTGCCTTTTTTAGATGCCATTTTTATTACCTTTTTTAATTACTTCGGGCATTGTATGTTATATTTTGTCCAAAATCAAGTTTTTTTTACGTTTTTTGTTCTTGGTGCGGGTAAAGAGACTTGAACTCTTACGGGTTTCCCCACTGGAACCTAAATCCAGCGCGTCTGCCAGTTCCGCCATACCCGCGGAATCTTAATATACAGGATAATTGCGTGGATATCCGTCATCGTGTGCCAATTCAGATCTGACACCGCAACCGCCCAACACAATTGCGCATAATAAAATCATACAAATCAAGAATAATATTTTTTTCATGCCACCATTATATGATGCTTTGTTCGGATTGTCAATTTATCTGATATTAAAAACCCCCGATCGATGTCGGGGGAAGGAGTTATTTTTGACGTGTGAACTTTTTTATTACATTCACAATTACCTGATTAAGTTCAGGTGTAACATTAAACGCAACAGATTTTTCGTATGATTTTCCTGGTTTTTGTGGTTGTTTAAGGTTAGGGAAAATATACATTTTTTTACCATTACATAATCTGATTTCATACACAATTCTGTTTGTTGGATTTGCAGCAACTTCGTTTGGTGCTTTTTCCAATTCGTTAAGATATGGCAAGAAATCTTTTGTAGGCAATTTGATTGCATCATAAATACCTGTCAATGAAGCGGCTTCTGATTCTATGGCCACAGGAACATTTTCACATGAAGAAAACAATTTATAGTTCATCAACACATTGTTTGGGTTTACCAAAACATGCTTTTTCACGATGCTGGTTTGTGGTTGTACCACAGTTCCAGTAAGGGCAGGGACCAATGCTGTCTCTGGCATAACATGGTCGATTTGTGGTTGTTTTACAGCATTTATCGCTTTTTTAAAAAAGTTCATTTGCTTTGTCCTTTATTTTTCTGTTCTGGGCAAATATAATACAAAAAATAAAATTGTCAATATATTTTTAAAAAAAAAGATGGTTATTAAAAAAATACTTGCATTTTTAATATGTTCAGTATATTATATGCCTTGCTCTGGGGTGTTAGCTCAGCTGGTTTAGAGCGTCTGCCTGTCACGCAGAAGGTCGAGGGTTCGAGCCCCTTACATCCCGCCAGAGATTTTACCGCCGGATAAACGGCGGTTTTAAGAGTCCATGGCCCCATCGTCTAATGGTTAGGACACCGCCCTTTCAAGGCGAGAATCCCGGTTCAAATCCGAGTGGGGCTGCCAAAATAACAAAATCACCATTTGGTGATTTTTTTATTTTGCGCCCCACGAAGGATTAGGTCAGAGCGAAGCGCATGGCCAATACGAGAATACACAATTAGAAAAATCATAAAAACGGAGTTTGTAAATACGAGTTTTTATAGATTTTTATTATTGTGTATCGAGGAAGCGAAAGTGGGGCTGCCAAGAATCAAAAAATACCACCTTGTGTGGTGTTTTTTAATTCTTTTGGGTACTCATTTGATTGGAACTGGAAATGGGGCAGATCGACATATGTATTTCATATTTACATTTTATGTTCATTTGTTTATACTGGGCATTGAATCCAAAGGGAGCTTTTATGGAAAAACCATCTGTTATATACTTTAAACGTGTGAAGCGTGTATTGTTGCATGTGTTGGAATTGTTTATTCCATCAAATGTTGCAAAAAGAAACTTTGTATCATGGGCGACTTTTCCAAGATTTAATGTAAAACCAGATGTAACAAAATATAAAAAAGTAATCAATGTGGCTTTTTGTTTTAATGAACCATATATTAAATTTGCTTTGATCGCGATTTCTTCATTGCTTGAAAATTCTCCTGGGTGTAAATACGACATTTATTGTGTGTCGGATATAACAAAAAAATCACAGGCAAAAATATTGAAATATGTTTCTGAACATTATTCTAATGGCAAGATTATATTCTTGAAACCAAACAAAGATTATGACCATGCGCGTTCTTCTTGGTGGCCAAACGCAATATGGTGGCGTTGTATGTTGCCAAAATTATTACCAAATACCGTAGATAGTATTATTTATGCTGATGTTGATACATTCTTTGTTCGTGATTTACGTGAAGCAAATGAATTCAAAATGGGAACAGATTTATTGGCAGGCTGTTTTGATAGTCCGGAATATATCAACAGTGGATTCCTTGTTATGAATATCGCACAAATGCGCAAGGAAAATACATATCCGAAAATGATAAGTTGGGCGGAAAATAATGATAGCGGACTTCCAGATCAAGATATGTTGAACAATGTATGCTGTGGGCGTATAAGACCTATGTCACGAAAGTTTAATGTGATTGTTGCCGCTGGATACAGTTTCCTTAAAACAATGGATGCAAAATTGTATCGCGAATTGCGTTATCCTGTTATGTTGCATTATGCAGAACATATAAAGCCATGGGATCCAAAGATAAAAAGATTCCTTACATTCGATATGTACCGCAAAATCTATAACAAGGTTATAAGCAACTATTGATAATACTAAGTTTTATTGATTTTTTAACCATTTTGTGATATAATATAAAGCACATTTAGACAGCCAAAGGGCTGTCTTTTTTTATTAAAAGGTGATATAAATGAAAATAAGTGATAATGGTATCAATTTGATTAAACAATGGGAAGGATGTGTAAAAAATGGAAGCTTACACATTATATACAATGATAAAACGGGTAAACCTGTTAACACAAATAAACCTTTACCAAGTGGTGCAACAATTGGTTATGGACATTTGATAAAACCAGGTGAAGATTTCAGAAACGGAATCACAGAAGCACAAGCAACCGAATTGTTACGTGCTGACCTTGCGATAGCAGAACGTGCTGTCCAAGATAATATAAACGCAGCGTTGTTACAAAATCAATTTGATGCACTTGTATCTTTGGCTTATAATATTGGCATAAAAAATTTTGCGCCCTCAACAGTCGTTAAATACATAAACAATTCGAATTTTATCAGCAAAAAATATCCAACATTAGAATCTGCTTGGATGGCATGGAATAAGTCGTGTGGTCGTGAAATATCCGGTTTAACTAAACGTAGAAAGTCAGAATATAAATTATTTACAAATCGCGGTGTATGGGGATATTGAATTTTTAGTGTCTATTTCACCATCGCCACAATCCATACAATTAAACATTCTGTTTTGGCTGTGATAACGGTCCAATATAACTGTTTCGTTTTCCAGTGCGCGAATGCCGTCGATACGGGATTTTTGTGAAAAGCCAAAATATAATCCACGATTTACACCAGTGCAATCACTGACATCTCCATTGTAACATTTTGGATCGTTCAATTTTGTTACATCTGGAATACAATACGTTTCACATGTTTCTTCATCAATGATTGCTGTTTCACAATCTGTGCAAGATACAGAACGAACACGTAATGTTGCACCTGTGCCACCACGTGGTCTTGGTGCGCGTGCAATATTATCGCATTTTTTGATTTTTTTAGCAGTATTTGGATCTTCGACGCATTCCCATGTAAGTGTAGTATAGTTAAGACGCGCAACCATATTATCTGAACATGTTTGATCTGAAAAAGGATCGATGCATTCCCATATATCATCAATCATAACCGCAGTCTGATTGTTTGAACATAATGGTTTCCTTGTTTCGTCTGCAACACATTCCATTATATCTGGATCCCATATGGTGTCACCAGTACAAGACACCTTGTAATTGTAATCAATACATTGCCAACGACCAAATCTGAAGGTTTTCATCGTTCCCATCGGGCATACAATATCAGAACCATCAACCAATGGATAATCAATGTGTCGAACAGGAATTGTATATTGCATTAAATACATCAATTGGCCGTTTTTCAATTTTGCTGCATCTATTATTTTTTGCGGTATTGCACGATTTGATACAGAACCAGCGGACATTAAATTAGGATTGATAAATACACCAAGTGTCCCAGCGTCAGGATAATATCTTTCTAATATTTCTAACATATTGTTATATTCTTGTTCTGGCAGGGAAAAACTTGTTGTTATGATAAAGTTAAATTCAGGGACTTTCGCGCTTTCCGAATCGCAAGAAACGATGTTGTATTTATCATTCATACAAATATATTGGCTGGTAATTTCATATCGTTCCACACATGGGTCAGAAAACTCTTCTCCATACATTGATGAATTTTGGGTTGCAACAACACATTCGGCGATTGAACGCAAATCTGCTTTTTTTATGGCATATTCTGTTTCGTGCTCAATTATTCGCTGGGAAGGAGAGGATATAACATAATACCCCGCCATAATTATTACGGACAAAAGAATTAAAAAAATATTCAAGATCCCCCCTTGCGATTTACGAAAATTGTAGCTAATATTATGGTAAAGTTCAACAGGAAAAAGACATGAAAAAATTGATTTTGCTTTTAATGGTGGCTGCTTGCAGTTTTAAGCCTGTATTTTCTGGCGATAAAACAGATGTTTATGTTGCGCCGATAAGTGGTATTAATGGAATTGAATTGCGTAATTCTTTGAACGCGCAATTTGGTGGTATCCATGAACAAAATGCTAAATATACTCTGACTGTCAATTTAAGCGAACCAGTGACACAGTACAAGGCGTTTGAACGTGCTGGCGATGCTGTGTGGCAAGAAGTAAAATTAAATGCTTCATATGTGTTAAAGCAGGGCGATAAAGAAATTGCTGCTTCGTCGGAATCTGCTGCAGAAAGTTATACTTTTGTTCGTTATCTTGTTGCTTCAAATGCATCGTATAATAATGCGGTTATGAATGCTATTCATCAATTGTCGGAAAAAATCAGTATGCGCGTTATAGCTGAAATTCAAAAACAAGAAAATCAATAATGAAGTGGAAAGAATCAGATTTTAATTCTGGAATCGCAAATATCAATGCTGTGTTGATATATGGCCCAGATGCGGGTCTGGTTGATGAGTTATCTGACAAGGCCATCGAAAAACTTGAAATAGAAAAAGATAATTTATTGGTTTTGGATGCTAATGAACTGCGCGATAAACAAGATGCTGTATTCGCAGAAAGTTGCAGTCCATCAATGTTTGGTGGTCGCAAGGCGGTTATAATATCTGGGGCTGGCGACAGTGATACTAAAATAATATCTGATTTAGTAACATCTTCATCTTTGTGCGCAACTGTTATTGTGACAGCGGGCGATTTGCGCCCAGCATCACTTCGTAAATTGTTTGAAGAAGGTACAAACATTGCCGCAATCGCATGTTATTCTGATGATACAAAAACATTGGAAGCGCTTATTCATAAAGAACTTTCTGCGGCTTCTGGTATTCGTCAGGTTACACCAGATGCGATGTCTTATATGTTGTCACATATGGGTGGTGATCGTGGAATTACACGCAGCTTTTTACAGAAAATAGCAATATATGTTTCTGATAAACATGTTGTAGATTTGGAAGACGTTGAAAAATGTTTGCCGGATACTTCCGCAACGAGTGCTGATGATTATTTGTATTCGCTGACGGCTGGACATATAAATCAAACAATGGTGGCGCTTGATAGATTGCTTTATGGTGGTGCAGATGCGAATATGTTGGTTCGTATGTTATATAATCATTTTTCGCGTTTATTGACCGCTGTTGTTGACGGACAATTGCCAAAACTTTTTTGGAAAGTCGCAGACAAGTTTAATATGGCAATGAAAATATGGCCGGAAAATGAAATTGTAAATGTTTTATCTAAATTGAACGATTTAGAAAAAATGTGCAGAACAAGTGGTATGCAACCAGAATTATTGATACGTGATTTTTCGTTAAAGTTATCTGTGCGTGCCGCTAAATTGGCTTTAAAAAGAAGGAAGTAAAAATGTTATCTTCTGTGTATGCACCAAAAGATTTTAAAAGATTGCGCGCTTCTGGCGATTTAGTTGCGCGTTGTTTTGATTTTATTACACCACACATTGTTGCAGGAATATCTACTGGCGAAATCGACAGATTGGTCGCAGAGTTTTTAAAGGAAAACGGTGCACGTTCGTCTGATTTAGGTTATATGGGATATCCAAAAAGCATATGCACTTCGATAAATGATGTGGTTTGTCATGGTATTCCAAATGATAATGTTATTTTGAAAGATGGCGATATCATAAATGTTGATTTGACTGCTGAAAATCATGGTTTTCATGGTGATGCATCGCGTATGTTTATGATAGGAAATGTTTCAAACAAGGCACGTGAATTAGTACAAGTATGTCAAGATGCTTTGAATGCTGCTATTTCAATTTGTGCGCCTGGGGTGCCTCTTTCTGAAATAGGTAAAACCATAGAAAGCGTCGTTAAACCTCATGGATTTTCTATTGTTCGTGATTATTGTGGTCATGGTATCGGTAAAGTAATGCACGACAATCCAAATATTTTACATTTTTATGACAAGGCTTATGATAAATTGATTATGCAACCAGGATTTGTATTTACTATTGAACCAATGATAAATACTGGAACATACAGATGTAAAACAGATGAACATGATGGTTGGACTGTGCGTACAGAAGATGGTGGTTTATCTGCACAGTGGGAACATACTTTGGGTATAACAGAAGATGGCGTAGTCATATTCACAGAAAAAATGACACATGATTAAACAAGAAGATTTACAATCTTTACAGTCTGGTCACAGAGCGCGCTTGCGTAAAAAGTTTTTAGATGGTCAATTAACAGAATACGAAATTTTGGAATTATTATTGACTTATGCTATTCCGCGCAGGGATGTTCGTACATTATCAAGACAATTATATAAAAAATATGGAAGTATACACAGTTTATTATCGGCGCCATTAGAATCATTGATGGAAAACGATGGTATAAAAGAGAACACAGCAACTTTTTTCAAAGTTATTCATAAATTGATGGAATTAGAATATAAATCTGCATTGGATAATTCACCAATATTTCATAATTACGAAAAGTTAGAAAATTATTGCAAGGTGTTATTATCTGGCAAACCAGTTGAAGAATTTCATGTGCTTTATTTGGATAGCCAATATAAGTTGATCAAAGACGAATTACATAGTAGCGGAACTATTGATTGGGCTGCAGTATATGTTCGTGAAATTGTTAAAAATGCATTATATATGAATGCGCATAGTATTGTTATGTTACACAATCATCCAAGTGCTTATACTTCTTTTTCATCACAAGATATCGCTATTACACAAGAACTGGAAACAGCATTAGAAAAGTTAGGTATAACACTATATGACCATTTATTAGTTTCTGGTGATGTAATTTATTCTGCGCGTAATATGCATTTATTAAAATAGTTCTTTGATATCACAAACGCTGCGTAGTGATTTTGGGCTGTCTGATACAAATTTATTTCCAGAAATCTTGAATATTTGTTTTCTTGCAACACTTGGACTGTCCCAAGTTTCTGCCAATTCGCGGTATATTAAAATTACTTTGAAACTTGGTTTGAAAATAAATTGTATTTGTTGAAGATCACATACGTCGCCATTAGTTGTTCTAAAATTGCTTGGTGTTATATCAACAAATTTTCCATCGATGTTTAATTCTATTTTATATTGGTAATAAGAATGTGCGTTTCCTGTTTCGACAAATATTTTGGTTATTCTATCTTTTACTTTATCTCGATTGATATCAACATAGAAAATACTTTTTTCTGAAACCCCCATACCATATTTATCCAAAGGGTATGTTGTTACAGAATCAGGATCGCGCAGACCATCTGAAAAAATAGTTTTTATATTTGTTGTATCTTTATTGAAATCAACAAACATTGTTTCGTTGCTTACTGGTATTTCATTGTGTGTTTTATTAGAAAACATGAATACCAACACACCCAGTATCACAATAGCTATAATAAATATTATATTTTTAAGTTTGTTCATATGAATAACCTTTACATTTTTTGTTCTGTTCCAACGCTCCAGCCTTCGATAGTTTGAATAGCGCGAGCTATTTTCCGAAGATCGTTATCGCTTAAATTATTTATTTTTGTATCAGCATGGAGGCCTGTCATACTTGATACGCGGCGTGAATAGTTTTCTGGATTATTTCCGTCACTAAAAGGTGCCCATTTGTGAATGGCCTCTTTTACTGACAGGTTATTATAACTATCTGTTCGTAAAAGTTTTGTTATCGCACGTAAACCTGTTTCTTCATCTGGAAATACTGCCCATCTATCTGTTTCGCCTACTGCGCCATTTGCATACGCAAAATCAGATTTTATTATATTACCTGGATTATTATTACGCCACGCTACAGTGCCACCAATTCGTTTAATTTTAGTACCATCTTTGGTAATGTAAATTGTCGTTTTGTTTTCATAATTTACCGCAACAATATCTGAAACCTTAAAACCAGATGATGTTGATTGTTGATTTATTGTTTCAATTTCTTCTTGTTGTAATACATCGCCATCAAGATATACTGGTCCAGAATCAATCATATTAAAAGTTTCGGATAACAAGTATTCATCAGATTTACCAAGTTTTTTATTTCGTATTTCCAACAATTCATTAACTGCATCCATCGATACTTGTTTTACTTCGCATTGTTGTGCAAATAAATTTTTGCCATATATGACAGTGATTATTGGTTTTACAATACCCAATGTACATAAAACAAGAAGCAATGTTTTCGCATTGTTGAAAACTGTGTTTATTTTTATGCCATTTTTGATGTACAACATTCCCCAACCTAAAAGCATAATTGCAGTCATAAGTAATATGACCATCCATGCGTATTCAAGAAATGTGTCAAAGGCAGGAAAAATACAAGATGGATCTTGGAAATAAACAAAATCAGAATCCATGCCGAAAACTTTCAGTCCGGAATTCGTGAGTAAATTAACAATGGTTGCTTGTTCCATTTTTATTTTTTAGATGCCACATTTGTGAAAAATCCTGGGACAGAAAAATCTTCATCATTTGCAGCCATACCAGCCCATCCAAACAAGTCGCCCAAACCTTGATCTTTGTGTTTAGATTGTTTGAAAGGTAAAATATTGCGTAATTTTCCGATTTTGCTGCGTGATGATGACTTGCTTTCTGTTGCTATTTTATCTTGTGTTTCTGCAAACTCTGTTGCCAATTGTTCCAATGTAGCGTCAACAGAAAGGTCTTCTGTTTCTTCTGCTGGTTCTTCTATTGTTTCAGAAATATGTTTGTCTTCCAAGACATCTTCTTGTAAAGGCGTCATCGCAGATAATAATTTTTCCAAATCTGCTTCATCTGATTCTGGTTCTTCAACAACATCTTCTGCTGGTTCTTCTTCGATTATTTCTTGAACTACGCTTTCTTGTTCTGTTTGTACATCAGAGATTTCTGGAATAATTTCAACTTCTGCTGATGATGGCTCTTCTGAATTCTCCTCATCTTTTGTTGAAAGAACAGATAATATAGGAACAACTTTTTCTTCCGCAGATTCTTCTTTGGCCACTGGTTCAACAACTTCTTCTTTTATTGGTTCTTTGCGTGGACGGCCACGTTTTTTTGGTTGTTCTTGAACAACAACTGGTTCTTCTGTTGTTTCTTCTTGGTTTTTTTCTTCTATGACTTCTTTATCATCTTTGGTTTGAATTGTTTCTTCAACGATTTCTTTGACTGGTTCTGGTGTAATGGTTGGTGCTTTGTCTTCTGCCATTAATCCTGCATCATCTTCGTCTACAGGAACGCCGAACAATACGGTTGTTTTATCAAGGTTTAATGCAGCGCGGACTTCTTCAAAAGCAGCACGAATATCATTCATATCAAAGATTTCGTTCCCTGAAATATATATAATCTTGGTTTTCATAAAACAATTCCCCCATTTAATATCTGATATTATATCACATTTTAGGGTTGAACGCATATAAAAAATGTCTTAATATGCGAATATGGCAAACATAAAAGATCAAATTTTTCAAGAATTGGATTCGCTGGAAGTAATCGCGCAACATTTGCGTGCAGATGCTAATGATGCAAGCAAGCAAACCGACCTTGAGGTTGCGATATTAACCAAACAGGTTAAAACATTGCGCGAAAAAAACGAAAATGCAAAACAATTGATTGATAAATCTGTATCTATATTGGAAAAATTGAAAAAATGAGCATAGTATCGATACCTATTGTTAACCGCAATTACCCGATGGGCTGTGAAGACGGCCAGGAAGGGCGTCTGATTGAATTGGGACGTATTGTCGATGCGCGTGCGCGTCAAATTTTGGATAAAATCGGTCCATTACAGGAAAATGCTTTGTTGGCCACATTGTGCATAGTATTGGTTGATGAAATACAAAACAAAAATCAAACACCAACCGTAAGTGATGAAGATTTGCGTGAAATATTGGCCCGAATTCGTGAAATCAAACACAAAATTGCTTAAATTGTCTTAATTATTCCGTAAATATTTATATAAAGTACTTTTGTTAACATGCATAATGCGTGCGATTTCATTTTTGCTGATACCTTTGTCAACAAGGCGGTTTATGCGTTTTTTATTTTTGCTTAATTTTAAAGTTTTTGATTTTGCACCGATTGGACGCCCCAGTTTTTTCCCAGATGCCTTTAATCGTGCCAAACTTTCCCTAACGCGTTCTTGTAATAAAGATTTTGATAATTCTGCAGACAAACCAAAGGCAAAAGCCAATACTTTTGATTGTATATCAGACCCCAGTCGAAAGTTTTCTTTCAATGTCCAAACTTGACAGTCTTTTTCAAGGCACGTTTGCAAAATTCCCATGACTTCCAATAAACTGCGTCCCAATCTGGAAATTTCAGTTGTTATTAAAATATCACCAGATTTCAGTTTGTTTAATAAAAGACCAAGTTTTCGGTCTTGTAATTTTTTACTGCTGGAAATTTTTTCTTCAACCCAAGCATCAATTTGTAAATTATTTTGTTTTGCGAAATTTTCGATGACAAAGTGTTGATTTTCTTCGTGTTGATGTGCAGTAGAAACACGACAATATCCATAAATCATAAAATCTCCTTTTTCTTTTTTTACAATAAAAAAACAGGCGTTGTGCCTGTTGTTTATGTTAATGATATAATTTGTTTTTTCCATATTTCAAGTGGTCTAATTTAAACCAAGGTTAAAAGTCAACCATTTTTTTCCTATTTATAAAAACATAATTTTTCCCAGAAAACCAATGACAAGCCACGTTTTACGGCATTGCTATACAACGGGGGTTAAAAAACCTTGGTTTGTTAGAATTTGTGCACGTGATTAAAAAAATCACAGTTTTTAATATTAAAAATAACAAAGGAAAACAAAATGAAAAAACATTTTATTTTAACTTCATTGGTAGCGATTGTGGCAACCGGTGCTGCACATGCTGATGAAATATCTACAAATGTGAATTTCGCCGGAAATTATACATTGGGCGAAGCCACACACAGTGTTAATGACAAAATAGGAACATTATATCCTGATGCTAATTATGAATATGACTACACAGGTTATATTTATGATTCAGAAACAAGAAAATATAAATCAGAAACCGAGACTACAAATTTGGCTGATAATGTTGCTGCTGATCATTTTAAATACACTTCTTATGATGATGAAACAAAATCATATACTGTTAATCAGACATATGAATCTGGTAAAGAAGATAAGTTTCAAGCAGAAAAAAATTGGTTGGCAACAACTGATAATGAAGACAAAGGTATGGTATCTGTAACAGACCAAGTTTTGAACGGAAACAACGGTAGTTTGGGAACATTTAAATACACATATAACGGCCACACATCAACTTTGGCTGTTGATGAAGAAGGTAATTTTGTTGCTATGGACACAACTAATTTATCAGGTAATGTTGATTTGGCTGGTGCAAGCGTTGCTGGTTTAACATTAGAAACACCTGAATCCGTAAGTGTAACAGCAAAATCTGGTACCGAATCAACAATAAGCGGACTTTCTGCTGATTCATATGTATATGAAACTGCTAACGGTAGCCGTTATGTGTTAAACGCGACAGCCGGAACTGCAAGTTATGATTCTGAATCAGGCGAATATTCTTACACAGGAACAATAACCATGACTGACCCTGATGGTTTTCCACAAGTTATTCCTGATAATCCTTCTACAGATGCAGAAAAGGCTGCCGCTGCTGCATATAACGCTTTGAAAGACGCATTTGTTCAAGATACATACAACACACAACAAAAAGTGGCAGAATTACAAACAACATATGCCGAAGAAGAAAAAGCATATGCTGCTGCAAAATTGGCATATACAAACGATGAAGCTATATTGAACAATTTGTCAGACGCTTATACTACATATACTAATGCTGGAACAGCATACGCAAATGCAACTGCTGCTGACCTTGCCTCAAAAGTAAAAGCCGAAGGTAAACGAAACGCTGATATTGCTTATCATAATGCGGCACAGAAATACTATAATACACCAATTGCGACAACAATTGATGGTGCTATTGAGGCATCTGTTGAAAATGGTTCTGTAAAAACGGCTTTGGATACTAAAGCAGACAAAACAGCATTGGATACTAAAGCAGATGCTGATAAAGTTTACACAAAAGCAGCTGCTGATGAACGATTTGCGTCAGTTGGAACAGTTGCGACTAACACAAACAATATTGCTGATTTGCAGGATAGCATTAGTACTTTGACAGGTGATGCAAGTGTAGTAGGGTCTGTTGATAATAAAGTTGCAGCAACTACTGGTAAAATCCACGGTTTAGTCGGTTATGATGCAGAAGGTGAATTACAGTTGAATGGCAGTGGCACAACAGCTACAACCAGACTTGATTCTAATGGTCATTATAACGGTAATTTGGCTATCGGAACAACTATCGAAGATCATTTGATTTCATTGGATAACGGCATTGGAGCAGAAGCAGCTGCACGTTCAAATGCTGATCAACAATTGGCAAATCAAATAAATGATGTTGCAAATGGTTTGCGTAGCGATTTTGCTGCGGCTGACGCTTTGACATTGCGCAGTGCAAATGCTTACACAGATGACAAAGTGAACAAACTGGAAAAAGACATGTCTGGTGGTGTTGCAGCCGCTACTGCATTGTCCGCAGTTTCTGTGGGTAATGTTGATCGTGGTGAAGTTTCTGTTGGTGGTGGTTATGGCTATTACAACGGACAATCTGCGATGGCGTTTGGTGCAGCAATGGGCTTAAGCGAAGGATGGTCCATTAACGCTGGTGCCGGTATCGCACAAGGAGACAAAACACAGTTCTCTATCCGTGCTGGAACAAATTATAAATTTAAATTGTTCTAATAATATTTTGCTTTCGGTTAAACAAAAAACACCGCGTTTGCGGTGTTTTTTATTACAATGTTTTTCCAATTGCAACGGCGGTATCGCACATGCGATTTGAAAATCCCCATTCGTTATCATACCATGCGGTCACGTGTATCAAATGTTCGTCAATAACGCGTGTTTGCGTTGCATCAAAAATCGAACTGTGTTTGTCGTTCGTGAAATCTATTGAAACCAATGGTTTGTCATTGTATCCCAAAATTTCAGATGTTGATGCCAATATTGATTTGTTAACATTTTCGATTGTTGCGCGTTTGTTAACATTTAATGTTAATTCCACAACAGAAACATCTGGGGTCGGAACACGAATTGCAATGCCATCCATTTTGCCAGCCAATTTTGGTAATACTAAACCGATTGCTTTTGCGGCACCTGTGCTGGTTGGAATCATGGATAGATTTGCAGCACGTGCACGACGAAAATCTTTGTGGTTTTTATCCAATAATTGTTGATCACCAGTGTAGGCATGAACTGTTGTCATCCATCCGTTTATAATGCCAAATTTTTTATCCAATACATTTAATACCGGTGCCAAACAATTTGTTGTGCATGATGCGTTTGAAATTATCAAATCTTTTTTTGTTAATTTATTATCATTAACACCGAAAACTATTGTTTTATCTGCGCCCGCGGATGGTGCAGATACCAAAACACGTTTTGCGCCACAATCCAGGTGAACTTTTGCTTTTTCTGCAGCAGTAAATAAACCGGTGCATTCCATAACAATATCAATCTTTAATTTTTTCCATGGTAATTTTGATGGGTCGCGTTCGGACAAACATTTAATCTTTTGATTGTCAACGATAATGTATTCACCATCTAATTTTACATCCATTGGTAATTTGCCATGAACAGAATCGTATTGTAGTAAATATGCGTTTTCTTCCAATGGCGCCAAATCATTTACGGCCACAAATTCAATATCTTTTCGGCCTGATTCCAAGGCAGCACGTAATACAAGACGGCCAATTCTTCCAAAGCCATTGATAGCAACACGAATTTTTTTCATATTTTTTCCTTTCGTTATATACACGTATTCTATCATAAAATGCTTAAAAATACAGTTGGATTTTTTTCTAATGCTTTCCTTGCAAACAGGCCAGGGCGTTTTATAATAGAAATATGAAATATGATTCAATTATTATCGCTGGCCCAACAGCATCTGGAAAATCTGATTTTGCACATCGTTTGGCAAAACGTGTTAATGGCGCAATTATAAATGCAGACAGTGTCCAGATTTATCGTGGTATTGAAAATATATCTGCATCACCATTCGCAGAAATAACAGATAATGGTTTTGATGAAATAGATGGTGTGCCATATAAATTATTTTCAATTTTACCTTTGAACGAACACATAAGTGTCGCAGATTATCTTTCATTAGCAAAAAAAGCCTTTGATGAAGTTGTTAAGATGGGTAAGACACCAATCTTTGTTGGTGGGACAGGATATTATATAAATGTTTTGGTAAAAGGTATTTCATCTATTCCAGAGGTCAGTGAAGAAAACAGAACGCGTGCGCGTGAATTGGTCGCAAATGATATTAATGCTGCGCAAAAAATGTTGCCGTCTGATTTTAATGCATCTGATCCACAAAGAATAGCAAGGGCTTTGGAAGTTTTCTTTGAAACAGGAACTCATTTAGTTGATTGGCAAAAAATGCCACGTATCGGTGCACTTGTTCCAAATGCTTTGCGTGTTTTAATTATGCCAGCGCGTGATGTTTTATTAAAACGCATCGCGTCGCGTATTCCAGAAATGATTCGTGGTGGCGCAATAGATGAAGCACAAAATATAATTGATAACAATCTTGATCCAACGCGCGCAATTGGGGCAGTGCAAATTTGTGATATGTTGCGTGAATTTATTTCTGAAGATGAAGCAATTCAAAATTGGACAACAAAAACAAATCAATATGCCAAAAGGCAAAAGACCTGGTTTAATGGGCAATATGATGCCGATTTGGAAATAAAAAACGTTCCAAATACTGATGATTTGGAACGTGTTATTAATGTTTTGAAATGATTATTTGACAATTCCGTTAATGGTGATTTCTATTGTCATTGCTTTTTGTCTTTCGGCAAGTTTTCTTGCTTGGTATGCCGCTTTTTGTCTTAAATATTTTTCTTCTTGTTCACGAGTATAAAAGACATGTTTTTCTTTTATACCAAGTTCTTTCTTTTTTTCTTTTAATCTGTGGTTAACGGATTTTGTTTCCAAGATCATTCGTTGTTTCTCTGTTAATTCTATTGGTTTTGCATTTGCGACATTTATACGTGAGCGTTTTTTGTTTTTTTGTTCTTGTTGTTCACGTTTTTCTTTTTGTTGCAAACCCCATGCGCGTTTGTTTTCCTTTACATAACGTGTAGTTTCCAATTGAACGTGTTTGTTTTTGTTGAACAACATTTCTTGTAAATACTTTGTGCAATCGTTGCGTTTCCAACCTTTTTGTGCAACATACAATGACAAATATTCACTGATCAAGGATGTCAAATTTCTAAGAAATGTAGGGCTTTGATATTTGTGGTCAACGTTTGGTGCAACGTGTATAAATGTTTTTGATCTTTCAATTAAAAACTCTTCGCATTCTGGTTTGTACGCATAAAAAACACGCCAGTCTTTTGGTAAATTGTCTGCTCTTTCATAAGATCCACCAAACTTAGCGACAAACTCTTCGATGATGAATGTTTTAAATGATTTGAACATTTCTTGTGCTGCAGCAACTTGTTCTGCATGCATTTCTTTACATTTTTTAGATTGTGCCATTTTATAGCCTTTTGTTTTGTTTGATTACAATATAATACAAAAAATCAAATTGTCAACATTTATTTGTGAGTTGAAAAAAATAAAAAAAATGGCTAATTTAAGAATATGTTTAAATCTGGCGATATTGTAAAGGTTCTTGTGCCCAATGTAATAAATCGGGGGTATGATTATCGTCTTAATGAAAATGCAGATATTGGCGCTTTCGTGCGGGTTACGGTTATGAATCGCCCTTATATTGGTGTAATTGTAGGTGCTGGTGACAGTGGACTTGATAATTCAAAAATCAAATCAATCATTGGTGTGTGCAAAATGGGGCATATGTCCCAAAATGATATAGATTGGATATATAAAATGTCCGATTGGACATTGATGGCACCTGGGGCCGTTTTGCGATTAATTTTGAATGTCCCGGATGCTTTTGATGCACCGAAAACAGAACAATTATATTCTTTTAATCGTGATACTGATATCAAGATGACTGATGCCCGCCAAAATGTGGCAGATGCATTTGAATCTAATGATAATGAAGCAATGTCCGTAAGTGATATAATGAATATTGCACATGTAAGCAATGCTGTCGTTAAAACGATGATAAAAAACGGTGGTTTAATACTTACGGATGCGCGTGAAATAATCGATAATCGTTTCAATTACAATTATTTTGATACAGGTTTAGTTGTTTTGAATGATGAACAACAGGTCGCCGCAGATACTATCGCAAAAGCAATGGAGGCGAATGCGTTTTCTGTGCATTTATTGGATGGTATAACAGGTTCTGGAAAAACACAGGTTTATTTTGACAGTGTTTTGCGCGCTTATAATGCTGGAAAATCTGTTTTGTTAATGATGCCGGAAATCGCATTGACAGCGCAGTTTATGGACAGATTCAAACAACGTTTTGGTGCTCCACCTGTTGTTTGGCACAGTAATTTAACAGCGGCACGTCGTCGTGATATTTGGCGTGGTGTTGCGCGTGGAGATATCCGTATTGTTGTTGGTACTCGAAGTGCACTGTTTTTGCCTTGGCAAAATCTTGGATTGATAGTTGTTGACGAAGAACATGATACTTCGTACAAGCAAGAAGACATGGGAAATTATCATGCGCGTGATATGGCTATTTTGCGTGCAAATATTGCTGGTTTTCCAATTGTGTTGGCAAGTGCTACACCATCTGTTGAAACAATGCATAATGTTGCACTTGGAAAATATAAACGTCTGCGTCTGACTTCGCGTTTCGGTGGCGCACAAATGCCAGTAATTGAAACAATAGATATGCGAAATAATCGGCCTGAATCATATAAGTTAGGTGATGAAGAAAAGACTGGTAATTTATCACCACAATTATGTACAGCCATAGGGGAAACATTGGAAAATCATAAACAAGTAATGTTGTTTATTAATCGTCGTGGTTTTGCACCGATTGTTCAATGTAAAAAATGTGGTTGGGTTGCTGGATGTCCTGATTGTTCGGTGTCTTATAATTATCACAAACATATAAATAAATTGGTTTGCCATATGTGTGGTCGAACTGAAACTATCCCAACTGTTTGCCCACAATGTGGCAATAATGTTTCTATGCGCGGGGTGGGTTTAGAAAAAGTAGAAGAAGAGGTTATGAACAAGTTCCCAAATGCACGTGTTGCGCTGGTATCAAGTGATACGATTATGTCACGTGAAGCGTTGGAAAGATTGGTTCATAAAATGGAAACTGGTGAAATAGATATAATTATTGGGACACAAATATTGGCCAAAGGACATCATTTCCCAAACCTTACACTTGTTGGTGTTGTTGATGCTGATATGGGATTGTTTGGTACAGATTTTCGTGCGGGCGAACATACTTTCCAACAACTGTTCCAAGTAGCAGGGCGTGCTGGTCGTGGAGAGTTTCCAGGGCGTGTTTTACTACAAACTTTTCAACCAGAGCATCCAGTGATTCGTGCAATCTGTGCCGGGGATCGCGATGAGTTTATGGCATCTGATATGGAGTCTCGTCGTGCCGCCCAAATGCCACCTTTTGGACAATTGATAGCGGTAATAGTAGAGGCAGATAAAGAAACGACACTTAAAAAATATTGCGAAGAATTGGTGCATGTTGCACCTGCGTTAAATGGCGGAAAAATAATGGGACCAATTGCGGCACAAATATATCAAATCAGAAATTGGTATCGTATGCGATTTTTGGTGTCTGGAAATGCGCGTGCTAATTTACAGCCGATTGTTCGTGCGTGGTTAGATAAAGTGAAGCAACCCACAAATGTGCGTATCAAGATTGATGTAAATCCACAGAGTTTTATGTAATTAAACAACTTCGGTTACAGCACGCAATGTGCCATCACGAGATAATTGAACAACACGTATTTTCTTTTTCATTTCAGCAATTAAATCGGTGCGATCGTATGCTGGTTGTGTGTGTAAGATACGATCAGCAAATGCGGCATAGGCCGCTTCGGCGCTTTCTGCATGAATTGTGGTATAGAAATGATCGTGTCCTGTGCCCAGCATTTCCCATAAAACAGCGGCGTTGTCTGTTGATATTTCACCACCAATAATTACATCTGGAGTCATACGAACAACCAAATCAAGCAAACGCGCATAATTGAAATCATTAGTTTGTTCTGTACGTGACAAAACGAAATGAACACGATTTTTTTGTGGAACACGTATTTCACGTGCGTCTTCGACAGTTATAACACGGCTGTTTTGATCAATCAATGTCAACATATGATTCAAAAATGTTGTTTTACCAGTCGATGTTGCGCCAGATATCAATATAGGACTTCCGTCATTTATTGCGGACATCAATCTTTCGTATGGGTCATCAGGTCTGACATTTTTACGTGGTTTAACTTTTAATAATTTTTCACCACGTTTAAGATGGTAATTTTCAAAACTTGTTTCCGAAACACCACCGCCACGTATATTCAAGGCAACACCGCCTGTTACATCGCGTTCGTCATATTGAACATTTGGACCCGCAATAGCAGAAAAACGATGGTTGCCAGGTAATGTTGCATAAACAACAGGTATGCCGTGTATCGGATCAAAAGGTCTTTCATAAATATTGGCAACAGTATGAATCAAATCAACAAGGTATTGTTTTGATAAAACTTCTGCGTTATACGAAACCCATGGAACGCGGCCACCATTAAGTCGCATCCATACTTCGCCGGCATGATTTATCGCGATTTCTTCGACAAAAGAAGGACGATAAAATTCTTCCAGCGGTTTCAATAAAGATTCAAGAACTACATTGCTCATCATTTTCATTTTATCATAAATCGTGGCTTGAATCAAAATTGTTTATTTGATAAAATAAAAAAAAGTAATAAAAAGAGAGAAAGAAATGAAAAAATCTATTTTATTTATTTTGGGTTTGGCACTGACAGCTGGGGCTTGTTCAAATGATGGCCATTATTACAAAGATAACGATGAACGTTATGATGAACGCAGCAGCGAATACATTTCCGATGAAAACGAATTTTCAAAAATCGATTCGTATGAACCTCGTTCAATGAAAGAACGTGAAGAAGCATCTTCAAGATGGAATACTGCACGTAAAGAAACGAGATGGCAAGAATACAAGGGTACAATGGTACGTATTGAAATTTTACTTGGTGACAGCAGTACCCGTGAAATGCGTCTTCGTTTGATGCAAAACGCTGATGGTGCTGATATCGATGCAGATGCAAGAACCGTGTTGGGGCGTGTCGCTGATTTTGAAATGAAGAAAGTTTGTGGCCGTAATGCCGAAAGTATCGTTATTGTTTACGACAAACCGTCTTTTGAAGTAATGCGTCCAACGTCTTTCTTTGATTATCGTGTTGAAGCCGAAGGCGAATCAATGCGTGAATACGGATTTAGATGCGTTTATAATAAATAAGAGAACTTACAATGATTTTCGATGCTTAAAAACAAAGGAAAACAAAATGGGTGTTGAAGTTTAAATGGGAACAGATTAAAAGGATTTTCAATGAAAAAAGTAATAGGAGTAGTTGCAATGTGCGCAGCATTGTGTGCGTGTGAAAAAACCGCAAAAAATGGTGATACAGTTGTTATTGATTTCGCTGGTTTCTTGGGCGAAGAACAATTCCAAGGCGGAACAGGGTATGGTTATCCACTTAAACTAGGAAGCCACACATTTATCCCTGGTTTCGAAGAACAATTAGTTGGTGCTAAGGTCGGTGAAACACGTGATGTTAATGTAAGTTTCCCAGAAAATTATTTTGCGAAAGATCTTGCTGGAAAACCGGTTGTGTTCAAAGTAACAATTCAGGAAATCAAAAAATAAAAGAACCGCCAAAATGGCGGTTTTTTTTAAATGGCTTTTATAAATATTTTTGCTTTATTCGCAGCGGCGATTACCGCAGGCTTGTCAATTACAAAACATGTTTTTGCGTTTACAATAATACCGTGTAATTTTGCAGCAGACACCGCTTTTACAGTATCTACACCAATCGCAGGTATATCAATTCGCAGATCTTGACCAGGTTTTGTCATTTTTGCGAATACGCCACCGCTTTTTCTTTTGTTTTTGCGCATTGCTACAACGCGTTCCAACATACGTGCAGTACCTTCGGCTGCTTCCACAGCAACAACTTGTTTATCAACAACAACGGATGCGCCGATATCTTCTGTGCCGATTGTGTGAGATACCTGGATCGCACGTTCAATATCGTGCATATCAGATTTTGCAGGTTTTACTTTTGTTTGAATACCAGGCTTTTCAAAAGTCAATTCTGGTGCCAAATCTTGTGCAGCCACAATTTCATAACCGCGTTTTTCCAATGCTTTATTAAATGCAACAGCCATAGAATCATACCCCCGTTGATGTTTTAATACGCTTAATAACACAGAAATAGACCAAAAATCTGGTCTGATATCAGATAAGTTTATGTGACCAAGTGCCCCGACAAATACCAATTTATGTATGCCACGTTTTTTACATTCACGTGCTGCGCGCCCACCATTGCCAAGGCGTATAACCAAATCAGGATTAAGTGCTGGGTCATAAAAGTTTTTAAGACCCACAACATAAACTTCCCATCCGTTTTTACGCAATGCATCACGCGCCTGAAAAGGCAACGATAATGCGCCAGCGAAAAGAGCAACTTTTTTATCTTTGTTTTTCATCATATGATAATAATAGTTTCAAAACACACTGGAATCAAGACAGAAATTATATTATGATTCAAATATGGAAATAAAAAAATGTCCTTTTTTTGGTTTGTGTGGTGGCTGTAAATATGATTTTACAGATTCTTCGTACAAGGATAAAAAATTATCTGTATTGCCGAAAGTTAATTTTACGGGTGATGCGATATGGGGGGCTGTTGGTGCACGCAGACGTGCCGATTTCGCTTTTGTTGATGGACATTTTGGCTTTTTTAAACCACAGTCAAAAGATATTATTGATGTTGATATTTGTATAAATGTAGTTCCAGATATAAATGCTGTCTTAAAAAATATTGCGAAATTACCATGGCGTGGCACAGGTTCTGTGTTGATTACGAAATGTGAAAACGGTATTGATGTATGTGTTAATTCTGATGTCCCTTATTTTAGTGCTGATTTTCGAGCAGCAGTTGAAAAACTGCCAGCCCAGATAATACGGTTTACTTGGAATGATTCAGTTGTTCGTAAATATAATGATCCTGAAATCAAGTTTGACGACAAAATTGTAAAATATCCATCTAATGCCTTTTTACAACCGACAACAGAAACAGAAAAAATCTTACGTGATTTGGTTGTAAAGTATGTCAATGGTGCAAAGAAAGTGGTCGATTTATTTTGTGGGCTTGGTAATTTTACTTTCGTAACAAATGCAACAGGATTCGATATTGTTGGTAACGGAATAAAACGCGATTTGTTTAAAAAGCCTTTGACTGCGCAAAACCTTGATCAATACGACGTTGTTATAATGGATCCACCGCGTGCTGGGGCAGAAAAACAATCAAAAGAAATCGCAAAATCAAATGTGAAACGAATCGTTTATGTTTCTTGTAACCCAAATACATTTATGCGTGATAGGAAAATTCTAGAATCTGGCGGATATAAAATGATAACCGCAATACCAGTGGATCAGTTTGTTGGATCGATGCACTGGGAAATATTTTCTGTATTAGAAAAATAAAAAAAACCACCCGTGAGGGTGGTTTTTTCCGGATGCCCTGAAAGGAAGGAAAGGAGAAAAAGAAATGGGCATCCTAAACTTGTGTTTGGGCCCAAAGTCCAGAGGAGAGAGAATGTAGGAGGGAGTCTGAAAACTCTGGGCCCGATAAAGTCAAACGATTTACATCCTTTGACGAATCGAAATGTAATACACAAAATGCGATTTGTCAAGTATTTTGTCAAAAAATTTTTTTGGTATTATTTTTTTGTGTCTTTTTTATAGGAAAATAAACTAATAATCAAAGATTGAGATTGTTTGCTATATCAATTATAATTAGAATATTGAATTGGAAAACCAATATATAATAGGAGAAATATCATGACGCATGAAGATGTATGGCGTGCGATAGAAAACTTTGCAACGGAACATCATATGTCTTGTTCTGGGCTGGCAAAATGTAGTGGTTTAGATCCAACAACCTTTAATAAAAGTAAACGTTGGTCAAAAGAAGGACAGCCAAGATGGCCTTCGACCAACAGTATTTCCAAAATATTAGCTTCCACAGGGGCTTCATTGGAAGATTTTACTAAATTTATCCCATCGCATGATCACACTATATAATAATAAACTGTTGCACAATATTGCTTTATTCGGTATTGTGTATATATGTTAGAAAATGTAAAGATTTATACGTCGGATGAATACTGGCATGGTATTTTGACTGATTTGGGCTCAAATCTTGTTGAAACTCCGGATGTTGCAGACGTTGTGTTTGACGATATAGGAATAAATGCGCCCATTTCGGTTGATGATTTACAAAATCTGATTTTAACCCAATTCAATAATAACGATATTATTATTAATATCTTTGGGCATGATGTTGTTTTGCCATCTTTGCAGCGAAAAATAGTTGTCGCTTTATACAAAAAACCAAATATTCAAATAAGTGAATTAAAGTTGGCTGTTGGTTTGTCGCCTGATATAACTACGCATAGTGTGGAAAACGCTATATATCAATTGCGCAAAACTTTTGGACACGATTTTATTCTGAATGAAAAAGGAGGATATAAAATTGGACGCGTATAAATTGATTTCTTTTGACAAGATTCCATCAACCCAAGATTATGCGCATGATTTAATCGCAGAAGGCAAGGCGTCTGATAAAATTGTGGTTGTTGCCCAGGCACAAAGCGCGGGGCGTGGTCGTTATAAAAGAACATGGGTATCTCATCATGGTAATTTATATGCTTCATTTATATATAAAGTTGCAGAACGTGATCCAAAGTTATCTTATGCGGTTGGTGTCGCCGTCGCAGAAACTTTACTTTCTTTTGGTTTAACACCACAAATTAAATGGCCTAATGATGTTTTGATTGATGGCAAAAAGATAAGCGGTGTTTTAATTGAATATGCGCGCAACTTTGTAATTGTTGGTATCGGAATAAATGTTAAAACTTGTCCGACAGTTAAAGAATATAAAACAACAAAAGTAAATGATTATGTTGATGTGACTGTACAAGAAGTATTGAGCATGTTGATGAAAAAATTAGATAAATGGCGCAGTGCAAATTTTGCGATTGTTCGTGAGAGATGGATGGAATTAGCAATTTGTATAAACAAAATGATTAAATACCAGGGCAGAGAAGCAGAATTGATAGGACTTAACGAAGATGGGGCACTGGTTTTGCGTTTTGATACAAGATATGTTTTAACATACGGTGATGAAATCAATATTTAAATAGTCTTGACTTTTATGTCAATTTGTGATATTATATAGAGCATCAAGAATAGAAATAATGCCCGCAAGATTTGCGGTTTTTTTTATTCTTATTTTTGCCCACGCAACTAATTGCGCGGGCTTTTTTATACAACACAGGTTACAGCTATGCAATTAACTTTGATCAAGAATGATGATGATACACAAATCGTATCATATAAATTGGCTCGCATAATTTTTGCGGAAACTAATGGCTCTTCTTTACCGTTAGTAGAAGCTATGGCTTCAATGATTCATAACATTCATATTAAATATGGAAAATCTTTTGAATCTATTTCAAAAGATACGGATTTGTTTGAATGTTTAAATCCAAAATCATCACGTAATAAAAATTTGAATATAGAAGCAACAGACAGAAAGTTCCAAATGTGTTTGCGCACAATAAAAACAATGATGCGTGGCCATTTACAAGATACTGTGTTCGGCGCAACAAAATTTCACCATGCAGATATTATTCCGAAATGGGCTATGTCTCGTGGATATATATCAGAATGTGAAGATGTTTTGTTTTACCTGTAAATAAAGGATGGAAGATGAACAAAATAATAAAGGGCGGATATTTACAAGATAAAAAAACTTATGTTGTATCAAGTGTCGGTATTATATCTGCCATAGGTGCCTATTTAATAGGCGATGAAGATATTTTTACGATGATGCAAACAATATTTACATTATCTGGCATTTATTTTCTTAAACAAGAATCTTCAACCAAAGGAAAAAGCGATGGAAAAAGTTCCAGAAAAATTTCTTGATGAAAATGGCGAATTAAATGCTTCTGCATTGGTTAAATCATATTGCGAACTAGAAAAGAAGATGAGTAATATGGTATCTGTTCCAAATGAAAATAGTGATGATGATGTAAAACAAAAGTTTAATCATGCTATTGGTGTGCCAGAAAGTGCATCTGAATATCCGATAAACGAATTGTTTGACGACGAATCGGTTCGTAATAAATTTCATGAAATTGGTTTAACAACAACACAAGTTGAAAAAATTTATTCAATCGCTGAAGAATTTTTACAACCAACATTAAAAAATTTATTTGAATTACAAAACCAAACAAATGCGATAAATGAATTAAAAAGTTTTTTTGGTGGAACAGAAAAAATGAACGAAGCATTGCGTGAAATAAAAGCGTTTGGTGAAAAATATTTACCAGCATCTGCATTTGAAGAACTATGTGCTACACCCCAGGGAATACAAGGTGTGTACAAGATGATGCAATCTTTAGAACCAACCGTTTTAACAGATAAAAATACAACAGAAAATTTATCAGATGATATGTTGCGTAACATGATGCGTGATCCAAAATATTGGCGTGATCAAGATCCAGAATATGTTCGTAAAATTGAAAACGGTTTTAAAAAATTATATTCATAAATTATTTTTATTCTTTACTATTTGTTTTGATTCATATAAAATGTAATTAAGAACAAAATAAATTTTGTTCTATCCAAAACAAAAAATAGGAGAGAATTATGTTCGGTTTAAAGAAAAAATGTGCATGCGCAAAACCAGCTGCTAAACCAGCTGCAAAAAAAGCACCTGCAAAAAAAGTTGCTGCTAAAAAACCAGCTGCAAAAAAACCTGTAGCAAAAAAACCAGTTGCAAAAAAAGCACCTGCAAAAAAACCTGCTAAAAAAGTAGCAAAGAAAAAATAAGATTTTACGCAAATATTTTGCGTGATTTTTTATATTATCCCCAAAACGTTTGTTTTTGGGGATTTTTTTGATAAATCTTTCAGTCAGATTTTTATTGGTCTGACTGAATTTTTTATTGGATAATCCATTTTTTGGACCCTTTTTTGTGTTTTGTATTTTTGGCGCGATGTTTCGCATAACCATTAATCAAGATTTTTATAAACTGCGCAAAATGGCGTATTTTAATTTAAACAAAAAGGATTTCTTATGTCTATGTCTGTAGATCAAGTGTTTATAAAACAATTTGAAGCAGATGTTCATTTGGCTTATCAACAAATGGGCACAAAATTACGTTCTACAATTCGTAGTAAATCAGGAGTTGTTGGGACATCCACTACTTTCCAAAAAGTAGGTAAAGGTATCGCAAGCACTAAATCACGTCATGGTATTGTGCCTGTGATGAATTTGAATCACACACCTGTTGAATGTACATTACAAGATTATTATGCAGGTGATTGGGTTGATGCATTGGATGAATTGAAAACGAACGTTGATGAACGTCGTGTTGTCGCTTCTGCTGGTGCATATGCATTGGGCCGTAAAACAGATGAATTGATTATTGCTGCAATGAACAATGCAACACAATATGTTGGTGATTATTCAACAGGATTAACAAAAGCTTTGATTATGGCAGCATTGGAAAAATTGAATTCCAATGATGTTCCAGATGATGGCCGCAGATTCGCTGTTGTTGGTGTTCATCAATGGAATGAATTGTTAGCATTGGATGAATTTGTTTCTGCTGATTATGTTGGCGGTTCCACACCTTTGGTTGATGGTTGCGAATCACGTAAATGGTTGGGTGTAAATTGGATTTTGTGTAACGCACTTCCATTAACCAGTGATGATCGTGATTGCTTTATCTATCATTCATCAAGTATCGGTCATGCTTGCGGTCAAGAAGTAAAAACAGATATCACATGGCATGGCGAACGCGCTGCTCACTTTATCAGCAACAGCATGTCCCAAGGGGCTGTGTTAATTGATAATGAAGGTATCGTTCGTATCAAATGTGATGATGACGCATAATAACTTGTAACCAAAAGGAAAAAAGATGGCTTTTCAAAATAAGAATTTGTCTGTGATTGCATACGCAAACGGTTTTACTTTGTGGCATTACAAAGAAAGTGCAACATTGGCAACAATAACAGCTTCTGGATATTTTTCCAGCTTGAAAAATCTTATGAACACAGGTGATATTATTTTAATCAATGGTTCAAACGGTTCAACGATAAAAGTTGTTGCGGTTGCAGACGGTGTTGTAACGGTTGGTGCGTTATCTTAATAATTTTTTCGTTAAATATTATCGGGGGATATATATCCCCCATTTTTTATTTAATAAATAGGTGCGAATATGTTTACAAAAATAGATTTATGTTCAATGGCATTATTAAAATTGGGCGAGAAACCAATTCAATCTTGGCGTGAAGATAGTGCAAGTGCTCAATTGGCCAGAACTTTATTTGATCCGACTGTTGATACATTGTTATCGTTGTTTCCATGGCGATTTGCCACTAAAACTTTGGTGTTAAATAAAACCCAGGACAACGATTTCTTAATTCCAAGTGAAGTTTTAAGAATATTAAAATGTAATGGTCAAATTATTGGCAATAAAATAAAGGCCGCAGACAATACAATAACAATATTGGCTGTTGTAAAAACGGCCCCAGAAATGTTTCCAGGATATTTTGCTACATTGGTTGCCACAAAATTAGCTATGGAGTTTTGTATTCCATTAATTGGTGATGCAAATGTATTCAAAATGATGACTGCATTATACGAATCAGAGTTCCAATCAGCAAAGTTTATAGACAGCACAGCATCAAATCAATCAAATATCGGGAGTTTTTCTTTGATAGATTCCAGATTTTAAGTAAAAGGGAGTTGTTATATGGGTAATTTTCTTAAAACACAAAATTCATTCTCTTATGGTGAAGTTTCGCCTGAGTTTTATGCTGTGAATAATATCCATGGTCTTTCTGAACTTGAAAATATGGATGTTCTACAATCTGGTGGTTTGAAACGCAGAGCGGGATTAAAAAAGATATCTGAAATATCAGATGATGCGATACTCGTGCCGTTCAAAATAAGTGAAACAGAAAAATATTTGTTAGTGTTGTATGGCGGAATAGTTGATATTTACGAGAATGATATCAAAATAGATTCAATTACTGCATCGTGGACTGGTATTGATTTAAAACAGATGCAATATGCGCAAAGGTTTAATACTATGTTTTTTGTGCATCCAGATATCAAGCCACAGATATTTTCGAAAGATGCTGATGGATTTCATCTTAAACAATTTAGTTTTTATGTAAATCAAGATATGAGTATAAACATACCGTTTATGCGTTTTGATGATATGGAAGGTGTATCCATAACCATAACAAACAGTGATATTGATAATAATCACGCAGTTTTTACAACCAACAAAGATTTATGGACTGACGATTGGGTTGGTGAAAGATTATTGGTTAATAATATTCAATGGATTGTACAATCTGTACAAAGTGCCCGTTCTATTACAGTGTATACAAATAGTAGTTTCTCTTTTCCAGGAACGGCGCTTTATGATTGGTATGTCGCTGCGTTCAGTGATAAACGCGGTTGGCCGATTTCTGTATCTTTCCATCAAAACAGGCTTGTGTTTGGGGGTACAAAATCTGCTCCAAATAATTTATGGATGTCAAAAGTTGGTGATTATAAAAACTTTGATGCCGGCACGGGTTTAGATGATGATGCGATTTTTACTATATTGTTATCGTCACAGCACCATCAAATAGCTACGATTGTCAGCAGCGATAATTTACAAATATTGACCTCTGTAGGTGAATGGGCTATTTCAAATGCACCACTAACACCATCAAACGTCAATATAAAACAACATACTTCTGTTGGAAGTATAACAGGTGTATATTTACCACCACAGCAGATAGAAGGTTCAACTGTTTTTGTATCACAATCGGGTAAGGATGTGCGCGAATTAGATTTAGATGATATAAGCCAACATTATAATGCAAATGATTTATGTGTGTGGTCTAAACATTTGATGAATAACCCAATAAGTATCGCATTTAACCAATCAACACATCAATTATTTATTGTTATGTCTGATGGTAAAATGGCGGTCCTTAATAAACATCCGAATACGGATATAAACGCGTGGGGAAAATACACAACAGATGGATACTTTAAATATGTATCTGTGTTTGATAATGCTACATACGTTATTGTTAAACGACAAAACAAATATTATCTTGAAAAATTTGATAAAGATTATCTTGTTGATTGTCAAACACACAATTTTTCTTATAAAGTATCGGCTTTTCCGATGATTGTTAATAATCATAATCCAAAGAAAATTCGGACACGCAAAGTGTCTTTGCGTGTAATAAACACAAAAACAGTATTTATAAATAATTATCGTGTTGAAATTCCAAATTATGTTTATGAAATAAACCATCCAGGATATAGCGGAGATTTATCTCTTAATTTATTGGGATGTCAGATTAGCACGATAGAACCTTTGTGGACATTATCCAGCAGTGAACAATTAGATGCGACAATATTATCTGTCACTATGGATGGTTGGTATTTGATTTAACAAGGAGATAAGAACATGGGACAATTAGTTTCAGATGTAACAAAAGTTTTAGATTATCAAGAATCTAAAAAAGCAGCAGAAAATCAACGTCAAAAAATATTAGCACAAATGGCAGAAGATGAAGCCACAAAAACAAATCTGATAAAGAAAGCATTGGCGACACAACGCGCAAAGTATGGCGCTTCTGGAAATAGTGGCAAAGGTTTGTCTGAAAATGCAGTATTAAAACGTTTGCGCGAAGAAACCGCTAAACCATACGATGAAAAACATCAAGAGAATATAGAGAAAATAAGAAAGTTAAAAGTAGCAAAACCAAATATAATCAAAACATGGTTGGCAAATATAGATAAGATAGCAGGATAGGGGGGAACGTAAAATGTATAAAATATCATATACAGGGGATGGGGAAACTTCAGAGTTTTCCTTTTCTTTCCCTTTCTTTCAAGAATCTGATATCAAGGTTAGTATTGATAATGAAATATTGAATGCTACACAATATGATGTAAATCCAAACGATGATTTTAGTGGTGGTATAGTTGTGTTTTCAACCGCCCCGGCAGCAAATAAAAGTATAGATATCTTTCGTCAGGTAGATTTATCGCGCGTAATTGATTATCAGCCAACATCTAAAATAGACCCAGAAGATTTGAATTCGGATTTTAATTTCTTGTTGGCTGCATTACAAGATATACGCAGTATAGATGTTGATTTGGCGCAATGGGCAAATGTTCATGATAATCTTTTAAGCAAAATAGATTATGTAATAGAAACCATAGAAGATAAGATGTCTGGCGGTGCAATATTGGGATTGTATTACAACCTTGTATCTGTATTAGATGAACTAATCAATGACTATGGTTCTGTTGATGACGAACCTGATGATGAAAACAATGACGATTACGGAAGCATTTAATTTTCTGGATGCGTGGAATAAATTGTTGGGGTTTCAAACACCTAAACATCACAAACAGATAATAAGTTTCTTGGTCGATGTTTTTAATAATGAACCGCATCGAGGTTTATTAAATGCATTCAGGCATTCAGGCAAATCTACAGTTGTCGGGGTGTTTGCCGCTTGTGTTTTATATTATAAACCAGAAAGCAGGATTTTAATTTTATCTGCTGAAACAGGATTGGCTTCACGTATGGTTGCACATATAAAAAACATACTTGAAAATCATCCATGGTGTGACGGTATTGTGCCAAAGGTAAAAAAGGAATGGGGATCGCATAAAATCACAATTGAAAGACCAATTGGTATTCGTGAACCATCTGTTATTTGTCAGGGTGTTTCTGGTAATATAACAGGTATGCGTGCAGATTTGATAATATGTGATGACGTAGAGGTTCCAAATACTTGTAATACAGCACAAAAAAGAACGAATCTTCGTGAAAGATTGCGGGAACTTGATTTTATATTATCGCCACGTGGCTCAATGATATTTATTGGGACACCGCATACACAAGATACGATATATAAAACGGGATAACTTTAAGCTATGGATGTCATAAATGTACGAAGTTTGGCGAGCATTTCATTGCCTGCGTCACCAAACATAGGTAGATATGTTTCAAATTCAGGCATATCGGCCTGGATTCTTGCGCGATGACGTTCTGTCAGAGTTTCTGACAACAACTCTTTTGCGCTGTTCCAAAGACGATAGGCTTTGTCTGTTCGTATAACATCGTTCCATTTTGATACAAGAGCATGGTCAAATGCGATTGCTGACTTGATATCTTCAATCCAATCATTACCAAATTTTTGAACGAAAGGTAATTGTTTGATCATATTCAAATTTTCTATTGTTGGCTGGAATTCTGATAATATTTGTTTTAATTGATTTATTTCGTCATCCGTCAAAGAAATATTTATAGTTTGACCAGTCATCAGACCGCCATAAGGCAACAAATCTTTGTCTATGGAATCCATAGGGGTTATGCCATTTCTCAAATTGTTAATATGCGCGACAAGTTTTTTCCCTGTTGGCATATTTTCTAATTCTGCTATGACCTGGGGATCGTCAGATTCTTCAATAAACACCCGGTTAACAGCGGCCCATCCGCCATCGATAACATGGGCTTGACGATAAAGGTTCAATAAACGCTGTGCGACGGTATGTGCTTGTTGTTGCATATTACTCCCTCCAGGTTAAATGCGGTTTATTGCATGACTATCATGATAACTTTGTGTAATGTCTTGCCGTTGACTTTTTCGTCAGGGTTAGATATATGACCGTAAGTTTTTCCATGGGTGTCCTGACGTACAACAACTATTTGTGCTTCGACAACATCATCAGATGATAATTTTGCAAAATCAGCATTGATGCTTACTGCTAAATCACCAACACTTGGTTTGGAATTAGAATCTACAAAAACATATGACGTTTCAGGAATGAAACCGCCCAATCTTTTAGAATTAGGTATAACAGCATAAATACCAGTATGCCCTTCTAATGTTGTTGGAGCAACAATCATTGTTTCGTCAGATTTCTTTAATTGGATGATTTTACCTGCTGGTTTTCCAAAAACAGGCACTAACTTTTTACGTGCATTGTCGTAAAGTTGAGCACCATAAAGGCCACCATGAATATCCAAGCCAGATATTGGGTTAACTGGTTCCAAAACAGATTTAACGCGTTCTTTAACTTTGTTAATTTGTTTTGTTAATTCACCGGCCTTGTAAAGTTTTGCGATTTCATCAAACAATTCTGATGCGCTGTAGCCGAAAGCATGTGCCAAAACATCGATTTCGTTTTCATAAACTTCGCGTTGTCCGACTTCGATTTTATGATAAACAGATAATGTCATTTTTGCATCTTTGGCAGCCTGAGCAATAGTTTTTTCGCTGCGTTGACGGATTTTACGAAGTCCTGAACCAAATATTTTCAATCCGCTGTCTTCGTTATCTGTCAAACGACGTTTGATTTCATTTTGCCAATTTTGTGCAACAGAATCAGATTCATGGATGAAGATATCAGATAATTTGCAACCCAATATTGTGCAGATATTTAATAACTGTTTTTGATTAAGACGACGAACGCCTTTTTCAATCTTTGATACAGCCGATAATGATAAACCAGCACGACGTGCTAATTCAGTCATTTTCATGCCTTTGCTTGCACGAATGTTGCGAATATTATTTGGAAATATGATTTCTTCTTGTGCCATGGTCGGACTCCTTGGTATTATGTTGACAAAATAATAGTCAATTTTTTACGACTTGGCAAGTAAAAATTAAATCATGTCATCAGGAATATCGTTTACATCAGCAACTGTTTGAACATTTGTATCTGCTGCGGATGCATACTGATTGTTAACACCTGGTTCTGGTAAAGGTTGTACACCATATTGATTAAGGTTGTCAAACAGGTAATATTCACCAGTAAAGCTTAAATGGACTGTTTCAGGTTTACCATGACGGTTCTTTGCGATGATAATGTCTGCCTTGTTGCGAACATTGTCCAAACGCTTTTGCCAATTTTGCATAGATGTTTCAGATGCTGTTCCAGATAATTTTTTATCAGGCGAACGTCCTTCAAGGTAATATTCTTCGCGGTATGTGAACATAACAATATCAGCATCTTGTTCAATTGAACCAGATTCACGCAAGTCTGATAACACAGGTCTTTTATCATCACGTTGTTCAACGCTTCGTGACAATTGGGACAGGGCAATAACAGGAACATCTAATTCTTTTGCCAAAATCTTTAATCCACGGGTGATTTCTGACAATTCTTGAACACGGTTGTCGTTATGTTTGCCACCAGGTGAAGTCATCAACTGTAAATAGTCGATAACAATAAGGGCAAGACCACCAAATTGACGTGCGATACGACGTGCACGCGTTTTGATAGCGGCAACAGACATATTTGCTGTGTCATCAATAACAACTGGTACTTTGGAAAGGGCATCACTGTATTGAGACATTTTTGTAAAATCTTCATCAGTTAAATTACCGTCACGCATATGTGATGCAGGTATTTTTGATTGTGAAGATAATACACGTGCAGCCAATTGAGAATATGACATTTCAAGGCTGAAGAAGGCAACGGCACCATTATATTGCGTATTGGCGCGTCCATTCAAAATAGCATTTGCGGCATTGAACGCAATGTTCATTGCCAATGTTGTTTTACCCATACCAGGACGACCAGCAATAATAATTAAATCAGAATGGTGTAATCCACTGATTGATTTATCCAAATCATCTAACCCAGTGGTCAAACCTGATAATTTGCCGTCTGCTTTGTAAGCAATAGCAGCCTCTTGTAATGCGCTTTGTAATGCGTCTGCCAAAGATACTACGTTGTGTTCACTTTGACCTGTGGATGCCAAATTAAATAGCTTTTGTTCTGCTGATTCAATTTGATTGTTTACAGTTTTATCTAAATCTTCGGTATAAGCATCATCAATAATGCTTTGTCCCAATTGAATCAAATCACGACGGCGTGCATTATCAAAAACAATACGGCCATAATGTTCAACGTTTACAACTGTTGATCCTGCTGATGCCAATTTAGATAGATATTCAACACCACCAACACTTTCCAGTGTCCCTTGTTGTTCAAGATATGTCTTAGCAGTGATTATATCAAACGGAACCCCAACTGCGAATTGACGCATAGCCAAACGATAGATTTCTTGATGTGCGGGGTGCGAAAAATGTTCTGGTAACAGAAAGTCAGACACAGATTCCAATGCGCGGTTGTTCATCAATACCGCGGCCAGCACAGCTTGTTCGGCTTCTAAATTAGTAGGTAAAGTTTTCGGAGTGAAGTCCATGTCCATTAGATTAAACGAAAATTTTCAGAATTCAATACCTTTTTTACATGGGTATAAACAATTAAAAATACCGATTATAGATAGCGCTGGAAATCCGGCCTGGCCAGAAATGTTTCCACCAGAAAAAATACGCGAATTAGAAGATATTGTTGGACCACGACATTTTTCTGCGCAAATGATGCTTGAATATGTTGCAGAGGATCGTGTTCATTTGGATCCTGGGGCAATTCATTTCTATGACAATGATTTTGATGCTTATACATCGCGAATCGGAGAACATAGTATAACCGGTGTTTCTTTTTATTGGGACCCATCAACAGGACGTCAAACTTGTGATGGCAGTGTTTGTGTGCTGGTGTATCGTGACGATAAAAACAGAAATGTTTTTATTCATGATGTTTTATATATGAATGTTAGTGATGATGATATGCATCCTTTGGCAAACCAATGTGATTGTGTTCTTGGGTTTATGAAAAAGCACTGTTTAACCAGGATAGGTATAGAGATAAATGGTATAGGGAATGCTTTGCCAGAGATTATGAGAAACACAGCACACCAACAACAAATTCAAATAAATATTATGCCTATTTCAAATCATACAAAAAAAGAGACAAGAATTTTGAATGCGTTAGAGCCTCTGTTATCCACAGGGCATCTTTATATGCATGAAAAAATTAAACAAACCATGTTGCCATCAGAAATGTTGGCTTGGACCCCAATTGGTACCAAAGAACATGATGATGGTTTGGATGCTGTTGCTGGTGCGGTATCTATGATGCCTACACCATCAAGAGCGTACACTAAAACAACAAGACAAATTCGTGCTAATACAGAATTTAAAATATAACCAAAATAACAAAGGAATATTAAATGCAAAAAAATCTTATGCAATTATACAAACGTGCGTTGGACGAAAGAGAAGTATGGTTGCCACGTTGGAAAAATGCGATGCGCTATACTATTCCAACAGATGATACAGAATCTGCGACACTATTTGATGCGACAGCAGCAGATGCAGTTGATAATTTGGCTGCTTCGATGTATTCTCTGTTAACGCCTCCAGAATCTTTGTGGATCAATTTGATTCGCGAAAGTGATTTGTCTCCAGATGCAGAAATGGCAACGTCCATGTTGCGCGCACATTTAAATGATTCTAATTTTTATACAACTGTACATCAATGTTATATTGACTTGGTTGTATTGGGAACAGCGTGTCTGTTTATGGCGGAAAATCCAATTGGTGCAGATTCTGCATTTTCTTTCACGGCAATACCAATGAAAGATATTGCTATATTACCGGGTGCTGTATTTCATACAACATCTTTGCCTGCTTGTGATTTAATGGAAAAATATCCACAATTTATTTTCCCTGACAATATGCGTGAAACAGTAAAATCTGATCCACAAACTCCTATAAGATTGGTTCAGGCATTAATAGGTAAAGATTTTACCGCGTGGGTTGATGTTGGCGGTGATATTGAAAACAACATTGTTGCGCGCGGAACTTTTGAAACAAACCCTTATATCATATTCCGTTGGTCTTTGGTAAGTGGTGAATTATATGGACGTGGACCAGTATTGCGCGCATTGCCAGATATCAAAACTGCAAACAAAGTTGTAGAATTGGTATTGAAAAATGCGACTATCGCTGTAAGTGGGATATGGCAGGCAGACGATGATGGTGTTATCAATTTATCTAATATCAACTTAACACCTGGGGCAATTATACCAAAGGCTGTCGGCAGTTCTGGCTTAACACCGTTAACAAGTGGATCTGATTTTGATGTATCACAAATAGTTTTGCGTGACTTGCGTGATCGTATCCGTCATACACTTTTGGCAGATAGACTCGGTCTTCTTTCTGATAAAGAAATGACTGCCACAGAAATATTGGCACGTAACAGTGATATGGTTCGTATATTGGGTGCAACATATGGACGTTTGTTACATGAATTCATAAGACCTTTGTGTGAAAGAGGACTTCAAATATTATCGCGTCGTGGTTTGATAGATAATATATCTTTACACAGTGATGCAGAATTAAAATACATTGCACCAATTGCGCAAATGGCGCGTGAAGAAATGTCTTTATAAAGGTGTTAAGTATGAATGATATTGAAAAAAACTATGCGCGCATTTTTAACAGCACATCAGGTAAACAAGTTTTGAATCATTTGCGAACTATCACCATAGAGCGTATTTTAGGGCAGAATGCATCTAATGATGAATTGCGCTGGTGGGCAGCTCAAACAGCATTGGTTCATCAAATAGAAAGCTTTATTAAACGAGGTAATAATCCAACATAACATTTATGGTAAATTATTAATAACATTATGACAAAACAACAAAATATATTTCCCTTTCTGGACGCCTTGCGCGACAGTTGGTTTTTGATTGCGTTTATCGCAGGACTTATTTATTGGGTTGCACGCCAAGATTCTTCTTTGTCAGAAATAGAACGTCAAGATCAGCGCATAACATCTTTGGAAAATCGGACAACTATACTTGAATCTGGTATCGGACAACTCCAATTAAAAATTGATGGAATAAAAGAAGATGTTACTTTGATTAAAAGTGCAGTTATAAAAAATTAAATGGCATTTTTTGCCCAATATATTTTATGACCACACACAACAATCACATCAAAACGAGCATCGCCAGTCCAATGTTTATTGATTAAATATGTTTCTGCGGCACGACGTAAACGAGCAGATTGTGTCGGTGTTATTGCGTCCCAAGCCGCAGAAATAGTTTGCCTGGCTTTAACTTCTACAAATACGATGGTGTTTTTGTGTTGTGCAATAATATCTATTTCAGCACGATTAGTATTTTTTCCAGTTATGTATCTGCTTTTTAAAATACGATATCCATGAAATCGTAAATACATACGTGCTAAAAATTCAGAATATAATCCAGTCGTATAAGATGTTTTATTAAAAAGCATATGGTTTGGCCTGGAAATTTTCACGTGCTTTCTGGATGTTTTCAGAAGAATCGATAGCATTCAACCCGTTGTCCACAAGAATCAGTTGACCATATAATGCTTGTAACATAGGATCATATGCGTTTTCGGAAGAAATCCATTTGTCTTCACCAGAATTGGGTGTGCCATATTTATCAATAACACCTTGCCAAAAAGCCAAAATCTTTTTTTCACGTTGGTTTTCAAATTTTTCACTTGTTCCGTCCATTGTATCGACATCGTTATTGTATACGACTTTCCATACAACATTGTCTGTCACATTGCTTGTAAAATAAATATCAACAGTTTCACCAGTAAAAGTTCTTTCAAGATGAACTTCGGATACATATAATAAACCACGATTTTGAGCCAGAGAATTTATACAACTTTCCAATTGTTCAGGAACGAATACATTATTTTGGCGGCATTCGTAATCAAGGTTGTATTTCCATTCTTTGTTGATAGTGTAAATAACGCTATTTTTTTGACGTGGCGCATAAAGCCCGCTGTCATTAAGAAATAGGTTGCTTATTTCATCATAAGTCATTCCCAACATTACACCTGCAATATCAAAATGTTTGACATTAACAACACTTGCACCAGAATTTAGTGATACTGATTCTGTGCTCATATCATTGTCTGTATCATCTACTATTGCAAAGGCATCAAATGAAAAATCATCTGCAACAGATACGTTTGTTGTTAGCGCTACAATCAATAAAGATAATAAACACAAGAATTTTTTCATTTTATATTTCCTTGTTTCCTATGTTCGTGACCCAGAAATCAAATAATGTTACAGGGTCCGTACCTTTTTCCAATTCTTTCTGAATATCAATATCTTCACGAATGCCAGTGTTAAATTTGGCTTCGATATAAAGTGTTCCTTGATCCAATTCTGGTTCAGATCCCATTTTGTTTGGTTCTGTCCATGTTTGTGTGTAATAACGGACCGCGTAATATACTGTTTTATATGTACCATCACTATAATTATAATCTGCCGGTCTGTTCAAAGTGGTGATACCATCATCAGGAATATGGACCATACGAAACATATTTTTTGCGGACATTTCTGCAATTGTTTTTGCTTCACCATTCACCCATTGTCTATAAGAAGAGTTTGTTGACAGGTTATATAACACATAACGTTTTTCAACATTTTGTTCGCCTGGAACAACCTTGAAATATTCTGATACATATTTTTTTATCAATTTATTACGCAAATCTTCAGGCGAAATCTCGTTTATATCCTGTAATTCACCAACACGTTGATTTGCGAAACCGTTGGTTTGGAAAATATAAGATTTAATGGTCGATCTTTCATTTGCGCGATAAATCAATGCAACCAGAACAACGATAATAAATGTTATTATCAATAATATTAAACCCATAAAAAATGACTTTATCTTATTCATCTGTTATTCTGTATGCGTTAAAGGCTTTTATGTAATATCCAAGTGTTGCAGGATATTTATGTTGATCTTGAGCAATGGTTATAAATGTTAAAACATTAAATGAAGTGTTCGCTGCTGTGTGTATAGTGGTCACAACCTGCCATTCGCCAAATGTTGGTTTTATCGATTTGGTATTTGGTGTGATAAGCATATTTCCAACGGTCCATTTTCCAGATGCTTCTGCATATGCGCTGTAATCTGGTAATACATTTTTAGTAAATTCAGCAAACACCGCTTCATCAGATTTACAATATATTGCACACTCTATATTGTCTGGGTTAAATTGTTCGTTTTTCGAACAATCTTCAATTTCACATGCTTTCCAACGTTTTTCATTTGTCGTCGCATTATCAGAAATAGTAAACCAATCTGTTACAAAATCGCGGACTAATTTTTCTTGTACAATTTGATATTGTTGAATTGGTTCTTTTTCGTTTTTTCCAGGATATGTGATAACAGTCCAATCGTCTGTATAAGGATCAACAGATATCAAAAATGGATAGTTTGTTTGAAAACGTCTGAACAACAATACAAATCCACACATTGCTATAATCAAAAAGAAAACTATCGCAATCCATATAGAAACACTGCGGGAAAATGCGATTGTTTTACCCGCAGGAAATGATTTTATGTTAAAATCATTTGGATAATCCAATTATTCCCCCCATAAATCAAATAATTAAGCGCGATATACAAGTATACAAGCACAAGGGCTTAACTTTAATTCATTGTTGTCATAACCGATACTTACTGGTTCTGCGTCGTATATTTGACCACAACCAGACAACGATAATCCAGCAATCGCCAATGTACATATTACAAGAAGTTTTTTCATGCTATCTCCTTTCCTTTACAAAAGTATAAGAAAAATCCAACCCCTACGTCAAGACAAAACAATCTAGAATTGCGTTGCAAACGACAACAAGAAACGACGTTCGTCATCGTATTTGTTAACTTTCATTGGCCAACCCCAAGAAAAGTTCATCGGTCCCATAGGCGTGTTCCAATAAATACCAAATCCAACAGAGGTTCTCCAATCTTGATCAATGATATTATCACGTGTGTAAGATGTTCGTGGGTTAGGGTAGAAATATTCCTGCTTTGGTGGTTTTCCTAAGATACCATAATCAGCAAATACAAATCCCTTTATCTGATATTCATCAGGGATGAATATTGGGAAATTGATTTGTGTGGATCCGTTTGCTTTCCAAAGTCCACCCAAAGAATACGAACGATAATACCAGTTACGGGATCCAACACCTGCTACATCAAATCCACGCAAAGATTCACCGCCTAAGAAATAACGATAAACACGTGGAATATAATCATTGCTTTCCAGTGATTGTAAATAACCAAATTCCCAACCTGTGCGGAATTGCCATCTGTCATCAAAGAATTTAACAAGTCCAGTGATATCAGCATTGTATCGCATAAAAGTATTCGTGCCACCAAAACCAGTGTATGCTGCACCCAAATTACCAACAATACCAGTATGTGTGTTTTGTTGGAAATTGGTATTTAAATTATAGTAACGCAGATTTGTTCCAAGTGTATAAAGATTTGCCTTTTGCCAACCCCCATAATTCAAATCATAGTTTTGATCGAAAGATGCAGACAAGCGCATTGTTTGTGTCCAATGATCTGTCAAACGCCATCCCAATCTGCCGGAAACAACGAATGAGTCACGATCATAACCATAACCACCCAATTTAGAATATTGGTATTGTGTATAAGATACATCAAAACCACCAGATAATTCACGATTGAAAAGGAATGGTTCTGTGAAACTAAATAATGCCTGACGTTGATATTGTGCTATGGATCCTTTTAATTGAACAACTTGACCGCGACCCATAAAATTATTTTCTGTGATACCAGCATCAACCATAAAACCATTGATTGTTGACCAACCAAAACCACCAGACAATTCACCTGTTGGTTGTTCTTCAACCTTTACATCCAAATTCATCATATTCGCATCAGCAAGACGTGTCGGAACCATTTGAACATCTTTAAAATAGCGTGTGTGCATAAGGTTTTGACGACCTGTTTCAATAGTTTGAAGTGAAAAAGGGTCGCCTTCGCGCATAGGTAAATGGTGTTCTATAACACTGTCAAATGTGCGCACATTGCCCAACAAATTGATACTGTTTATATATATACGATTTGTTTTTTGAATCTTGAATTTAAGATCGACAGTTCGTGTATCATCGTGTTTGGTGGGAATTGGTTCAACACTTATAAATGCGTATCCGTGATCAGCAACTTTGCCACGCAGGGCATTGATAGTTTTATCAATTTCATCAATGTTATAAATATCTTTTTTTGATACTGTCAATTCCTTGGATAATTCTTTATCAGGAACATCAGAAAAAGGGTTATCTATTGTTACTTCGCCGATTTTGTATTGTTCACCTTCATCAACAGTGTATTTAACAGAAAAATATTCGCGGTCTTCTGTGAATTCACCCTTTACATCAGTAATACGAAAATCAAGGAAACCATTACGCATATAAAATTGATGTAATAATTGTTGGTCGTATTGGATACGATCTTCATCATACACATCAAATTGTGTCATAAAACGCCACCAAGCATGTTCACGTGATAAAAGTTCTTTGCGTAAAGTACCAGAGCGGAACTTTTTATTATTTTCAAAATCAATATCTTTGATATAAGTTGGGTGTCCTTCCTTGATTTCAAAAACAACATTTACACGATTGTTGTCCAAATCAATTTTCTTTGGATTGATTTTTGTTCCGAAAAATCCCTTGCGTTGATAAAGTGTTAAAAGTCGTTGAACATCGCCACCAATCAAAGATTTATCATAAGAAGAACGTTCTTTAGTTTTAATTTCTTTCTTTAAATCTTCTGTATCTATTTCATCATTCCCTTCGACCGTCACCATATTAATCACAGGTGCTTCAACAACATCTATTTTTAAAACATTTCCATTTAATTTGACATCGACTTTTTCAAAATAACCGCTTGATTGTAAATCTTTGGCGATATTATTCACGCGTTCAGAATTAATATCATTTCCAGTTTTCACATCGGCCAAAATACGAATGGATTCAGCATCCATACGTTGATTACCATTAACATCGATACGCGAAACAACAGTTGCGTTTGCCGTTCCAATACACAAAATTGATAATGATAAAAATGTTAATGTTTTGGTTTTCATTTTGTTTTTTGTTTTAATTGTTTTGTTGTTTCGAACATTTTCTTTTGAACTTCAAGATAAGTATCAATAGCGGTTTGTATTGGTGTGTCTGGGTCAACAGAAAAACGAACGTCATTCATTGAAATAATAATTTGTGAATTTGAAGCGCGTGCCAAAACAATAGCGTGTTCGATTGCTTCCCTTAAATTCATAAATGGTTTTGGTGTATAAACTTGTGTTGCCATAATTATTACCCTATCTGTTTCTTCTGTATTCTTGTTTTTTTAATTCGATGTCCACAAAGAATTTCAATTTATCTTCATATTCTTTTTTTGCATCCATCAAATTTGAGTTTCTGTTGATTAACATACAAATGTTTTTATGACCAAGTAACGCAACAATAGTAGAATCAAATGATTTGGCTGTGTGTCTAGCCTGATAAAGTCCGCACACAGGTATTATCGCACTAAAATGCATCTGATGAATATTTTTTGCCATTTTGTTTCCCTTTTAATTCAATCCTAATACGCGTGCAATATCGTTCCACATTGTGAAAGCAAACAACAACAGGATTAAAATCCAACCAATAACGATGGTAATTTCCATTGCTTTGCCACCCAATTTTCTGCGCGTAATAGCCTCTATAATCAAAATTAATAAATATCCACCATCCAAAACAGGCAAAGGTAATAAATTGATAACACCTAAATTAACAGAAATCAATGCGATGATGGACAAGAATACAAAAAATCCTGCTTCTAATGCGTGTCCTGAAACCTGGGCAATAGTTATGAAAGACCCCAACTGTTTTGAAGAACGTTCACCAGTTATAATTTGTTTTAACACCACTAATAATGTTTTTGATTGGTGATATGTTTCACGTAATCCGGCATAAAGAGAACCAAAGAATCCCTTCTTGCGGAACATTGTCTTGCTGCCGTCTGCTATCAATCCCCAACGGTCAGCAGGTGTCAATGTTACCTTTACCAATTTATCTTTGCGTGCGATTAAAACAGTTGCATCATGTTTATCTGCAATTTCTTTTGCGATGATCAATTCGCCCCAGTTATCAATACTTTCGCCGTCTATTTTCATTATAACATCGCCTGGTTTTACACCGGCTTTGAAAGCGACACTGTCGCGAACAACCTGACCAACCACAGGTAATTGAATATTGCGTGGTCTGAACATAAAATCAGCAGAATAAATCGCCCATGCCAACAAGAAGTTCATAAATACCCCGGCGGCGATGATTATAAATTGTTTCCACGCAGGAACAGATAAATAATGTCCAACCTTTTTTGCCTTTGGTAATTCCGCATATTTTTTGCGATTGAACATATCTTCTTGGCCGTATATAGAAACATATCCGCCAAGTGGCAAACAGCAAAGTTTCCATACAGTATTATGCTTGTCATGCCATTTTATAATTGCGGGACCAAAACCAATTGAAAAAGCGTCAACGCGTACACCAGCCCAACGCGCAGCCATAAAATGACCGGCTTCGTGAACAAATACTACGACGCCAAGAACAATCAATAATGCAACAATTGTTAAAATGGTATGCATAATTTATTTTCCTTTATCTTATAAAGAACCATACAAATGGCAACACATAAAACCATCCATCAAATCTGTCTAATACGCCGCCATGACCAGGCAAAAGGTTACCAAAATCTTTCACGCCAAGGCATCTTTTGATAAAACTTGCTGTTAAATCACCGTATTGGGAAAGCAAAGAAAGCGTGACACCCAACAATACTGCAAACATAGCATCACTGCCAAATGGTCTGAAATAAAGAAAGAAAATCACAGACATTATTGTTCCGCACAATATACCACCGATTTGACCAGACCATGTTTTATGTTCTGATAATCTTTCCCACATTTTGTCGCCGCCAAAGATTTTACCAAATAACCATCCGCCAACATCGGCACCAACAATAATCATCAAAAGCCACAACATAATCCATGGACGTGCGCCAACGAAATATACAGATACCAACATCAAAATCAACCATGCAAAAAATGCGATGAAAGTAAAGGAGTGTTTGTTAAATGTTTCGCTGTCGGCATTTCTGAACGCTTTCAAAGTTTCATAGATTGCGCCAACCACAATCAAAACACCCAGTATGCGAACCGCATGGATATATGGGAAATAGTGTTCCAAAGCAACAACCAGTCCCAATATCACAAACATTGCGACAGAAGATAATATTCTTAATGAAGTATTAGATAATTCAGATAATTTCATTTTATTTTTTCCCCGAATAGTTTTTCTTTTTTCCTCCGCCAAAACGACGATCGCGTTTTTGATATTCATCTAAAACATGTTGCCATAACTTTTTAGATTTAACTAAATCTGGCCAATGTTCTGGAATAAATAACAATTCCGCATATGCCAATTTCCAAAGCAAGAAATTAGATATTCTGTTTTCATTACTTGTACGAACCATTAAATCAACTGGCAACAAATCACCAGTATCCATAAATGTTTCAAAAGTATCTTTGTCCACAGGTTTGCCATTTTCAATCGCGGCATTTACAGCGCGAACAATTTCATCTTGTCCACCGTAATTAAGTGCGAATACAATTGTTCCACCAGTGTTTTCAGCAGATACAGCCTCTAATTCATCACAAAGTTTAGCCAATCTTTTTGGTAATCTATCACGCGAACCAACAACACGATAACGCAGATTTTTCTTAACAGCGTGTCCCATGTTTTTCTTTAATTCAGTGTAAAATAAATCCATCAAGAAATCGACTTCTTCTTTGGTGCGATTCCAGTTTTCTGTTGAAAAGATATAGAAAGTAATCGTTGAAACACCGTGCGCAATAAACCAATCACCAAAGTTTTCAAAGTTTCTTATACCGGCCCGATGTCCCATCAATGGTGGAAGTCCGCGTTTCTCAGCCCATCTGCGATTTCCATCACAAATGAACGCGATGTGTTGCGGAATCTTTGCCGGCGTGTCTGATTTAACAGTTTTTTTCTTGAAAATATTAAACATTATATTTCCTTTATTTATTAAACAGACATAATGTCGGCTTCTTTTTGTTTTGCCATAGCATCAACTTCGACACCGCGACCATCAAAAACCTTTTGAATATCTTCTTCGTATTTGCGTTGATCATCTTCGGATATTTCTTTATCTGTTACTGCGCGTTTGATTTTAGACATCGCATCTTGGCGAATGTTACGCATAGAAATCTTGGCTTCTTCTGCGTATTTACCAGCAACTTTTGTTAATTCACGACGACGTTCTTCGGTTAATGGTGGCAAATTCAAACGGATAACACCACCAGCAGTCATTGGGTTTAATCCCAATCCTGAATCACGAATCGCCTTTTCCACCGCAGGTGCGTTTGCAACATCCCAAACTGTGACAGACAATGTTTGTGTGTCTGGTGTTGATACAGTTGCGACCTGATTTAATGGCATTTCAGAACCATATACAGGAACCTTGACCCCATCTAGTAAGTGCACAGATGCACGACCAGTGCGCAATCCCGCGAATTCATTTTGTAAAACTTCTAATGTTTGAGCTGTTTTTTGTTCGACTTCGTTTTTTAGTGATGAATAATCCATAATATTACTCCTTGGGTATATTCGATAAGGAAAGGTTAGCAAAATGATTTGACTTTTGGCAAGAAGAAATATAGAATAAGTTGCCGCATGGGGTTGTAGCTCAGTTGGTAGAGCACTTGCATGGCATGCAAGGGGTCGTCAGTTCGAGTCTGATCAGCTCCACCATGAATAAAGTTATGGCGGGTGTAGCTCAGTTGGTTAGAGCGTCGGTTTGTGGTACCGAATGTCGCCAGTTCGAATCTGGTCACCCGCCCCATTAAATT
>JBGUKY010000015.1:0-46710 GCA_045114635.1 Candidatus Enterousia sp.
AAAACATAAAATAGAACACAATAAATTTGCGGTGTTTGACGGCAAACATGTCGTTTCCGGTTCGTATAACTGGACCACAAATGCCAGCAGTTTTAACGCGCGAAACATTCTTGCGTGTTTTCCTGGGTGGTTCATCCCATCGTCCAGGGCTTTGAATAATCTTCTGTATCCATCTATGTCCAACACCGTTGCTTTGAATTTTTCATTGGAGCCTTTTTTAACGTGTCGGCATGGATTGCAATCCCTTGGCACGTACTTATAAGTTTCGGACCAATCCCACATACTTGAAAATAACGATAGGGTTTTGTTGGCTGTTGAAAACGATGTTGCTTTGGCCCATTCGGTGTACGCATCCACAATATGTTTTTCTTCAATATCTCTTATGTACATGCTGCCGAACCTTGGTTGTATATAACCTTTATATTCTTTGCCGTCTGAATACTGGGTACTTGGTTTTTTGTAAATCTTGGAATACTTTTCCATATATTCTTCAAATACTTGATCCACAGTTACTCGTGTCGCCAGTTCTTCTTCTTTTTTCTTTTTCTGTTTTACCTGTTCTTCGATTGGATCTATTCCGGTGGCCAGCATCTGTCGGATCTTGATTGCTCTGTCTTTTATTTCTTCCAATTTGAAATCGCTGTATTTTCCAACAAGGATGTTGCGATGCTTTCTCGTCATTGCACTGCGGTAGGCCAGATAAAAACTGATCCTGTTTGTACCGGCATAATACCTCAAATACAGTCCAGGGATTGTTCCATCTGTAATTTGCATATTATGCGTGTTGACCAAAGTTTTAAGCCAACCCTCTTTAAATTGTTTCTTGGTACACTGCCAGATTACTCGCATGTTTTACCTCTTGTTTACATTTTTGCTACACAACACATACCGAATAAAAACCACAAGTCCAGCGAATAAGACTATTTCTCTGCTTGTTCTGTTCTTTTTGCTAACCAGGCCTCTACATCGGATATTCTGTACCGGACCAGGTGGCCCAACTTGATATATGCTGGTCCTGTGCCATCAAACCTATATTGCAAAAGTGTTGACTCACCGATACCCAGGTATTTAGCAAGCTCTTTGGTTGTTAATAATTTTTGTATTTCCATATCGGACTCCTTTGTTCGGTTCTCATTGAACCAAACTGGTTTCCAATGTCACTTCTCTAATCGGGCAAAATTTCCGCTGATTTCACCAATAGGGTGTATTAGCAAAAACAGTCAAATATTTTTGTCTTGATTTTTACGTTTTACACGTGGTTTACACGAAGCCGTTTTTTGCCCGAAAAGGCGGATTACTAGGGTAGATAAAAAATCTTCACAAAGTCCTTGACTTGTGCGGATTTTCAGTATATTATATGCCTCGTTATTCGGGCATAGTTCAGTCGGTAGAACAACGGACTGTTAATCCGTATGTCACTGGTTCGAGTCCAGTTGCCCGAGCCACAAATTAGCCGTAAGTCCTTGTATTTACGGCATTTATTTTATCTACTCTTGTGGCAATTCGTTCCGGTATAGTATGTTTTTTGACCACAAAATGCCCTATTTTTACATACAAAAACATACATTTACATACGGGAAAGTCGTTTTTTTCGGATCACAAAAATCTCAGCAAACCCAAGCACAACAAGGGTTTCAGCATTTTATATCACTTTTTACTGACACACGGACGAGCTGTCCGTGTGTCCAGCAGGCATAACTCATTGAATATAGTGAATAAATGGATTATTTTGCTATTTTGCGTATGTAATATATGTGTTTTTACTAGCAACAACCGACATATTTCACACATAAAAACACACCAAATTTAGAAAAATGCCTGCTATACGCCCCACCTGTCCGTATGTCAGTTTTTTCGCATAAAAGACTGGACTTTCGCCGAAAGATATTGATGAATGCGACAACTTTAAAAGGATTGTCAATGAAGTACAAACATTTTCGGGAAATTGAGCCCAGTAACAAAACTGACTTTATTATGCTTTATTTCGCAGCATGCCGATCATTGCATGAGTTAGAGAACGCCATACGCAGAACAAACAATGGTAACCTGACCTGCCGGCAGACGTGGTTGCTCCGCCGTATCCAGCGCAAACTATTCCAAATTGTCGCCATGTGGAAAAATAAAATATGACCTTAATTTGAAGGCAAAAATATAATAAACACCTACAAATCTCATATATCTTGTAAAATTCTTAAAATATTGACATATAAATACATTGAACGGTGTAAAAAAATTTAATTAACCTTGAATAAAAAACTATTTACTTTCTTATAAATAAGTTTAACATATTTATGTATTTTGAGAGGTAATATGAACACGGATGCGTATATTATAACTTATGATTTAGTTAATAATACTGATTATGAACCATTGTATAATGCAATCAAATCGTACGGCACATGGGGTAGAATAACAGAATCCACATGGGTGATTGTTACAACACGACCCGCCTCTATGATTCGAGATCATTTACTACAGTTTATAAAACCAACCGACAGAATTTTAGTAGTAAAAACAGCACATGTCGCAGCATGGCATAATACATTAGCAAGCAACGAATGGGTAAAAGCTAATATATAGGCGGCAAATATGAGAACAACCTTCAAAAAATATCAAATAAAAACGAACAAAGAGCTTCAAGATTTATTACAAAATCCTGATACTCTGTTTGTATTTGATACTTGCGTATTATTAGATTTCTTGAGATGTAATGATATAACAAGAGACGAGTTACAAAACATTTTTAATGAATGCAAAGAACATTTATATATGCCTTACCAAATAGGGAAGGAATTTTATAAAAATCGCCACAATATTATACCAGACATGGATGAACAAATAAAACAATTGATAAATAAGTTGAAAGGAGCTTCTAACGACATAAAATCAAGGTTCTCTAAGGGCACGTATTTTTTGGCATCATTGTCTGATTCTGTTGACCAATCTATAAAACGGCTAACAACTTCGATCACAACGAAACAAAAAAAATTTCATAAAGCTATAAAAGAAGATGAAATCTGCGTTTTTTTTGAAACCGTATTTAACGGACGTGTCGGAGAAAAAAATAATTTTTCTGAATCTGATATAGCAGATTTCAATCAAAGGGTTGAGAAAGGGACTCCTCCGGGAGAATTAGACAAAGAAAACAAAAACATACCTTATGGCGATTATATAATTTGGCTGGATATTATAGCAAAAGCAAAAAAAGATCACAAAAATATAATCTTTATAACTAGCGAAACCAAGTCTGACTGGTTTTATAAATCCAAATCAGAAGAAATTATTGCCCCTCGTGCAGAACTGTTGGAAGAATTTTTTAATAAAACAGGACAAGAAATACATATCTACAATATCGCCAAGTTTGTTGAAGATTGGCATAAACTAAGCAAACAAGATAAAGTTCCTCCAAAAGTTGTTGCCGAATTAAAAAGAATGTTTAGAGTTAAAGAAATGAATAATTCCGAAACACCGATAGACAAAACTAGTAATTCATATGAATCTATCGCATCATCGGACGTTCCAAATGTCAAAGCATAACATATTTTAAAATTTAACATTATATCGAAACCTAAAATCTATTTGCAATATATGGCTAACTAATATATAATTTTGATGAATTGAAACTATTTAGATCATGAGTGTTATGGTCTATAAACACAATCTAATTGGTCATGGCAAATAAAAAAACAGAATTAGGACAATTTTTTACTGTTAATCCATTGTGGTTAAAGGATCATATTGAACGGTTTATATATGACAGTAAATGCAATATTGTTTATGACCCATTTGCGGGAACAGGCGAATTATTAAAAGCTGTAGTTTCTTTAAACCCAAATAATTTCACAATGATCGGTTTGGATATAGATGACCAATTTGGATGGAAACATAACGACAGTTTGGAAAAAATACCATATATAAAAGATGCGATAATCGTAACAAATCCACCGTATCTCGCAAAACAATCCGCCTCACGAAAGAAAATAGATTTATCGAGATATTTTCAACACACAATTTATGATGATGTGTATTTGTTGGCTTTGGAGAATATGCTTAAAGCCCAGAAATACGTGATAGCCATAATCCCAGAAAGCTTTATAAATTCTAGCTTCTTACATAAAAATTTATTAAACTCTATAACTGTCTTGGAAGAAAACCCTTTTATAGACACAGAAACACCAGTTTGTGTTGCGTGTTTTGATGGGAACCCCAAAAGTCAAAATCAAATAAAAGTTTATAAAAACAACTCTTTGGTATCCACTTTAGATGATGTTTATAAGTCTCGGTTGACCCCAAAGAATAATATTAAAATAACATTTAATGACTTAAAAGGCTGGCTTGGTTTACGTGCAGTTGACAGCAGCAATGACAAAAATAAAATATGTTTTGCACTAAAAGACGACATGAATTATGACTGGGATAAAAACATAAAAGTATCATCCAGACATATCACTTTAATAAACATAGATGTGCCAGATGATTTGAAATCTGTATTTGTACAAAAACTAAATGATAAAATTCAAGAAATTCGGGAAAAATCAGCAGATTTAGCCCTTACAGCATTCATGGGGAACACAAAAAGTGGCGTTCGTCGTCGTAGGATAGACTTTAAATTGGTTAGAGCAATTTTAGAAACCGTATATGATGATTTGACACAAGAAAAAAGGACAAAACCATGCGATCTAATATAGAATATTTTAAATATAGTTTACATAATGATGACACAATCATAGATTTTTCTAATCCATCTGGCGTGGAAGTCATTTCTAAAAATAGCGAACTACCACCAAAAAAATTACAATTAGCTAACAACAGGCTGATCGAATTGATAACAGCATATAAAGTTGTTCGTTCTCAAAAAAACAAAGACACAAACGCTTCAGTCAAAGCTATTGTCTTAGAGATTATTGATATATTAGATCATGTAAAGTTGATAAATTATTCCTCTTTTTGTGTATACTTTCAGGTGTTAAAATATTCCTATTCCGCATATCAAACTGAAAAAAGACATATGTCTGATGATGACAAAATAGAATTATTAACTCAGATATTAGATATGTACTTAGAAAACAGACACAACACATATTTGTCTTATGGATACTCTGATCAAATATTACAAGTTATGTCAGATGTGGCGTCTGCTAGACGCAATGGAAAAACTGGCATAAAAAAAGTTGAATCTATCATAATTCCGCTAGGTTTTGAAAAAGCCAAGTCTCTTGAATCATTATTAGCCAATAATAAATGTTATATTTTACCCGATAAGGATGGTAAAAAACTATTTGGCAAATTTATCAGACACAACCAAATACAATTCGCTTTTTCTGCAGCCAGAGACAATAAGTATCCAGATTTATTGTTAAAATACAACAGAGATATATTTATTATCGAACATAAAATGACCAATGGAGACGGCGGTTCTCAAAACGAAGCCATAAACGAAATAATAAATTTCATAAACCAAACTGAATCTAATATAAATGTGCATTATGTATCTTGTTTACAAGGCAACTTTATCAAAGCCTTAGCAAAAGATAATGATATCGGTCATATAGATGATGAATTTAGCAAAATGGACATCTCAAAAGTAATTGATTCTAATATAGCCACAGGTAATACAAAGAACAAACATGAGCACCAATATTCTCATGTCTTACAAAACTTAAAACGCTGTCCACAGAATTATTTTGTAAATGGAACAGGTTTAGAATTATTGATAAAGGATATAATAAAAGCATAAACCAAAGACACACATCTGCCAAAAACTGTCAACATATTGATACTCAGTTGAAAGTACTACGTTTTCTCTGGCAAAACTGTTATAACATCTATGTTGGTATGCTTTTGTCTTAAATATTTATCTATTTGATGATTTATACACTGTTCGAATCTCCAAGCAGTGTCTCCATTATGATCCCCTATAATTTTTTCTGGAACTGGTATATCTACTAATTTTGTTCTTACTTTATTTTCTTCTATATCTAAACAAAAATTGTTGTTTTCTAAATAAACAAATACTCTAAATTTGCCATCAAGACGCACTTCTGGGAACCAGGGGTTTTGTTCAACAAATTTATCGTGAAAAGCCTTAAATTCTTCAAACGAAATTTCATTACGGAGATAGTCCATTTGTTTTTTACTGTAATCTAAACCACATATTCGGCCAGCATAAACAGTTCTTTCAGAAATGTAAGAATTGTATTTTTTTGAAAAATATGTACGTTTAGGATGTTTTCGACTACCATAAAGAGAATCGTAATCTAGACAATATTTTCTCAAGTTCTGAACCAAACGCTCAAAATTTTGTTTACACAGATTTCTTTTCATATTCGCACTTTTTTATATCATATTTCTCTATGCAAAACATAACTAAAAACAAATTGTAAAGTCAAGTAGAACAAATAATAAAAGCTAAGTCTTGTATTTTTAAGATTTGATTCTATATCAGCTGTATAACAAAGGAGAAAAATCATGACAAATACAATTTGGCACTCTAACACAGAAAGACCTAGAAAAGGCTCAGAAATTTTATGTATCGGGCATAATGAAGATGGTGAATTTATCATTAGTGGTACAGCCAGCCATTATGAAAATACTTTTTGTATTACGTATGGTATTGAAGCCGACTATGCAGACGACATTGATAAATGGTGTTATGTAAAAGATTTATTAAATCTGCTGCAAAAAGTAGACAATTATAAATAATACGATGACACAACATAAGTTATTTTCTTTTAAAGGTGGTGGTATAAAAACCATGCTCGTTGGTAACAAAAATGAAACAAAGAAGGCCAACGAGTTGCTTTTGCTGGATTGTTTTTTAGGTACAAAACTTGGGCAAAGGTGGTATGCAAAAAATAAATTCACCAACAAGAAAGATTCCGAAGAACCTGACTTTCTGTTTGAATCTGAAAAAAGTATACATGGCTTAGAACTCGTAAAATTTGTTCGTCCTGGTGGTGATTGGCAGCAAATCAACAGAACTATGCAGCATATAACCGAACAGGTTCACGCATATTTTCTAAAACACGGCCATAATATAGGTATTGTTATAGATGCTGTAAACAAAGAATTCTTACGAACACTCAGTCTAACATACAGATATCATGGCATTCAGAAATTGGAAGAATCCCCAACCGTAATAAAAAACAAAATTATAAAAGCTATTGAAGCAAACCTTGGTTCAAATAAAACATTCTTTAGAACCAGTGTGGATTTAGGTACTCACTGGTTAAGGATAAGCGTAAGCATAAATTCTGGTATAGAAACCACACCTACATTTAATTGTGAACGGATGTATTTTGACCTTGACCCAAGTGACATACAACATCTCATCGATAAAAAGTCAGAACTTGTTCCGAATTATTTGAAAAATTGTGATAAGGTTTCATTGTTGGTTGTGGTTGATAACGAGGATGTTTGCTTTGGTCCCGTAACCGTTACCACGAATGTTCGTTTACACAAATATAAATCAAAATTTAAAAATGTATTTTTGTTGTGTGTAGAATCTGGCTCTTGCCACAGTTATAAATTGTAATTTTTACATCAAAAATACATACATAACATACTAAAAAACATACTGGATTTTCAACACAAATAAACGGGGAAAGTTGATTTACATATCGATTTAATTTCTTAAAAATGTATGTGCGTATGTGTACATACGGTATGTCAAATTCGACATATTCACTGGGTCCAAGTATCGCGATTTTGGGGCATTTTTGCACTATTTTTCATACATGTATGTTTAGCTGAAATGTATGTTTATTTGATTTCTCAAATGAGAATTCATTTAAGTTATTGGGGGAACACACAAAAAATGGTGTATGGAGATTGGTTTTTATATCTTCTATATATGTTCTTTAAAACATACATTTGACATACGGGTTTTGATCACACACCACAAAAATCTCAGCAAACCCGCAGAAATCAGGCATTTTTTGGCCCACCAGTTCATAACTGTTAATCCGTGTGTCAGTATTTATAAATTGTTTTTACGACTATAATTCAATTATTATTAGAAAAATATATAAGATTACCAAGAATCGTCCTATACAACAAGTATTTAATAACATAAAGATTATTTCTTTGCCGCCGCCAATTTAGCACGCAAAAGTTTTAAATAATCTTGCTTTTCTTGTTGCGGCATTATGCGTCCAGTATTGCTGTTATGCAAGCGACGGTGTGTTGTCACAAAATCTAACTTTATTGTTTTCAAAGGCGCACCGCTAACACGCAACAAGAAATCGACTGTTTCGCCAGTTTTAAGATCTTCATTAAAACCCGGGACAAAATCTAAGACTCGTTTTGAAAACAAATATGCGCCGGTCAGCAATCCACCGTATATTTCTGGACGCGGTGCCAATTTTTTCTTTTCTTCATCTGTTAAGTCAGGAGATACAAAATCTTGCAATTTACCCTGGGCATAATCGGCATCTGGGTTTTGAACCAAAGCATCATATAAAGCACGCAATGCACCATCTGTCAGGACATCATCGTGATCCAAAAACATAACATAATCACCATGCATATGTTGCAAAGCAACATTACGTGCCTTGGACGGCCCACTATGTTCAATAGAATAAACAGTTGCACCACAAGCTTTTGCATATTCAGCAGTATTATCCGTAGAACCATCGTCAACCACGATAATTTCAGTATTCATGTTTTGGGCTTTGATACTGTCAATAGCCTCTTTGACATAGTTTGTACCGTTACGACACGCAATAATAACACTGATTAAATCGCTCATTTCTTGTCCTTTTATTTTATTTTTAAAATAGGGATTATACCAAACAAATAATATTTTTTCTTACTCTCAGTTTGCTTACATTTTAAGAAAGGGATAAAATGGAACAAATAGTATTTGGTTGTTATGTTTTGCGGCAGAGAAACGACATTATTAGTTTTTTGAAAAAGAGAATCATCGTGTGTATTTGACCATTCGCCACCATCCATAGCATCCAAAACCGACATATCTTCATCAGACAACTCAAAGTTTTGGATATTAAAATTATTTTTAATATGTTCCTTTTTTATAGATCTTGCCAACGGGCAATATCCTTTTTGATAGCTCCAACGCACAGCAATTTGAGATGGCGAAACGTTATATTTTTCAGCAAGTTTTAAGAATGTTTCATTTTTGAAAATACGTCCTTGATTTAACGTTCCCCAACCAATTGGTTGAATATAACTTTTAAAACAACAATCCATAACATCTATATTCTGGTGTTCTGGATGCAATTCCACCTGATCAACAACAGGTAAGATTTTGACATTTTTGCGTAAAAACATTAAATGGCGTCTGGCAAAATTCGATACACCGATATTTTTTATAAGGCCTTGTTTTTGCAATTCTTCTAATGCTTTATAAGTTTCTAAAACAACGGGTTCCCAATTATTTTCATGTCTTAAAGGAGAATGAACTAAATATAAATCGAAATAATCAAGTTGCATTTCCTTCAATGAATTTTTGACACATTCAATTGTTTTTTCATATCCTTGTTTCCAATCTGGTACTTTTGAAACAACAAACAAATCTTCGCGTTTAACAAGTCCACGGTCTATGCAGTTATTAATAGCTTTACCGACGCTTTCTTGGTTATCATAGCAATCTGCGTTATCAATATGTCTGTAACCAATTTCGATAGCGTCAGTAACAGCCTGAACACAAATATCGCCTTTTGGGATATAGTCTGTGCCAAAACCCAGTGTTGGGATTTTATTGCCATTTGTTAAGGTTCTGTAATATTCAAAAGCCATTTTTAAGCATCCTGTTTTTTATCTAGTTCTTTAACTTTATCTAAATTAACTTTGTTATTAGCATTTGCATCAACTTTAGCAATAACTTCCATTTGGTGTAATAAAATTTTCAGTGGCAATCTGTGCTTGTTAGACAAGAAGAACAAGTTTTTCTTGCTAAGCCAGGATGCATTCTGCCAGTGACAAGCATATGTGTTTTCTGTAATACAGTCATGGCTAAATTGTTCATTATAGTGAAATGGGCAGAAATATTCTGGCGGATAAACAGAAATTATATCATTTTCGCAAATTTTTGATGGTGTTAATTGCAATCCATAGTTCTTTTCAAGAACTTCTTTGACAACACCAGTAATGATATATAATGGAGATTTCCAAATAGTTTCTTGATAAAATTCATACATTTTTGCTAATACAGGATGACCTGCTTCCGCACCACAAATTGCCATTTCTGGTAAATTATTGGCAACATTCCCAATAAACATTTTATGATTCAACAAAGAATCAAAAGATTTATACACAGTTACATCTGTATCAAGATAGATTCCACCGTGATCCAACAATGCTTTCACTCGCATATAGTCGGAAACATAAGCCCACATTTTAAGATCATAAACCGTTTTAAACCACAAATTGTTGGCATATTCATATTCAAAATCAAACCATTCTTTTGATTTTTCGTTTAGTTCGATGATTTCATAGTCTGGCAAATGTTCACGCCAATTTTCGATACATATATCAGCCATACGCGATTTAGGCTCGCCATATCCCCATACATAAAATATTCGTTTAGGTATCATTTTTTATCTCCTATCATTTTGTTAAAACGTTGATATAAAATATTGGAATCTAAAAACTTTCGCTTCATTTGAACAAAATCATCATAAAAAGGTGTCATTTTGGCATACTTCCAAAATAAATCTGTATTTTTAATAGGTTTAGGCATCTTTGTTATGGAATCTAAATAAAAATCTGCCTGCCAAGGTTTTATCATACCAGCAAAGTGACGCAACACTATTTCATCAGCTGATTCTATTACATTGAACTTTTGGTCTAAAACTATATATTGTTTGCAAAAAAACATATTCAGGACATCTTGATCCGCCATTTGCAAAACATCATGATAATTTTTTGCGATTTCGAAAAGTTTCTGTGAGATATTTTCTTGACGCCATTTTTCACAGTCTATCAACAAAACCCCAGCATTAAAGTAAGGATTGGCACTTTCAATATTAAGACGACTTTTTCTATTTTCGCCTTCATTACCACATACATAATCTGGCGCCGCAGCTAAAGGATAATTTTTCAAATTTGTGTCATAAAGTCTTTCTATATCTAAATTACAAATAATGTCTACATCTAAATAAATAGCTTTAGCAATACCTGTTTGCAAAAGAGGAATTAAAAAGCGATTATATGTTGCTAAGGATACATAAAAACATATATTTTTATAATTTTTAGCATCAATGTATTTAGTGATATCTACTTGTATATATTCAACGGAAAAATTTGAAAACTTATTTTTTAATGTTGCAATTTTTTGTTTATCTTCAGAAGTTATACCCCCATCCAAAACATAAAAATCTATGAAAGATTGTGTATGATCACAAATAGAAGCAATCGTTGTTGCAACAAAAGGAGCATAATTGTCGTCTGCTGATAGAAATACGGGAATGCGAATCATTTTTTTTGCTCCAATCTTTTTTTTATTTTCTGATGTATTTTTTCTAAAATTAAAGTTTGTAAATCTTCTTGTTGCTTATCAAAACGAACGATGGAAGCTGTTGTATATTTTATTTTCTTATCTTGTATCAATTTGTACAAATAAAATCCCGTTAGTCGTTCAAAAATAAAAGCTAAATCACGCACCTCTTTTTCTGAATCAATCCCTAATTTTGCATCTAATTCTTTTGGGGAAACATCAAATGTTTTGCAAAATCTTTTATTAAATTCATTCACATTTAAAATTTTTGATTCAAAATCATTTAACGCACTAAATAATATCTTAAAAATCCATTCACAGAAATCAAAAAAGATATCATTTTTCATGACATAAAGTTCATGGAAATATCCCTCTTCTTGTTCAAAATAAGTGTTAAACAAGGCTAAATCATCTGGATGATTTACTTTTAACAAATGAATCATTGTTTGATACATCTCGGATCCGTGAGAATCTATAAATTGTTGTTTTAATGTATCCTTGAAGATCGTTGTTTCTGGGACAACGATATCTACTGTTCCCAATTGATCAATAAAATCAGCCGATAATAACTTTCTGTATCCGAACGACCCAAAGTATTTTGGGGTTCCTAATTTATCGTAGTTTTTCCATGCCCAATATGTCCCCGTTAAAAAACCAATCCGGCGATTTTGTGTTGAAATACCACCATCAAAATCATCGTTAAATTCACAATTTTCATGAAGCCATTTTAGTTTTTCATCAGATTGAACGCCATCCTTTGAATCCAACCTTTCTACAGCTTTCCCTAAATGAATAGGGGTTAAAATTTTGCTTTTGAATAAAAACGATGGTTTTATATAACTTACTAAAATTTTAATTAAAGGGTTTGATGTGTCGTTATTCAAGTAATCAAATTCTTTATATGCAGATAAAATTTTTTCTTCTTTTGTAAGCGCATTTTTGGCTTTTTTTACGTTATCTCTTAACTGTGCTAGTAGAGCTGTCTTTTCTAGTAGTTGTATTTCTCGTAAAATTTGGTTAACATCTTTATTGATTACATAATTTTGTATAATGTTTTTAAGTTTCTGGGCTGATTGATCCAAGTGTTTTTCTAATTTTAATAAATCTTGTATCCCCGCAAAATTATAGCCACTTAAATCTTTTCTCAGTCCTTCTAAAAGGGCGCGAACAAATTCTGTGAAGAACAATGATATTAAAAATGTACGGTTTTTACATGATAATTTCTGCTCGTTTTTAAGATAATCTGTAATTTGTATCGTTGATGTAAGTAATTGATTTATTTTATTTGCATTTTGCCAGTTGCCAGTCAAAGAATCAGAATGTCTGTCATAATGATAAAAAGTAGAATTTACGACACAAAAAACATTGCTTAAAATGGCGGATTTTACCGGAACAATTCTGTCTTCACCTAAATTTGTACCTTTTAGAAAATAAATATGATTGTTTTTTAAAAAAGAAGTACTATAAATTGCGCTAGTAAATTGACAATGAAAATATATTTTGTTTGTATTTATTTGCCGTTGTAAATCATGAAATATTTTGTTTTCCAGATCATTGCCGTATTCGGTTATATTCCCCTTTACCACATCAGCACCCGTTTCTTTTGCCTTGGTGTATAACTTTTCATAAAAATCGGGATCAATAAAGTCATCAGAATCAACGAAGCCAATATATTCGCCAGTAGCAGCGTCTATACCGGTATTACGAGCAACAGATACACCTTTGTTTTCTTTGAAATCTATGATTTTTATTCGGTTATCTTTTTTTGCGTATTCTTGTAAAACCGACAATGAATTATCCGTTGAACAATCGTTAATACAGATGATTTCAATGTCAGAAAGTGTCTGGCCAGTCAAGCTGTCCAGACACTTTGGCAAATATTTTTCTGTATTATATACAGGAACGATAACCGAAACTTTTGGCATTATTTTTCCATTTTCTTTTCACGTTCAGCGGTTTCTTCTTTGGTATAACCAATTGAATCTTTTTCTGGGGTCCAACCAGTATCTTCTTTTACTTCGTGAATTGGGTCAGCCAACAACATTTCTTGGGCATCGTTATATTCGTTAACAGACATTTCAAAAGCATCTTCGTTTGCAGCGGCTTCGTTGATGTTTGCAGTTGCGTCACCGGCGCCACCTTCAACGATAAGTTCTTTTTCTTTCAATGCTTCAACAAATGTGTTAAGGCGTGATTCTATATCTGCTGGTGCGCCAGCGATACCTTTTAATGCCGCAGCAATATTTTCAATGCTTACGCCACCAATAATGTTTTCAAATACAGTTGTTCCAAAACCGTTCATACCATAATAAATACCAGTTTCGTTATTAATCACAATTGCGACACCGTCTGTGATGTCTGCAAACATTTTTGCTTCATTTAATGTGTAATTTGCCATATTTTCTTCCTTTATTTTATGTTTATTAAATCGATTGTTTTGTTTTCGCCATATTCCCAAACAGACAGCTTGAAATTACATTCTGCTGCAAATTCAGGATTGATTTCAAAGTTTTCAGGGACATCTATACCATCCTGGATAAATCCATGATCGTTGATAACCTGAACAAGTGCATCAAACTCTTCCCGCAGATTTTCATTTTCTGCCGTCATTGGTTCAAGTTTGTGCCATATTTCTTCTGTATCCACACCTTTTAACAAATTCTCATATACGTTTGTTGCGAACTTATTCATACTGTAAATCGTGCTTGTTTCGCTGTCCAAAATATTTGCCAAATCAAATGTTATATCAACCATAATCTTGTCTGTTGGAATACCCTTGTGCACATTAAAGTCAAAATCTTTCAAGAATTGACGCAAATATTCAGTGTTTCCCGCGATATTGCGACAAAGGTTAAACTTATAAAAGTCCATATCTTTGACCATATCAAACATTTTCTTTATAACCGCATGATTATTAAGATCGCGCATTTGCATAACGGTTGATTGAATCAATTGAACAATCGCACGACCTTTTTCTTTTGGTGTGCAAAACTTTATACTTGGTTCTGGATCGCTTACAATTTCAGGGAACAAACACAAACGGATTGGATATGCCTTTCTGAATTGATCGTGATATTCGGCAATATTGATTACATATTTGTCCTTGCGCGCATTATTGGAAACAAACTTGCCCTTCAGATCATCATAAAGTTCACTGTACATTGTTGGACTTAAAGTGATGATTGAGTAAATTGGGTAAGATAAAAGCTGACCATTTTTATTTTCTAAAATCTGATAATCATCAGATACATATTCAAATCCATGCATCATAGCGTGAACAGTCAAAGTAGATTTTCCGCGTTGCCCACGTGCACACATTAAAAGCCCATTATTATTAAACCCGATAATTGCACCATGCGCAATATTCACAGTATCTGTTTTTATAAGGTTATTTAATGGCTGAACAAAACAATGACCTTGTTTAATAAACTCTTCTGGATCAAGATCTCGCACACCATAATAACAGGTATGTTTTTCAACATCAAATCCTTCGACAATACCGGACCCCATATCGATAGAAACGACTGTATTAACATGTGAATATTCTTCATCAAAAACCCAAATACTTGGGTAATTATTATGATTCATGACGACATCCAAACGAAGACGCATATTCTTTTTAGGATCAAATTTGTCACCTAAACTCATTGCGACCTGTTTAGTGTTTTCTTCCTTGAATAAAACAAGTGTTTCATCATAATGATCCATATTATCACGCAAGACATACGTCATTTGTCGTTGCATATGTGGCAGGAAATCCTTGTCATATGATATAACACGTATAACCTTCACCCCAAGATCGATATACTTTATAAAACATTGTGGCTTTTGCTGTATAAACTCTGCCAATCGTTTAAAATATTCCTGTAATTCCGCTTTGTTTTGTATATCTATACGCATTATTTATCTCCGTATTTAGATGCAATCTTTAACCATAAATCTGTCAGAGTTGGGTGTTGCAAGACAAACCATCTGACCTGTTTAGTGAATTTTATTTTCAAGTATTTACTAAAATCTTTTAATGAATGAACATCACGTATTTTTGTGCTTCCACTTTTTGCGCGAACATCTTCGACATATTTGTAATAGTAAACATCCCAATTAAAGTGTCTTTTCACATTGTGGCGTACAATACTGCTATTTGCCACAACATCTGGCACAATACCTGGAACTGCCTTGTTTGCAAATTCTATCGCGACGATCATATAGGAATATGCACCAGTCAGTCGGATATTATCAACAACAATATTCCAATCAAGGTCTGGCTTGCTGTTTTTAAGGTATTCAAAATCAAACAAATAAAATAACACTCCACGTACACTTGTTTTATTACGAACATTTTTCGCTAGATTTACCAAACCTATAAACAAACTATCTTCTGTACAAGGAATATACGTTTCACAACCAAATACTTTTGTTTTAGTTGCACGCTTTTTAAAATTATTGATTATTTCGGTTTTATCATACTTTGACCCAATATCAATATACGAATGAATATCTAATACACCTGCCTCTGATCCAGGAACATGTAAATCAATAGAATGATCTTGCTGTTCATAATCATATCCTAAATCATGCACAATTTTTTTGGACTTTTCATAATCTTCATCATCGAATATAAGGATATCTATATCGCCCATACATCTTGATAATTCTGGGCGAAGATATTTCATAAGGCCGCCCTTCATAATCATTGGTACTATGCCATGTTCATTCAATGCGCGAACAATTTTTGTATAATGAGAAATAAGACCAAGATTAGCAAACTTATAAAAGTTCAGCAGTCCTTTTAAACGCGGACCATTATATTCATCAAAGGCCAAATCAGGATGCTGTTTCATTATATAAGACAGCAACAAAGCACGATAAGATCCCTCGGCTTCGATATCCCATTCGGATAAGAATTTATCCAATTTTTCTTGGGTTAAATTTTTTTGAAACGCCAAATCCAATAAAAGTTGGTCGCTTGGTGACACCAGCTTATCATAATAATAATCGGCAGAAATCTTCACAGCATCAACAGCTGTTATGGTCTTTTTTGCCAACGCAGCTTTGTACGATTCTAAAATATACTTATCGTCTTCTATAGACATACTGGCCTCCACCAGAAATATGATTATTGGTATACCATCCTTAGTGTCATACTATCGTACAAAAGTGCTTAATACTTGTCAAGGATCTAATACACACATTCGGGCTTTTTATAAAAACATAATTCTACCTTTATTGTTCGCAACAATAGGTTTGTGTTCTTATTATAGTTGAAATTGTTGATTTTATTCTCGTGTAATGATAATATACCCTGTTGGATTGGGAAACAAAAACGGAACAAAACAGGAGAAAACAATCATGAATCACGATCAGATTTGGCATGCCATAGAATTGTTTGCTCACGAACATGGCTTATCTTGTTCTGGTTTGGCAAAACGCAGTGGCTTGGACCCAACTACATTTAACAAAAGCAAACGATTTTCCAAATATGAACAACCGCGATGGCCTTCGACTGCCAGTATATCGAAAATATTGGCAGCAACAGGTGCAGAGCCAAATGACTTTTTCAAACTTATTACGAACAGTAATAATGAAAAATAAAAAACCGCCGAAAAGGCGGTTTTATTTTATCTATACATTTGCTTAAAATCCTATTTTGTGGTATCATTGTATTTATGGCAGCAAAAGATTTAGCAACATCTGTAAAACGTGGACTAGCCTGGTTAAAGTTCGGCTGGTTCTGCCATAATTTTATGTTGATAGTGCCAGTTATTGTGTTGGTTTATACCCACAAAGGCGTTACTGTTGGCGATTTCTTTTTGATTCAGGGTATATTCAGATTAGCGGCTTTTTTGTTTGAAATACCATCCGGATATATGTCTGATTGTTTAAGTCGTAAAAAGGTTATGATTTCTGGCGCAATATTCGCATTGGCTGGATATTTCACAGTTGCAGTTGCCTATGGATTTTGGGCTTTGGTTTTGGGCGAAGCATTACTTGGCATCGCAAGCGCCCTATTTTCTGGAACATTGGAAGCATATACCTATGATTTATTAAAACGAAACAAAAGCCAAAAACAATTCCTTAAAGAATTTGGCAGCATTCAGACTTGGTCTGGTATCGCAAGTTTTGTTGCGATGATTCTTGGTGGAATATTGTATGGATATATTGGTGTAAATGTTTTGTGGATAGAATGTGTATTTGCTTTCTTGGGCATATTTGCATTTTTATTCTTGCCAGAATTATTGGAAGTCAGACGTGTTGTAAAACACAAAGAAGCAATTATGGATGCAATATCTATCACAGCAAATACTTTGAAAAACCCAAAGCTGCGAAATCTGATTTTGTTTCCGTCTATTTTTGGTGCATTCACAATCATATTATTCTGGATAATGCAGCCAATTATGGAAACATCAAATGTCCCGGTAAGTTTATTCGGTTTCTATCTTGGGCTTAACCAGTTCTTTGTTATCATCTTGTCAAAATATGCGTACAAGATATGCGAAAAGTTCGGTGAAATTCAAACTTCACTTATAACAATTGGAACTATCATAATTGGTGTAATGATGGGTTTGTTGGCAACACATACACAAAGTATGACGGTTGTGTATATAGCTTGTGCAATTATGGCTATGACACCACCATTCAGAATGCTGAATAATTTGCAATATAATACTTTGATTCACCACAGCATTAAATCAAATGAACGTGGCACAGTATTATCAACTAGAGCGATGGTATCAACAGTTGTTGGTGCAATCGGACTTATTATCGCAAAGTTTTTAATGGATGGATCCGGCATAACAACAACATTATTATTTACATTTGTTATGACAGGCCTGCTTATGTGGTCCTTGAAGAATGTGGTTAAATATATTAAGTAATTATCCAATCAAATATACAAGATATGCCGCATAGATGGACAAAAAGGCAAAACCTTTGACCCAGTTTAACGACTTATCATGAACAACAAATATCCACAATAATACCGTTGCCATTATTCCCCATACAGAATCTATTAAAAACGCATGTTCAAATGGTATTGGCTTTATTAAACCTGTCACACCTAAAACAAACAAGATGTTGAATATATTTGACCCGATAATGTTTCCGATTACCAAATCAGAATGTTTTTTAATCGCCGCAACTATACATGTTACCAATTCCGGCAAACTTGTCCCAAATGCGATTACAGTTAAACCAATAACACGTTCAGAGATATTTAATGCATGCGCGATATCTACCGCTGAATTAACTGTTAGTTTTGCACCAATAACCAAAGCAGCAATACCCAAAACAACAAATATTATCATTTTCAAATAAGACATTTGTTCGATTACTGGCGCGGTATCTTTTTGATTTTTGCTTACCATATACAAATAAAACAGAAATAATGCGAACAAAGCACATAAAATAAGCGCACCACCACGATATACCATTCCGTATTGCCACCCCATAAACATCAACAAAACAGATATAAATGCCACAAAAGGTATTTCATACAATATCGTATTTTTTTGGACATAAAGTTTTGTTATCAAAGCACTTACACCCAAAATCAATAAAATGTTCGCGATATTGGATCCAAGTATATTACCAACACCAACACCTGATGCACCGCTTATTACAGAAGATATAGATACAGCGGCTTCTGGCGCGCTTGTTCCACACGCAACAATGGTTAAACCGATAACTATTTCTGGGATATTAAACTTTCTTGCAACCGCAGAAGCACCATCAACCAATATGTCTGCCCCTTTGGACAGCAACGCAAAACCGAAAATCAAGATTAAAATATTTAACAACATTCACTCTCTCTTGTACTCGTTGAAAAAATTGTAAAAAAAGCCTGCATAAATATCAACCAAATAATATTCCGGTTTTGACAAACTTGATTTTTTCAATGATTTATGTTATAATAATCACCAGCTAAGGTGGATTTAACCAGACTTGTCCTACCTCTAAATGGACTAAATATGGAGTTGTTATTATGCTTATTTTCCGTTTTTTAACGTTTATAATGCGTGGTGCTTCTTTTGAATCCACCTTTGGTTCTTTTTGCAAAACCAAAGGAGTGAACAATGCAAAAAACAGCGGAAGCGGTGTCTTTGGGACACCCAGACAAAACAGCCGACTTTATTTCAAGTTATATTCTTGATCGAATGATTGAACAAGACCCAAACATTAGATATGCGGTCGAAGTCATGATCAAGGGTGATACCGTTATACTTGGTGGTGAAATTACTACCAACGCAAAAATCTGCGATACAACCAAATATGTAAAGGAAGCGTTAGCTGAAATTGGGTATACAGATAGATATTCAAACATTTGGGGTGATTGTGTAATCAATCCGTCAAAAACAAATGTCATCAATTTGATTGGTGTTCAATCTATTGATATTGGTCGCGGCGTTGAAAACAACGGCTGGGGCGACCAAGGTGTTTTTGTCGGATATGCATGCCGGGGCGAAGGTCTTATAAATCGCGAATTATTTTTGGCAAAAAAATTAAACCGCGCCCTTTATGAATTAGCACGCAAATCAGATAATCTTGGGATAGATATCAAAACACAAATCACACTAAACGATGGTAAGATAGAAACAGCGATTGTTGCAATACCAATGCTACAAGACGAAGACATTACTGAATTCATTGTGAATACATTGGGTGAAACACCGAAAAACATTATCGTAAATGGCACTGGGCGTTATACTTATCATGGCCCAATAGCAGATTGTGGTATTACCGGGCGCAAACTAGCGTGCGATTTTTATTCTACTGCCTGCCCTATTGGTGGCGGATGTCCATGGACAAAAGATGGTAGCAAGGCAGATTTAACACTGAATCTTTACGCACGTATATTGGCATGTGAACACTTGGCAGACAATGACGAATGCTTTGTTTATCTATCATCTTGTATTGGTCGCGCTGAATTGCCAAGCGGACTTATTAAAACGGTGAAAGACGGAATTATTTCCTATTATGATTTATGGTCCAACCAAAAACCATCCGCACTTATACATACTTTTGGTTTAGATAAACCGGTTTATACTGAATTATGTACAAAAGGCGTTTCTGGAATATCATCAATGTAAAAAACCGCCATATTGGCGGTTTTTTATCTTTCGTTTCCACAAATTGCAGTTGTTGGAACAACAGGTGTTGCATGAATATCAAAGAAAACTAAAACATCATCAACACTTGGTAAATCACCATTTTTGTATCTGGCTACTAATGCATTAATGTCTTTATTAAAATACTTTTTAACGTATTCAGATTGTGACACCAATGTATCAAGCGTACTCATCATCTTATCCTTGATTTTCGCTTCTCTACCAGGCACACGTTGCTCAGCATTTTGTTCGGCAACTAATTTTAATTGGTTTTTAATCAATGTTTTTGCCAAACCTTGCAAAGTGTTTATCTTTGCTGGTATAGGATTATATTCGTTCTTTGGTTCCATATAAAATTGATTGCTAAAAGTTGCAATTCTGTACGGAATAGAACCATGAGATTGCCCGTAAAATGTCATATCGGGCAAATAAACATCTTGTCGTGTTTCTACTAACGAATATCCAGCATGGCGACGATATTCAAATCCATCTTTTACTTCATTATATATACGTCCATAAAAATATTGTATAAATCCTTCAACAGATCTTTTTTTGATAAAATAACGAGATTCTATGGCATTATCTGAAACCTCTTTCCTCATAAAAGCTCGCCCACTTTTTTCAACATTTTTGATAAAATCTTGATAATTGATTCTTGAATCGAAAACAGTATCTTCCAAAATTTTGCAATAAACAGCATCAGCTGGCACTACCTGTTTTTCAAAGGCGCATTTTATATCATAAAGCATAAATGTATATGATTTATAATCAGGCGCACTAACACCAAAGATGCCCGAATCCGTGATATTAACAGTGATATTTCTGTTATATTTTGGGAAACTGCGTGAAGTCATATAATTTTTAACAAACTGTTCTATGTCAGAAGAACAGCTACAACAAAGGAAATCCTTGCACAAATCCCATAACACAATTTGAAAACTGCAATTGTACATAATTTGCCCTTTGGTTATTATTTTAAGCAAATAGTATAGTATTTTTTTAGTATTGCAAGCAAAAAAATTGACAAAATATAAATTAGGCCACTACGATTATTTTGAATGCTGATATATACCCTTTTTCATCAATGCGCCACGCAAACTTGTATAATGTTCAACATATTTACGCAAGTAATGGTTATAAAGAGTGGAATTATTGCTTATCATTGCGACAGGCACAGATTTTTCAAGACATCCACGAACAACATATGGTGAATCATCAAAATGAATATCTGGTTTTATATCCTTTAATATATCAGATTTAAGGCCCTCTTGATCATAAACCTGGCAAAAACTACAATTTATTCCAGCCTGTCTTAATTGGCGAAATGTTTTTTCGGGTTGTTTTAATCTGCGCTCGGTCACGAACAAGATTTCGTGTTCACGTTGCGCCATTAACATATTCAATATATTTGGAATACCTTTATCTAGAACCGGCATATGATAAAGCATATCGCTTGACCACAATTCAATCAAATTATCACAAACCTTTTTATCATATATCTCGTCAATATTCCATGAAGTTTGTTTGACATATGGAACCCCAGCACGTCTGAAGGCTTCTTCTTGGATTGGACGCATATTAAAAATTACATCATCTAAATCAATAGTTATAAGCATAAATTATCTTTATTTTAATGTTTAATTGGACGAACTCTACTATGGCAAAAGCTGTATGTCAAATTATCTTATTCTGGTATAACGGTAAAAAATTGCCTTGGTTACAGATGTATCTTCTGGTAAAACGCCACGATAACATACTTTTGATTTACGCCATTTTGATCTGTCAAACACACAAGGGAAATATGTAAACGCATCTGGATTTTCACGAACATCTTGTTCAAGTTGCTTGTCGTGTATTTCTGTCACATACATAACATCTATCAAATCTTTATCCAGCGCATATTTATAGACAACAGCGCCACCACAAACAAAAACCCGTTCTGTATTGCCGCAATATTTTATTGCCTCTTCAAGCGAAGGAACACGAAGAACATTGTCTTTTTGTTCGATTTTATAGGACGAAGAACACACAATATTTAACCGACCAGGCAATGGTTTAATTGCCAAATTATCGTATGTGGTTTTGCCAAATATACACGGATAATTCATAGTTGTTTGCTTAAAATAAGCCAAATCTTTCTTGCTATGCCATGGCATTTTCCCATCACGCCCAATAACATTATTGGGCCCAATAGCAACAATTCCGCAAATACAAATATCAGGTTTAATATCTTTCATGTTGCCCAAAGAATAGCATTTCCAGGAATCTTTGCAATACATTTTTAACTTGCTTTTGGGGTTTTATATGCTAGTCTGTGTTTCCCTTACCCTCTAAAAAGAGATGTAAAATGATAGACAAACAAAAAAGTAAAAAAATATTAAAAGTTGAATATTGGGGAAACGCCCCGATAATAGTTAATGGTATTGCCGCATGGAACTTTTTCCATAAAGGCCTTATACTTAGCAACAACACACACAAAAGATAAAAACATGATAAAAGTTGCAGCAGCTGTTATAAAATTTGAAGATAAAGTCTTGTTGATGCGTCGTGCACCAAGCAAGAAGTTTCCTGGCTTTTGGGAGTTTCCTGGTGGCAAAGTGAAAGATGGCGAACGCACCTCGGCAGCTATTAAACGCGAATTAAAAGAAGAATTAGGCATAGATATGAACATTGGCAAATTGATCACTTCTGCGCCTTTTGGGGAACATGAAATATATGCGTATAATGTAGAATACAATGGCGAAGAAATTGAATTACGCGTTCATGATGCAATGGAATGGTTAACATTAAATGACGCGTTAAAATATAATCTGTTGCCTGCCGACAAGAAAATTATTATGCATATGACAAATACAAAAGAACAAAGTCAAGAAAAACAAAAACCACACTTTTTGGATAACCATATCAACAAATACATATCAAAACCTGCGTTTGACCAGACTAAAGAAAAATGGGTTGTGGTTGTTTCAGATTACGCAAAAAAACAAAAAATCTTTGAATTCCAAGAACAATTCGAAGCAATGGATTTTTTCATCAACGAAGCATGTAAAATCTTGAATCCATTATTCAATGTTAAACAACGCCAATACCAATAAAAGCGCTGATTTCTTTTTAAACCTAGGGATTTAAACTATTTGTTTGAACCCCTATTTTTTTGCATAATTCACGTGTGGATTTGGGTATTAAAAATAAACATTTTGTTTTCCAATTCAAACACCAAGTAAAAAATACCCAAATTCACAATTTTTTCTTGATTTTTGTTTTTTTATATGTCAAAATTCCCCCCGAACGCTCGCAAGAGTGCTTCGATGGAGGCATAGCTCAGTTGGTAGAGCAAATGACTTTTAATCATTGGGTCCAGGGTTCGAGTCCCTGTGCCTCCACCACGAAATATAAGATACACCCATTGGGTGTTTTTTTATTTTGTGGCACATGGGACGAAGAACCCCATGGTTCGACAATGAGTAAACAAAAACGAGCATTTCGAAGTTTGAGTGCCCGGGTCCCGCAAAATTAAAAATTTTGTGGGTGGGATCACGAATGCGGCGCAGGCATTTATGCCGAGCCAGTCCCTGTGCCTCCACCACAAAATATAAGATACACCCGTTGGGTGTTTTTTTTATTTGTCGTTATTATGATGCCGAAGTTTTTTCCGTGTTGTATAGCCAGTGGCATAAAACCAATCGTCTATCATGGAAAGTGTTGTTTCAATATATCGCGCAATTTCTTTTGGGGAATTGTGATATTTACATTCGTTTAAAATCTGATTCAATTCTTGGGCAATAAAAGACAATATTTGTGTATGTTGTGGATCAAGAACTTCTATCTTGTCCGATTTATAAAGTAAATCTTCCAAATTATTTAATTGTTTGCGAATATTGCGAATATATTTAACGTCCAAATCTAATTTTCTGTAATCAAGGTTTATATCTTGCATTGGGACTTCGATACGTGTCAGACCAATTATGTTTTTCATATCAGACAAAATCTTAAACAAATATCCATCCAATATGTTTATAACACTGCTGTTTTGATGTTTGTGCATACGGCGTGTTATTAAAAAATTAGAATAATCGTAAAACAAGAATACCAATGGTATTGCCAATAAAGATGCCGCAACATTGTTCATCAAATCTATCCAAGACGGATCACGTAAATAATCTTTGGAAATATCAAAAACAAATACACCGCCGGCAATAGACAAAACATACGGTATAGATTTCAAAATAATATTTATTAAAACCATGCTGTAAATTATACGATTTTTTATAATTTTTGATACAGGAACAAAACCCCACAAAAAAACACCCCTTCCCTTGAAAAAGCCCCAAAAAAATGCTATAATTATAGTGTTGGTGGGTGAGTACCAAGGGTTTGTTATGGCAGATTTAAAAAACATATTATGCACATATCTTTCACACAGGCATATCGATTTGATGCCTGCTGATGTTGCAGACCGATTCAAAGAATATCAAAAAATTTCTTCTTTTAATGGTCATATGTCCACATGGAACACAAAATATTTTGGTCAAACGATACAAACATTAAACACCACAATAACAGACCCTGATGATTGGACCAAGGTTTACAGATCTTGCCAACGTGCCATGCAGGCAATGTATGAAAATAAAAATCATTCGGTTGGTATTGGCAGTGATTATAACCCCGCAACAAAAGGCTTTATTGATAAATGGTGTGGTCCAAATTCTTATAAAACTTTTCCTTTATCTACTGCAAGAACTTCTCCGCCTAACAACGTCAAGGCAACGTTTAATCACCTTCATGCTTTTCTTAGTGCCCATACCAGAGAATTAAAACCAATATTTACAAAACAAATATCTGACGTATTTGGTGATACAACATATGAAAAGTTTTTATCAGATTTACAATCTGGTGAATATGATAAAAATCCAGATTTTAGAAAAAAGGTCAAAAGTGTTATAGATTATATACAATGGAAAGGGCCAAAAGAAGGATCGCCTGAGGCACCAGATGTGTCTGATTGGCCACCAAACGTTGGATATAATATGGCAGGCGCGCCAGCGGCTGTTGCTGTTACTGATCCCGCTTTACAGGATATTTTAGGGATATCCGCAAACCCACTGCCATCGGATCAAAACGATTGGTATCAGGTTAAAGATGAAGCAGCCCACGTTGATAGATTCAAAGTTGAATATACAAAGTTTTTTGACGAACTTTTGACAAGCGGTACTTTCAGGTCTAAATTCTTGGAAATGGCCGATGACCCTATCAAGAAAGCTTTGGAAACGGCCATTAAAGATACAGATTACGAAAACAAAGAATCAGATGATTTTGTTCCTGCAAAACTGGAAGATTCAAAACATTGGGATCAAAAGTTAAAAAAATGGGCAAAAGACACATATGAAAATCATCTGCGTCGTTTCACAAACCCAAGTCGTGGAACAAGGTTATTCTTTTCGCCTCATTCTCAAAACATTATGAAGGCTTTTGACAAAGCCGGCATAAAACCAACTGATGGTCTTGAAGGAATTTTGGCAAAAAAAGACAATGCAAAATTAAGAAATGTTGTTAATGATGACCCGCAAACAAAAAAACATTTCGATTGGTTCGTCAAAAAAATGGAAGAATTAAAAGCGGAAACGCCTGATGATTTTGAAGGGGCACTGCGGGATGGCGACCATTTACAAAGATTGGTTATCAACCTTATTATCAAAGCTTCCAAAGAATGTGAATATGATAAAGGCGCACAAAACAAGGCTATGACAGCATTAGAGGTTTTGTCTGTCGCTAAATATGGTTTATTGTGCAGTCGAACATTAGACAGATTAAACGAAGCAACAAAAGATTTAAAAATTCTTTCTGATGACAAATTATTGGGGAATAAAAACAAAGGAATTCAATTTGTTACAAAGGCAGCAGACCAGACCCTTAAACTGGCTATACGCGGGGCTGGATTAATGGCTACGGGTATCCGCAATTTTATACAACACCGCAAAACCAAAATCGGAAAAGATATTGGCAAATATGAAAATTTAAATGCGGCTTATAAAAATTGGCAGACAGAAGACAATAAAAGACACACAGATTTGATTAATGGAAATGTTGCAAATCGTGTGACAGAAACATTAACAGAACTCAACAATCCTGCACGTGTAATCGGCGCACCAGGGACATCATACAAAACAACTGTTCAAATAAACGACGAAACACTTGAAAATGTTAAAACAAATTTAGAAAACGCAAGAACAGCAGGCGTTGCTGTCGTTGCACCGTACGGTTGCAATATTGATGATTTGCAAAACGATATCGAATTATATGAATCAGCAACCGAACGCCAGAAACATGCTGACAAATGGCGTGACGAAAATCCAGATGTAATTCACAATCTGGTTGCGTATTGGGATATGTTGGAATCTGTTGGAAAAACCCATGCTTTTACGCTGGGCAGCATGAAAGTTAAACGTGATGCCATGTTGAAAGATTTCAATTTTAAAAATAAAACAAGTATCGCACAACAACAGGCGTGGGACTATATAGGGCAATACGGAGATTTAAGAACTGCGGCTTGATTTTTTGGTCGATTTGTGATATAATATAACGCAATTGGACGGCGATAATTCGCCGTCTTTTTATTTTTCCAAACATTTTAACAAAAAGGATTTAATATGACACGAATTCTGCAGATTCGTCGCGGTACTGCCGCAGAAAATGATAATTTTACCGGTATGACTGGTGAAATAACTATGGATACAACAAACAAAACTGTCCGTATACACGATGGTGAAACACTTGGCGGTTTTGCGTTGGCGCGCGCTGATGAAGTGAACGCAGCCCAAGAAATAGAAAACTTTGATATAAGTTCTGTATCGGCTGATTTTTGGCAAACATTGTTTTCTACATACCAAACCAATGCAGTCAAAACAAAAACATCAGTATTGATGGATGTTATCAATAATGGCTCTTTCTTTGATGATTCTTTTTCAGATTTGACCACCCTGCCATTATTTACGCGTGCATTTCTAGTATGCCAATCTGACGATGCTGGATACAGCGCCGGCGAAGAAACCAGTGCATTTGGTATTGGTGATTATACTTCACCGCTTGTTTATGCTTATATTGGCGATTATATCTTACACGTACGCTTGTTTTCTGGTTCCCAGACGTTTTGGGTACCGCATAAAACTACCGGTGTAAAAACCAATGTAACCACCAGCAAATGGAAAGTTAAAATATCAGTTTATTATTGAAACCTGTAAAATCATTTGCTATTCTTTGGCCGTAAAAGAAAACAAAAAAGGATAACACATGTACATACTTGCTTTGAATTGTGGTTCATCATCCCTGAAATACCAGGTTTTTGATGCGGATACTAAAAAAGCCATCGTTGGCGGAAATGTTGAAAAAATCGGTTTGAAAGATTCTTTCGTTACACAAAAATACCCAGATGGAACGAAAGAAAGAAAAGAAACATTTATGCCTGACCACAAGGAAGCATTAAGTGTTGTTATGCATATGTTGCGCGACAAAGCATCAATCGACATGAATGAAATTGGTGGTGTTGGTCATCGTGTTGTTATGGGTGGCGATAAATTCGCATCTTCTGTGGAAATTACTGATGATGTTATCAAAACTTTGAATGAATTGACACCTTTGGCACCATTACATAACCCAAGTGGTGTTTTAGGAATCATCACAGCACAACAATTGTTGCCAAACGCAAAGCAAGTTGCTGTATTTGATACTGCGTTCCATCAAACAATGAAACCTGTATCTTTCCGTTATCCTGTTCCAAAAGAATGGTACACAGAATTGGGTGTTCGCAGATATGGTTTCCACGGAACATCTCATTTGTATGTTTCTAAACGTGCTGCCGCAATGCTTGGCAAACCAGCCAGTGAATGTAATTTAATCACTGCTCACATTGGTTCTGGTGCATCTATTACTGCAATTAAAAACGGTGTTTCAGTGGATACATCTATGGGTATGACACCAACTGCAGGTTTAATGATGGGAACACGTTGTGGAGATATTGATCCATCTATTCCATCTTATGTTGCAGCCCGCAAAGGTCTGTCTATTGAAACAGTTCAAACTGAATTGAATAAAAAATCTGGTTTGATGGGTATTACACAATGCTTTTCTGACGGCCGCGATATAGAAAATAATAAAGATACAAATGACGACTGCAAATTGGCATTGGAAATGCAAGCACAAACAGTAAAAAAATTCATCGGTTCATATATGGCAGAATTAGGACATGTTGATGCATTGATACTTACTGCCGGCGTTTGCGAAAATGATGCTTATATGCGCGAAAAGTTCTGCGAAGGATTGGAAGAATTTGGTATTAAAATGGACAAAGACGTCAACAAAAACATCAGCAGAGATGTTCCAGAGGCGGTTTTAAGCACACCTGATTCACCAATCAAAATCTTTAAGATTGCAACAAATGAAGAATTAGTAATTGTTGAAGATACACTCGCAATTATGAACGGCACATATGATGCCGACCATTTGAAAATGGCTTATTCATTTGCAAAATAAAGATTAACACATAAAAACACCGCCTGCATAGGCGGTGTTTTTTTTAATAATCATGAAACGTTGATAAAGGAAACCATTTTGCCGCTTTCTTTTTTAATTTAATAATCCCTTGTTTGAATTTTATTATTTTATCTCCATTATGCGCACCTATCCAATTATCAACCATTATTTGTTTTCCTTTTGGTATTAAACTAAGTCCACGAGAATGCTCTACAAAATCTATATCCATAATATATTCTGGTGCCATAAATGGCAAAGAACCATCTTTTTGACCAAACTCTACATAACATCCAACAGTTTTTGGTAGGCCTTCAAAACTGAACAACGGATTGAAAGAACAAACAAAAATTTCATCAACTATTTCTGGTGCCCCTTTAAGATCAGTTAATTTGTTATGTGAACATAAAAAACTTCGACCAATACGCTTCGGTGCCCCTTGCAAACTTGTCAATTGATTATAAGAACAATCAAAATTTCCCTCCACATTTTGTGGTGCACCACGCAAACTTGTTAATTTATTGTTGGAACAGTCAAATGCTCCGCCAACAGTTTGCGGAGCGCCAATCAAACTTGTTAATTGGTTGTTTACACAAGAAAAATTTCCTCCAACAATTTCGGGGACACCAACCAAATTTGTTAATTTATTTCCAGAACAATAAAAATCACCACCAACACTTTTTGGTCCACCCTCTAAACTTGTTAATTGATTAAAATTACACATAAAACTTCCACCAACTTTTTGTGGGGCACCATCTAAACTTGTTAATTGATTTGATGCACAATCAAAATTTCCACCAACATTTTGTGGTGCACCATCTAAACTTGTTAATTGATTTGATGCACAATCAAAATTTCCACCAACATTTTGTGGTGCACCACGCAAACTTGTTAATTTATCTGCTAAACAACTAAAGGTTCCTTTAATCACCCATTTAGATAAATCTGGTAATTCTTCTAAATCCGCACATTCTAAATTTAGATCGCCTTCTACTACCATTTCTTTTGGTAAATCATAAATATTATAATACTTTTCATTTATCTTCAAGAACCCCATATTACCTGCATCACCATCTATTTCTAAATTTTTACGTTTTACAAATTCTTGAATTGCCGGAATATATTTTTTTATTGGTCTTTTATTTGCTTTACCTTTGCATTGGTAAACAGTGTCATTTTGCACTTCAAATGTAGCATGTGGTTCACCGTTCTCATCACGAATTGAATAAATTTGAATTTTTCCGTCTTTGACACCTTGGTCATAAGCACCTTTGCCGACACAATGCCCCATATATTCAGATTCAAAATCCAGGGCTTCTTCTGTTGTTAATTTATATACTGATAAACCATCTTGCAAATCCATAACATGTTGTACACCCTTCAATGATTTTTCTAACAGATCGCGGGCTTTATTACGTTTGGAAAGTTCCACCGCCATATTTTCATGCCAATGTTTTGCCGAAGCCAAAGCCTTTTCAAAAGTGTCATATTCATTACTGGTTTTAAGATAATCATATCTTATTTTAGGTTTCTTTTTAGTTTTACGGGCAATTCTGAATACTTTGTCCACATATTGACCGGCTTCATCATACAAAAAGTCACGTATCATTGTGATTTCATCACGTAACTTTGGCGACATTTTTGAACCATCAAATTCATATATATTTTCACCACGCGCAAATGTGTTTGCTGTCCATTCAGGTAAATCATCGCGTGTCTTATCAACCAACACAAAAGCCGGTTCTTTTTCCATAAGTGCCATATGTTTACGAACACGCGATTTTATATATTGGTATAAAATGCCTTTGACTATTTCATCACGATGTTGTTCAACATAATCTGGACTTTCAAATTCACCATTATAGGTTTGCTGTTTTGGTACATTTTCACCCTGATAAACTAAATCAGTTAAGTAAGCATTCAGTGGCTGTTCATGCAACAAATTAATAACCATAAAAAAAACCTTATTTTCTGTAAAATTATATCATAAAAACAAGTCTGGAAAAAGCCTTAAAAACAATCACTGTTTTTTATTGGCACAAAATTAAAATATTTGCTAAATTATGGGTATGGACAAAGAGATTTTTGATTTTTTCAATACTGATCTTCAATACATTCACGGTGTAGGTCCTGTGTTAGCATCCAAATTTAATGATGTTTTGGGCGGACGACGCGTTCTTGATTTTCTTTTACACATACCGTCTTATGTGCGTCCGCGCGAAATCCTTGATTCTGTGGTTAGTGCGCAAAACGGCGATACTATCACAATTTCACTTCAAATAAAATCTCATAAGAAAGGTGGCTTTTTTCATGGACGTCGTGCACCGACACAAATTGTATGTGCTGACAAATTCGCGGCACCGGTAACTATTCAATTTTTTAACACCAAATTTCTTGATTATTGGACTGAGAAACTGCCAATCGGACAATGGCGTATTATAAGTGGCAAACTCGATTTCAATAATCGCGGTGGCGCAATCATAAATCACCCTGACTTTATTGAATTACCAGAAAACGCGAACAAGATTCCGCGGCACCAGGCAATATATCCATCTGGCGAAGGATTGACACAAAAAAACTTTTCTAATGTTCGCGACCAAATATTCAATATTATGCACGAACGTATTGCCGCGTATAAATTAAGCGAAAGAATGCTTGAATTGTTGGACGCTTTGGAACATGTACACTATCCAGAAACCAATGAAGACCTGGCACCTAATGGAAAATACATCGCTAAATTAGCATACAGCGAATTGTTCGCACATCAAAGTGCCATCGCGATAAATCGTCGTGCCCGTTTAGCACACAAAAACACACGTCCGATACGCACACCTATTAAAAACCTGATGGACAAGTTTTATGAAATATTGCCATTTGAATTGACTGGCGCACAACAACGAACAATCGATGAAATATTCGCAGATTTTAAACGTGATGTTCCAATGATGCGTCTTGTTCAGGGTGATGTTGGTTCTGGAAAAACTATGGTTGCAATGGCTGCCGCTGTAAAAATGGCAGAAACCGGGGCCCAGACCGTTTTATTGGCACCAACAGATACATTGGCACAACAACATTTCGCAAAAATAAAACCTATGTGTGATAAAATTGGTTTGGTTTGTGATGTCTTGACTGGTCGTGACAAAGGCGCACCACGACGCGAAAAATTGATATCTTTGAAATCTGGTCGCACAAAAATAGCAATCGGAACACATGCTTTGTTCAGCGAAGATGTCGAATACAAAGATTTGGGATTGGTTATAATTGATGAACAACATCGTTTTGGTGTTGACCAACGCAGTGCTATGCGCGCCAAAGGCAACAACCCTGATATGTTGGCATTATCCGCGACCCCTATTCCACGCACATTATCGATGACTGTTTACGGTGATATGGATATTTCGATTATAAATGAAAAGCCGGCCGGCCGTATGCCAATCAAAACATCTAAATTGCCAATCGCGCGCGCAAACGCACTTATTGAACGCATCGCGCCCCAGGTTGATAAAGGTGCAAAAATATTCTGGGTTTGCCCATTGGTCGAAGAATCTGAAAACTCTGATATGATGGCGGCACAATCAAGATTCGAAGAATTAAAGAAACATTTCCCTGGCACTGGTCTTTGCCATGGTCAAATGGACAAGAAATCACGCGATAAAGTTATGGAAGAATTCGCAGATCCAAATTCAAATATGCGCGTATTGGTTTCCACCACTGTTATAGAAGTTGGCATCGATGTTCCATCTGCGACAATTATGGTGATTGAAAACGCAGAAAGATTTGGTTTGGCGGCACTTCACCAATTACGCGGACGCGTTGGTCGTGGTTCACAGCAATCATTCTGTGTTTTACTATATGGTGCAAACATTTCGCCAGACGGCATAAAGAGATTAGATGTATTGTGCGAAACAGATGATGGCTTTGTTATCGCAGAACAAGATTTAATGATGCGTGGTGTTGGTGAATTATTGGGCACACGTCAAAGCGGTTGGATACAATATTATTTTGTGAACTATCGCGAACATCGGGATTTATTCAAGTTGGCGCAAAGCGCAGCTATGAATAATAATAGCGAAGACGAAGAATGGGCGCGCACACTTCGTCAGATATTTAACTGTTCGACTGTGGCGGGGGCATAATGAAACGAATATTTTCGATTTTATTTTCTGTTTGTATTGCGTTTAGTGCAAACGCCGCAACCCTTATTAACGATACAGAAATTGAAAAACAAATTACTGAAATTATCAAGCCAGTGGCGACAGCGGCAGAGATTCCAGAAAAAAGATTGAAAATATACATTGTGCGCGATGATGATTTCAATGCTTTTGTTCGTGGCGGCGAAGATATTTTTGTTTACACAGGTCTGCTTAAACAAATCAAAAATCCAAATGCTTTGCGTGCGGTTATCGCACACGAATTGGGGCACACAATTGGCGGACATATGGTTCAAATATCTGCGCGTATGCATGACGAAATGGTACGCACCATGGTTATCCAGGCACTTGGTATTGGTTTAATGGTTGCGGGCGGCAATCCAACAGCAGGTATGGGTGTTGTGGCTGGGGCAACTGGTATCGCGCAACAATCTATGCTTTCTTTTTCAAGGGACGAAGAACGTATGGCTGATGATATGGCTGTTGATTTGATGGTAAAGGCCGATCAAAATCCAAACGGGCTTGTCGAAGTTTTCGAACAAATGCGCGAAATGCATGGCGCTATTGAAAGCAAGATTAACCCAAATCGTGTGAATCACCCGTTGACTAATGAGCGTATAAACAACGCAAAAACAAAAATATCTAAATTGAAAAAAGTCCCGACAAAATCGCAAGCTCAGGTTGCAAAAGAAAATGCAGACTATGAAATATTGCGCGCGAAACTGATTGGATATTTGGACAATGATAAAACAGTTATAACTAAATACCCATATTCCAATAAATCAGATGCAGCAATTTATGCGCGCGCGATTGCTAATATGCGTGGTGGCGATTTGAAAACCGCAAAGACAGGTACACAAACACTTATTAAGCGCAATCCGAACAATCCATATTTTTATGAGTTGTTGGGCGATATTGAATATCAATTCGGCGCTTATGATGACAGTGTGGATGCCTATGAAAAATCTTTGAAATTATCCAAAAATGCGCCACAAATTGAAACAGCACTTGCACTGGTATTAAGCGAACGTAACAAACCAGATGATAAATCGCGCGCAATAGAATTATGTAAACACGTTATATTGATCGAACCTGCACCTTTACCATATTGGATATTGGCACGCGTAACAGACGGCGGTGAATCCGATTGGGCAATGGCAGAGTTTTATAATATGAACGGCGACAAAGCAAATGCGCGTAAATATGCGAAATTAGCACAAAGCAAATCTAAAAAAGATTCCCCAGAATACATTAAATCTGGCGACATATTGAAAAAGTAAAGGACACATTATGAACATGATTTTTTGTGATGGTGTTATGCCACCAGAAATGGATTGGGAAACACGCGAATACTATGCGGGGAATTGGAAACATTGGTTGCAATTTCGCGTTGAAAAAGATCATGATATAATAATGCAGATTCCAAAGTTCCCACATGCACATGCATTGCTTATGAAATATGACGAATGGGAAAAGATTATGGATTTCCAAGATATAAATGCGAATACAACCATAATCGCACATTCTGCGGGTGGCGGTTTTGTATTAAAATATTTGGCACGGCACCCTGAACTTCACATTAAACAGGTGATATTAGTTGCGCCATGGGTTGACCCAAATAACTTTCAGCCAAATGGTTTTTATGCGAACTTTGATTTAAGTAATGATATTATCAAACAAACATCAAACGGTATTGATATTATGATATCTGATGATGATATGCCGGATATTATGGCAAGTTTTGAAAAAACAAAACAGAATATGCCGGACATTCGTATTCATCAATTCAAGGGTCGCGGACACTTTTTAACCCCCGAATTTCCAGAAATATTAGAAATCATAAAATATTAAAATTAAACCTTGCAAACATATGGGAATCTTTCCATAATGCAAATGTGTAAGAAACATAAAAGGAGATAACATGAAAAAATTAATCTTGGCATTGTTTGCTGTTTTGACTTTGGCCGCCTGTACAGGTTCATACAAATCTGGAAACTGTGAATACGATTTCTTGCTTCACAAAGATATTTCTATCTCTAAATGGATTGGCAGTTGCAATTAATCTATTTAACACAAATCAAAAAAACCGCCCGTTTGGGCGGTTTCTTATTTTTTATCCAACCAATTTCTTCCACAAAGATTGTTTCTTTTGTGATTTTTTAACTGGTTTACGATGACGTGGCGCAGTTGTTGTCACACGTTTTGCGTCCGTATGCTGTGCGTTTTTCTTTTTCGCATCAGTTGATGGTTCGTGTGCCTCTAAAATATCGTCTGTTTTGACGCTGTCCGCCATAACACGTTGAATTGAATATTGATCAATATTCATCAAACTGTCATCGCCAACAATTACGATTTCTGTTTCGAATTCTTTTTCCATCGCCGCCAATTCAGCGCGCTTTTGATTAAGCAGGTAAATTGCGACATCACTTGGCACTGTCATAATGATTTTTTGTGCCGCTTTTGCCAACAATTTTTCCTGTAAGTGACGGAACAAGATAATCGCCGCAGTTTGAATACTTGGAACAACGCCTGCCCCCATACAGTGTGGGCATACGACATACGAAGATTCAATAAACGATGAACGCAAACGCTGACGTGATAACATCAAAACACCAAATGCGTTAATCTTTGCAACCTGGGTACGTGCGCGATCGTGTTTCATAACTTCACGCATTTTTTGTTCCAATTTGCGATTGTTCTTTTCTTCTTCCATATCGATAAAGTCTATCGCAACGATGCCCGCCAAATCACGCAAACGTAATTGTAATGCGATTTCTTCGGCTGCTTCAAGGTTTGTATTCAATGCGGTTTGTTCGATATCTTTTTCCTTGATCGCGCGTGATGAATTCACGTCGATTGTCACCATTGCTTCTGTTTGGTTAATAACGATTGAACCACCAGATGGCAACACAACGTATGGGCCATGGAGACCTTCCAATTGTTTTTCAACACCGGCCTTGGTCATTAAAGGGACCGCAGCATCTTTGTATTGAACCAATTGTTTGCGTGGTGCGCGACCATACATTTGTTGGAAATAAGCCTTGGCTTCGTCAAAAGCTTCCTGACCCTGAACATACATAACATCGTCTTTGTCAGAAATGAAATCACGAACAACACGGCGAAGCAATGAATCTTCGGTATGGATTGTGACTGGCGCCACAGATTCCAATGTTGTTTTGCGAATATCGTTCCAAAGTGAAGTCAAATATTCGTAATCTTTTGTAATATCATCAGCAGAAGCATCTTGGGCGGCAGTACGTAATACAACTGTCATACCCTTTGGTATCTTCAAAGCATGTAAGATTTCACGCAAACGGGCACGTTCAGCCTTGTCTGAAATCTTTTTAGATATACCATAGCTGTTACGTTTTCTTGAATTAGGCATCAAAACCGCAAAACGACCCGCCAATGACAAATATGTTGTCATTGATGCGCCCTTTTGTCCGCGTTCTTCTTTTACGCCCTGGACAAGCAAGATTTGCTTTGGTTTGATAACGTCTTGAATCTTGAATTCGTGAGCACGTTTCAATAATTCTTTGTTATCTTCGCCGGCACTGCTGTCATCATATTCTGCTACTTCGTCTTCTTCATCGTTTGGATCTTCGTCATCATCAACGATGTTAGCATGTGCCAATTCAAGTAATTTTTTCTTTTGTTCTGGGGTGACCTGATAATAATCAGGATGGATTTCAGAAAATGGCAAAAAACCATTTTTACCGGTACCATAGTCAACAAAAGCCGCCTGAAGTGATGGTTCAACACGAATAACCTTGGCCAGATAAATATTACCTTTTATCTGAGGTTTAGTCGTTGTTTCCACGTCAAAATCAGACACACGATTTGTCGCGCTGTCGACAACCACCACCCGTGTTTCTTCTGGATGGACACCATCCACATATATCTTTTTTGACATTTAATAATCCTTTTGTGTTGGGGATGTATAAAACAGACGCAACCCGTTCCCATGGGGCAATCCAGCCCATGCCAAGGATGCACACCGCGATAACCAAAAGTGCGACTCGAATTACAGTAAAAAGCGATAAAACTAACACCATTTTACCCCATTTTATACAACGATTTTTATGATAACAAACGCACGTTCCAAAGGCAAGGTGTTTTATTTTTGAATCTTTGATTTTTTGTGTGGTAATGGTAATTGAATATGCGGCATTTTTTCTTTGGCCTCGGCCAACCATCTTTTCATGCGCGCACGCAACCAACGTTCATATATAAAGAACAACCCACCGACACCAATCAATGGCAATACATAATAAATGATTCTGTATGCCAAAAGAGCACCGAAAATCGCAGCCTTGTCAGCAGTTTCTGGCAAAGCCACCATAAATATAGATTCAAACACACCGATACCGCCCGGGACCTGACTGAAAACGCCAGCCACGTTTGCTATCACATAAAGCCCGATAAACACACCAAATGGCATATCTATGAACGGACTTATACAGAAATAAAGCACCATACCCGCACAAAGCGCGTCTGCGATTCCCAAAATAGTTTGAACAATCGCTTCGCCAATTGTTGGAATCTGGATTTTTATTTCACCAATTCTTATGCTTTTCCCGCTCAACATGGTAGTAATCGCATAGTATGCCAATATTACCGACAAACATACGATAAACAAACCATTTACACCAAACGAAGCACCCGCACTTTGTGCGAACATATCATTTGGCACAAGAAAATAACCTATGACCGCAATAGCGGCATATCCAAGAAAGAAAGTAAAGCCAGAAAACATTAACATTTTCACAATATCAGATCCTGGAACGCGCCAACGCGTATATAAACGATATCTTATTGCGCCGCCACTTACCACCGCATGTCCGGCATTATTACTTATCGCGAACCCAAGCATTCCGGCCAACATCCATTTCCACCAAGAAACCTTGCGGCCGACATAATCCAATGCCAAATAATCATAAAGCGACAAAGCAATATACCCAAACAAACAAGCAACACATGCCAATACCAAATTAGTAAACGGTATATGCCAAAGTGCGCGCGCAATGTCCATCAATGAATAGTTGCGCAATTGCCAATAAAGCATACCTGCGGCCACTATAAAAAAGAAGATACCCGCATAGCTAATTAATTTCTTAAATAAACGTTTCGTTCTAGCTGACATAAACTATCTCTTGCGAAAAAAAGCATACCACCCCATAAATCAAAAAGCAAATTGTTTATTTTTCTTGTAAAAATCCGCCAGATTGCATCTGCCAAAGGCGATAATACTCACCTTTCTTGCGCAAAAGCGATTTGTGGGTTCCCTGTTCCACAATTCTGCCGTTATCCAAGACCACAATTCTGTCCATATTGCGCAAAGTCGACAATCTGTGCGCGATTGCGATAGTGGTATGACCACGTGATAATTTATCAAAAGATTTTTGAATTGATAATTCTGTTTCACTGTCCAGCGCAGAAGTTGCTTCATCCAACACCAATATCGGCGCATTTTTCAAGAAAGCACGTGCAATTGCGATACGTTGACGCTGACCACCAGATAATTTAATACCACGATCACCCACAATGGAATCATAACCTTTTTCAGTGTCCATTATAAACTTGTCTGCAGATGCTTTTTTAGCGGCAGCCTTGATTTCTTTCATAGGGGCACCGAATTTACCATAACCGATATTATCTTTGATTGCGCGGTTAAACATAGTTGGATCTTGCGGTATAAATGATATATTTTCACGCAAAGATTTCTGTGTGACATCGCTTATATCCTGGCCATCTATGACAATATTTCCACGTTGTGGTTCATAAAAACGCATAAGCAAATTAACCAAAGTTGTTTTACCAGCACCAGATTGACCAACAATTCCAACACGTTCACCAGGTTTTATTTCCAACGACAAATCTTTTAATACATATTTATTTCTGTATTTGAAAAAGACGTTATTAAATATAATTGTACCCTTTTTAACACGTAATGGCTTTGCCCCTTCTTTATCAACGATGTCCAAAGGCAATACCAATTCTTTATATGCTTTCTTGGCAGACGCTGTTTTATCAATTATATCTGGAAACTGATTTATCAAATTATTCAACACACCCATAACTTCCATATAAACCGATATGGTGAACACTATTTCAGATACGGTTATTTGTCCTGCTTGATAAAGCAAGCAACAAAACAATATTGTTGTACCGAACAACACATCCCACAAAAATCCAGGCATTGCCCAGAAAAGGCGCATTGTATATCGTGAATACATTGCTGTCGAAACTGCTTTGCCACGCGGTTCTTTTAATATCTTATGTTCTTTATCTGCCCCGGCAAATAATTTAACAATTGAATAGTTTGAAAAACTGTCCACCAATTTCCCTGTTAACGAACTCATCGCACCAGATGCCTCTTCACTGGCTTTTTTAACACGCTTTCGCATGTGATACGCATACATAATTCTGAAAATCATTGAAAACACAAATAAATACGCAACCCACTTATTTATGCTTAACAACAAAACACCATTTACAAGAATTATCATTAAACGACCAACAGTACGCCATAACTGACTGAAAACATCGGTAAAACCAAAAATAATATAATTAATCTGTTGATTGATAGATCCAGACATTTTATTGTTCCAGAACGTCATAGACTGTTTGTGTGTGTACGTTGCCAAAATATCTGAAATCTGATTTCTGACACGTGGCCAAAGGTGGGAAGATATAGTATCTTGAATAAGATCACTTGCGGTCATCATCATATTCAAAACAGTGATAAGAATTATAGTCGGCATTGCATATCTTATAAAAGACATACCTTCTGGCACAGGGTTTTCAAATAACGCAACAACCCAACGATTAAAATTAGGCCAAATGATGCCACCAGCAAATGCGATCAATACGAAAAACATCCACCAAAATATTAAAACTTTATAATTTTTTACACCATATCGTGCATAAAAACCCCACAAAGATTTCGGCATTTCTGTTATGTTTTCAAACGATTTAGAAGACATAAAATAACCCCTCTTACTATGCCTTATAGTGTTGCACAGAAAACATCATAGAATCAAGAGATTTATTTCACAATTTCGTGAAAAATTGTGGCTGGTAATGTGCCACCAGTTATTTTTGATGACATTGGTTTATTATCATCACGACCAACCCAAACACCCATCACATAATTTGGTGTTGCACCAACAAACCATGCATCCCGGTTATCATTACTTGTTCCGGTTTTGCCACCGAAAACATTAGATGTATATGCGCGTTTTCCGGTACCCTTGGTAACAACTTCATATAACAGTTCTTTCATATATTCGACTGTTTGAGGTTGTAATATTGTTATTTCTTCGGACGGATTACGTGAATAAATCACATGACCGCCCGCATCTGTAATTTTAGTAATTGAATATGGATGAACAGATTTACCATCATTCCATATCACAGAATAAATAGTGGTTAAATCAAGCAAACTCATTTCCGATGCGCCCAAAACCGTTGAATACTCACGTTTCAAATTATTACCAACACCAAGACGCGCCGCCATTTGAAGAACAGAATCAATACCATATTCTTTTGTAAGTTTTAATGGCACAGAATTAACACTTTTTGCGAACGCTGTCGCCAAAGTTATTCCGCCATAATAACGTTCATCATAATTCTTTGGATTATAATCACCAATCGCAAATGGTGAATCATTAACATAAGATTCTGGTGTCATACCATTTTCCAGCGCAACCAGATATACAACTGGCTTAAATGCTGAACCAGGTTGACGCAAAGCCAATGCACGATTAAATTGGCTTACACTGTAATCATCACCACCAATCATTGAAACGATTGCACCATCACGCGCAACAGCCACAACAGCACCCTGATATTCACCAATATTGGCAGACAAAGATGCGGCAACTTGTTTCTGTAATTTTGTATCCAATGTAGTATACACATATAAATCTTGATTTATTTCCCCAAGGCGCGATTCTATTTCATCACGAACAAAGTCAGTCCAATAACGATATATGTTTGTGTTTTGTGGTTGTGTCGATTGTTTTAATTCAGATGCAGCCGCGCGCGCGGTATCCAAAGATATATATTTTTGTTTAACCATTTCTGTTAAAACAACCTTAGCACGCTTGATATTACGTTCTGGATTTTTACTTGGACTATACGCACTTGGGGCCTTTAACATAGCAGCAATTTGCGCAGATTCAGCCAAACTCATTTCACGTGCACCATGTCCAAAAAGCGCGTTTGATGCAGCATCTATGCCACGCATTCCACCAACCAATGATATTCTGTTCATATATAAATCAAGAATCTGATTTTTACTAAATCTGTTTTCAAGCCACATTGACAATATCAATTCTTGAATCTTACGCGACACCTTTTTTTCGCGTGATAAAAAGATATTTTTTGCGGTTTGTTGCGTTATTGTTGAACCACCAGCTGCAAAATGTCCACGAAACATATTCAAAACCATAGCGCGAATTGTTCCACGATAAGATATTGCACCATGTTCAAAAAATCTTTTATCTTCAATCGCGACTATCGCCTGCCATACGTGTGGTGGCAAATTATCAACAGAAACTGTGGCGCCCATTATACGACCGTCCGAACGAATTTCACGACCACTTCTGTCCAAGAAAACTATTGCCGGTTCACGTGTTTCGTGTAATACAGAATCTAAAGATGGCATCTGTAAAAACACAAATAAAATATACAAACCAGTAATCGCAACAAAAATCAAAAACAGGTTCACAAAGAAACCAATTACACGCGCTTTGAAAGAACGTGGTTGTTCTTGTCTTTTATTGCGTAAATTGTTTTGCATTGTCCCCCCTATTTAATCGCGTTTTCAAAATCAGATTCATCCCAAATTGTGATGCCTAACTTTTGTGCGTCGGTCAATTTAGATCCGGCCGCAGCCCCGGCGATAACAATATCTGTTTTGGCAGAAACGCTGCTGCTTACACGTGCGCCATGGCGTTCCAAGATTTCTTTGGCACCATCACGTGTGTATTTAGTCAAAGTTCCAGTTAACACAACACGCTTACCATTCAAGACATCATTTTCAATAATTTGAACAGATGGATTTTTAATGTTTACATATTTCAATAAATTATCCAGCGCACGCATTGAATGTTCGTCCATAAAGAAAGAAACTATTTCATGCGCCATTACTTCACCAATACCATCAATTTCAATCAATCTTTCAACCGAAGCATTACGCAAAGCGTCCAGCGATTTAAATTCGCGCGCCAATATTTTTGCCGTCACTTCGCCAACATCAGGTATTCCAATTGCATAAATTAAACGATTTAATTCCACATTGCGCGCATTATCAATTGATGTTTTCAAATTAGAAACTGATTTTGCCCCAAAGCCGTCCATATCTTTTAATTCATCACTGTGATTTTCTATCAATGTGAATATATCTGCCGCCTGCTTTACCCAACCAAGATTTGTGAATAATTCAATTTGACGTGTTCCAATACCTTCGATATCAAAAGCATGACGCGATACAAAGTGTTCCAATTCCCCACGAATTTGTGCAGGACAAGATAATGAATTAACACAACGACGCGCAACTGCACCAGATTCTTGAACAACAGCGCCGCCACATACCGGACATACAGTTGGGAAAACAAAAGGATATGCACCCGCACCATTTTCAGCCACAGCAACAATTTGTGGAATAACATCGCCAGCACGTTGAACGATAACCTTGTCCCCTATTTTTACATTTAATCGCGCGATTTCATCTGCATTATGTAATGTAGCACGCGAAACAACAACACCACCAATATTGATAGGTTCAAGTTCTGCCACAGGTGTTAAAACCCCAGTTCGACCAACCTGAATTGTAATATCATTTAATTTTGTGATTCCGCGTGCCGCAGGAAACTTGTAAGCAATTTCCCAACGTGGACTGTTTGCGCGTGCGCCCATTTTTTCTTGGACAGCGATGGAATCCACTTTGATAACAAGTCCATCAATATCGAAAGGTATTTCATCCCTTTGCAACATAACTTCATTATAAATATTTTGGACATCTTGAACACTGTGTGCACGATGTGCGTATGCACGTGTTGTTTTGAAACCCCAAGATTCTAATTTATCAAAATATTCAGATTGTGTATTCCAAGTACGTTCTGATAAATCACCATAAGTATAACCAAATGCACTCAATTTACGTGATGCGGTTACTGCTGGATTTAATTGACGAAGTGATCCAGCCGCCGCATTACGTGGGTTTGCGAACTTTTTATCCGAAGATTCATTAAGTGCGATAAAGTCGGCGCGCGCCATGTACACTTCACCGCGCACTTCGATTACGGATGGAAATTCACCACTTAATCTTTTTGGAATATCTGGGATAGTCAACAAATTTGCGGTTATATCTTCGCCTTGAATACCGCTTCCGCGTGTAAGGCCACGAACAAAAACACCGTTTTCATAACGCGCCGCAAACGAAAGACCATCAACCTTTAATTCAACAAACAAATCTTTGCTTTCCAATTTATCAAACCAATCGCGCACTTCATCTTCATTAAACACATCAGAAATAGAAAGCATAGGAACAACATGCGGATACGATTTAAACTTTTCAGAAACCGCGGCACCAACATGGGTTGAAAAACCGTTTACCGCCAATTCTGGATATTCTGCTTCGATTGCAAGCACGCGAGATTTCGCATCATCATAAGTTGCGTCATCAACAATTGGTTCATCATTTTGATGATATGCAATATCCCACGCGTTTAATTTTTTCATTAAATCAGCGTGTTCTGCGCGAATAAAAAGATCTGCTGTTTTTGCCATGGTTTTATTATAGAAAAACTAAAAAAACAGTGCAAGCCATAAATAAAAAAACCGCCGTTATGGCGGTTGATTTTTATCTTAAAAAGAAAGTTATTGTTGAAACGACACGAACGCGTTTGTTAATCGCCTGTTTTTCATTATCAGACCATGCATCAACCTGATCACGTGCGGTTATACTGAATGTCCCCTGGTTCGCAGATTTAATTTTACCCAAAGTTGCACCAGCGTCTTTTGCGAATTGTTCGCCAGCAGCTGTCGCATTTTTTGTCGCTTCTTCTATCATTTTTATTTTGATATTGTTCAAACCGTTAAAGACATAAATTGGGCCAGCATAATCTTCGGTTACTGTTACACCTTGGCGCACCAAATCGCCCATTTTACGTGACACTCCATCAACCAAGTTCACAGAATTAGAACGCACCATAACGCCAGTTTCAACAACATATCTGTCGTTGCTTTCTTGACCCTGACGTTGCGCATCACTGTATCCGGCATATTTATCACGAACAGTCACGCGAAGGTTCTGTAATTCGCTTTCTTCGAAACCGTTATCCATCAAGAATTGACGTGTTTTTTGAATATCTTCATCGATGCCATTTTGAACACGTGTTAAATCACCACCAACACGACTGAACTTTATATTCCAAACGGCAGTATCAGCAACAACATCCATTTCTGCCAAACCCTTGACCGTAACAGTACGTGATGCCAAAGATTGATACACACCATTGCCGATAAAGAAACCGCCAAGTGCGACACCAAATGCCAAAATAGCAACCCAAATTGTTGGTAAATTTTTAATTTTTTCAGATATTTTCATGATATTTCTCCTTACCTTGTCGGCATTATACATTTATACAAAAATTATTTCAAGGGGGAATAAAACATAAAACAAAACCGCCCATTTGGGCGGTTTATTTATCTTGTTCTATTTTGTCTTGCAACTTGTATCATTTTTTGTTTTGTTAAATTAACAATCACAGAATCTTTGTGTCTTTTATTGTTTCTATATGTGAAATTAACAACGATAGAATCACCACGCTCAACAAAACCAGCTTCGCTACCATCATAAGATTTGAATTCTAAGTTGTATTCTTTGCCATTACTACCAACACCAGTAGCAAAAACATTAGGTGTATTGTATGTATGACCATGATCATGTCTAGCATGTCGATCTAATTCCAAATCTTTGTGTATTCCTGTAACAAATATTGTGTCTTGTTTTGTTGTATATTTTGCACGTGACTCATCAATACCTAAGTATATACCCACGCCAGCGACACCCAATATTACCCAGGTTAAACAACCCATAGGATATAAAAAAATATGTACTAATGTAGTACCAATATCGTCTTTTGAAGAATTATTATCCGCCATTTTATAATTTTTAGCCATTTAAAATCCTTTTTGATAGTCATTCACGGCAAAGATAACACAAATTATTTTATTGTCAAGTATTAAACAACTCAACCACTAATATAATTTCTGAAATCCGGTCATTCGATTTAGTTAAATTAAAACTGCCCGTTTGGGCGGTTTGTTTATTTCAATATTTTCTTTAACAGATTGGATATCGTATTGTTTGTAGAGAAAAACTCTTTTTCGTCCATTTTTAAATATTCTTGTGGGGTCCAAGAATTGTGCAACAGTATTATTCCAGGATCGTTTTTCATAACCTTGTCAGAAAAATCATTTTCAAAATAAAACTGTCTGTAGGTATCTGGTGAAGAAACGCCGTATTCTGTTAATTCTGGTAAAATATTATATGCTTGTCTATCTATGCTTAAAAATTCTTTTGGGTTCTTTTCAGCCTTGTGTAAAGGTTTTTGTAAAACACCATTACCCAAGAAATCCCATCCTTCCAAATTTTTAACAATCTTTTTATATTTTGACGGGGATCTCAACCAAAGACAAAAACGACCAAATTTAGAATTTCGTTTGTATTCTTTATAAAACTTTATGCGAAATTGTACGCCTTTGAGCCAATGTTTCAGAACAAAAGATTTTTTATTGGCACAAATAAAAGCTACATGATAACCAATCAAAACAAAATTGGATTCTGGATTCAAAAAATTTCGCACTTTGTCTGATGTGATAATAGTATCGCAATCCATCCAAATACCACCGTATCTTTGCAACAGTGCACAACGAATTGCATCTGCTTGCTTTGGCAAAGAAAAATCATTAAACAAACTTTTATCAAAGAAATCTTTGCCCAACCAATCATCCAAATTAGAATAATCCAGAACAACTACTTCGTATTCAGGCAGAAATTTTTGCCATGTTTGCATACATAACTTTAAGTATGTTGGTAAATTTGTTTTTGGTTCCCAAAAAGTAAATATGCGTTTTTTATTCATGTTCACCCTATCCTTGTTTATACGGCAGATTAGCATATATTACTTTTTTGGTCAATAAAAAGAGAAGACCAGATTGTTCCGCTTCGCTTCACTCTCTTGGTTCGTTCGCTTTGCTCACCGGCATACTTCCGTCTGCCTCTCACCCGCGGGTTGAACTGGCTTCTGCCATTTCTAGAATCTGGTTACACGACTTAGTTAAATTAAAAAATGGGCCTTGCGGTCCATTTTTAAATTTAATGGGGCGGGTGACCAGATTCGAACTGGCGACATTCGGTACCACAAACCGACGCTCTAACCAACTGAGCTACACCCGCCAT
>JBGUKY010000016.1:0-22775 GCA_045114635.1 Candidatus Enterousia sp.
GGTGGGAGTGGGTGGATTCGAACCACCTCAGTCGTAAGACAACAGATTTACAGTCTGCCCCGGCTCTCCAACTCCGGCGCACGCCCAATCCCACAAGAACTTCGTTCTTGGTGCGAGCAGCGGGAATCCGAACGCATAAGAACACAATGAGTTGCGTTGTTAGCAACGAATTGATGTTCGCGTCGTAAGGATACCCAATTCACACGCTACCCGCTACATTCTTGGTGCGAGCAGCGGGAATCGAACCCGCATTTCAAGCTTGGAAGGCTTGCATTCTAGCCCTTGAACTATGCTCGCAACGATTTCGTAAGCCCATTGATTATATCTTATTTTTTGCCAAACGCAAGTATTTATTGTTTGATATGTTTTTTTAATTTCATGATTTTGTGGTAAGATTCTTTAATTCGCGATTTCGGGATTTCGCCAGATTTTACCATTTCTGTAATCATTTTATTGATGTTGGAACCACGATATTTGTCGTATTGAAAGTTTCTGTTGTTGAATAACAGTATATCGTTGCCGGCATTTATCGCCATTTTAATCACTGTTTTTATATCATATTTATTATATCTTAATAACATATCCAAATCGTCTGATATTATTACGCCATTAAAACCTAAATCTTTTATCTTTTGTGTTGTTTTTGATGACAAAGACGCCGGGGTATTGTCGATATTTTTATTGATCACATGTGATGTCATCACAATAGACAAAGGGAAAGATTGTGAAAGTATATTTTGCCATGGTTTTAATTCAAAGTCTTTATATGTGTCCGTTATATCAACAAGTTTGTAATGTGGGTTTTCGATTGAACTGCTGTATCCAGGAAAATGTTTGAAGCTGTGTATAATTTTAGCATCGTTCATACCACGCGCAAAAGCATATGCATGTTTTGTGATTTCGTCTGGATTATTAGAAAAACTGCGCTCTATCGAATTGTTATTTGTATCAACATCAAGAACAGGTGCAAAATTTGTGTTTATTCCAAGTTCTGATAATCGCAACCCTAAATCATATGCGATATTATAAGTATTTTCAGGTGATGCTTTTGCCATTTGTTTTGCAGATGGTATTTGGTTGAACCCGTGTTCCGATTTTAATCTTTGAACCTTTCCGCCTTCTTGATCAATAGCGATAAGTAATTTTGTTGGTGATATAGATTGTAAATAATTTGTTAGTTTTTGTACCTGATCAACAGATGTTATATTTGAAATATTGTGTTTCGATTTTAATAGCGCTGATTGTGGTGTATCAAAAAGTATTACACCGCCAATTTGATTGTTTTGTATTTGTTTTGTTATAGCGTGAAAGTCTTCTGTATCTGTACCATCACCCCGAAAGCCAACAATTATCATTTGACCAATCATTTCTGATGTTGTTGGTCGGGAACAATAATATATGCTAGCGCATAAAATCAATATTGTTAGACTAAATATTTTAAGAAATAATTTCATAAACTTATTCAGTGACTTCTACGCTATCGATATATTTACGGGATACCTTTTCCAATTTTACTGGTTCAAAATCTTCATTTGAAATGGTTTCCTTTTCGTCGCTGGCATAGATTTCTATTGGTGCATCTTGGTTTTCTTCTGGTTCGTCAGATATATAGTTTGCACCAATAGTTTTTGTTCTGTATGCCGATTTACGACGCAGGTTTTCTGGTATTTTGATATAATCACCAGGGTTAACACCACGTGTTTTTAATTCTTTTTCTGGCACTTCTTTTAAATCAGATGTGTTTATGCTGTAAAGTGGTGCCAAAAAGTTCGTTGGGGCATCTTTGAATACAGATGCTTCACCACTGCCATTTAATTCCATTATACGCAGGGCGCGTTCTGATTCCCCAGAAGGTTGAATACGAAACATCCCAGTTGTTCCGATATATCCGCTTGGGTCAAAAAGGTAAGCGTTAGTATCTTTGTCTGTATAAAGCATACCAAGCGATAGGTTTGCGGCATCATAACCAAATGCGGCAAGATAATCAGGATCTTTGCCGGAAACCATATTATAAAGTGATACAAAATTATCAGATATTGATGGCAAAGTTGCGTATTTTGCACCACTCAATGTGAAATCTGATTTTATATCTGAATTGTTCCAAAGTGTTGTCCCGTAAAATGCAGCATCACGATTTCCAACGCCATAATAGCGCAAGAATGATGCGATTGTTTTAGTATCTTCGCCGTTGCCAAGGAACAATACAGCATCATAAGGTATTTTGCCAAGTGTTTCCTTGCGGGATAATTTTTCAAGTTGGTTATTGATATTGCTGCGTGTTTTGCCATCTAAAGATTCTTTATTCAATATATCTGATAATATTTCGCGGGCGCGTGTATTAGCCGCGCTTCGTGCGCTGTACATAGATGCACGCATTGCGACATCTTTGATATTATTTGAATCGCCTGATTTATAGTAAAACAGACCACTTATTTCTAAATCGTATGCATCGGCTGTTTTGTCTGCGACGGCTGTCATCAATTTTCCAGATTTATCATCAGGGGATAATATAATTATGTTTTGTGCGCCATCAGCCTTTATCTGTTTTACAATTGTTTCAATGCTTTGTGTCGGGATAAGGTTCATCGTTATAACATTGCTTCCCAAAGCGTCTACATCCGAAGTAAATGACAGAACAGGTGTGCGGGATGGTTTTGCAGAGCGTAAGAAATAAGCATCTTCTGCAAATAACGGGCCGATAATTATATCAGGGCTTGTATTAAGCATATCCCTTACCACTAAATCGCGTCTTGATTTTTCACCAGACATATCATAGAAGGAAACACGAATATTTTCTTTGGGTTTACGTAAAAAGGCTGCTTCTATTGATGTTTTTATATCATTTCCAATGTTTTTTGCGGATCCTGTCATTGGCAACAACACAGCAATATTGGCGTTTGGGCCGGAATCATCAGATCCATAAAGTGTGGAAGAATAAAGATAATCGTTTTGAATATCTGTCGGGTTAGATGTCGCGATAGAAACAGGCTTTGTTGCTTGATTAGCCCCGCAAGCAGATAACAAAACAGACGCAAAAATTAAAAATTTATTCATATACATTGAAAAACCTACTTTTTATATGTATTATCTTACTATAAAAGGATTCAAAATGCAATCAGGGCTTTATATTGTCGGAACACCAATTGGAAATCTGTCTGATATGTCGCCACGTGCGATAGAGGTTTTGCAAAATGTTGATTTGATTGCCGCCGAAGATACACGTGTATTTGGAAAATTAGCGCATCATTTTGATATTAAAACAAAAACTGTATCGTGTCACGAACACAACGAACGCGAAGTTGTTGATTCTTTGGTTGAAAAGATGATTGGTGGACAATCGATCGCAACTGTATCGGATGCAGGTATGCCTGGGATAAGCGATCCAGGTTTTCGTCTTATTCGTGCGGCGCGCATCGCACATGTTCCGGTGTTTGTTGTTCCGGGACCAACGGCGGCTATATCTGCGCTGGTGTTATCTGGTTTTCCAACTGACAGATTTACTTTCTGTGGTTTCTTTGATGAAAAGAAAGTGCGCGACGATAACAAAATACGTCACACTATTATTTATTATGAAAGCCCTAATCGTGTCATGGATACAATAAAAACTTTGGCTTCGGTTATGCCGGAACGTGAAATTGCAATTGTTCGTGAAATTACAAAAATACACGAAGAAACTATTATTGGGTATCCTGCTGATTTGATGAATATTGAACCACCACGTGGTGAAATAGTTATTGTTGTTGCTCCGGCACCAGATAAAAAAATGTCGGACAGTGAAATAAGTGAAATTGTTAATGATATTGTCGCAAATTCTACGAAATCTGCAGCAGCAGAATTGGCTGCGCGTACAGGGATTTCAAAAAAAGAAGCATATAAAAAATTGGTGGACAAACAATGATAAAATTTGTCGGATCTTTTGAAACTGTAAAATCACTGCCTAATACACAATTCGCAGAATATGCTTTTGTGGGACGCAGTAATGTTGGTAAATCATCACTTATTAATGCTGTTCTTGGTGAAAAGGTTGCGCGTACATCTAATACACCAGGTAGAACACAAAGTTTGAATCTTTTTAATATGAACGATAAATCTATGATTGTTGATTTGCCTGGATATGGTTTTGCACGTGTGTCCAAGGTAGAAGCATTGCGTTGGCTTGAAAGATTGGAAGAATATTTGTTAAATCGTTCACAGCTGCGCAGATTGTTTATTTTGATTGATTCGCGTATTGGACCAAAAGATTCAGATCTTGATTTGATGGATTTTTGTGATCAAAACGGCATTTGTTATCAGGTTGTTTATACAAAAAAAGATAAAAAAGTTCGTGAAAACAAACAAACAAAAATATCACATGAAAATCATCCTGCGATGATTGAAAATGTTTTGGAAACATCTGCGGAAAAAAAGTTTGGTTTAGAAGAATTAAGAGATATTATCGGTGTCAAATAATAACATTTTTAATGTTTCTAATCCAATGCGCATATTAGATGCGTTATGGAGTCAGATTGCCAAATATCAAGACGATTTTTCGCATGTTTTAATTTTTCTTCCTTCACGGCGTGCAATACGAACTGCAGAACAAATGATTGTTGAAAAAATTGGGCATGCAGTTATATTGCCAAATCTTGTTCCTCTTGGTGATGGTGCCGAAGACGAAGAAGAAAATTATTCTGATACAATATCAAATTGTGAACGTGTAATCATTTTGGCGCGACTTTTGTCGTTTGATGCTAATGTAAAAAATATAGCGACTGCGTTACCATTGGCACGCGATTTTATTCGTATGCAAGACTATATGGAAAACGAAGGTGTTAAAATTACAGACATAGATTGGTCATCAATAATAGATGATAAATATGCCACTCATTTTCAAAACAAAGCGCGTATATTGGATATATTAAAACAATTACCAGATGACAGATTAACCGCAACTCAAAAAAGAAATGCTGATATTCGTGCGTGGAAAAAGCATTTATATAAATATGACAGCGTGATTGTTTGTGGGTCTACTGCATCTGTACCTGCTACGGCAGATTTAATGGAATATATTGCAAGATTGCCAAACGGAAAAATTATATTGTCTGGAAAAATATCTGGGGATACACAAGATTTTGAATTAGATACTAATCCATATAAAAGTGAGTATTTGTTTTTGAAAAAACTTGGGTTAAACACAGATGATGTTCAAACACTTGATGTTGGTGAAAGCATGATAGACATTATGAATATGGCTTTCGGAAACAGTGGCGAACATATTGATAATGCTTTGAATAATTGTAAGTTGATAGAATGTGCACGTGAAAGTGAAGAGGCGAATGTAGCAACAGAAATTACCAAGCGCGCAATAAGTGAAAATAAATCTGTGTTGATCATTACGCCTGATGCAGCTGCAAATCAGCGAATTAAATCAGAAATGATTCGTTCAAATATTGTTGCAGATTTTTCATCTGGTTTGTCTGGGACAATGACAGAACTTGGGCGCGCAATATTAAACCTGTTTGATAATTGGATTGAAAACAATCAAAACGAATTTGAAAAACTTTATGCTGAAAATGATCATAATTTATTTAATATGTTAGTTTCTTTCGTTGATAATAATAGCGAATATAATTTTCAACCAAATTTCACAATAGAAAACGAGGCACATGTTCCGATTTGGAACGCGATAAAGGAAACATCAGATATTTTGTGTGCTAATGATATCATTTTGAATGTCTTTGATGCGCGCAGCTTTATTGCAGATGCGATAGGCAGTGTTTCCATAAGACCAACAAAAAACGAAAATTGTAAAGTATGTGTTCTTGGAACCATAGAATCACGTATGCAGGGCGCAGATGTTATTATTTTAACTGGTCTTAACGAAGGAATGTTTCCTGCGCTTGGTTATGAAAATGCCTGGTTGCCACGTGATATAGCAAACAAAATTGGTTTGCCATCACCAAACCGCAAAGTGTCGCTTATGGCGTTGGACTTTATGAATCTTTCTTGCGCAAAAGAGGTTTATTGGTTGCGTTCAAAACAGATGGGTGGCACATTAACCACAGAATCAAGATTTTTATCGCGTGTTCGTGTGGCGATTGGTGATATTCAAACAGATGATGATATTTTGAAACAAGTAAAGGCACAAGATAATGTCGAATATAAACCACTTGATTATTCTGCGCCAACACCACCGGTTGATAAAACTGACATATATGTGACAGAAATAGAATTGCTGATACACAATCCTTATGCTTTTTATGTTAAGCATATTTTGAAATTAAAGAAAAAAGATGATTATTGGGTTTTGCCTGATGCGCGTAATTTTGGAATTTTAATTCATGATGTAATTGAAAATGCGAAAGATTTTAATGCGAAAAAATTAATAGAACAAATGGATGTGCGTGCTAAACAAATTTTACCTGATAATTCTGTTCTGTTTTATTTTTGGCATAAACGTTTTTGTGAAATTGCCCCATTCATTGAAGATTTCTTTAAAAACAAATCAATAAAATACAAAGAAGTTTTGGGTTCTGTAAATATTGCCGGGCGTAATGTGCGGGCGCGTGCCGATATTATATGGGACGGCATCGTTATGGATATAAAAACAGGTAGTGCCCCAACTAAAAAACAGTTGATAGATGGGACTATGCCACAATTACCATTGGAAGCATTTATGATGCAAAACAATGGTTTTCCACTTAAAATGCATGATATATCTGTGGTGCCAATATTACAATTTTTACAATTAAAAAACGGTAAACCTGAATTGATAGAATATTCAGACGATATTGCAAAATCTATGATTGATACATCTGTTCAAAAGGTTCGTGAATTGTTTGGACAATACAGCAGTGATAAAATTGCCGAATATGAATATCGCGATACCGTTGGTGCAAAATATCATGAATATGATGATTTAGCGCGTGTAAGTGATTAATTTATTTCCAACATTAAACCACAATGATCTGTTGGTTTGTCTGCCAATCTTGGACCAATATCAATTTCGCAGTTTTTAATCATTTTTGCAGCAGTTTTATTACAAAGGAAATAATCAAGACGCAGCCCCTGTTTGTTGCCGACTGTATCGCGACCACGATAACCATACCATGTGTAATCTATGTCGTCCGGGTGTAATTCGCGCCATGCGTCAACCCAGCCGGCATCCAACCATTGTTGCATAATATCGCGTGCATCAGGTGCGGATATAGATGATCCAATATAATTTTTTGGATTCCATATATCTTTATCGGTGATTGCAACATTAAAATCGCCTGCAATTATAACTGGTTCTTCACTGTCAATATATTGTGATATATATTGTGTAAATGCGCGCATCCAATCCAATTTATAAGGGAACTTTGGTGATTCTATACAGTCGCCATTTGGCATATATACATTTATTACACGAACACGGCCATCAATAACCGTTTCCAGAAATCTTGAATTGATATCAGAATATGATGGCATACCCATAATTGTATCTTCAATAGAATATTTTGAAAAAGTCGCCACACCGTTCCATGATTTTTGACCAAAAACCTTTATATTATACCCATATTCATCCAGTAAATTATACGGAAAATTCGCGTTTTCCACCTTTAATTCTTGGACTAAAATAGTGTCGTATTCGTTTTTGCGCAAAATATCCATAAAACTTTCAATATGCGCGCGAATTGAATTGATGTTTATCGTCAGTATTTTCATAATTGCAATCTTTTTTTTCTGATACTATAATACACAATGTCCAATATAAAAACAACAAGGATTTTATGTTATGAATATGTATCAAGTGTTCAAGCAAGTGGCGAAAGAATCGCCAAATGCCTTGTTTTTGGTACGTGAAAAGATAACTTTCAAAAAAGCATTGTCAATGATTCATGCGCGTGCAACAACCTTGCACAAAGCGGGTGTAAAATCAGGTTCAGTTGTTGGCTTGTTGGCACACAATATACCCGAATTTCCATTGACTCTTTTCGCTATATGGTATCTTGGTGGAACGGTTTTGTTATTAGATACTAATTTAACATCGTTCGAATATGATAACATGACAAAAACAGTCGGTTGCAAACTTGTTTGTGCTGAAAAATCTTTCTTTTATAAGGCGAAAGGTTTTAAGTTTTTTGATATACAAACAGTCGACGAAAAAGCCGATGCAAAATTAAAACCAGCTAAATCGGGTACTGATGATGTTGCAACATTGTCGTTCACATCTGGTTCAACTGGTAATCCAAAAGTTGTTCCATTGACACATGGCAATCTTAAAAATTCATCTGATTGTTATGGTGATATGGATAAATGGATTCATAAAAATGAAATAATGTATGGCTTTTTGCCTCTATATCACATTTTTGGTTTTGCAGCTGGTATTTTGGCGCCAATGTATTTCCATATGGGGATATTGTTACAACCAACAGTAAATCCAAGAAATATATTGGAAGACTTTAAAGTTTATAAACCACATTGTATTCCTGCGGTACCTCGTTTGTACGAAGTTTTTCGTAACAAGATTATAGAAGGTGTTAAAGAAAAACATATGTGGTGGTTAGTATCTTTTGTTTTGCATCATCAAAAATTTTTGCGTTCAATCGGGTTAGGTAAATTAGTCAAAAAGGTTCAAAAGCCTTTACGTGACATATTTGGTGGACGCGTGAGTTTAATGATAGCCGGTGGTGCCGCAACAAAACCAGAAGTTGAAAAATTCTATGAATCTTTGGGTATAACATTTGTTCAAGGATATGGAATGACTGAAACTGTTGGACCATTTTGTTGTTCGCGTCCATCAAAACATCGTGTGCCATTTGCCTTTGGGACACCTATTGGATGTTCAGAATGTACAATTCGTGATGTTAATGAAAAGGGAATTGGTACATTATGGGTTCGTGGTCCAAATATCTTCAAGGGGTATTTGAATAACAAAAATGCCAACAAAGAATCTTTTGATAAAGATGGTTGGTTTGATACAGGTGATTTGGTGTACATGGATAAATATAAACAGTACCATTTTGCTGGTCGTAAAAAACAAGTGATTGTTTTAGACAGTGGTAAAAATGTTTATCCTGATGAATTGGAAGCGTTATTTATGGAAATCGATGGCGTTAAAAATGTTGCGGTTTTTGAATATAAAGAAAAAGATAAAACTGTGACATATGCTGTGCTGCAGGTTGAAAAAGGAATGTCTTTCTTAAAACTGGCTGCATCGATTGCGCTGGCCAATCGAAAGGTTGCGCCTTATAAATGGGTAACGCATTTCGCAATGACAACAGATGATTTACCGATGACAAGTACACAAAAGGTAAAACATCATGAAGTACGCCAAAATTTAATTGATGGTAAGTATCCAGAAAATACAAATAAAATACGGGAGAAGTTATAATGAATATGTATCAATTGCTTGAAAAAACAGTAGAAAAAAGTCCAGACACATTATTTCTGGTTCGTGAAAATGTAACTTTTAAAGAATTTCCAGATCTTGTTAAAGCACGTGCAACTACATTGCGTGATTTTGGTATTAAACCTGGTGATGTGGTTGGTGTTTTGTCACACAATTTGCCACAGTTTCCAATAACTATGTTCGCAATATGGTATTTGGGCGGAACAGTATTGTTATTGGATACTAATTTGACACCGGTTGAATATGACAATATGACCAAGACAACAAATTGCAAGTTTGTATGTGCTGAAAAATCATTCTTTTATGAAACCAAGAATTTCAAATTCTTTGATATTGAAACAAAAGATGGAAAAGCTGATAAATCTTTGAAAGCGTATCCATTAAAAGATAGTGATATCGCAACAATGTCTTTCACATCCGGATCTACAGGAACACCAAAAGTTGTGCCATTAACACACTTTAATTTGATTTCTTGTTCAGATAATTTGGAATATTTAAATAAATGGTTAAAGCCAGGTGAAATGTTCTATGCATTTTTACCTCTGTACCACGTATTTGGTTTTGCAGTAGGATTCTTGGCGCCACTTCATTTTGGTATGGGTATATTGTTGCAATCTACAATCAATCCAAATGCGATTATGGCGGACTTTGCACAATATAAACCACAGGTTATACCCGCTGTGCCAAAGTTGTGGGAAATATTCCGTAAGAAGATTATCGAAGGTGTAAAAGCCAAAAAGAAATGGTGGTTGGTATCGTTTATTATGAATCATCAAAAATTATTGCGTACACTCGGACTTGGTAAATTAGTCAATAAAGTATTAAACCAAATCCGTTCTGTGTTTGGTGGTCGCGCAGGATTGTTGGTTGCTGGGGGTGCTGCTACGAAACCAGAAGTTGAAAAGTTCTATACTCAACTTGGGATGGCTTTTGTACAGGGGTATGGTATGACAGAAACAGTTGGACCAATCTGTTGTTCAAGACCGCTTAAAAAGCGTGTTGCTTATGCGTTTGGGGCACCAATGGGTGATACAGAAATAGAGATTCGTAACAAAGATGAATCTGGAATCGGTATGCTTTGGGTTCGTGGTAATCAAATCTTTGGTGGTTATATGAACAATGAAGAAGCCAACAAAGAATCTTTTGATAAAGAAGGTTGGTTCTGTACTGGCGACTTGGTTTGGATGGATAAAAATGGTGAATTACATTTTGCCGGACGTAAGAAACAAGTGATTGTTTTGGACAGTGGTAAAAACGTTTATCCAGACGAATTGGAAGGATTGTTTATAGAAATTCCAGGTGTAAAAAGTGTTGCTGTATTTGAACACGAAGTAAACAACAAGACAGTTGCATATGCTGTATTCAGTGTTGAATCAGATATGACAATGGAAAAATTGGCAGCGGCAGTTGTAAATGCAAATAAAAAAGTTGCTTCTTATAAATGGGTGACACACTTTGCAATGACAACTGATGATTTGCCAGTGACAAGTACACAAAAAATCAAACACCATGTTGTTCGTCAATGGTTGATTGATGGAAAGTATACAAATAGACACGAATAAATATCAAATGCACAAAAAGGTAGGTACAAAATGAATATGTATCAAAAATTAGAAAACGCGGTGAACCAGTGGCCAGAAAATCTGTTTTTGGTTCGTGAAAACGTTACTTATTATCAATTTTTGGAACAAGTGCGCGCGCGTGCTGCAACTTTGAATAAAGCGGGCGTAAAACATGGTGATGTTATAGGGGTGTTATCTCATAACTTGCCACAATTCCCATTAACTTTGTTCGCAATATGGTATTTGGGTGCAACAGTGTTGATGTTAGATACTAATTTAACACCACTTGAATACGATAAGATGTGTGAAATAGCTGGGTGCAAATTCGTTTGTGCCGAACCTTCGTTCTTTTATAAAACTAAACAATTCAAGTTTTATGATATAACAAAGAAAGATGGCGATATTGATTATGATTTAAGACCTTATCCATCTGAATCTACAGATGTTGCGACTATGTCTTTCACGTCTGGTTCAACAGGAACACCAAAGGTTGTGCCATTAACACATTTCAATTTAACAGAATGTGCAAATTCTTTGGAAGACATGTCAGATTATTTCCATTCTGGTGATGTTATGTATGGATTCTTGCCGTTGTACCACATCTTTGGTTTTGCAATTGGTATTTTGGCAACTGTGCATTATGGTGCTTCATTGGTTCTGCAACCAACGATTAACCCAAAATACATTTTGGACGATTTTAAAAAATTTCAACCACACGTTATACCGGCTGTACCGCGTATATGGGAACTGTTCCGTAATAAAATCATTAGTAATATGAAGCAGACAAATAAATGGCGTGTTGCTTCGTTTATTTTAAAGAACAGAAAAACATTACGAGATATGGGATTAGATTTCTTTGTTCGTAAAGTTCAGGAACCAATTTTGGATGTTTTTGGTGGTCGTGTTAAATTATTAATCGCTGGTGGTGCTGCTACAAAACCAGAAGTAGAAAATTTCTATGAATCTTTGGGCTTGGCATTTATTCAAGGTTATGGTTTAACAGAAACCGTTGGTCCAATTTGTATTTCTAAACCAACAAGCAAAAGAATGCCATATTCTATTGGCGCACCAACATCTAATAACGAATGTGAAATTCGTGATAAAGATGAAAATGGCGTTGGTGTATTATGGGTTCGTGGTCATCAAGTATTTAATGGTTATTTAAATAATGATGAAGTCAATGCGACTGTATTTGATCAAGATGGTTGGTTTAATACTGGTGATATGATGTACATGGATAAAAATGGTGAATTGCATTTTGCTGGCCGTAAAAAACAAGTGATTGTTTTGGACAGTGGTAAAAATGTTTATCCAGATGAATTGGAAGCACTTTATATTGAAATCCCAGGTGTTAAAAATGTTGCAGTGTTTGAACACAAGGTTGGCGATAAAACGGTTGCTTATGGTGTGTTCAGTGTTGATAGTGGAATGACGATTGACAAATTGGCTGCGGCAGTTGCCGAAGAAAACAAAAAAATTGCGTCATACAAATGGGTAACACATTTTGCAATGACGACAGAAGATTTGCCAATGACAAGCACCCAAAAGATTAAACATCATTTGGTGCGAAAGAACCTTATCGATGGCCAATATCCTGACAGAAAAGAGTAAATAAAAAGCCGGCATTTGCCGGCTTTTTATTTAATTTTTATTTCCCTAAACATAACCTTGAAAAAGTTACATCGGCGATTTCGGCGGTTGTAATTACGCCCAATATTTTTCCAATATTATCAGCACTGCGATGAATATGTTCGGCGAATATATCGTAATTACCATCATAATTTTTCATCGCGGTTTCTAATTCAAGAACAGTGTCTTTTAATAATTCGTATGTGCGCTCGTTGATGGAAATTCTTGATTCGCCGCTACCCATCAATTCATGCATCTTAGTTTTGATTGTGTTTAATAATTCATCAAAACCTGCGCCAGTTTTAGCCGAAGTATAAATAACATTTTTATTTGATTTATCTTTTAATAAATCTGATTTGTTTATAACCGTAATTCCGTCTTGATTTATTTTGTTCGGGACCTCATTATACACATACAAAACGAGGTCTGCGTTTTCTATTTCGCCCCGTGTGCGTTCGATACCAATCTTTTCAATTTCTTCGGTTGTTTCACGAATGCCGGCGGTATCAGACAAATTTACCAAATATCCATCGATATCAATTTGCTGGGATACTACATCGCGTGTTGTGCCAGCTATATCGGAAACTATTGCGCGATTAGAACCAACAAGTTTATTAAAGATTGAAGATTTGCCAACATTAGTTTTGCCAACCAATGCGATATTAAAACCGTTTTGTAATGCGCGTGTTGCACGATATCCGGACATTGATTCTTTGATTTCTTTCAAAAGTTTTTTTGTTTGATTCAATATTTTTTTATCAATATCTTTTGGTAAATCATCTGCATCATAATCAAGTATGGCCGCCGAATAGGCGGATATTTCAATCATTTGATCGCGCCAATTTTGATAAACCGCGGAATCATTTCCAGTCAAAGATTTTAATGCGCTTTGTCTTTGTTTGTCTGTTTGTGCATCCAAAAGGGCAATCAAACCATCGACATCGGTTAAATCCATTTTGTTGTTATAAAATGCACGCTGTGAAAACTCTCCACGATTGGCGATGCGTGCACCAGATTCACGCAGGAAATCAAATATTTTGTTTATAACAGCCGGTGCGCCATGTGAATGTATTTCGATGATGTCTTCGCCGGTAAAAGAATTTGGTGATACAAAAAATATCGCAACACATTGATCAATTAAATCACCACTGTCGTCTTTGAAATTAGTAAAATATGCGTGACGTGGTTCATAATCTTTCTTATTTATAATGCGTTTGAAAAGTGCGGATAAATCGTTGCCACTTATGCGAATAACAGCAACACCGGATTTTCCAGTGGCACTTGATAATGCAAAAATCGTATCGTTATTTACCATTATTTACCGCTTATCTCTTTCAATGCCAATGGAACAAGTTTTGAAACGTCAAGCCCTGGATTTTGTGAGACGAGTTTTTGCGCCATATCAATTATATCCATACGGCGATAGCCTAAACTTTCAAGTGCCGCCAACAAATCGGGCAGGGCCCCACCAGGTGTGTCCCCAAAATCAAAGTTTGCACTACCCATTTTATTCTTTAATTCAACAATGATTTTTTCGGCAACTTTTTTACCAACGCCAGGTGCTGTTGCAATTGTTTTTGCATCTCCAGTTGCGATTGCTGTCATCAAAGTATCTGTTTTGATTGTTCCCATAATGGCCAATGCAACCTTTGGCCCAACTCCAGAAACAGTTGTTAATTGGTTAAAAAGGTTTTGTCCGGAAATACTGCTGAAACCAAATAATCTTATGGAATCTTCGCGTACAACGGTTTCAATCCAAAGTGCAACATTTTCCTTTGGTTTTAATATTTCAGGCGTATAAACCTTGTATCCGACTCCGCCAACCATTAAAATGACAAAATCAGAGCCAATATAATCAATTACACCTTGCAATTTTCCAATCATTTGTTATCCTTTTGGTGTAATTTTAATATAATTAAATCAAAAGGTCAAATATGAGTGGACACAGTAAATGGCACAACATCCAACATAAAAAAGGATTGGTTGATGCAGCACGTAGCGGTTTGTTTACTAAACTGGCACGTGAAATAACTATGGCAGCAAAATTGGGTGATAAAAATCCAGATAACAACCCAAGATTGCGTTTGGCAATTTTACAGGCACGCAAGGCTTCTATGCCTAATGATAATATTAAACGTGCTATTGAAAAGGCGTCTGGCGCAAATACAGATAATTTCGTAGCTGTGCGTTACGAAGGTTATGGTCCAAATGCTGTTCCTGTAATCGTAGAAGCTTTGACTGATAATCCACGCAGAACAGTTCCAGAAATCCGCAATATTTTTGCCAAAAATGGTGGAAATATGGGTGAAGAAGGTTCTGTTGTTTTCATGTTTTCACATGTTGGTCAGATTATGTACCCAGCATCCATTGGTAAAACAGAAGATGAAATGATGGAATTGGTTATGGAAGTTGATGCTGATAACCTTGAATCATCCGAAGAAGGTTTCATTATCACAACAAAACCTGATAATTTCATGAATATTCAAAAGGCATTGGCTGATAAATTGGGTGAACCTGAAAATGCTGAAATTACATGGGTTCCAAATATGCCTGTTGATTTAGATGACGAGAATTATGCAAAAATCGAAAGATTGGTTGATGCGCTGGACGCGAACGATGACGTTCAAAAGGTATTCACAGCAGCAGCATAAATAAATAAAAAGGTAATAATCCGCCTTTATGGCGGATTTTTTTAAACGATGAGATGGTGGCTTGAAGATGTTGAAAATGCTATATACAGGGCAAGACAAAAAATTGCTCCGGTGGCTGATAGTGTCGCCAAAGAATTAAACATCGGAAAACATGATGACTTGTTCATAGTTGGGGGCTTTGTTCGTGATAATGTTTTGGCTGAATTAACGAATAAAGAAACAGATTCTAAAGACTTAGATTTAATATTGCCTAAAAGACCTGATTTTGATAATAACCCTAATATTTTATGGAAAAAAGAAAATTCAATGGGCGGTATTAAAATAGGGACTAAAAAATTTCCAGAAATTGATATTTTTCAACCAAGTGCCAATGATGTACAAATGATGGTTGGTGAATACTTTGATTTTACATGTAATGCACTTTATTATTCGCATCGTCAAAAACAAATTTTTTCATCGTTTTATTTTTATTGTTTTACTTCTGGTAGGACCATACAGTTTGAAAATTTTATTTATACGGATAATGGTATAGGACAAAGATATACTAATGAATCAATGATTTCTCGTGCATTAAAGTTTCAAGTGATGTTTCGTGAAAAATTTGGAATGGAAACAAAATTATCACCTGAAATTTTATATATTTTGTATACTATGGATAAAGATACAGAACAAAAAATGTTTGAATATACAAAATTGAAAGTAAAAAATCAGGAATTGCAAAACAATATAATAAATGAATATAAAAAATTAAGAAGTCATTAAAAAACACCGGCATTTGCCGGTGTTTTTCTTTAATTGATAATTATTGATTTGCAGGTTTTTGTTCTGCTGCATTCTTTTGTCTTTGTTCGTACAAATCTGCAAAATCAACCAATGGCATAGAAAGTGGAGGAAAACCAGATTCTGCGGTCAATCTTGTGACGAGTGAGCGAACATATGGGAACAAAACTGTTGGAACATCAATCAATAATGTTCTCTTTTTTGTTTCTTCGTCTTTTTCTTCGTATTGAACCATTCCGGTATATGTAGATTCAATCAAGAATACTGTTTTGTCGTCTTTTTCTAATTTAGAATGAACGCGCGTAATCAAATCAACCATGAAAAGATTGTTTTCGGCACCCTTGATATTGATATCGATGTTGATTTCCATTTTGGCCTGGCCATTGTCTTGTTTAAAGAACAATTCTGGCACATTTGGGCTTTCAAAAGAGATGTCTTTTAAGAATTGAGATATAATATTAAACTTTGGCATTACGATTGCTCCTTTTTTTATCCATCGTTTTATGATAATATAGCATTAAGAAATCATTTTTACAAGTGGGGGGATATCAAAATGTCATTATTTTTTAATTTAGTGCGTTTTTGCGGGGTTTGTGGTTTTGTCGCCCTTGTTGCAGGCTGTGATTTATCTGCGCCAACGCACGTTGGAGACGATTCAAAGATACCGTCTAATTTTACAGCGGTTTCTTATGGCGCACTTCCTGGTTGGCGTGATGACGATGTAAGATATGCTTTGCAGGCATTCCGTAACACTTGTAATGCGAAGATACAATACAGCGGACAGGTTATTCCAGATCCGGAATTGTTGCGTGAAAAATGTAATATGTTACCAAGCGCATCTGCGGATGTAAAAACTGTGCGTGCTTGGTTTGAATCCAATTTCCAACCATACCAGGTTTATAATGAAAAAGGTGGCAAGACAGGAACGTATACAGGATATTATTCACCTGTGATTCCGGGCTGCAAAACCAGAACTGCACAATGTAATGAACCGATAATGGGCGTGCCAATCGATGGACGTAGTTACAAAGGTATTTCAAAACGAGATATTGTAAACAAGAAAATAGGGCGTATTTTATATTGGGCAAATATAGTTGATGTTCAAAATCTTCAAATCCAAGGCAGCGGTATGTTGAAATTGGAAAATGGCGAAATGGTAAAACTTAATTTTGCGGCTGTTAATGATATGCCTTTCAAATCTATTGGTACACAATTACAACAAAAGGGTATTAAACCAGAAGGAGGATACAGTGCTGATGCGGTTTGGTCTCATTTGAAAAAGAATCCAGAATTGGCAAAAGAAGTTATTTACAACAACCCGCGTTATGTGTATTTTTATGAAACAAAACAACAAAGTGTTGTCGGAAAATTGGGTACGCCACTTTCCAAGATAAGAAGTGTTGCTATGGATGACAGTTTGTACACATTGGGATTGCCTGTGTATATAAACACAACTTTATCTGATGGGCGTTCATTTAATAGATTGATGATTGCCCAAGATACAGGTGGTGCGATAAAAGGATGGATACGTGCAGATATATTCTTTGGTTCTGGGGATGAAGCATATCGTGTTGCGCATGGGCAACATTCCCAGGGTCAAATGTTTGTCTTGATGCCAAAAGAATACAGTTATGTCAAACCAAGATAAGAAAGTTAATTTAGAAATACGTAAAAGCCGCCCACAAACACTGGCTGCTGCTTTTGGTGGGTTGATGGAAATGTTCGGCGTGCGTACAAGTGATGCAGAATTGGTTAATAATTGGCAAAAGATTGCTGGGGATGGCATATCAAAAATATCAAATGTTGTCGCTGTAAAACTTAACCGGGATAAAAAGTTTAATATTGTATTACGCCCGATATCACCTGCTTTTGCGCTGGAATTGTCATATAAAGTTGATGAAATAAAGACAAAAATAAACAAATATTATGGACGTGAAGCGGTTGCCAAAATAACTATACGGAAGTAAAAATATGAAAAGAATAATCGGTATAGATCCGGGTCTTTTACATACTGGTTGGGCAATTGTAGATATTGCGGGCTCGACCCGTAAATATGTTGCCAGTGGTGTTATATTACCGCCGGCTAAATTGCCGTTGTCTGAAAGATTGGCTTTTATATTTAATGGTGTTCAAGATCTTTGTAAAGAATACAAACCTAACGAATGCAGTATCGAAATAATTTTTGTTAATAAAAATGGCAAAACAACATTATTATTAGGGCACGCACGTGCATCTGCTATTACTGCGGTTGCTGTAAATAATATTCCGGTATTTGAATACGAACCAAATAAAGTCAAAAAGGCATTGACTGGCATAGGGCATGCTGATAAAGATCAGATTTATAAAATGTTGTCTATATTATTACCTGCAGCACACCCAAAAACAGCAGACGAAAGTGATGCGATTGCAATTGCGTTAACGCATGCGAATACATCCCGCTTTGGGAATTAAAAAAATCAGTTTATAAAATAAATATTTGTGCTATATTTGCATCAAGAGGAATGAGGTGAGACAGGGCAAATATCTTTCTATAAAAAGCAATGTGAATGGATTTTCTTTTGCAAATCTGGGGTTGTTTACTGGTTTTGCCAGCAGTATTGTAAATGCTGTTTATTCGCTTTGTTTGTTAGGGATATTTAAATTATTTTTTAATGAAGAAATGGCATCTGCGGCGGTTGGTATATACGCAGCTGTTTATGCGATATTTGCTGTTGTAATTGGGGTTTTTTCCGCTGAAATTTTGCATTGGTTTACAAAAACCAGATTACTTTATATAACAATGGCTGCACTTGGTGCGTGTTATTGTATGATGAGTTTTTCTGTGAAGCCGTCTACATTCATTATGTTAGATTATGTTGTTTGTTTCGCTACAACTATGTTAGGGGTGTTATTACCGTTATTTATGGCAGATTTTTCCAAAGGTATTGGAATGGCGAACCTTAATGCACGAAAGTTATTATGGGAAAATATGGGCGCGTTGGTTGCACCAATGTTTGCTATGACAGTTGTTAATTATTTTAACGGGAATTACAGAATGCCGTTTTTAGCAGCTGGTATGATATATTTCTTTGGTTTGTTGTTTTTTAAACATTTTGGGATTGTTCAACAAGATAAGCCTTTGAAACCGGTAAATTTAAAGAAAACAATTCGTGTATTACGCATAAATGCAAAATCTTTCTTTAACAAATCTGGTATGTTGCGTGCATATCTTGTGAATTTTGGCTTTTATGCATTGCGTGCATTACGTCTTCTTTACGTGCCAATTATTGTTATTGAAAATGGTTTTTCAAACGAAACATTAGGGATTGTTTTATCGATTGGCATTATACCGTATATCGTTATGAATTTGTTTATTGGTAAATTGATACAAAAGTATGGCGTGAAAATTTGGATGACCATAGGTTTTGTATCTTTTGCGGTATTTTCACTGATTGCAATGATGGCAAGTGGGTACACTTTATTATCAATATTTGTTTTGTGGCAAATATCTGGTGCATTTATGGAGGCGTCACATGATTTGTTATTCTTCAATGGTATGCCAAAACACGAACAATCAAAATATTATGGTGTTTTTAGAACGTCTGTAAATGTTCCAAGTGTTGTTATCCCTGTGTTTGGCACAATTGCAATTGCATTATTTGGTTCTACGTCTGCGGTATGGATAATAACTACGGTTGTTGCAATTTTGTCAACACTTATTTTGTGGTTTGGGCACAAATAATTACCCTTGCGCTAAGTAGTTTTTCTTAGTATGATTTTGGTATAAAACGAAAGGGGTATTTTATGGTAAAAAAAGAAGTAGTTAAAGAAACAGCTCCTGCAAAAAATCCTGCATTGGAATCTGCATTGGCACAAATTCAAAAACAATTTGGTAAAGAAGCCATCATGAAAATGGGTGATGGTTCACAACAAAATATTGAAGCCATTTCAACAGGATCTTTGGGGCTTGATATTGCATTGGGAATTGGTGGTTATCCAAAAGGTAGAATTGTTGAAATCTATGGTCCAGAATCTTCTGGTAAAACAACACTTGCTTTGCATGCTGTTGCTGAATCTCAAAAGAAAGGCGGAACTTGTGCCTATATTGATGCTGAAAATGCATTGGATCCATCTTATGCTAAAAAATTAGGTGTTGATGTTTCTAATCTTATAATTTCACAACCTGATTCTGGTGAACAGGCATTGGAAATTGCTGATACGCTTATTAAATCTGGCGCAGTTGATGTTGTTGTTGTTGATTCTGTGGCGGCACTTGTACCAAAGGCAGAATTGGAAGGTAATATTGGTGATACATATATGGGGACAACAGCGCGCTTGATGTCACAATCTTTAAAGAAGTTAGCAGGAAGTGTTTCGCGCAGCAACACTTTGTTAATTTTCATTAATCAAATTCGTATGAAAATAGGTGTTATGTTCGGAAGCCCTGAAACAACATCTGGTGGTAATGCGTTAAAGTTCTATGCTTCTGTTCGTCTTGATATTCGCAGAACAGGTGCAATCAAAGATAAAGAAAATGTTATCGGTAATGAAACACGTGTAAAGGTTGTAAAAAATAAAGTGGCACCACCTTTCCGTACAGTTGATTTTAAAATTATGTATGGAGAAGGTATTTCAAGAATAAGCGAGATACTTGATATGGGTGTGAAATATAACCTTATAGAAAAAGCCGGTTCTTTCTATTCTTATAACAATGAACGTATCGGCCAAGGCGAAGCAAATGCACGCCAATGGTTGAAAGATCATGCTGATGTCCAACAAGAATTGCTTGATAAAATTATGGCAAAGGCAAGCGGCATTGCTGAAGAAATGACAACTGGTCCAATTGATGACGAAGACACTGTTGTTGAAGAATAAAAACAAAGGGGGCATTTGTGAAATTTACTAGCAACTTTACAAAATTAAAACTGGTTTTATTTGGACATATTTTGAATCCGTTTTGGTATTCAAGGGAACACAGAAGAAAAATAAGAACAAATTATATTTTGAAAACAGTTGATAGGTATTTTCAAAAATATTTACAAAGTGTCCAGTTCGTTAAAGAAAAAAAAGTTGTCAAAAACGATAAAGACGAAAAAATCTTCACCTTGTGGTTACAGGGTGAAGATAAAGCACCAGATATCGTAAAGTCTTGTTTTCGTAGCGTTCGTCGACATTGTAAACAAGAATTAGTGATATTAGATGCAAATACAGTTTTTGATTATGTTTCTTTGCCTGATGAAATCGTTGCTAAATATCGTGCTGGTAAAATAGGGCATGCACATTTTGCTGATATTTGTCGTGTGGAATTGTTATATCAATATGGTGGTTATTGGTTGGACGCAACTGCTTTTGTTACAGAACCAATCCCAAAGTTTATAACAGATTCTGACTTTTTTATGTTTGTTGTAAATCCAGAATGGAGCTTTGGTTACAGTTTTGTTCAAAACTGTTTTATCCGTGCGCGCAAGGGAGATTATTTATTGGCTGCGTGGCGTGCGATGATATTGGATTATTGGATGCACGAAGATCACGAATTGGACTATTTTATGCACCAGTTATTATTCAAAACTTTGGTTGTGCATGATGAAAGAGCGAAAAAACATTTTGAAAAAATGCCTCATGTTTTACAAGATGGTACTCATATGCTTTGGTGGGGGCACAGGGACGAACCTTTTGATAAAAAACGTTTCAAAGAAATTACAAAAGATGCCTTCTTTCAAAAAACGACTTTTCGTGGATTGGAAGTAATCCCTGGGTCTTTTGCAGACGAAATGATAAAAATGAAATAAAGGATACACAATGAACGTGAACAGATTTCCTGTATTAACAGATATTGCAATACGTGGACATATTTTAAATTGGTTTTGGCGTCCACGTGATGTTCGTCACAGACGACGTGAAGAAGTTCTTGTTCAAGCGATTACAAGATATTTCAGAAGATATTTGCCAAAACCAAACGAAGTCTTGGAACAAAAAATTATCAAAAATGATAAAAACGATAAAATATTTTCAATATGGTTTCAGGGTGAAGATGCTGCACCTGCTTTGGTAAAGGCATGTTATAAAAGTATCAGAAAAAACTGTAAACAAAAACTTGTTGTATTGGATGATAAAAACATTTTCAATTATATTTCTTTGCCAGAAATAATAGTTCAAAAATATCGTGAAGGTAAAATACATCATGCACATTTTGCTGATATTTGTCGTGTGGAATTACTTTATCAATACGGCGGATATTGGATGGATTCAACAGATTTTGCTATGTCGGCAATTCCAGATTGGATTGAAAAAGAAGATTTTTATGTTTATTTAACCGGCACAAAATACGGTAGCCCATATTCGTTTATGCAAAATTGTTTTATAAGATCTCGTAAGGGGGCTTATTTATTGGCTGCGTGGCGTCAAATGATATTTAACTATTGGACAAAAGAAAATCGTGAATTCGATTATTTTATGCATCAATTATTATTCAAAACCTTGGTGACTTATGACAAGAAGTCAAAAGAATATTTTGAAAAGATGCCACATATTTCACAAGATCCTACCCATATTTTATGGGCCGAATATCGTGATAAAAAATTTAATCAAAAAGAATTTGATAAAATGGCCAAAGATGCTTGTTTTCAAAAATTGACATATCGCGGGGGTGAATATATCAAAGGTTCTTTTGCGGATGTTATGGTTAACAAAATGTACAAGGATTAAAAAATGAAATCAAAAATATCAATAATTATTCCGATGTATAATGTAGAGCGTTTTTTACGCAGATGTTTGGATAGTGTTTTAAACCAAACGTTTCAA
>JBGUKY010000017.1:0-74809 GCA_045114635.1 Candidatus Enterousia sp.
GCAAAGTTCTGGGGTTGTAGCTCAGTTGGTAGAGCACCTGCTTTGCAAGCAGGGGGTCGTCAGTTCGAGCCTGATCAGCTCCACCAGAATAAGATAAAGCCGTCCATTTGGGCGGCTTTATTGCCCTGTATAAAAATATTTTACAAAAATCTTGACAAACAAAAAAATATGTCTATAATAAGTGGTGTTACAAAAGGAAAAACAACAAATGACAGAAACAAACAATATTTCGTTTAGACAAAACGTGTTGAATACCGTTGTGCAAACTCTTCATTATGAAGAACCTCGCACAAGGAGCTTTCAACCAATAACAGAAATAACCAGGTTAGATGAAGATTTAGACCTTCAATGCTGGAGCATTGCTTTCTTTATAAATGCTCTTGAAGAAGTCACACAATTAAATTTAGATACACTTTTAAGTGATTTGAATACTATTGGTGATATATGCGATTTAGTTGAACAAAGATTTAAATCTGCAGATAAAAGATTATTGATGCATAAATTTTTTGCAACTAAAATTTTACCTTACCTCAACACAGCACCATCAGTGATACCAACAAAAACAATAACAACTGTAAAACAAGAACAACCAACAGAAACAAAGGAACAAAAAATGATACAACTTTTGGAAGGTTATAATCATGCAATAACACCAGAATCTGTTTTTTATAATGTTAAACAGATTTTACTGCTTCAAAACAATACAAAAGCAGTGAATTTGACAATGGATATTCAAATGGTTAAAGATTTGAAAATGTTCGGGGCAAAACTTACAAACTTGGTAAAAGAATTGGAAAATCGTTATCAATTGCCTATCATATCGCAAACACAAATTCAACGCGCAAAAACTTTACAAGAATTTTGTGCAATATGTGCTGCTGATTTAAACAAAGGTAGAATGGCGGTTATTTCTGGACAAACAATGGCCCAAAACAAACGATAATAAAAAAAATAAAAAAAAAGAAAACAAAATGACACAATCTGAAATAGCTTATGAAGAAATCATGGGTGCTGCTAAAAACTCTTTGTTGAACGACAAAGAATTATATTTGAATGAAAAAGATATATTTCCTGGCGTTAAACTATCCAGTCGTCGCAAAGGGTTGGGCTTGGACGATACCGCACAATTACAATTGATTATGGACATAGAAAAAGCATTAAACGTTAATATTGACGATGCAAAAATTATCGACAAAAGGTTTTCTACATTGGATGAATTCTGTTATGCGATATACTTGCAAATAAACAAAAAACAGTCATCAGAAACAACAAGTTCTAAAAAAGATGTTTTTGATATGTCAAAGGAAGATATTTATAAAGCTATTGAAAAGCATATCTATGAAACATATACAATACCATATGTGCAACCAACTTCTAATTGGTATACAGATTTGAATCTTACCAAGTTTGAATTTAATAATTTTTGTGAATGGGTAAAAAAAGAATTTAATGTTGAATTATTACCTTTCTATTTCACAAATATTTATGACATATGCCATGTAATATATTTTGACATACAAAAACAAAAAGCAAAGAAAGCATTACGTGATCGCTTACATGCAGTGATAAACAAATTCAAACGTGTAAAATAAAGAAAACGCCCAAACGGGCGTTTTTATTATTTGTTTTTAACATGAACATCCATTTGTGGAAATGGGAAATGTAATTTATTCTTTGGAAACTCTTTATATATAGTTTCCAAAACATCTGCCTTGGTTGGCAACAAATCATCAAACGTTGTCCAATAACGAACTGTTATTGTAACAGCACTGTCATCAAGCGAAGCAATAAATACTTCTGGCGCAGGTGTTTTCAAAACACGTTTTTCTTTCTTTAATATTTTCAATGCTAATTCACGTGCGTGTTCAACATCATCACCATAAGATATTGCAACATTCAAATCTGTTCTGCGTTTTTCACCCATTGTTAAATTAGTTATAACACCATTTGCCAATGCACCGTTCGGCAAGAACAAAACTTGATTATCAAAAGTGTATAATTGTGTTGTGAATATCATAATCTTTTTTACTATACCTGTTTTACCGTCTGCTGTTATGATTGCATCACCAACACGAAAAGGTTTGAACAATAAAATAATCATACCCCCAGCAACATTTTGTAATGTTCCAGACAACGCCATACCTATTGCTAATGAAGCAGCGCCCAAGACAGCAACGATAGATGTCATTTGAACACCCAATGTAGTCAATATTATGACAAAGACAAAAACCTTTAATGTTATGCTTAAAAAAGACACCGAAAAAGATGCCAACGATGGATCAACTTTGTGTGCTTTCATACCATAACTTACAGACGCAACGATTTTCTTTACAACCCAAAACCCAATCAACCATATAGCAATTGCAGCTACTAATTTCATTCCGAAATCAGCAACAATTCGTCCCAATGTTGTAACAACTGAATCAAGTGTAAGATTTTGCATATTCGCCCCTTTCTTTTACGAAAGGAAATCTAACAAAAAACAAAAAAACAAGCAATAAAAAAAAACGCCCGTTTGGGCGTTTTTTATTGAATCAACAATTCTTTACCATGAACATCAACTGTAACGGTTGAACCTTCGCCAACACTGCCCGACAAAATCAAATCTGCGATTTTATCTTCGACTGCCGTGGTAATAAGGCGTTTCAATGGACGCGCACCAAATACTGCATCATATCCATTATCTGCCAACCAATTGATTGCTTTGTCTGTTATGTGTAAAGATATTTGACGATCCGCTAAACGTTTTTCCAAAACTTTGATTTGGATTTTAACGATATCGCCCATCACATCTTTACCCAATGGATTAAAGAAGACAATTTCATCAATACGGTTGATGAATTCAGGTCTGAATTGTTTTTTAACCGCATCCATACTTGGCAAATTACTTGTCATGATAATGATAGTATTTGTAAAATTAACAATACGTCCCTGACCATCTGTAAGGCGACCATCATCCAATATCTGTAAAAATACATTGAATACATCAGGATTTGCTTTTTCAATTTCGTCAAACAACAACACCTGATAAGGTCTGCGACGCACAGATTCTGTTAATTCACCACCTTGTTCATAACCCACGTATCCCGGAGGCGCGCCAATTAAACGTGCAACAGAATGTGGTTCCATATATTCAGACATATCGATACGTGTCATTGCTGTATCATCGTTGAATAAATATTCTGCCAATGCTTTTGCAACCTCGGTTTTACCAACACCAGTTGGTCCAAGGAACATGAAAGATCCAGATGGTCTGCGTGGATCTGATAGCCCCGCACGCGAACGACGAATTGCACGGGCAACAACAGACAATGCATGATCTTGACCAACTACACGTTTACGTAATTCATCTTCGATATTTAATAATTTAGATTGTTCCTCGACAGACAATCTATCCGCTGGAACACCAGTCCACTTGCTAACCACAGCTGCGATATGTTCTGGCAACACTGTTTTATATTCTTTAGATTCAGTGTTTTGTTTTTTGATTTCTTCTTCGAGTTCAGGAATCTTTCCATATTGCAGGGCTGACGCTTTTTCATAATCGCCATTACGCATTGCAATTGCAACCTCTGCACGCGCAGCATCCAGCGCAGCCATAGCATCAGACAAACCTTTCATTTTCTTTTGTTCATCCATCCATTTGGCTGTCATCTCTTTAGATTCGGCTTCCATCTTTTCAATCAAGCCACTTAAATCTTTCAAACGTTTTTTAGATTCTTCGTCTTTTTCTTTCTTTAATGCCTGTTGTTCGATTTTTAATTGCATTAAATGTCTGTCCAATTCATCTAATTTTTCGGGTTTAGACGCAATTTCAATACGAACACGTGCAGCAGCTTCATCAATCAAATCAATCGCTTTATCTGGCAAGAATCTGTCTGTGATATAACGATTAGATAATTTAACCGCCGCCACCAATGCTGAATCAGCAATACGAACACCATGATGTCCTTCGTATTTATCTTTTAGTCCACGCAAGATTGAAATAGTATCGTCAACTGTTGGTTCATCTACATAAACCGGTTGAAAACGACGCGCAAGTGCAGGATCTTTTTCAATATATTGACGATATTCGTCCAGTGTAGTTGCGCCAACACAATGTAATTCACCACGTGCCAACATCGGTTTCAATAAATTACCAGCATCCATTGAACCTTCGCCTTTGCCGGCACCAACCATAGTGTGTAATTCATCAATGAACAAAATTATTTCGCCATTTGATTCTTTGACCGCTTTCAAAATCGCTTTAAGGCGACCTTCGAATTGACCGCGGAACATTGCGCCCGCCATCAATGCCCCCATATCAAGCGACAATAATTTTTTATTTAAAAGGTTTTCAGGCATATCGCCAGAAACAATACGTTGTGCCAAACCTTCGACAATTGCTGTTTTACCAACCCCAGGGTTACCAATCAACACTGGGTTATTTTTGGTTCTGCGTGACAAAACCTGAATGGTGCGGCGAACTTCGTCTTCACGTCCAATAACAGGATCAAGCTTGCCTTCGCTTGCCAATTTAGTAAAATCAGTCGTATATTTTTCAATCGCCTGTTGTGGTGTTTCTTGAACTTCATCTGGATTCATAGAATAACCTCTTGTTTTTATTATCAATGGTTATATAGTCGCGCTAAATCGAAAATTCAAGGTATCGGATAACAAACCTATGATAAAAAAAGATTATAAAAATAAAAACATTACTTGACTTTTCGCAAATTATAGTATAAATTATTGCCCAGTAATTAAAGGATTTAAAATGCCACGTGTATGTAAAGTAACTGGAAAAAAGACAATGGTTGGAATGAACGTATCGCATTCTATGCGTCATACAAAACGTACATTCTTGCCAAACTTACAAAAATTATCGTTCCACAGTGATATTTTGGGACGCGATTTCAGCCTTCGTATTTCTACTGCTGGATTGCGTACATTGACCAAACACGGTGGATTGGATGCCTATGTAATGGCAAAACCTGTATCCCGTTTGACACCTGAAATGGCTGCTATTAAAAAAGCTATTGAAAAGAAAAACGGCAAAACAGCTGCACCTGCGAAAAAACCGGTTCACAAACCAACCCGCAGCGCACGCTTGGTAAAAAAGGTCGAAGCCAAAAAAGCAGCCGCAAAAGCAAAATAAGCGACTGTAATTAAGTTATGGCTCTGTGGCGGAACTGGTAGACGCGCTTGACTCAAAATCAAGTTCTGAAAGGAGTATCGGTTCGATTCCGATCAGAGCCACCAGAAATAAAGAAATACACACCCTAAGCGGTGTGTATTTTTTTATTTATCGTGAATATTGTTTCTAAATCGAACCGATCGGTTCGTAACGTAGCGAAGCGAAGTGAAGGGGGCCCGCAACATTTATGTTGTGGGAATTACATTCCGATCAGGGCCACCAGAAATAATAAAATGCCCAAACGGGCATTTTTTATTTTGATTTTTGTTGTTGTAAATAATTTTGTAATAATTTGTAATATTCAGATGGCGATATAACTGTGTCTTTGACACCATGACGAACGGTGCATTCAAAATTAAAATGCGTCATTAAATCACACAAAATCTTAACAGATGCCATATTTGCACGTTTAACGTCATATGGTTGACCATTTATGTCGTATTTGTATTCTATATCTACACTGGCACTTTTATTTACCCTTGTGTCACTTGGATGACTGAAACCGCCAAAATTAACACCAATATTATTAAAACAAATGTCAGTTAATTCTTTCATTTGATTCAATGTTTCTTTGTTTTTTATATATTGAGATTCAAAAAATACAATTGTGCTTTGCATCTGATTCACAGAGGAAGCAACCGTATTTATCCTCATTTGACCAATTGAATTCAAAATACCATATGAATATTGTGTTGTTTCTTTGTTGCCAACCTGGCTGAAAACTTGTGCCATTTCTGTTGATGACATTGGTTTTCCAGTTTGCATATTTAACATTGGTTTAATAAGACCTTTGCGTAATGATTGTGCAATACGTTGTGTTGAAAATTTTACCATTGTTACCCCCATTGTTTTTTGAAAATATAGCACAAAATACACATTTGTCAATATATTTTAACAACGGTAATAAACAACCACCCAAACGGGTGGTTTTTTAACTGTTTCGCCAAACCACAGTTTCAAACAAACTTTCTATTTTTTTCTTTAATTCTTCATCATTGAAAAACTGTTCCCTGTCCGCTGGCGTGGTCGCATGGCATTCACATTCGTGATATGGTGTGTATTTTTGCACTGCAAAATGTTTTACACCCATTGCTGATGCTGTTGTGGCTATTTCTAACAAATCTTCCTTGGATACATAACGCGGATCACATGTTGTACGTACTTCCAGTCCCCTGCCCGTTGATAACCAATATTGCAACGATTCAATCATTCGATCATATGCGACATCAATACCTGTTAAATCTTTATAGTGTTCCTTGGTCGCCTTGAAATCCATCCCAACCCAATCAACAATATCAGAAACTTTTTTCAATAAATCTGGATAAAAGCCGTTTGTATGTAAACCGATTGAAAAACCAAATTCTTTCACGCGTTTCATATAATCTATGGTGACATCTGCCTGCATCAATGCTTCACCACCAGAAAAGACTATACCCTCTAATTTCCCAACACGCGCCTTGATCCAATCAAATACTTTGTCTGGATCATATTCGCCCTGCTCCACAGCAATAAGATGCGAATTCGAACAATATTCGCAATGCAGCGGGCAACCTTTGAGAAATAATACAGCGGCTAATTTCCCAGGATAATCAATAGTCGTAAAGGAAACTAGACCGCCGATTTGTAAGTCTTTCATAAATCACTGTCCAAATTACGCGGCTTTTCTTAACAATTCTTCGTGACGAGCACCAGCAGTCAATGAGTTAGCTTCTGTAAATGTTTTTCTTTCACAGAATTCAGAATATTTACCAATGTTAAAGTTTTTAACTGGTCTGATATATCCCATCGAGCGTGAAAATGTTTCGCATGGTGTTCTTTGTTGTGGGTTCATAGTACTCTCCTTTCCTTTTTTTATTTTTTATTTTTATTATTTGTGGTCGCCGCATTTGCATTGACAATCGTTGTTGTTTGCCGCAATTTCTGCATCACATTTCGGACAGAAATCGTGACGTCCTGGCAAATAGCCGTGTTTTGGGCAGATTGAAAATGTTGGTGTCAATGTCATATAAGGCACTTTGTAATTTTCAAAGATTGTCCGAACAATTTTTTCGGCCGCTTCACCAGATGAAACTGGTTCGCCCATATAAAGGTGTAACATTGTTCCGCCTGTATATTTGCGTTGTAAATCTTCCTGGTGTTCCAAAGCGACAAATGGGTCGTCTGTGAAATACACAGGTAATTGTGTGGAATTTGTATAATATGGTGCGTCTTCTGTTCCAGCAGTTAAAATGTCTGGGAAGTTCTTTTTATCTGTTTTTGCAAAGCGATAAGCACATCCTTCGGCTGGGGTTGCTTCCAAATTATACAAATTGCCTGTTGTTTCTTGGTAATCAGCAAGGTTTGTTCTGATGAAATCCATCACTTCCAAAACCAAGTTTTTACCAAATACTGTTGCGATATTATCTGAACCATTTGTGAAATTCATGACCATTTCATTTGCACCGTTAACACCGATGGTTGAAAAGTGATGATTCCAATTGCCCAAATAACGTTTTGTAAATGGATAAAGGCCACGTTCCAAATTCTTGGAAATAATTTTACGTTTGATTTCCAAAGAATCACGTGCCAAATCAAGCAAACGTTTCAATTCGCGGAACAAACCTTCACGGTCACCCTTGTGTGTATAGCCAAGACGTGCCAGATTAATTGTTACAACGCCGATAGAACCCGTCTTTTCAGCAGATCCAAACAAACCACCACCACGTTTTAATAATTCACGAACATCCAAACGTAATCTGCAGCACATTGAACGTACGTCTGTTGGATTAAGATCGGAATTCAAAAAGTTTTGGAAGTTTGGAATACCGTATTTAGCAGCCAAATCAAACAAAGGTTTCACATTTGGATGTTCCCATGGAAAATCATCTGTGATGTTATATGTTGGAATTGGGAATGTGAATGGACGACCCATTGCATCACCTTCGGTCATAACTTCCAAGAATGCTTTGTTAATCATATCCATTTCTGGTTGTAAGTCACCATATGTGAAATCAACCATCTTTTTACCAACAAAAGGACGTTGTTCACGCAAATCTTTTGGACAAGTCCAATCGAATGTAAAGTTAATAAATGGTGTCTGGGTTCCCCAACGGCATGGTACAGAACAATTAAATACCAATGTTTGCATTGCATTTTTAACATCTGCATATGTTAAATTATCAACCCTTACATATGGGGCAAGATAAGTATCTACAGATGAAAATGCCTGGGCCCCTGCGAATTCGTTCTGTAATGTGCCCAAGAAATTCACCATATGAGAAATTGCAGTAGCCATATGTTTAGCCGGTGCACATTGTAAATATCCAGGAACACCGTTAAATCCTTCGTATAACAATTCACGCAAAGACCAACCGGCACAATAACCTGTCAACCAACCCAAATCGTGGATATGAAATGCGGCAGATTTATGTGCATCAGCGATATCTTTTGGATACAAATTTAACCAATATTCAGCAGTCATACGTTCAGATGAACGCAAAATCAATCCACCAATAGAATAACCAATGTTTGCGTTTTCTTTTACGCGCCAGTCAGCTTCACTTACATAACCATCAATAATTTCAACCGCATCAACCAATGAATTACGGATTTCTGTACGTTTTTGACGATATACTATGTAAGATTCTGCGGTCTTGTAAGCATGAGAATCCATAAGTGTTTGAATAACTATATCTTGGATATCTTCAACAGTTGGGATTTGCCCAGCATATTTCTTGTCTAATCTTTTTAATACATCTTGTGTTATCTTTACAATATCTGCATCAGATATTTCATGAGTAACCGCAACAGCCTTTTTGATGGCTTCAAAAATCTTTTTAGCATCAAACGGAACAGTTTCCCCCGAACGCTTTTTAATAGATTCCAATTCGCAAGTCAGCGTCGATATAACCTGAATCTTTGTTTCGTTTTTGTCACCAGCCATATTTTAACCCCTTAATTTGACAAAAAATACTATATATAGTGTTTTTTAGGTTCCTTTTAACACAATATACAGTATTTAGGTTCAATTCTCATTACAAAAAAAATTTTTTTTATGCATTTTGCGCTTGCTTTTTTGTGTTGCCCATCTGATGCGGCTTTCAGGCTGTTTTTTTATAACCGATTCGGTACATTTTATACACAAAAAAACGGTTTTGTATCCGTTTTAGTCAAAAAAAGGTAAAAAAAACGATTCGGAAATCCAAAAAAATCAAAATATAGATAAAAAACTATCGATTCGAATCAAGATATTGATTTTTTAACATATTGCATTGATAAAAGGCCATTTTATAATAAAAACATCAGAAAAAAGAAGAAAATGGGATGATGGGACGACCCAAACAAAAACTTGACAGATTCGTTGCGAAAGCCACCATCCCATTGATATTCTCTCTCTTCTCTGCTTTCGCATAATGTGATTGTATCATAAAAAAATCTTTTTGCAAAAAAAGAATGCCGTATTGGCATTCTTTCCAAAGATACAAGGTAAAGAAGTCCTTAATTACGGTGTCTGTGTTCATATTCACATGTTGGTTTATCACCGAAAACCCATAAGAATAACCAAATCAAGCCGGCTAAACCGATAACAGCATAAATCAAACGAGACCATATCGTCATTGGACCGAAAATCCAAGCAACCAAATCGAATCTGAAAAATCCGACCAAGCCCCAGTTCAATGCCCCGATTAAAGACAGAGGTTTTAAGACATAATGTGTAAATGCACCCATTTTTTTCTCCTGTGGTTATATAAGTGTTAGTCTTTCAAGACATAATCATTATATAGCAACACAATATATAATTCCGCAGGAACGGTTTCATATTCTAAAAACTAGATATTTTCTGCCATGCTAATGACATTACCTGATTCATCAAAAACTTGTATTTTCGTTGCTGTTCCATTAACCCAGTCTATTTCCATATATAATTTGCCATTTTCATTATAAAGTTTGCTTTGGCCATCGGCTTTACCATTTTTGATTTCTGTAACAACACGCAAATTACCGTTTGAGTAGTATTCTTTCTCGGTTCCGTTTTCAAGACCATCTTTTATATGCATTTCACGTAAAACTTCACCATTTTCATAATACTCAATAACAATACCATTTATAGGAGTATTTTTATCATCAACACAAAAAACATCTTCGATATCAGTATCTGCTAAACCCGTACAAAAAGCATTTTCACCAACGACATACGTTTTTTCACTACTACATGCACTTACTAATAATAAAGGCATAAGAAATAACAATATTTTTTTCATGGTGCTTCCCTTTTTTATACATATGCTAAATTGACAGATACAAAAAGTCAACTTAATAAAAAAAGTTGACATTTTTATATTTTGTCTTATAATCTCGAATAAGAACAAAGGAAAAAAATATGGATATTAGATTAGATGGACGAGTTGCTTTAATTACTGGTGCCACAGGTGGCATCGGTTCTGCGATTACTAATGAATTCTTTAAATCAGGCGCAACTGTCATTATCAACGGCAGATCTCAAGAAAAAATAGATGCTTTGACAGACAAGTTGTTAACCGGTGGCGACAAGAAAGATGCAGTGCGCATTATGGGTATCGCAATGGACTTATCTGCATTCGATTCTGAAACAATCATTATTCAACGTGCAATCGAAAAATTTAAAAAGTTAGATATTTTGGTAAATAATGCTGGGATGGTCGATGGAAATTTGATGATGTGCTCTACACCAGAATTTGTAACACGTATGATGTTAGTAAATTATGAAAAACCATACCAATTAACAAAAAACGCCTTGGCATATATGCGCAAAGCACGTTATGGTCGTATTATCAATATAACATCTGTATCCGGTCAATTTGGTGATGCAGGATTATCTGCTTATGCATCAAGCAAAGCAGCATTACATGCAATGTCTCAATCTATCGCAGCAGAATACGGCAGATATAATATTACTGCTAACAGTATTGCACCAGGTGTTGTTGATACAGACGCTATCAAGAAAATGCGTGAAGAATATAAACAAGAAACAAAAAAACTTATTCCGTGCCACCGTTTTGCAAAAACAAATGAAGTTGCAGATTTGGCTACATTTTTAGCTTCTGAACGTGCTGCTTATATTAACGGTCAACAAATTGCGATTAACGGCGGACTTTACAGATAAAATTTTCATTGAAAAAACAAACCCCGCAATCGCGGGGTTTTATTTTCATTCCACATTATTTTTTACGTGGGTATTTAACAGCAGCTTGTGCAGCGGCCAAACGTGCAATTGGCACGCGGAACGGAGAACAAGATACTGAATTGAATCCTACACTATGGAAGAATTCAACAGATTCTGGATCGCCACCGTGTTCGCCACACACCCCAAGATGTATGTCATCGCCTTTGGTGCTACGAGCTTTTGCAACAGCGTCTTTAATCAACAAACCGACGCCCAATTGATCAACAGATGCAAAAGGATCTGCAACATAAACACCACGTGCACGGTATTCATCCAAGATTTTACCGGTATCATCACGTGACATACCCAATGTTGTTTGTGTCAAATCGTTTGTTCCGAATTCAAAGAATTCACAACTTTCTGCGATTTCATTAGCAAGCAGCGCGGCACGTGGCAATTCAATCATTGAACCAACCTTGTATTCAACTGTGTCGCCTGTTTCTGCGAACAATGCAGCAGCTGTCGCATCAATAACAGATTTAACGATATCAACTTCTTTCTTTGATCCAACCAATGGAACTTCGATTTCTGGGAATACACGAACACCAGCTTTCTTGCATTCAATCGCGGCAGACAAGATAGCACGTGTTTGCATTTCACAGATTTCAGGATATGTTATTGCCAAGCGGCAACCACGATGCCCCAACATAGGATTTTGTTCTTTCAATGCTTCGGATCTGGCTTTTACGAATTCAACAGATTTGCCAATATGTTTTGCCAATTCTGCCATATCTGCTTCAGTATGAGGCAAGAATTCGTGTAAAGGTGGATCAATCAAACGAATTGTTACTGGCAGACCGTCCATAATTTTGAACAATTCAACAAAGTCTGCTTTTTGATATGGTAACAATTTATCCAGCGCAGCACGTCTGCCCGCTTCATCATCAGCCAAAATCATTTCGCGCATATCTTGGATACGGCTTGGGTCAAAGAACATGTGTTCTGTACGTGCCAAACCAATACCTTCTGCACCAAAGTCACGTGCTTGTTTTGCATCTTTTGGTGTTTCCGCATTTGCTTTGACTGTCAAAGATTTAATTTCATCAACCCATTTCATCAATGTACCGAAATTACCAGTCAATTCAACAGATACTGTTGGAACTGCACCTTCGATAATTTGACCCTTGGCACCATCTATAGAAACCCAATCACCTTCGTGGATAACAGAACCAGAAGTTGTTTTCATTGTTTTTGTTTCATAATCAATTTTGATGTCTGGTGATCCAGATACGCATGGTGTTCCCATACCACGAGCAACCACAGCTGCGTGTGAAGTCATACCACCACGTGCAGTAATAACACCTTGCGCTGCATTCATACCAGCAATATCTTCTGGTGATGTTTCAACGCGGATAAGCATAACTTTTTTACCTTCTTTCTTCCAAGCTTCTGCATCTTCTGCGTTAAACACAGCCTGACCAACAGCAGCACCTGGGGATGCTGGCAAACCAGTTGCGATAACTTTCTTTTCTGCCTTTGGATCCAACATTGGGTGTAACAAGTGATTCAATTGATCTGCACCAACGCGCAAGATAGCTTCTTCTTTGGTAAGCAAACCTTCTTCAACCATTTCTACGGCCATACGGACAGCAGCGGCGGCAGTTCTTTTACCATTACGGCATTGCAACATCCACAATTTTTTGTGTTCAATTGTGAATTCCATATCTTGCATATCTTTATAGTGTTGTTCCAATTTATCACGAACATCAACCAATTGTGCATAAACTTCTGGCATAGCTTCTTCCAAAGATGTGCGACCAGAATCATCTTTTGCCATTGGTTGTGGTGTACGAATACCAGCCACAACGTCTTCACCCTGAGCATTAATCAAGTATTCGCCATAGAACTTGTTTTCACCGGTTGCTGGGTCACGTGAAAAACACACACCAGTTGCAGAATCATCACCAGAATTACCAAATACCATCGCTTGAACATTAACAGCAGTACCCCAATCACCAGGTATATTGTTCAATTTACGATATGTGATAGCTTTTTTGGACATCCAAGAACCAAACACAGCCCCGATACCTAATTTCAACTGTTCCCATGGATCTTGTGGGAAGACTTTACCGATTTTGACACCGATTTCTTTGAACTTTTCAACCAATTCTTTCAAATCTTCGGCTGTTAATTCAGTATCGACTTTATATCCTTTATCTTCTTTCATGCGTTCCAATGTGTGTTCGAACAAATCAATATCCGCACCCAACACAACGTCACTAAACATCATGATAAAACGACGATAAGAATCATATGCAAATCTTTCGTTATTAGCAGCCTTTGCCAAAGCTTTTACAGTTTCATCGTTCAAACCCAAATTCAACACTGTATCCATCATTCCAGGCATGGAAACACGTGCACCAGAACGAACAGATACCAACAAAGGATTTTCGTTATCTGCGAATTTTTTACCCATAATAGATTCAATATGAGCAACTCCGGCCTTAACCTGATCCATCAAATCGGAAGGATAAGTTTGGCCATTTTCATAATAATAAGTACAAACTTCGGTTGTAACTGTAAAGCCCGCAGGCACAGGCAATCCAACCAAATTCATTTCTGCCAAATTAGCGCCTTTTCCGCCAAGCAGATTACGCATATCTGCACGACCTTCTGCGGCACCATTTCCAAATGTATAAACCCATTTATTTGCCATGGTTTCTCCTTTAATAAGTTTATTAAGACGGGCGTATTTTGAAAAAAAAGATTTATAAATGCAAGGATAAAATCATAAAAATTCATTTTTCGCAAAAAATACAAATATTGACAATTGATGGGAAATTATGTAACCTGTGCCTGAACAAGTCATAGGTGAAGAAAAAATGAAAAAATTAACTGAAAATATGTTCATTAAAAATTACAGACGCATGTGGCCATATATCAAACCATTTTGGGTACGCGCGGTGTTGACAGTGTTGTTAGCAATTCCGGTTGGTATGTTGGATGCGGTAATCGCATGGGCGATAAAGCCATTTACAGACGGAATGATGACTGAAAACCCAATATTTCCAGCATGGTTATTGCCTATTGTGATTGTAAGTTTCACAACTATCCAGGGGGCATTGACATATATTGTTGGCTATTTAAACTCTTGGGTTGGTGGCAAAATTACGAATTTATTAAAAGCAGATTTGTTCAAAAAATTATTAACATTTGAAACAGAGTTTTTTACATCTAAAAACTCTGGTGATATTTTGGTGAAATTCAGTGGTAACGCAGATACTGCATGTGCTGGATTATTAAGCAACGTAAAATCATTTGTTCAAAAGTTCTTTACATCAATTTCTTTAATATTCGTATTGTTTTATAATTCATGGCAGTTGGCATTGGTATGCGTAACAATATTGTTATGCGCATTTTTGCCAATGATATCTTTGAAAAGACGCATTACACCAGTACTAAACGAGTCCATGAAAGTTGGCGCTTATCTGACAACTAAATACACAGAAACATATGCTGGAAACAAAACGATTATTTCGTACAATCTTGAACAATATCAGAACCACAGATATTTAACTGTGTTGAATGAAACATTCGATTTGGGTATGAAATTATTCAAAAGAACACAATGGTTGACACCAGTAATACACATTGTATTGTCTTTTGGTATTGCATTGGCATTATGGTTTGGCTCTTATTTGATTTCACACGGGCAATTGACTACTGGTGGCTTTGTATCCTTTTTGACATCATTAATCTTGCTGTACACGCCAATAAAAGCGTTAAGTGGCGATTATAATTCGATGATGCGTTCGTTCTGGGCGATTGAACAGGTATTTGATTTATTAGATTCAGAACCAACAATTAAAGATTCTCCAAATGCAATTGAAATGCCAAAAACACACAAGCAGATCAAATTCAACGATGTATCATTTAATTATCTGCCAGATGTTCCAGTATTAAAAGACATCAATTTGACTGTTAACAAGGGCGAAACGATTGCGATAGTTGGTAATTCTGGTGGTGGAAAAACAACATTGGTTAATTTGTTGCCACGTTTCTATGACGTCACAGGTGGTTCTGTAACAGTTGACGGCACAGACATTCGTGATTTCACACTATATTCATTGCGTCAAAATATCGCGGTTGTTTTCCAAGACAATTTCTTGTTTGAAGGCACAATTCGTGAAAACATCATGTTGGGCAATGAAAACGCAAGCGAAGAAGAAGTCAAACGCGCAACAAAATTGGCATATCTTGATGAATTCTTAAAGACATTGAAAGATGGCCTTGATACCAAGATTGGCGAACGCGGTATAACATTATCTGGTGGTCAACGTCAACGCGTGGCGATTGCACGTGCATTTCTTAAGAACGCACCAATATTGGTATTGGACGAAGCAACTTCTGCATTGGATAACAAATCCGAAGCGGTCGTTCAAAAAGCGATTGAAAACCTTATGCACGACAAGACAGTGTTTGTTATCGCGCACAGATTATCAACAATTCGCAACGCGACCAAGATTATCGTTGTGAACGATGGACAAATTGTTGAATCTGGTTCACACGAAGAATTATTAAAGATGGAATGTGGCGCATACAAAACATTGTACGATATGCAATTCAAATCCAAAGAAGAAGAAGAAAATACTAAAAAATAAAGCGTTTTGTCATCCTGAGCGAAGTGAAACGTAGCATAAAGATACAAAAAAAACGCCGTGGTGGCGTTTTGTTATTCAATCCAAATTGGAACACGACCATTTGGTATTGTCCCTGTAGGTTCACTGGTTGGTATTGTGACTTCGGCTTTTGCAACGGTGACTGTTCCATTACTTGCAGTAACACCATTTACAATCGCACCAGTTCCGGACGTTTGTACATTGGCATTGTTTCCAGAAGAGTTTAATTTATTTTGTTTTTGGTCTGCGACCATATTGACCGCTTTGATAGTTGCGTTATACGCGCCCTTTACATAACCAGCAGATGCCGCATTACCATCGGTAGCAACGTGTCCATTAACCAATGAATATCCAGGAACATTTGCCGCCTTGTTTGAATCAGTGATTGCTGTGGTTGCACCAGGATCACCAGGCACAGGTGTTGGATCTGGATCTGGTTCTGGCGCCGCAAAAGCCGGCGACAGAAGAGTTAAAACTGATAAAATACAAAATAGTTTTCTCATGAATTAAACAAATTATTTTTTATTGCATCAATTTATACTCTAATGATTGCGCATTATGCGCAATCATTAGATTTGGTTTATTAGCCACCAATACTTTGACCAATATCATCTGGTGCAGGAGCATTAGCCGTAGCATAACTTACAGAATTCGCATCTATAGTAGGAGCAGCAACAGAAACATTTGTTGCAAGAGTTCCTTGACCTGTAACAACTGTATAGTCTGTCTTTGTTGCATCATCTGCCCAATTTGTCATAATACTAATTGTTCCAGAAGCAAGAGAACCTGTTAAACCTTGTGTAACAGCACCTTGTGTAAGGGTCACTGCTTTGATTGTGTTATCAACACCAACTTTTGTTGCATAAGTATTACCTAGGCCAGTAACAGCATCATCAACGTAACCTTTGGTTGTTAACTTATCGTTATTGGCAGTACCTGTTGCCATACTTCCAGTTGCAACTTGCGTCGTTGTGATTGTATTATCAGCGATTTGTGCTGCTGTAACAGCTTTATCACCAATCTTTGCTGTTGTTACAGCTTTATCACCAATCTTTGCTGTTGTTACAGCACCATCTTTCAATTGTGTTGTATCAACACCACCATCTTTGATTTGAACACCATTGGCACCAATCGCAATTGTGCTGTTATCTACATTAACATTAAGGGTTGCACTATCACCACTTCCATCCAATTTCAAACCTTGGCTACCAGCTGTTGTTGTATAATCAACGCTGATTTTTCCAGTGTTATCCTTGCTGATAGCGGCACCAGCAGATGTTGCTGCCCCTGCTGCTGTATCATATATTTCATTGATAGCGCCAACCAAGTTTTCTTTTTGAGTGGTCTTTAAGGTTGATAAATTACCATCTCTTGATATAGAGTTAGCATTAACTTTGTTGACTGCCTTGATCGCAGCATTATATGCACCCTTTACGTATCCAGCAGATGCTGCATTACCGTCGTTATCATGTGCATCTATCAATGCAAATCCAGGTTCTGCGTCTGCCGATGTAGCTGGAGTAGCGTTTGTCGGCTCACCAGCAACTGGCGTAGCGTTTGCCATCAATGGCGTTACTGCCAAGACAGCAACCAATGATATTCCAAGTATTTTTTTCATTTGTTTTCTCCTTTTTGGTTTTATTTTGTTTTTAATAAAATAAAAAGTATTTTTTTATATCGAAATATTTTTTATTTTATCATGGACGAATGGTTGTTTCCTTTCGTACAACCACCCGTCCAGAATTGTTTGTTTAATCTTATATACCTGAGTTATATCCAGATACTTTTGGAGCAATCGTTGCCTGTGTTCCAGTGAATGTAAATGAATTGCTAGGTATAGTTATAGTACCAGGTGTATCTGAATCCCATGTATCCATCGCCGCTATTGTAACATCAGAAATAGTACCAGCAGGTGTATAAGATGCAGATGAATTATTAATAGTAGCAACAACACCTGTTTGTGTTGCGACACCTGTTAAATCAATCGCATCAACCTGGGCAGCAACTTTGTTGACCGCTTTGATTGCGGCATTATACGCACCCTTTACATAGCCAGCAGTTGCAACCTTGCCATCATTTGTAGGATCAGCCTGCTTCAATGCATAACCCGGGGCATTCGCTGCCTTTGGAGCAGTTTCCAAAGAAACTGTCGCACCAGGATCACCAGGTACAGGATCAGCATTCGCCATCAATGGCATAGCCGCAAGGACCGCAACCAATGATATTTTAAGTACTTTATTCATTCTCTTTCTCCCTTTCTTTTTTGTTATTATATCACAAATTCAACCTCTTTCCAAACGGTTTTTTTTACCATTCAGAATAATCTACCGTATCAGCCGTACTCCAGTCACCCTGGACACCCAATTCAGACCAACCTTCGGATGTATAAACATACACCGCACCTTCGGATGCTTCACGGTCAAATGTTAAAAACTTATCGTCAGATTCTTTCTTTGTATAAACAGCATTTCTATCTGCTTTTTTATCATAAACATAACGCAAACCATCATCGACATATTCTTTGGTAGTTAATACTTCACTTCTATCTGTTTCATCCGGGGTCGAAGAACTAGCAGCACCTTCGGCAAAAGCCGCACCAGATGCAATCAGAACTGATAACAATAAAACACCAAATGATATTTTTTTCATTTGTCTGTCCTTGCCCCTTTTAACCTAGTCCTCAAAAATACCAGGATCAAACGTATCCACAACTGTTACCCATGCACGATCACCTGTTTGATAATCGTATATTGTCTTTACGTCTGTACCCATATGGTTGTTTATTAATGTTTGAACTTCCTGTTGGTTATAATAATTATTAGTTAATACATTATTAACCTCTGACATTGTAACCTTGGAATCAATATTGTTTTCTATCTGTTCAATCCGATTCGGAAGTTGTGTGTAATAATTATTCAAATTGATTTCATTGTTTTCGAAAGTCAAACCTGGTCCAACAGATATATTATCTTGCTTGTCATCCATGCCATCTTCCAAATCTTGAACACGATCCATCAAATCTGTTAAGTCAACATCCGATGTGTCAGGCTTTACTGGCGCCGCATTAGGTTTTGTTATGCTGTTGGCAGCGTTCGAAGTTGGCGAATGTAAATATTTATTCAAACTTGCATTGCTTAAACTTATACGGGATCCTTCCCCAGATGAAGATGTTAATGTACCCTTGTTTGTTGTCACAGGTACACCACCAGATAGATTCTTGGCACGAATACTTCCCAATCTTTGTTGTGATTGTGATGACGCACCAGATGTTTCAGATTTTACCACCGCAGCATTTGTTCCAACACGTGCTGTATTTGTTCCCAACATTCTTACGCTTGGCGCAGAAAAAGCGGAACCCATGCCAAACAGGCACAGCACAAACACACTTGAAAAAAGACGCATATTTGTTTGTTTCATGTCTTAAGCTTTTACAATAGTATATCACAAAAATGACATAAAACCAAATACGATTTTTAATTTTTTTATACCAGATTATGTAAAGCACAAAAACAATTTGACTTTTGAAACGGCAAAATATAAACTATGCTTGCTGAAAAGCAGTTCAGGATGGTTGGCAGAGCGGTCGAATGCGGCGGTCTTGAAAACCGTTGACGGGGCAACTCGTCCGGGGGTTCGAATCCCTCACCATCCGCCAGGAATATTGAACATCCCGGGTCAATCCCCCGGGATGTTCTTTTTCGCCCCGTCTCCGGCGGTTTTTACAGACGACATTACCAGTGTATATCGCCATCCGTACTCAATACGCCCAAGTTCACCGTAATTATATACCTTGACCAATTTCCCGATGCCGGTTTTTTGCTTGTTAACCTTGAAAATCGGCCAAAAAATCCTATATAAGTACCAAGATTTAAAAAATAGGAGAAAAAATTGGATAATTTGATTAAACCCAAAGTATTTATTTCTTATAGTTGGTCTAACAAAGAATATGAAAAAAGAATTATGGGAATAGTTGATGCATTAAGAGATGCCGGCATAGATACGGTTTTTGACAAATATAATTTAAAAGAAGGCGCAGACCTGAATGTGTTTATGGAAAAAATTGTTAATGATGCTAGTATAACCAAGGTATTAATTTTTTGCGACAAACAGTACACAGAAAAAGCAGATAACAGAAAAGGCGGTGCTGGAACCGAGACATTGATTATATCTCCAAAAGTTTATAATGATACCGATCCGGCCGGAGAAAATAAAAAATTCATCCCTATAGTCATGGAAAAAGACACAGAAACCGGAGAACCGTATATCCCTATTTATATGACCAGTCGCAAATATTTTGATTTTACAAAACCAAATTTTCCTGACGAATTTGAAAAACTTGTAAGGTTTCTATATGGACAATCTGAATATAGAGAGCCGGCTTTGGGACAAGTTCCGTCATATGTCACGGATTTTAAAAGACCTTATTTTGGCACCACTACAAGAAAAGAGCTTGCAATAAATGCCTTAAAAGAAGAGAAACTATCGGTTTTAAGGTATTGTGAAGATTTCTTTTCTAAAGTGTATGAGACATTGGATGGTTTTATTATTGATACAGACAAAGAAAAAGTTGATGAGGTAGACGAAGTTGTTTGGAATCATGTTAATGATTTATTGCCGTTAAGCAGAGATTGTATAGATGTTTTGGAAACAATGATTACTTGCAACAAAAACGAATCTACTGTTAATTGTATCCATAATTTTTTAGAAAAATTATTAACATATCGAGAAAAAGCAAAAGGAAACAGACGAATAGATTACCAATCTGATCATTTTCATTTCTTTGTTTATTATTTGTACATGAATTTAGTTAAATTTTTAATAACGAAAAATAATTTTGAATTATTAAAACATTTTTTACATAATTATTATATTCGTAATAAATATGTCAATTCAAAATTACAGAATTTCTCCACTTTCTATCCGAACACAAGAGCATTTGAAGTACGTAAATCAAAATTACAACTCAATAGACGATCTTTATTGGCAGATCTTTTAAAACAAGGTTGTAAAGATGATGAAATAGAAATGGATAATATAATGCAGGCAGACTTATTATTAAAAATGTATGCTTGTAAGGAAGAAAAAAACGAAAGAATTTTTTGGTATCCTGTGTCTTTGGTATATGCAGAAATGCGAGAACAACCTTTCGAATTGTTTGTTCGTGCAGAGTCAAAAGAATTCTTTAATAACACATTGGGTGTATTAGGATTTAATCGGGAAAATTTGGAAAATATCAAAAAACAGCTTTCTGAATTAAGTAGATATAGTTATCATCTTGGTTGGATAGAACCATTACAATTATCCAATATTGATAATCTTGCAACAAAAGATTAGAAGCATTATTCATTATATTGATGCTTCTTTCGCAATCTGAAACAAATCATTAACGTTGGTTTTTAATTTCCCAGACAAGATTTGATTTATCTTGTCTGGGTTCATATACGCAATATTCAGATAACGATAAAACTGGCGAGATGAAGTGTGATTATTACGTATAACGTTATCTACATTGCCGTCTTGTTCATATAATTCACGATACTTCCATGCGGTGGCAAAAGCTTTTAGAATCAGATGGTTGTTGTCGGTGACATTTAGAACGCCATTTTTACCACGGTCGTATGTTGGGTTCACGTATTTTCGCAGAAACACTTTTTCAGTAATTGTTATGCTGTTGTCGCCAATTATATACTCCATTGGTTCTGTGTTTTGATTCACATAATTTTCTGTTATAAAAGGTTGTAATTTGGCCGTATCGGTCGTAATTGTATAAATCAGATGCTCTTGAGAATATACAACTTTCTCAATCAGCGCTTGAATCAAATCGCGCTTTTGCGTATACGTCATATTTGCTATATCTATGCGTTTCAATATAGTGGCCAAATTGATGGGCAGATTAGACATATCACTATCCAGAAAATCCGTTATAGTTTTTATCGCTATTTCATCCACGCGTGTCGCGGTTAGATAGAACCCCTTAGTCGCGTAATAATACGCGGTCTTTTTGCCTTTACCACTGGTGCGTTGGTTTATAAATTTCACACCATTGTGATTAAATAATTTGCCAGTCAATATATTTGGTGCTCGTGTACTCGGCGATTTGTTGTTGGAATTATTAGCCAGCGCAATTTGGACACGATTAAATAGTTCTGTAGAAATAATCGGTTCGTGTTCACCTTTTGCGAAAGTGCCTTCTTTTTTATTTTCAATTTGACCGATGTAAACTTTATCCCGCAGAATGCGATGCATACTCATTTTAGCAATAGGATTGCCACCACGTATTTTTCGTTTATTGGTTTCCCACCGTTTGCCATATATACCATTTTGCCGTGCGTATTCAGTTAAATCATTCACAGATTGCAGTTCTAGATATTTTTCAAACAAATGTCGTACTTGTTCTGCTTCGGTTGGGTTTACTACCAATTTTTTGTTTATCAGGTCGTAACCCAGCCGTGGCGCACCACCCATCCATAACCCCTTAGCCTTTGATGCGCGGATTTTATCACGCACACGTTCACTTGATACTTCACGTTCGAACTGTGCGAATGATAACAGCATATTAAGTGTTAGTTTACCCATAGATGTACTGGTATCAAATGACTGGGTAATAGACACGAAATTGGCACCATATTTTTCAAAATATTTCATCATATTGTGGAAATCCAAGATTGAACGCGATAATCGATCAACCTTATACACTACCACTGTATTTACTAACCCATGTGCCATATCATCCAACATTTGTTTTAATGCAGGCCGTTCCATAGTCCCGCCAGAAATCGCCGCATCACTGTAAGTCTTGTAATATTGCCAACCATTAAACGATTGTGATGCTATATATGCCTTGCACGATTCTTCCTGGTTCTGCAAGGAATTAAACTCCTGTTCCAATCCGTGTTCAGTTGATTTGCGTGTATAAATAGCGCATTTAATTGTCATGTTTTATCCTTTTTATTTTGTGTCATTAGTGCTTACAAAGTACCGGAAGTCAAGTTATTACGGTTGATAATTATCAGTTTTTAAGTTATAATAAATAACATCTAAAAAAGGATGCTTTATGAAACTTTTTCTAATATTTATAACAAGAGTTTTTCTGACACTTGTTGCCTTTGGTGCTGCTGTGTTGGCTTTAATGATGTTTTCAGAAGATTTGTCTTATTTTCCTACTTGGATGACAATAATAGTATGTGCTTTAATTGTTGTATTTGTAGGCTGGCCACAAATTAAATGGTGGAAAAAATTTTTGAAAGAAGACTAATCTGTTTTTTTGTTCACTCCAAAGAAAAAGTTGCCAGACATTTTCATGCCTGCAATCTTGGTTGCTACCGCCGACAATGTGGAATATTTATCGCCGTTATAAGAAAAACTGCCATCGTCGTTGACTAAGATGGTGTATTTTATCCCTTTGAAATATCTTGTTAAAATTGTGCCAGGAACGAAATTATACTTATTTGGACATGCATGGTCTAAACATTTTTCTGGATTATCCTTGTATTTTCGAATTTTTACCAAATATTTATGTTCAATTCGAAGATTTAACCTATCGCATTGAATATAATACCAAAGTGACCGTATTTGCCGCTTGAATGGATATTGTGAATATTTGGCCCACAATCGCGCCCGTTCATCAAAGGACAAGGCTTTTAACTCGTTCAGCGTCTTTGGTAGGTTATCTTTATATGACATATTGACCCCTTTATAACATCGTCCAATTACCGCTCTAAAGAAGCCAGAAGTCAAGTTAAATAAACCAATATAAGTAAAAAGTTTTTTGTATTGCGTAAAATTTATGAAATCCATATAATGAAATTATGAATAACCCGATAGTGTCTATTATCTTACCAAACCGTAATTATTCAGACTTTATTGCTGATGCTATTAATTCTGTTCGGGCACAAACTTTGAAAGATTTTGAATGTATAATTATAGATGATGCCAGCACAGATTGTTCGGTTAAGGTTATCAAAGATTTAATTCGTGGCGATAAGCGGTTTAAATTGGTTGAAAATACAGAATCTGTTGGGATATCTGCAACCCGTAATATAGGTTTGGATATGGCAACCGGTGAATATATCGCTTTTTTAGATTCAGACGATTGTTATGCGGAATATTTTCTTGAAATGTTGGTGGATTTGGCACGCAAAGAAAATGTAGATATAGCCGGGGCAACTGCACAAATGGTTAATGCGTATTTTGAATTCAAGCCATCTGGTAAGCAATGGAATAATAACGATACAATATTTTATGATAACCCGATAGATATGGAAGCTGCACCACAAAACCGTAAATGGATTTGGATATGGCGCAGAATATATAAGCGTGAGTTATTAAAAGATGTTCGTTTTCGTGAAGAAATGAAAGTGAACGGTGACGATATTACATTTATGTTAGATGTGATTTGGCGGGTTAACCGTGTAGCAGAATCAAATATGGTTGGCGTTTATCACCGTATACATCCATTATCTATAACATCAGACTATCAAAATTTTAATCTGGAACGCGTCAAAATGTTTCCAAGATTGTTTAAATATATGCGTGAAAATTTGTTGGACAAATATGAAGAAGATTTTCTGCGCATATTATATAAAAATCTGTTTGGATATATGTTGAATGAATGCCTGATTAAAAAGAATTTGAATTTAACAGAACAAAACGAACAAGATTTGCGCGAATTATTATCAGAATCTTGCCAGTTAATAAAAATCGAATATTTACCAGAAACACATCGTGAATTATGTGAGTTTTTGTCATGGATGAAGTAAAAATATTATATTGTTTTGATTCTAAATTTTGGCGAATGGCGGCTGTATCCATGGAATCTGTGTTGGCAACTGCACAGGATTCAACAAAAATAACAGTATATTGTATGGTTGCACCAGGAACCGAAGGTCGTGAACAAATTGAAAATATTATAAAATCTCATACCTGCGGGGCAGGTTTAGTATGGCGTGAAATCAAACCAGAAGAAAATCCGTTTCAAAATTATGAATATTCCCGATGGAGTCCTGTGATATTTTACCGCTGTATCGCGCATAGATTTTTTAAAGATATAGATAAAATATTATATTTGGATTCTGATACTTTGATTTGTCGTGATATTGCTGAATTATATAACACCGATATTTCTGATTATGTGTTGGGTGGTGTTCGTGATATGGCGCCGGTTAACGATAAATATCATCCCCAGGGTATATTTATTAAAAACTTTGCGGAAAAATATCTGAATAACGGACCGTATATAAACAGTGGCGTTTTGCTGATAAATTTAAAGAAAATGGCAGAATATGAACATTTGATGTTTGAAACAAAAATACCGTTGTTTTATCCAGACCAAGATTTATTAAATGCTGCATTTGTGGGCAAAATAAAAATATTGCCATTGAAATATAATTTGGCACCGGGGATATTGGTTCCAAAAACTTTTACCCCCGAAGAAGCACACGAAGCAATGTTTGGTGGACATGTTATAATACATTGTTATTCTGTGAAACCTTTTGATTACGAACACGCACCGGACCAGTTGTATGACATGTTTTCAAAACATGCGAAAAATATTGGAATGGAACCCGAAAAGTTTATGGAATGGGATAGGGAATATACACAAAATAAAATCAGAGACACTTTTATCCCAGAAATAAAAATCCAGGGCACCGATATATTATTCCGTGATACAAGAATTAAATTATAGGAATATCAGCATAAAAAAGCATTTGTGCTGAGTTTCAAAATGTGATAGAATACACAGGTAAGGCAGAGGAAAGAAAGGAACAAAGACCGTGAAAACCGCAGAAACCTACACACACACACACACACACACACACACACACGGGTAATCCTGCCTAGCAATTTTTGTGCGAACTGTTGTTCGTACTATGGATGAAAAATCGACTGATGATGTTTAAAAGGCATCATTGGTCGATTTTTTTATTTAACAAACAACCAAAGGAAGGAAAAATGAATAAAAAAATAATCTTAACCAGTTTTATCGCATTGGGCTTTGCGTGTCCAGCGATGGCGGAACCATCACATACTGATGAATTTCCGTCAAATGGTTTGATGCAAGAAGACTATACATATACAAATTCTGCCAATGAAACAAACATGGCGGGTGTATCTGGTCATAATGCCACGGTATATGCAAACGCACTTTATAGTAATGCTTCATATGCTGTTGTTGCTGGTGAATATTTGCCGGCAGACGCAGAAGTTGTTGCAACATGTACTGCTGGTTCTTTCTGTCCGGGTGGCCAAAGTTATGGTTATAATGCAACAACAGCCCAAGGTATAACAGCGTGTTCTACAGTTGGTGATAATTCATTTACTTTATCTGCGGCTGGTGCATCGGCAAATACAGATTGTTATAAAGCTTGTAATATAGCAAATATGGGCCAAGGTGGTTCAATTGCAGATATTCCACACGCTGCATCATTAACAGGAAACGATTATTATGGAAACGGTACCGATACTTGTGAACCGGCAACTTGTGTAACAGGATGGCATGTTAAAGATGGTTTAAATGTTGCAACAGAAATCGGTACTACAGCTGGTGTAAACAGTGCTTATGTAAATAATTCTGGAACATTTGGTGAAACAGATGCTAATTTCAGTTCTGGAAATAATGGTGCGGCCTATTATGGATTAAGTACAAGTAATCATAACACGTGGGCTGTAGAATATGATGGCAAAGGTATAGTTGTTGGTCAAGGTCGTTGTTCTACTCGTGGGGTAACAACACCATGGTATGAGACATATGATGAATCAACAGATAGTTATACAGTTCCATCTGATAACATTGTATCAAGTTTAACAGACGAAACGGGTCAAACTGGTGCACAATATTGTTATTGTAATGTAACAGGATATAAAGCAAGCAGTAGCTCTGCTTTGCAAAGCTTGTCTTCTTCGTGGGTGTTCCGGAGCGTTTACGGCGACGCGTCGGATTGCGCTTCGGACTGCGCTTACGACTGTGCGGACAACATGCGTGACACGAGCTCGAGCAGCCTTGCGTTCCGTGGCGCGTTGCTCGGTTCTGTTGGCGCCTTGCCGGCGAGCTGTGAAGTTAATACAATTAACATTAGTTGGGATGGTGCAACCGCAGCTGCGGTCAGTGCTAATAACGCCGCAAGCGTTACATACGGTGGCGATATCAGAACTCCTAAGTCCGCGATACATGTCAAAGGTAAAGTATTCGACGGTTGGGAATTCAGTACAACCGCACCGGTCAGCCCGGTTACCGAACCGGTTCAACAATAACGCGTTAAAATGCCTGAACCACGAAAGTGGTTCAGGCCGTAATGCGTTCAACAAAATGCGTCAGCATTTTGTTGAAGAAAGGTTTGAAAGATATCGGGATATGTATTTTGTTTTCTCCGTTCAAGAAAAAATATCCCGATAGAGTTTTTTATGATTATGAAACAACGATTCGTAATAATAAAAAGCTTTGATAACCAAAGCCGAATAACCAAGGAAAGAAAGGATATAGAAGAATAAATTCGAACCGAAACAATCAATAACTTCAAATTCAGTGTAGAAAAAATACTGAAAGGTTGTCAAGGGACGAATTAAAGGTGCGATTAAAATATACTGCATTTTTAACATTGATGTTTGCAACGGCAAAGGCTTTTGCCGGGGTGGATGGCGTTGTTATTTCAAACGAATTTCCATCCGACAAATTGATGTTGGAAAATCATGTATATAAAAATGCAGCGGTGTTTGAAAATCTTGGTGTGTATGATGGAACGGTTTATGCAATTGCCAGATACAGAGATGTTCCATCATATTGTGAGCCAGGATATTATTTACCGGAAAACACCACCGAATGTGTAATATGTGATGAAAATCATTATTGTGTTGGTGGTGAAAATGCAGTTATGTCGCCGTGTCCAGATGGATTGGTTTCACCTGTTGGAACAACGGTTGCAGATAATTGTGGTAAGATAATGCGTGTCGGTGAAGATAAGTTGTATTTAACACAAACACAACAAACCCACCCAGCATTAGCGGTAAAAATGGATGGCAAAATTTATTATGCCAAAACAACACCAGTATCAATGGGCGTAAAACCAATGAATATAAATACAACATATTCTTTGCGCACTATGATAGAAGGCACCGAATATTCAATACACGATAATACTATTCCGGGAGAATAATAATGGTTAAAAAATTGGTTTGTTTTTTATCTGTTTTGGTTATTGGTTTATCCCAAAATGCTTTTGCGGTTCCAAGTGTGAAAAAGTTGGGAAATAATAATTTAACTTCTGCAAATGTTAAGCCTGTTATAAATACATCAAACGGAAACACTGATAATAAAATAAATAACAAAGCATCAATAGCAAAGGTTGCAAAAACACCAATTGCAAAAGTAACAACAGTTTCTTCTGCGACAAATGGTCGTATCCCAGCAATAACAGGGGTTAAATCTATCAATACAAAAAAGGTACCGGTTGTTGCAAATAATGATAGCGTAAATAAACCAAACACATCTGGAGTAGGCGAAGATAAATTTAATGAAATTGTTGAAAGAATAGAAACACTGGAAACACAAAATGAAAATGCAATAACTGATGTAGTTGAAAATGAATCTGGGACTTATGTGACGGATGTTGCGGTTGATGGAAATAAATTAAGTGTAAATAAAACCCGCCTGTTATACGCACCGGTTCGTAACGGAAACAGTGAAGAAATATCAGGTGACGCAGAAATATGGATAGTAAAATAGGGGGATAGAAAAGATTCCTAGAATAAAATCTGGGGATAGGTTGCATTGCCGGAAATCCAGTTGGGCGTAGTACTTGTCGGTGCTTGTCTTCTTCGTGGGTGTTCAAGAACGATAACAACGACGCGTCGAATTGCGCTTCGAACTGCGCTAACAACTGTGCGAACAACATGCGTGACACGAACTCGAACAACCTTGCGTTCCGTGGCGCGTTGCTCGGTTCTGTTGGCTCCTGGTGACAAAAGTTTTGCTGACCTGTGGGACAAAGTGTACAAACACTTTTCAGATGTGAAAGAGGCATCTGTTTTATAAATTGTGCCGTTTTGTAACTAAGGCGGGGTGATGTAACCTGTTTAGATGCGATGAAAAAAAGTTGCATCTCTACGAATACATTAAGCAGGGAACATCTGGGTTGGTAACCGTTCGGCGAAGACCCCGGATGTTCGATTGTTAATAAAATGGAGAGAGAAAAACCATGACCATTGATGAAATCAAGCGTTTGAATACTGATGCGCTTGAAAGCTTTTCGGTGTTTGCACATGATAAATTACCAATGCCTGGAAAGAAAAAGAGATTGGATGAAATCTTGGATAAGGTTATTTCAGTGGTCGATTTCAGAATTACCAAATCTAACAAGCGTGAAAATTCTGACTGTTTACAAATTCAATTCGTTTTGGATAATGAAGTTTATGTTTTGTTTACTGGCAGTGTGGTTTTAATTGACCAAATACAATCTGTAAAAGAAAAATTGCCCTTTAAAACAACTATTGTAAAAATTGATAAATATTATTCTTTCTCGTAAAAATTTATGAAACGGTATAAACATCTTTGGGATGATTTTATTTCTATGGAAAATTTGGAATTAGCTGCGAGAAAAGCAGTTAAATCTAAGAAATCAAGATGGCAATCCCGTGTCTTTGAAGCAAATAAGAAAGATTTCTTGCTTCAATTACAACAAATGTTAATTGATGGAAAATTTAATACTTCGGAATACAGAATACGAAGAATATTTGAACCAAAAGAAAGATTGATTTATATTTTACCACTTTATCCGGACCATATTGTACATCATGCGTTAATAAATATTCTTGGACCGATTTGGCAAAGTACTTTTATTCGTGATTCTTATGCTTGTATTCCAGGCAAAGGATTACACAAGGCATCTCATGCTATTATGCATTTTATTCGGCGTAATAAATATGTTTTACAATGTGATATTCGTAAATTTTATCCGTCCATTAACCATGAATTTATGTTCAAAATTCTGAAAAAGAAAATTGCTGATAAAAGATTGTTGGATGTTTTACATAATATTATTTGGTCGTGTGGTGGTGATTCTAATTTGCCAATTGGAAATCTGACTTCACAATGGATGGGCAATGTTTATTTGAATGAACTGGACCATTTTGTAAAAGAACAATTACATTGTAAAGATTATATTCGGTATTGTGATGATTTCTGTTTGTTCGCAAATGATAAAGAAATCTTGCGTGAATATAAAAGAAAATTGGAAGTGTTTATCAATGAAAAATTAAAACTGATTTTTTCTAAGTCTGCAATATATCCAACATCTCGTGGAATCAGTTTTATTGGGTATCGTCACTTTAAGAAATTTATAATGTTGCGTAAATATGGTGCTAGTAAAATGCGAAGAAGAATTTTAAATATCGCAATTCATAATGATACTTCTGAATGGGCTGTGGGGCAATTGGCTTCGTATCGTGGTTGGGCAAAATGGTGTTGCAGTTATAATTTTCTTATTGATTTATGTACGCAAGCAAGTTTGATATCACATGACAGTGCAAGCTTTATTTATCACAAAATATTCAAAGACGAATAGTGTGATAATTGTTAAAACATTCCCCTGCGACCACTGATGTGTTCGTTATCAATGTAAATAATTCCTTGTGAAAAAGCATCGCATTGGTCTTTGAATACACTTCCTGGGAATGCCAATAATTCTTTTTCAAAATCTGGCCACCATGGTCCTGCATTGTTTGGAAATAATATCGTTCCTTCGGCAATTAAAGACGTTGTTGCTTCCAATCTGCTTTCTTTATCTCGTTCTGCTTTGATTCCAACAAATGGTGGCGAACCAAATACATGTGTTGATTTATAATCTCTGCCGACTTGTTGTATAAGTTGTGTACCAGACGAAGCGTCTTCTATCAACGTTTTTACATTACAATAACCAAACTTTGTTCGTGCCATATCTTCATATTTTTTTTGAAACCCTAAAACTTTATCGTGTAATTCTGGGTATTCTAATCTTGCACGGAATACTTCCATTAAATATACTCTGCGTTCTGATTTGTAATATTCTACCCCAAACACACAACATGCAGAATATGCGCAATTATCACCTAATTTTGACGCTGTGTCCCACGATATGTAAATGTGTATTATTTTGGGTGGCAATTCTTGGTAATAATGCATCCAATCTGATTTCACTAAACCGCCTTCCGTTGGTATAGGTTTTTGTTGGTACTGTCCTGCAAAAGAATAAGGTCCCAATGCATTGCGCAAACCATCAAGTGTTTCTGGCCCTTCACGATCTGGATGCAGTAATTCGTCTTTTTTACGTTTTATTACACGCATTTCGCCGGTATATTTATTTGGGAAAGACCAATCTTCATCTTCTTCCGCAATCAATGGCATTCGTATAAGTTTATAACCTGCATCTAGTTCCGTTAAAAAACCGGTAAAATCCATTAAATGTAAACGCTGCATTATTACCAATATACGACCAGTATTTTTATTATTAAGACGTGAATAAAGTGTGCTTTTATACCAATTGTTTGGTCTTGCACGCAATGTGTCAGAACGAGCTTCATCTGCCTTTAATGGATCGTCTATGATAATCCAATCACCACCTATACCTGTTAATGGTCCGCCAACAGATGTTGCAAAACGTCCACCATTACGCGTAGTTCCAAAATCTGTCGTTGAACAATGTTTGGGATCTATTACTGTACGCGGAAACAGTTCTTTATACCAACCGCTTGTCATAACTATTTTACAATCATTGGATAACTTTTTTACTAAGTCATCACCATAACTGACACAAATAATTCTTGTTGATGGGTCAAGACCCAACAAAAATGCTGGTAATGCAACTGAACAGATGATGGATTTCATATTACGTGGCGGAATATTTATTATCAACTTGGTGTTTTTGCCATCAATCATCTGTTCTATTTCATTACAAATCACATCTACATGCCAATTATCCATGTATATGTCTTTACCTGAAACTGTATTAAATACTTTTATACAAAATGCTTTAAAATCAGTTCTCAGTATTGCTGGTAAGATGTTTTGATTTAAATCCATTGTTTTCCATCCATGTTTCCAATACCTGTTTATCGTTTGTATTTAATTGTTTATTTAACGCTTCGCGTTCAGCTTCTTTTTCATCCATTTTCAGCATATGTGGCATCATAAAATCTATTGCTTTCATATCGCCGGAAACCGCCTGATTACTTGCTTGCAATAAAATTGCCTGTTGTTTAGTAATTTGTATTGAGCCCTTATCAGTAGTATTTACTGTGACTTTCTGATTCAATATGTCACGTAATATACTGTATGTGTTTCTGGATCCTTTCTTGCGACCTTTTGGATTACCAGATTGGCCGGGCTTAAATCGAGTTGATTTAGGTGGGCGACCATATCCTATTTCATAATCAGACATTGTTACCCCCTTTGAGTTCTTTCAACAATTCATTGTATGTTTTACCCGTGAATACATTTAACGCATCTATTCCGAATAAATTCTGAAAACGTCGTATTGTTGTATCAATGTATAACGGTTCATATTCTATGCCATAACAAATACGCCCAGATTGCTGGCATGCAATCAAAGTGCTGCCTGAACCAAGAAAACAATCCAATACAATATCGCCACGTTTAGATACATCCAAGATCGCATCTTTTAACATCTCTACGGGCTTAACCGTCGGGTGCATAATGCCATCTTGTTTATGTTTACCAAAAGCATTTACACCAGCATATTGCCATACATTGGTTCTGTATCGTCCGTACTTACCAAGTTGTACATTGTTATTATGTGATTCTTTGCCATTTTGGAATATAAAACACAGTTCATGTTGACTTCTGTATAAACTGCCCATGCCACCAGACGTTTTTACCCATACACACATATTGATGAATTTATCAAATATGTCCTTGCCTGCGACTGTGATTTCCAAAACATGACGCCAATCCATAAAGTTATAATGCAAAGAACCATCGTTGGAATACTGTTTACACAGTGCGAAGTTATTCATCAAAAACTTTGTGAATTCATCCATAGTCATTTCACCAGATGCCATTGCAAATTCTTTGTGTTTAATAGTGCCAGAACCACATACATGACCATCTATTTTGACGTTGTATGGCGGGTCTTGCAGAATCATATCGGCCTTTTTACCATCAAACAATTTTACAAATGCGTCTGGATTTAAACTGTCACCACAAATAATGCGATGTTTGTCCAATTGCCATATATCACCAGGTTTGGATATGATTTCATCTTCAGGGATAAATGGCACAGCATTGGTTTTCTGATTGATTGGTTTTATATCTGTAAAGCTAACTATAGAATCCAATTCAGCATCATTAAATCCAATATCTTGGATTACAAAGTTATCGTCCAGGCATATTTTTTCTAAATCTTTGATTTCAAGGCTTAGCAATTCTTTATTCCAGCCGCCGTTTTCAGCAATCTTATTATCTGCCAATCTATAAGCGCGTTTTTGCGTATCCGTTAAATGCGAAAGCTTTATCGTTGGAACGGTTTCCAGATTCATTGCCTGGGCGGCCATAAAACGACCGTGCCCCGCGATAATTTCATTGTTTTCATCGATTAATATTGGATTATTAAAACCAAATTTGGTTATAGAAGATATGATTTGTTGTACCTGAGATTCAGGATGTGTTTTTGCGTTATGTTCATAACCATGAATATCCGCAACTTTCAAATTTTCAAATACTAGTGCACCCATTGTACACCTCCTTTTCCTTCTTTCTCCCCCTTTTCTCTCCGTATTAAACCTATTAAACAAAAAAGGAAGCGCTGTATTTAGCAATCTTCCTTTCCTTATATATTTAAAATAGCAAAAATCACGATTCGGTGCAAGAAAGTCCAAAAATATTTTTTTAGATTCGTTTTTTTGTTGAAAACGGTTTTTATAAAATAAAAAAATTATACGTAATTAATACTTTTATTATAAAAATATTCTTGTATTTACATTTGTTTTTCATAAAATTCAAAAATAAAAAATTATTAATTAAACACAATACAGGATTATCATATGCAAATTACACGTATAAAATTCACCAATCACCCAATATTATCAAATCTTGAATTGAACTTTTGTGATGAACAAGGCAAACCTTATAATACAGTTATATTTGCTGGTGAAAATGGTTGTGGCAAAACAACTATACTTAAGTTCATAAGTGATTTATTTAAAAATATGCATGTTTTTCTTAACCAAAATTTAGATTTCGATTTCTCTATAGATTTTTATTTATCACAACAAGAACAAGATAATATAAAAAATACATTGCGCACAGCAAATATACAATTTGATAACACAAAATTATCTGAAGCAATAAATATAACATATAATCATAATGCTCCAAATGTTTATGAACGAGTTACAAGCAATTTTCTTAATCAGACACATTTTACAGCAATAGTATCTCACATTTATGTATGTTTTTATTCTGTATACTTAAATACAGATATAAATTTTCAAACAGAAAACATAAAATCTATAAGCTCAACAGGATTGGATAGGGATTTAAATAAAATAAGAAATATGCAACCATGGACTATCGCAAATGATTTAAAACAGTTATTTATAGACATATATGCTCAGGACAGTGAAGAACTTAGTTTGTGGTGCAAAGAACATCCTGGCAGTGCACCTTCAACAGATATTATATCAAAACGAATTTCAAGATTTACTGATGCTTTTAGTATTATGTTTAAAAATATATTCTTTAAAAACATCCAAACAATTAACGAAACAAAACAAGTTGTGTTTACCAAACAAGAAAAAGACGTTTTGATAGACGATCTTAGTTCCGGTGAAAAACAAATTGTGTTTAGGGGAAGTTATGTTCTTAGAGATATAAGTTCTATAAAAAGCGAAGTTCTATTAATAGATGAACCCGAAATAAGTATGCATCCAAAATGGCAAAACAAAATATTAGATTTTTATAAACAACTTATTATCGATGAAACAGGCAATCAATCATCGCAATTGTTTGTAGCGACACATTCAGAACATATTATAAAAAACGCATATCAAAAAGGTGATTTGATTTTAGTTTTATCTAATTCAGGTTCCGAAATCAACGTAAAACCTATTCAAGATTTAAAAACATTCAGTTTTAGCCCGACATATCCAGAAATAAAATATTTCGCGTTCAATATATCATCAATAGAATTCCATGACGAACTATATGGTTATATTAAAGAAATGAATAACCTTGTACAAGAAAAAGATGTAGAAAATTTCTTTCTTCAAAAAAGGGAAAAACAAACTAAAAAATGGGCAAGATTGAAAAATAATATTTTTAACACCCCAGAAGAAGTGACTCTTATGACATATATACGCAATGTTATTCATCATCCTGAAGCAGCTAACAAAACAGATAACCCTTTGGGAAAATGTAATTTCACAGATGAAGAATTGGCACAATCTATTGGAATTATGTTAGATATACTCAAAAGTTAATGTTCCATATTTAACAACCATTCCAAAACATTCAAACGTTTTATACCGTTTTGTTCGCCAGAACCATAATCCATAGTTAACAAGTATTTTGGATAATTATCTTTTATTTGTTCCAATGACGCATATTCGCGTTTAGCAACATCTTCATTATTCAAAACACCCCATGCAACTTGATAATATTCTACCTGTCCACCCGGCTTAGTTGCCACGAAATCGACTTCTATTGTTTTGCGTTCAGCCTTGCCTTCTTCGTTTCTTACTTGTGTTTGTATTTTGCCCACAGACACATTATATCCACGACGTATCAATTCAAGATATACAACATTTTCCAGTATACGACCAGCATCTGTGTCTTTATCACCCAATAATGCATAACGCAAACCTGCATCAACAACGTAATATTTTGCATTGCCACTTAATATTTTTTTACCTTTGATATCGTATCTTTCACATTTATACATTAAAAAGCTGTCTAACAATCCTTTGATGTATATATCTATTGTTGGTGCTGATATATTATAACCAGCATCTTTTAAACAGCGTTCTATATTACGCACAGAGGTATCACGCCCTATATTATCAAACAAATATCTTGTCACGACATCTAATTTATTGTCGCTGGCTATATTAAAACGTTTTACAATGTCTTTCTGTATAGTATTTTGGAACACGGTATCCATCAGATAATCTGTTATAACCTGTTTATCATCCATGTGCACCAATTTTTGCACCTGTGGAAAGCCACTTTCGTGGATATAATCTTCATATATAGCATAAGGATTACGATGTTTTTCTAAATCTTCGCGTTTCATTATTTGATGATTAAAGCTTTGGCTGTAAAAACTAAAATATTCTGAAAACGATAATGGTTGCATTTTTATTTCAACATAACGTCCGCCAAAAGAATTTGCTATATCACTAGAAAACATATATGCATTAGACCCTGTTAAATATACATCTATGTTGCCACGCATACGTAATCCATTAGCTACCATCTGCCAATTTTCTACAAGTTGAACCTCATCTATGAATACATAATATGTCTTGTTATCTTTGACTTTTGATAATATATAGTCCAATAATGTTTGATGATTTTCTAATAAACCATCAGAATTCAGTTTCAAACCCATTTTGCCTGTCAAAACCGGATCTTCCAGATTTATAGATATTATATGGTCACTAGTGGCAACGTTATCAAACAAAAGATCCAAACCAAACAATTCTAATAATTTAGATTTTCCGCAACGACGAACCCCTGTCACTATTTTTACAAGATCTGTTTGTCCAAGCCAGTTTTTCAACTTTCTTGTATAATCCGGGCGAGATATAAGTGTTTCTGTAGCCATATAAAGACCTCTTTTATTTTGATTCTATTATACTTTACAAAAACACAAATGTCAACATTTTTGTTAAACGCATTTTACAAAACTGTGATTTTTGCAAAATTGTAAAGTAAAAATCCCTGTTTATACAAAAATAATTCCCTGCTTTTTGAGTAGGGAATTTTGGGTAAAAGTGGCGAATTTTTGTCACAATTCTAATGTTAAACACGGTAAAACTAGTTGTTTTTCATAAAAATTCCCTGTAAATACCCTGTATTTATCATATATAATACCGTCAAAAATTACAACTCCGCCATAAAAATTAAATGCCCGTTTGGGCATTTTATTTTTATCGTGATTGTGGCTTTGGATTAGTCACTATAACAAAGTTATTGGGTTCGACAACAAGTAGATTTTGCAAGCAAAGCGCAGCGAAATCGTCACGGTTGCAACGCAGGCACGAAGTGCCAAGATAATCCCTCACCATCCGCCAGTAATAAAAAACGCACTTTTCAGTGCGTTTTTTTAATCTTGGTTATCATCACGTAAAAATTCAATCTCTTTCTTTATTGTCATGGCATACTCCTTTTCCATCTGTATTTAAATTATATATTCTTTTTACGATATGCGCAATATAAAACAGTTATCCCGATTACAAATACAAGCGCAGAAAGCAACGTTCCCATCGTCAATCCCCAACTGGTAAGAAAGCCAATTTGTGCATCTGGCTGACGGAATTGTTCACAGAATATTCTGAATACCGCATAAAGAATACAAAAGATTCCTGATAATGCGCCGGTATGTTTGCGCAAATTCGTTTTACAATAAAGTAACATCATAACTGTGAATAAAACAACACCTTCAAGCGCGAATTCGTAAAGTGGGCTTGGGTGACGCGGAATATCTGTTTGTCCAACAAATACTACACCCAACGGCGAATTAGTTGTGCGCCCCATTATTTCCATATTTATAAAATTTGCTATACGTCCCAATCCCAAACCTATCGGCGAAAGCACAGCCAATATATCCAATATCTTGAAAGAATTCCTAACAATTGAACCCGATTCGAATTTCTGATTCTTTACAAATAAAAATGTGGTTGCTATCGCACCAAGAAATCCACCATGAAAACTCATCCCACCATGCCAAAGTGCGAATATTTCCAATGGATTATGTAAAAAGAACGGCAAATTATAAAACAACACATATCCCAAACGCCCACCTATTATTGTTCCCAATACAAAATAACTTAAAAAATCATCCATCTGCTTTTTCGATAATGGTATTTCGGTGTTTTTCCTGCTTGTGAAAAATTTCATCAAAAAAAAGCCCGCTGTGAACGCAACTATATACGCCAGCGCATACCACCGAATCGGTAAACCGAATACAGAAAACGCAACTGGGTTGATTGGATTTATGATTATTGCCATGGTTATATTCCTTTTGATTTATTTTATTATCAAAGGAAATATCTTTTCAACCAAAAATTAAAGCCGCCAAAAAAGCGGCTTTTACAATAAATATGTTTTATGTTCTTACATTTCCATGCCATAAAATTGTTTTGCGACATATTTTACATATCTTGGCATGAAAGCTGTACTGAAACGACCTTCGCTAATAACACCAGCCTGCTTAGGTTTCCTCATTTGCAACACAGCACTCACTATTATATGCGAAAAGATTTCATCGCAACGTGTCAAAAATGCCGTTTTAACCAATTGCATATCTGCCTGGGATACTGGTTTTTTCTTTAAAGCCATGCGACGTTCCAATTCGAACAAATAACTTTTAAGAACTTCGTCTTTTTTCGCTTCGCATCTTTTTGGATCAGAAATACCCAATGCGCGTTTCAATTCATTGTGAACATATGATAAATGTTCGCCATCAATTGCTGCCAATGCTTCTGAACGTGAACCCAAAATTGTTTTATCACTTTTTGATGCAAATCTTGGTCTGTTAACGCCATCACTGTAATTATGTACGTATGCCATATTTTTTCCTTTTACTTTTTATAGCTGATTATAAACCACGAAATCTTTCGTGTGTTTGTAAATTCATTTGTTGCTGCATCACAAAAATACCCTGTTCGCAGTCTTTAATTATTGCCTGACGTTTTGCTATTTTCTTTTGATATGATGCATATTCCAAATGCGCAGGCCCCATAACTGTCATAGATTTTTCCAATGACGCTATTTCTTTTTTCATTTTAGAAATTGTATCGCGACATTGTTCTATGTATTTATCCTTTGGTGTAGCATACAAACCAGACGCCACAGATATTACACTTCCTGAACGACTAAGTGTTTCTTGTAATACAATTTTTTCCATATCAGATCCTTTTTTGGATTATTATAACCTAAATATAATTGACAAAAATACATTTGTCAAGACTTTTATTAAAAATTATTTTTTATGTGCGTTCGTTATCCCTTGAATTATTACCCATTGTGTATTATATTTCCGACATATGAACAAAGGAGAATCATTATGGTCGCAAAGAAATCTGTATCCAAAGCAATCGGTGGTATGGAATTATATCTTAAAAAGATTTTTGGGCTTATGACCGGCGCTGTCGGTATCACTGCACTAACAACTTTCATTATGGTGGCCACCGGCGCATGGACTGCATTGATTAGCAAGGGCGGTTTATCAATAACATATTATATTATCGCTTTTGGCGGACTTGGTTTGTCCCTTTGGGCCCAGGCACGTGCTTTTTCAATGAAACCATCTACTGCAAAGATATTATTATTCTTGTATTCGGTTTTGATGGGTGTCGCTTTAACACCTATGATTCTGGTATCAAGTTTTTCAACAATAATTATCGCCCTTATCTTGGCCGCAGTTATGTTTGCTTGTATGGCAATGTTTGGATATAAAACTGCGAAAGACCTTTCTTTCCTTGGCATATTCTTGTTCTTGGGCATGATTGGTTTGTTGTTGGTTGGCATAGTTTCTATATTCACAGGTCCAATGGGTGTAGTATTTAATCAAATCATATGCTTAATCGGCGTATTAGTTTTTGCTTTATTTGCTGCCTACGATATGCAAACATTGAAAAACGCTTATTATGCTGTTGGTAATGGCGAACAAAAAGATCAATTGGCGGTCCTTGGTGCATTGCACATGTATATTTCATTCGTAGCAATGTTTGAATATATACTTGGCCTGTTAAACAGCAGAGATTAAAAAAACAAAAAAAGAAAGGAAAACAAAATGGCTAATACTTATAAAATAGATCAAATGAATTGTATCGGTTGTCACAGCTGTATGGCAGTATGTCCAGCAATGGCTATCGCAGAATCTTTGGGCGGTAAATGCAAAATTGATAAAGACAACTGTATGGGATGCGGAACCTGTGCATCTATTTGTCCTGCTGGTGCAATCGAACCAGATTTATAAAAATAAAAAAAAACGTGCAAATGCACGTTTTTTATCTCTGTTTTAAACTTCTGTTAAATTTATGAGTGTAATACATTCGCGGTAATGTCACAAACCCAAGCAATCCCAAATCTATACCTAAAAATAAAACACACCAATACATAACAATATCTTTGACCTGTTCTGGTGTAATTCCCAATTTATTGTAAGTTAATATCAAGACCACTAAAGCCATAGCTGTTGACATTACAGATATATAAAACCACCACAGTTTTTTCCACGCATCTGCTGGCGATGATTTTGCAAGTATTTTATGCAGATATTTACGTTGTTCATCTGTTATATCACCATGTTCCAAATAATACAGAGCAAACGCAATCACTTCATCAGCAACATCCTGTTTTAAAAGGAAATTCATTTTTAACGGTTCTTTTTTTACATCTGTTTCCTTATCAAAATCAGGCACTGGTGCGCCAATATGGTCATACCATAATGAAACGATACTGCGCGCTGTATTTTTTGAATATTCAGCACTTTTTGCTTCTGGTTTTGAAAAATCTTTTATCCATTTGTATATTGGATCATGCATAAAGTCTTTAGCGCGTTTTTCATTTAGCCTGAAAGCATCAAAAGCCGGATGATTTGGATATTTATTTTGTGACATCAATAACCCCTTGTTTAAAAAGTAATTTAATAAACGAAATAAATATTGTCAAATAATTGTATTGCAAATCATTTAAATCGGTATAAAATACGCTTAGTAAAAATTTAATATGGAGATATTTAAAAATGCCAGCAAAATCAGTTAATGACATAGTCGCACTTTGCAAAAGACGTGGTTTTATTTTCACAGGTTCTGAAATTTATGGGGGACTTGGTGGGGCTTACGATTACGGTCCATATGGTGTTGAATTGATGCGCAACATCCGCAATGCATGGTGGAACGCAATGATTTATGCACGTAATGATATCGAAGGATTGGATGCCGCTTTGATTTCAAATCGTTTAATGTGGAAATATTCTGGCCACGAAAGCAGTTTTTCTGATCCATTGGTTGAATGTAAGAAATGTGGTGCCCGCATGCGCCAAGATAAAATGAAAGATCCAACAAAATGCGATAACTGTGGCAGCACTGATATCACAGAACCACGCGCATATCAATTGATGATGGGCTTATCAATTGGTGCAATGGCAGACGGTGCGATTAACGCATATTTGCGTCCAGAAACCGCAACAACAACTTATGTTAATTTCAAAAATGTTTTGGATTCAAAACCACATAAATTACCATTTGGAATTGCCCAGATTGGAAAGGCTTTCCGTAATGAAATATCACCACGTGGATTTGTGTTCCGTATGCGTGAATTTGAACAGGCTGAAATGCAATATTTTGTAAACCCAAGTGAAGATGAAAAATATTTTGAATATTGGAAGGCAACACGTCTTGCATGGTGGACAAATGTTTTGGGTATTCCATCTGAAAAACTTCGTTTCTTGCCACATGTAAAATTGGCACATTATGCGAAAGCTGCGGTTGACATTGAATATGCTTTCCCAGATGGTTTTGACGAAGTCGAAGGTGTTCATAACCGTCAAGATTTCGACCTTGGATCACATACCAAGGCACAAAACGAATTCAAATTGGCGGCCCACGTTTTGGAAAACAAAGATTCCACAACAAAACTGTCTTACAGTGATGCACAAACAGGCGAAAACTTTATCCCATATGTAATTGAAACAGCAATGGGTGTAAATCGTGCTATGTTGGCTGTTATGATAGAAGCGTATGATGAAGAAGACCTTGGCGATGGCAAATCACGTACAGTTTTGAAATTAAAACCTTGGTTATCACCTGTGAAAGCAGCGGTTATTCCATTGGTTCGCAATGTTCCAGAAATCGTGGATTTATCAAATAAAATTGTTGATGATTTGCGCGGTCTTGCTATTGGTAAAATCGAATTAGAAAACTCTGGTAACATTGGTAAAAACTATCGTCGTCATGATGAAATTGGAACACCAATTTGTATAACGGTTGACCATCAAACATTGGAAGACGGCACAGTTACAATTCGTTATCGTGATACAATGGAACAAGAACGTATAAAGACAACAGACGTCGCAAAACGTTTATTGGAAATTGTAAAACACTAAAATAAAAACCGCCAAATTGGCGGTTTTTTTAAGCGGCATGTTGATATACCATCTGTTGTAATAACATTCGTTGAATATTCTGTTTTGCTATGTCAAAAGAGTTTATACCTGTCTTTTGTTGTACATTTTGTTTTGGCATATACTTTTGATAAAGGTTATTCAGCACGCCTTTTGTTTCTTTAACGCGCTTTGTTCCATACGCCATAAAACACTTTGTAAGACGTGGGTTTAGTTTTTCTTCGGAATATTGATTTGTCATTATAGTTTTCGACATATCGCGACGAAATTCTGTATGCATTTTTACTAATTCTTGATTGATCGGATGATTTTGAATCTTTGTTTTCGATGCAACAAAAGCATCCATTTGACGTAATGCTTTTTGCCACGCCATACCCAAACTCATACCTTGAGCCCAATTGATAGCAGCCAACGCATAAAACATACCAACATAGTTTTGTTTTATTTTTTTGATTTCTTCTTTGGACAATTTAATTTGATTTTTTTGCATGCCCATCAACATCATTTGTTTTTGTTGGACTTCTAAAAAATCTGGATTTGAATTTAAGTTCTGTATCATGGCGAACTCCTTTGGTTTCTGCACGGTTCACCCCTCTCCAGACAATATATAGGATGCGATTGACATATTTCAAGTGACATGTCAAGGTAATTTATTTTTTGACATATGTCATATAATATACAACAATACGTAATGCTATACCGCAAAGCATGCTATTGCCAATAATGGGTGGTATGGGTATGGCGCCAATCTTGCCAATAATGGGGGTTGGTAATTTCATCAAATAACAAAGGAGAAAAAGGATGAAAAAATCTTTGAAATATTTGGTGGCTGCAACTGCATCTGTTATTACAACAGCTGGCTTTGCTGCATCGAATTTAGAAAATCCGCTTTATATGCCAAAAGCTAATGACGTGTATGTAAAAGCTGGCGCAGGTTATATGTACAAACGTACTGATCACACAGCCGCATTAAAAGATAAAAATATGGATGGTATGGAAATATCACCTGTATGGCGTTTAGCCGGAGATTTAGGCTATGGTATCACAGACAGACTTGATATCCATGGCCATTTTGGATACACCAAAGATCATAAAACAAGCCGCGAAGGTATGCATCGTGGTCGTATTGGTTTGATGTTGCGTGCTTTGACTGAAAAAGATCCTATCATTTTAGATTTCTATGCTGATGGTTTCTTGTCTATCGTAACCCCAATGAAAGGAACTTATAAACGTTACGGTAATAAAGGGGCGTTTGATTTTGCAAACTATTCAAATGGTCGTTTTGGTATAATCACCGGAACCCGTTTTGGAAAAACATGGGATAAATTTACATTGGCAGGACATTTCGAATACTTACAAACATTCGGAAATCATAACAATGAAATAAATATCGATTCAACAATTCCTATTCCAGGTTATCCTTATACTATGGGCGACGTATTGCCAGGTCAAATTTCTGTTGATTTGAAAGGAACAAATGAAATTTGTGCTGGATTTGATACGTTTTACCAGATGGACACAAAATGGTCATTTGGCGCAGGATTTGAATATTATCAACATTCTGACAATGGTGTAGTTGGTATTCATACAGAATTACCTAAGGTAGCAGCAGGTCTTCAACCATTGCAAGAAGGTGTTGTTAACAAATTGTTAGCAGACACAGCAAATATGGAAGACGGTTGGGATGAATATATTATAAAGGCATCTGTAGCAAATCAGATTACAGAAACTGTTCAGGTGGCTTTGTATGGTGAATACACAATCGATGATTCACATCCTAAATCCCAAAACGGAACTGATGTCAAGGCAGAAGTTGGTGTTCGTTTGAACGCACAATTCTAAAACAATCTGTAAAATAACTTATATTGGACATTTGCGCCCGAATTTTCGGGTGCATTTTTATTTTATTAAACAAATATTATTTTAAGGCTTTTTTTAAGACCCAATTTATGATATAATATTCACAAAGGAAGTCTGAAGGAAAGATGAAAAAAACCAAGATTCTTGCGGTTTTGACCGGTATTATGGCAACATGTTCGTTTGGGGCACGTGCCGCCTATCCTGTGTATAATCCACAACAATTGGCACGTCAGGGATATGTTATAAACAACTATCCACAACAACAAAATGCCAGGTATTCTCAACAACCACAAATGGTTGGCCGCACAAACATAACAACACAGCAACTGGTTGCTGCGTCTGCTGTAAACGGCCGTCCAATGAATGCAAGTGTTGGCGCAACCAACCCCAATCGTATAACAGGCGCTCTGCCACGTGTTGGTTCTTCCGCGACAAATGCTGGGCGTCAATATTATCAGGCATCTGACTATGATAGATTGGCAGACAGTGGTTTATATATCGGTTTGTCTGCTGGATACAGCACTATGTTCAAAGGGCAAATGTCTGCAGATTATTCAGACCAACAAAATTCTTTCTTTGCACCCGGTTCTTTCCGTGCGTCAGACATTAAATCAGATAATATTATTCCTTTGGAAATTTCTGTCGGGGCAGCTATTAACAGTGATATTCGTGTAGACTTTTCTTTCTCACGCTATTCTGGAATGTCTTATGCGGATAATGTACAAACATCAACTGGTGACGGATATACAGACGCTACCGTATCTGGTGGTGCAATCACCGCAAGCGCAACAATGTTAAATGTTTATTATAACATTGATTCATTCACTGGTTATGTTGCTGGCGGATCTTTGCGTCCGTACGTTGGTGCTGGTATTGGTTTATCTTTGAATACAATTGCTGATTATGTTGTATTTGATAACAGTTTTTATGATGAAACTGGTGGGCTTGGACCTGGCAGCGTTCCTGCTGGTGGTCTTACCGCAATTTCTGATGTATATGCATACCATAATGGCGGAACAATGGAACAATTGGCGTTCCAGCTAGAAGGTGGTGTCACAACAGCTATGAACGATGGCTTGAAACTCGATTTCTTCGTCAGATATGCTAACCTTGGTAAGGTAAAAACATCTGGTTCTATTGTTGTTTCACAAACAGAATGGTTAAGTGACGGAAGTGGTGCATCTGACGGTGAATATGAAGCGCCATATGACAGTGTATTCCATTATACAAACTGGTTTGAAAGCGGAACATTATCAAGTTTAGATGTTGGCGTCAGATTAAGATTGGAATTTTAACATAAATGACAAATAAATTATGTAAAATATCTTTATTTTCTGCGATTTTGGCAAGCGTTACAACATTGCCAGTTGACGCACGCGTAACCACCCATAATTCAAATCGTTCTTATGCCGAAGCTTATAATCAAGTTAATGCATTGCGCTATCAACAAGAATATTTAGATGCAACTGCGACAACAGCAACAACAGCATCTGCAACGGCTACTTTACCAGTTATGGTATCTGATGAAAAATTAGCATCTGCAATATTGAATAATACTTCGGAAACGACTGTTGGTGATTTGGATGCATGTGCAATGATTTATCCAAATGGTGTTTTCAGATGGCAAACACCAGAATCTGGAATACGTCTTAATCAATACGATCAGTGTGTTGCGGTTGTTTCTTTGATTGATGCAAATACGAACACTGTGTTGGCAACAACAACTGTGGCTGCAGGCGACAGTTTTAAATGCAATATTGATAATTTCCCAGAATCTGGAATGAACGCTGTTGCTTTGTCAAATACATTATTACCTGCGGACAAGGCCCCATCAATGGAAGATGTTGAAGCCGTGATGAATGAAGAACAAAAACAAAACGCAGGCCTTAAAATCGCGGCTGGTGCAATTATCGCGGGCATAGCCGGAAATATGTTAGCTCCAAAAGAAGCCGGTAATTCAAAAATGTTTGGAACAAGTTCACAACAACTTATTGGAACAGCAGCTGGTGTAGCAACAGGCGCTGGTGTTATGGCTGCAAGTTCTTATGGTGGTAAAGTAGCCGGAGACACCATCAAATCAACCGCTGTCAATGCAGCATCTGGTATGATTGTTGGTAATATGTTGGCTGGTTCACAAAAAGGTGACAGTTACATTGATATAAAAAAATGTAATATAACCGATGCAAAAAATGGCTATAGCGGTGAAAGAGATTGCGTTGCTGGAAAAATAGAGGAAAAAGGCACAGAACAGTTTACATCCGATACAACAACAAAGTATTTGATTAATGCGTCTGGCGATATAAAAAAATGCGAATACGACGGTGAATATAAATGCGATCGTTACCCAGGTGGTTTTGTGGATATTCAACTTAAACTTAAAAGCGGTGGCTCCAAGGCTTATAAGTCTATTTTCGGACCATCTTTACAAACTTCTGAATTCGACTCACTGACAAGATATTATAGACCAGATGGTTCTGATTATATTTTTGAACTGTACGACGGCGACCAAAAAGAGAACACATATTATGAAATAGAAAGCGCATACGAAGCCAAAAATGCAAAATCTGCATATATTGTTTTCAAATCAAGCGTTAGCAGTTTAAAAGGATATAAAAAATCAGAATTTTCCAATTTAATTGCTGGCAAAGAATTTGAATATTTTAATCGCAACAGCAATGGAACAGTTGGATCAATGCTGATTGCAACAAAAGAAGATAAAGAAGCTGGCAAATATGTATTTACACCATTGTCCAAAGATGCAGATGACGGGGGATTAATTGACATGTCGAACAAAGCCCGTGCCAAAGGGACTGCTATCGGGGCTGCTGCAGGTGGTGCAATGGGTGGCTTTGCAGGATACCAGGGCGCACAATCTGAAATCACAGATCGTTGGACAAGTGCAATCCGTGAATATAATGATTCGCTTTCTAATTTTGTATGTATGACTGGGACACGTTATTTAAGCAAATACAATGATTATGTTGAAATCCCAGAACCAAGAAAATCTGAATAAAAAACGCCATCATGGCGTTTTTATTTTACCAACTGTTTTTCCCAAGTAATTATATCTGCTTTACAAGAATTACGTTCAGATATTTTCACACCATATTCTATACATTTTTTCTTGTATCCATTTCGAACAGCAGCAATTCTTACACTTCTGTTCGCAACTTGTGTTTTCGCATATAAAGAAGTCAATTTTTTGTCTTTTATACAATAATCTTCAATTATTTTTACACTTTCATTGACAGTCTCGACTGGTTTATGGGCATCTGCAATCCACCCCCAAAGTTCAGCATTATTTCTTACATTATCTATTTTATCAAGCCCTATCATTCCACTAAATACGTCGTCAGCATAAATAAGGAATTGTTCATCGTATAATTTCTTAAAATTAAATTTATGTGCGATTTCTTTACCTTTTGTTTCACACAAATAGAGCATTATAAACAATGCAAATCTAAACTTATTCGGTGTAACTTTTTCATTTGCCCACCAAAACCAAGGTTTTAACCTGACACGATTTGCAGATAAAACTCCATAAAATTCATCCAATTTTGGATAAACCGTTGAAAAAGTCATTTTTTGTAATTTGACAGACATTATTGCCTCTACTTATTATATAACTAAGACACAAAATAACACTTGTCAACATTATTTGTGTTTATATGCTAAAACAAGCGGAACTATTTTATCATGATATTGTGATGGGATTTTTTCAAAAGGAATTACCAGTGAATTACCCTGACCTGCCGACATTTTAGGCAACTCAGCACCATCTTTGACGTTTATAATCTTATCTAGAACGACAGAAACTTTTTCTTGGGTATAAGGCAAAACAAAATTGATTGTGTCGCCCTGCTTTATTTCATTACGCAATTCAAAGATTATATTTTTATCGTCAATACTGGTTACAACACCTGCAACACAATAATCAGAATTAGAATGCGTTGTTTCATAATCGTGCGCATCCGGTGGCAACGGTCCATCAAAGAACGCTGTTGTATATCCGCGTGTTTCAAGCAGGTTTAAATCATCCATAAATGGAGTTGGATCAAAATGTTCTGGATCTTTAGCATAGGCATCCAGCGCATTACGATATGCACGTGTCACCATACCAACATAATATTCGCTACGGTTGCGCCCTTCGATTTTAAGCGTGTCTGGGCCCGCCTCTACAACTTCTTTTAAACGTGGCATAAGGCACAAATCCTTGCTGTTCATAATATATGCGCCACGATCATCTTCTTCGATTGGCATTTCAATTCCAGATTCTTTTTCACGCAAAATCACATCATATTTCCAACGACATAACTGCGCACATGCGCCACGGTTAGAAGGACGTCCGGTAATATAATTAGACAACAAACAACGTCCAGAATAAGACATACACATTGCCCCGTGAATAAATATTTCCAGGCCTATATCAGGACATTGTTCACGTATAGATTTGAATTCATTATGGGAAACTTCACGCGCTAACACACATTGCACCGCACCCGCATTTTGCCAAAACTTAACAGTAGCCGCACTACAAATATTCGCCTGGGTTGATATATGAATTGGAATATCAGGATGGTGTTCGCGAACCCACATTAAAACACCCGCATCCGATATAATTAACACATCAGGACGCAGATAATTTAAAACTTCGCTTACACGGCCCATATTTTCATAATCGCGATCGTGAGCGAATAAATTGAACGCTAAATAGACTTTTTTGCCGTGTTCATGTGCAAAATCTATACCCTGCTTTACTTCGTCCACTGTGATTTTAGCACGTGCACGCATTGAAAAACCCGGCAAACCGGCATAAATTGCATCTGCGCCATAAAGTATGGCTGTTTTAAAAGCGTCCAAGGTGCCACCTGGCGCCAAAAGTTCCGGTATTTTTGTCATGGTGCTTATTTTATCAATGATTTTTACGATTTCCACATCAAAATTAAAAAGATTGACAATTTGTATATTTGTGTCACAATCTCGATCATGAACAAAGAATTCAAAAGAAATCTTTTAAACGCGATAAAAAACAATATTGTTCGGGTTACCTATTTATCCGGATCTCATTACACATATACATTATTCGGCAAAAACAACAAAGAGTTAATGGTTATTGACTGTCATGATGGAAACTTGCCACGCATAAGTATTTATGTAAACGGCGAAAATGTCGCACACATCAACCATTTCGCAAGAACAAAAAAACAATTCCAAGACAATTATGATGTTTCAATGATTGCGAACAGAATGTTCTTGAAAAATGCCGAACAACATGGTCTGGTCAGAACAACTATGAATAAACAACAGTTTTTATTGTCACTGTTTTTGAAAAATAACACTACAAAAAGAAAATAAACAATGATGGATAAAGAACAAGAAAAATTTACTTTATTATTCAGCAGTGTATTAGCAAACTCTTGTATTAAATATACAAGTGAAAGAAATGGTGATGCATACGTTGTGTACGATGACAATGGCGTCTTGTTTACTATTATCTTTGATAAAGATAAACATGCTTACATTTTTGAAGCCACCAATTTACTTAAATCTCTGTATACAAAATATGGATTAACACCTGAATCCAAACCAAATCCAAGCATGGTTTATGAAACAGTAGCCTTTGCTTATAAAACATATGATATGATCAAGTATGCAAAACAAGACATTTCATTCATTTATAACAAAAGCCTTATTGATTCAGACATAATCTTTCAAATGCGTGGCAATTTCGAAACATACGTTGTTATGAACGCCGGAATCACAAGTTATGCCATAGGATATGATAAAAAAACCGGAAAATATGGCTTTAAACGATATGAATTGGTAAAAACCCTTTATAAAATTTGTGGTATCTCGGAAGAAAAAAAGCCAAATTATGCGTCTTTGTACCAACGCGCCAAAGATTATTATTTGGCCCAGGTTGCTGTGGAAAATATTAAACATCTGTATGATTTCTAAATAATTTTTATATTTTTTGCTTGCAAAACCTTTTATTTAACTATAATATATGCGTTGCCTGCCGGTTTAGCTCAGTTGGTAGAGCATCTGATTTGTAATCAGAGGGTCGTTGGTTCAAGTCCGACAACCGGCACCAGAAATAAAAACGCACCAAACGGTGCGCTTTTTTATTTCTGACGTTTTATCCTTTCCAGAACAAACATATTTTGCTTCATACCTATTTGACTTTCACGTGTTTGAATCAAAGATTTTTCAGCGATTGTATTTTGGAATTTTAATACATCAGATTCTAATTCTGGCCACATTGATGGTTTCATTTTTAAATTGGCTAACGATTCTGGTTGCAAATACCTTATATTATTAATGTTACCCTTTTGAAAGAAAACCCCACCAGTTCCATTATCAGGATTATAACTGTGTTCTGTTAGATATCGCCATGCCGAACTATTATCTTTGGAGGATGCAATTTCGTGATACATTGGCTGATAGAAAGTGACGGATTCAGAATGAGGTATAAAACCTTTGACAACAGGATTTATAATTTTCTGATTTCCCAATTCAATCTCCGCACAAAAACGCCCTGTATCTTCGTCAAAAATTTCTGGTTTGCGTATAACTGGGAAACCCAAATGTTGTGATACCAGGCCATTTGTCGAAGCATTCATAAAATAATAGTCGTTTATAACCATTGTAAATGCACTTGGGCAATAATTAAACCATGTGCTATTTGTCCCCAAAAACAAAATCCCTTTGTTTTCTTTATCAGACAAATTTAATTTACGAATATTCAACATTCTGTCACTTGTACCAACACGAGAATTGATAAAAAAATGAGGTTGAACGGCAGCTTTTAATTTTGGATCATAATACATCCACGATAACCATAAACCAACACGTACTTTATCGAACCAATCCATCAAAACACTTGCTTCTGTACCAGAAATTTTACCGCCAGCTAATACTTTTTCCATTACCGCTTTGGCTGCTATTTCCAACGCAGAATAATCAGAATTACATTTTTCACATGCTGGAAAAGTAAAATTCATAAAAGCCATATGTTTTGCGTCTTCAGGAAATTCTGTGAAAACATCTTTTTTTTCACGGCCCGTCATATGAATTAGCCATTGAGGAATAACATGTTCCCTATTTTTTTTCTGGGGTTTTCCACCACAAAATATACAAAATTTTTCAGACATATATATATATTTCCTGTTTTTGTACAAGAAACATAATACAAAAAATATATTTTGTCAATCAACTTTTTGAACTGGTGTTATTCTGTTCAAATGCACTTAAAATATTATCAAAAGTTTCTTTTGCCTTTGGATGATTTGTGGCAAATTTTTGTATTCCCATAACTATCGCAGCCGTTATTAAACGTTCTATGTCTTGTTTCGTTACTATTTCCTTTAAAATACCATTTATAGACATATCTTCTTGGACTTCACATTGACATTTTTTACAAAACAATCTTGATATTTCTGGCATCCACCATATCAGCAAACCAAAAGACACAGGAACAATGACACACATTAAAAAATACCTAAAAGGAACAATACAGAAATCAATATTAAAAAAGCCGATGCAATAATTTGGGATTTGCAATATTGTTATTATCGCAAATTCGTACAATACTAAAATCGTTGTATATATCTTTATTTTTCGCATACACTATTATAAAAACACAGATAAAGATATTACAACAGGACACTATTCCAAATAAAAACCGACCAAATGGTCGGTTTAATTATTTTTCTTCTTGGATAACATTTGCCACAGATTCTATTTGCAACAACTGATTTTCTAATGCCGCACGTTCTGAAGATTTATATCCCGTTTCCGCCTGTTTATTCGCATCAGCATCATCAAGTTTCTTTTTCTCAACCATAGGGTTGATTAAATTAGTATGCTGCTTTTGATCTTGTTCCAAATCTTTCTGTAACAACTTACTATTTCCAAAGAAGAACCAATCATCCATTTTAATAGCAGTCAATTGCATAACGGGACGCGTTCTTGCTTCACTTACCCACTTTGGTAAACCGCGTGGGACATCGGAATAATACCAAAGAACACCCCAATATACGAAACCCATTACAACAACACTGCGAACAATACCAAAGACTACACCCAATGTTCTGTCTGTAACAGACAAAAAGCTGTCTTGTATTCTTTCACGAAGTTTTTGATTGATGAAACCAACTATCACCAAAATGACAAAAAATACTATGAAATAAGATGCAACCAATGTTACAACCGTAGAATCTGGTAAATGAAACCATTTCTGCAACAGACCATCTAAATATGGAGATACAAATCTTGCAGATATAGCCGCAACAACCCAAGATAATGTAGCAATTGTTTCATATACACCGCCGCGTACAGTAGCCCAAACGGTTGAAGCCAAAATAACTACAACATAAATATAATCAAGAATTGTTAAATCAAACATCGTTTATGCCTATTTATGTTTCTTAAATAAAACTATTCCCAATCCAGCCAACAATAAAACCAAGAAACCATATAACAATATATTGGATGTATTGTTTGTTTTATTCGTTATTTTTTTTTTAGTATCTTTTTCCGATACAGCATTTTTTCTATCACTGTGCGCAGCTACAAAAGCTTCTTTATCTTTTTCAATTTCCGCTTTATTTGCAGAGGCAGCATTTTTTTGTTCAGCTGTTAAATCAATTTCAACAGCAGCACGCAAATCATCTTGTCTTGCGTTTGAATATCCTTGAAAACATTTTTCACCAACAACTAACACAGGAACACCACCTGATTCATAACCACATTTTTTAAGTGTATCAAAAAATTCCTTACGATTATCAGCATTCATAACATTTACTTCTGATACTTTTAATGTTTCATATTCATAAATCAAAGTATTTTCGACAAAATCACGCGCATGATGACAATGTGGACATGTTGGCGAATAATAAATAGTTATATCTGCAGCATTTGCACCACTAATAAAAGCACCACAGAAGAAAGCGAATAATAATTTTGATAATTTCATGAAAAAACTCCTTTGAATCCTTGATGAAGAAATTATAGAAAAAACAAACAAACAAAAGCAAGCGTTTTTTATTTTTCCCTTGCGAAAAAAAAGCAAAGATTATAGAATATTCAGCAAGGTAAGGAACATGAACCATTTCGGCAATTTTTTATGGAAATTATTTAGTGTGACAATGGTATTTTTATGTCATATTGGTCCTAATAATACTTTTGCAGAATCCTCTACTACTGACGAACAAACGCCACCAACTCAATACATTGCCGACGATCCAAAGATGACATCAGATTATTTTGTATCCACAACAGAGGTTGGAAATCGCATAACAAGAACTATTCGTTTATGCCCATCTGGACAATATTTATCTGGTTGTGGGGATGCTAGTTTTGGAACAAATTTATTAAAAGGCATGAAAAAAACAGGTGATATAAAAACCCCGGACTATTACTCTTATGACACAGTGGCTTCTGATACTATACATATGGAAAATTTAAGGAAGTTCTTTGCTCATACAGAACCAATTAACTTCAGATCACAAACAGAACTTTCTAATGGTAATCATATATTTGCTGATGAAACTGTTCCTGCATCTACATATAAAACATACCTTTATCAAATATTATCCAATTTTTGTACAAACAAAGAAGGCGACAAAGGGGACATTCATTGTTCAAAATGCCCAAATAACGCATCGGTTGAAAGCTCGACAGTCAAAGAAGATTCTTATAAAACAACAAAACTGTTGTGGGACTCTTGGAATGTACATACTATTGCAGATTGCTATATGAACGAATTTTCTGATGAAGAAGGCACATATATTTATGTTGCAGACAATGTTCAAAATGACACAAATGGAACCAAGTGTTATTATACAAAAAACATTCATGGAACATCATCTCTTTTTTACAAATAAACGTAATAAATATATATGAACGAAAAAAAGATAAGTATCATTGTAAAATCAAATTGCGATATATCAGCAATCACTTCTTTGATGCAACAAACAAATAATTATTGGGAATGTTTTATCGCTAATAACACGATAAAAAACATAGAACAATATATTATCAATGACAAAAGATTCAAAATATTAAATAACGAAACAATAAAAGAAGCAATAAGTCGTTCAAGTGGGGATTACATCCTTTTTATTGATGCGCAAGACATATTGACTAACAATGCTGTAGATAATATATTGCGCATCATTAATTTTACAAATGCAGATATTATAAAATTTGAATCAAAACTGTTACCAGAAGAAATACCGAACAATCCTGATACAAAATGTATGTTTAAATATATATTTAAGAAAGAGAATATTATGGATTATGTTTGGGACAATCTTTCTGAATTTTGTTTTAAAAAAGATATTGTTTCTATGATTGATCCAAAACAATCTGAACATGCGTTTTTGATACAAACACTGGCAAATGCGAAAGATATGGCTGTAACAAAAAAAACATTTATTATAAAAAAACAAAATGCCAGTATTTCAACAACTGATATTATCTGTAATTATGAACAGAATAATAAAAAATTATCAAAATCTTTTTGGAAAGAGTATTTTAAAGAAATAACACCAAAAATTGTATCACAAACAGTAAAAAATAATGACAAATCATCGTTTATAAGCTTCTGCCATAATATTCCATTATATTTAATACCGTTGCGATACAGAATAATATGCTATATACTTAAAAAAACTAACAAATAAATGAAAATTAAGTTACACAAACATCTTGATCAAAAAATGTGGGACAAAGAAGACAATATAAGGTCCGAAGTGTCTGACATGCTTTTATCAATTGCTTGGGCATATATTGACTATATTCGTAACGAATATGATATGCCGATATACAACAGTGATATTGCCGATATATTTGTTTTCGGTTCAATGACACAACTTTTTTATGACAAACAATCTGATATCGACGTATGCATTGTTTTAAACCTGGACAAGGTCACACAACAATTTCCAAACCTTAATATTCAAAAAACATTGAAACTTTATTACTACGATTGGGCAATGGTTCATATTTGTAATATTTATGGTCGTAAAATTGATTTGAATTTCCAAGATGTAAAAACGCCAGAACACAATGGCAGATACAGACGCGGTCCTATTTATTCTTTGATCACACAAAGTTGGGTTTTCAGACCAGTATCTTTATCACAAAAAGATCTGAAACATATAGAACATCAAGCAGATATTGTTTATAAACAAATTTTACAAGATTATAAAACTGTTAAAAAAAATGGTTTTAAACTGAATGAAATGACTAATTTATATAACAATATTATAACTTCAAAACGACATAGCGCAGAAGAAAACCCTGATATTATAATAAATCCTGTATATATGGCCATACGAGAATTTAAACGTGATGGTTATATAAAAAAGCTGCACGACGAAGCTGTTCAGAAAGAAACACAAAAATATGTATTAAAATAAATTAGTGTCCGTGCGCAAAAATATGTAAAATCACACTGACTACAAATAAAGTAGTTATTACAGCCAAAATTATTTTCTGTGTTTTATGAGATTTTTCATTTTCGCATTCTGCACAAGGGCAGTCTTGAAAAGTCAAAACCCACGACAATCCCAACATCAATGCAGAAAATACAAACAACCACGGTTCAACCCATTCTGGAATAAATGTTGTGTGTGCAACTTCTGGTGCAAACAAACCAATCAAAGATAATACTATCGGTAAAACACAACAAAACAGATGTGGCAATATTGATGCAACAATTCCAATTTTAACTGCTTTATTTTTCATTTCTTTAACCCTTTTTATGGCGTCCCCAGCAGAACTCGAATCTGCATCTAATCCTTAGGAGGGATTTGTTCTATCCAATTGAACTATGAGGACGAGCGGTTTAGATTCTACAACAATAAAAAAATAAATCAATATTTAGTAATTGCTTTATTAAAAAGACCCTGTATAATATTCAATATATGGCAAAAAAACGAGAACATTATGGCAACAATAACACGTATGGATTTAGCAAACGCTTTACGCAACCGATTTGGATTGACTGCTGCTGATTCTTATCGAATGATAGACATAATCTTTGATGAAATCGGTGAATCTTTAGTAAATGGTGAAGATGTAAAAATTACTGGATTCGGGACATTCAGGGTGCTGTCAAAATCAGCCCGTATCGGTCGCAATCCAAAGACAGGTGTCCCTGCTGTGATATCTGCACGTCGTGTTGCATCTTTTCGTCCAAGCACAGATTTCAGAAAAATCGTTTCTGAAAAATAAAAGGACCATTATGGTAAAAACTGATAAATATGAAGGCATGGCAGATATGTTTGAACAATTGGACAAACAGCAATTAATCGCTCAAAAAACAGCCGAATTTAATAAATCATGCGCACAAATCGAAGCTGAAATCAGAAGCAACAGAGAAAACATCAATTTTGCAGACCCTAATGATGCGCGCGAAACAGAAAACGATATAATGTTTCTTGAAAGAAAATTGGATACATTAAGAAAAGAATACGAACAAGAAATTGCTTCTTTAAAAAGATAATAAAAAAACGCCGTTATGGCGTTTTTTATTACCAAAGATTTACACGTTTATCTGGTGCGATATATAATGCATCACCTTCTTTGATATCAAACACATCATACCAAGCATTAACATGCGGCAATATACCATTTACGCGCCAACGCGACAATGAATGTTCATTTGTTTTTGTCATTCTTAAAACTTCCGCATCACGTATATTACCAGCTTCGGTCATAGCATATGCGATAAAGAATCTTTGGTCAGCTGTCATTCCTGGTACATCTTCAGATTTTTCACCAAACTTTTTATACGCATCAAAGGCAACTGTCACGCCACCATAATCAGCCAAGTTTTCACCCAAAGTAAATTCTCCATTTGCGTGTGTATTTGGCGCAACAATGATGTTATTAAAATGTTCTTTCATAATATTTGCATGAACATCAAACTTTTTTGCATCTTCTTCGGTCCACCATTCTTTCATATTTCCATCCTTGTCAAAATGGCGACCTGAATCATCAAAACCATGTGTCATTTCATGCCCAATTACTGAACCAATTGCACCATAATTAAACGCATCGTCCGCATTCATATCAAAGAAAGGATATTGTAATATACCTGCTGGAAAACATATTTCATTTGTCGAAGGATCATAATACGCATTTATTTCATGTGCATTCATATACCAAATCGCAGGATCTTTTTCTTTACCTATTTTTTCCAACCAGAAAGCATCTTCAAACGCCGCGACACGCATCATATTAGCAAACAAAGAATCATCTTTGATTTCCAGTTTTGAATAATCGCGCCACTTATCTGGATACCCGATTTTTGCTTTGAATGTATGTAATTTATTCAACGCCTGTTTTTTTGTATCATCACTCATCCAATCAAGATTTTTAATACGTAATTCCAATGCGCGCTTCAAATTATCAACTAATGTTTCCATACGTTTCTTTGCAGCAGATGGAAAATATTGTTTTACATACAATTGCCCTATTTCTTCGCCCAAAGAACCGTCTAATATTCCTACAGCTCTTTTCCAACGAGGTTTCTTTTCTTTTTGATCTGATAAAACACGATTGTAAAAATCAAAAGCGATATCATAAGTTTTTTCGTCTAACAAAGATGCAGAAGAATTAATCACACGGTATTTCAAATATGTTTTTATCAAATCCATATCTGTATCATTCATAATTGATATTGATTCTTTGACAGGTTCAATTTGTTCGATATTTATATTTTCAATTTTTACACCACGCGCATCAAAAAATATATCCCAATCAAAATCAGGTAAATCTTGTTTTAATTCATCGACAGATTTTTTATGATAGTTTATCAATGGATTACGTAATTGTTCTTTTGTAAAGAAAGATTTTGCCATTCTTTCTTCCAGCGCATAAAGTTTTTCAACATCAACCTTTACACCAAAGTTATTCATAATGTCTTTGATATACTTTTTGTATTTTGTTCGAACTTCTTTCGATTTATCGTCGTCATCAAAATAATAATCACGCGCCAACCCAATGCCAGATTGTCCAATTACAAAAATATAATGAGTGCTGTCTTTATCATCCAACAAAACACCATCACTCCAGAAAGAACTTGAAAAAGTATGACTTTTACCAAGATACCGTGCAAGATCTTGTTTTGTTTTTATATTATCTATTTCATCCAAGAAAGGTTTTACAGGATTTGTTTTTTCTGCGTTTAATTTTTCTTCATTCATCGCAATTTTATAAAGCATACCTATTTTACCGTTATCTTTTTCTGCGATATCACGAACACGTTCCAAATTCATCGCATCCAATGTATGGAATGATGTCCATCTTGTATAATCATCTGGAATTGGATTATTTTTACGCCATCCGGCTGTCGCAAAATCATAAAAATCCGTTCCTGGCTTAACTGTCAAATCCATATTTTCAGTTTTTATTCCAACTTGCATTTCTTTCCCCTTTGTAAAAAAAATAGCGGCAATCACTGAAATACATACAGCAATTATTCCGATAATATTTAAAAACTTGTTTTTCATTTTGTTAAATCCACTATGATATCGTCTAGTAATAACAAACCAGCATTCGTAGTATGCAAATATTCACCATTTATTTCAACTAAATCTTTGTGGTTTTCTATCCAATCAAAATTGATTTTATTTTTTACATCGTCACTTAAACGAACCCCACGCATTGTTCGCATACCAGTTAATATTTTTTCAATTGCACGTGTTTCATTTGATATTTTTTCAAAACATTCGTTATTACCGCGTTCTTCATACCAAACACCATCTATACAAATGCGACCCGCTGCACCACGACCAATACCGACGTACGCATCTCCATTCCAAACATTTACATTATGCCGACATTCTTCGCCTGGTTTTGCATAATTAGAAACTTCATATCGCGGCAAAGATAAATATCTGGGGATAACTTCATACATTTGTGCTATCGTATCATTATCAGGCATATCCAAATTCATTTTTCCAAAAGGTGTATTTGTTTCAATTGTCAATTCATACATCGACACATGTGATAATCCAAATTTATTTATGCCATTACACATTTCGATAACAGCATCAACTGTTTGATTTGGTAAACCATAAATAAAGTCCGCATTAACGCGCAATCCTTTGTTCATCGCAACATCTAACAAAGCCACCGCTGTTTTCACATCGTGGCGGCGCCCAAGAAATTGTAAATCATTATCATCAAGAGATTGAACACCAACAGACAAACGATTTATACCACAAGAAATAAATCCTGATAATTTATCGGCATCAATTGTCCCTGGGTTTGATTCCAGTGTTATTTCACAATTTGTATCAACGGAAAAACACTGATTTATACAATTCATTATCTTTTCAAAAACCCCTACAGGCATCAAAGATGGGGTTCCTCCACCAAAAAATATCGTCGGAATATTTATTTTTCCTAACTTTTGTGACCAAAATTGTAATTCTTTACAAATATCATCTGCATATCCTGACCAATCTGGATTTTTACAAGCAAAAGAATAAAAAGCACAATAATTGCACTTTGACACACAAAAAGGGACATGGATATATAAATTATGCGGCATATTCATAACAAAACCATAATAAATCATGAAAAATAAAATTCAATATAAACAAACGCTTTTTTTAAAATCTTTTTTATGATATAATGAGATATACGAAAGGAAGATGAAAAATACATTTTTGGCATTTTTCTGCTTATTTGCGGCTTCGTCTGCGTGTTTTGCGTCAAACGAAGGGGTTCCGTCATATTATTCAAACAACACAACTATGAACGCAAACCGTGCGGCATACAGCAAGTACAAAAACTATGGTTATACCAAATATGTTGGTAATTCTGGCAAAAAACAGATTGTTTCTTCTAAAAGTTATTCTTATCAGGTTCCACGCGCCCAATTACCTACCTACACAGGTTCTATGACAACAAATGGCATAGCGGAACCTTCAACACATAAAACCACTTTTTACGCTGATTATTCACGCCGTTTCGCTGATTTTGAATTCAAAACCGGTGTAAATTCAATTTTGGAATGGGACGATATGGTTTTTAACGAAATCAATGTCGGCGCAAAACATGTTTTTGATATTCACGGATTTGATCTTGCTGTGTATGGCGGATATACATACGGTAAAATGGCCGGCGGTGGTTTATCAATGGATTATGACTTGGAACCATATGATTATTCATATCCTTCGGAAGGTATTTTCACAATATCTATGGGTAACCAAAGTGGTGAAACAAGTAAGTTAAAATTTGGTGTTGCTGCTCACAATATTTGGAATGTTGGCGGATGGAAATTTACCCCTCATATTGGTTATGAAATATTCAAACACAACTTAAAAATGGGGGATCACATATACCCTAACCCTGGTGTATATTTGCCTTTGATGACCGTAAACGGTGATTATGTGTTTGGTGACAGCGCTGGAAATTATTTTTCTGTACCACAAGATGTAAGCGTTGCTAATGATTCAGACTTATACCAAGTATGTATGGGACCAGAAGACATCAAAGTTGTCGCAACTTCAGCGGGTGGCACAGATCTTGGTGGTGGCATTTCATTGATAGGAACATCTTTGACAACCGTTGAATATAACACATCTATGGGCGATTTACCTTGGGGTGTTGTTCAGGGTGACTGTATCGTTATTGGTGGTGATGGCATCATAAGGGTTGATGGCACAACACATATTTACAACACTACATGGTCTGGTTTCTATCTTGGATTAGAAATGGAAAAACAAATGACATTGTCGGATATATTACGTTTCTATGTCCAGGTAAGCATGCCAAAATATTCATCAGAAGGAACATGGCCAAATCGTGACGATTGGCAACAAAATCCAAGCTTCTTGGATGAAGGTAGCAATGGTTCATTTGCTTATGAAGCAGAAATGGAATACATCTATAATCTGTCTGATCGTATGCAATTATCTTTAAAAGCAGATACAAATTATTTTCATGTAGGAAAAATACCTGGTGAATTGTATGTTGCAGAAACTCTTGTATACATTGAAGATCCAAACAATCCTGGTAACTTCATTATTGAAAAACAACCCGCTTATACTGAACACATTTCAGAATCTTTGAAAGAAGCCTCATGGCAATCTTTCGGTTTACACATCGGGTTGAAATATTCTTTTTAATTGGTTAAAAGGGTAGATATGAAGTATAAACTGCCTATATTTTTTGGGATATTCTGTTTTTGTATAACAAACGCATCTTTTGCTAACAAAGGCGCTTTTGACTTGGAAAGATGGGACAGCGTTATAGAAAACATTCGCACAAAAGCAACAGAACAAAAAATAAGCCAATCTGTAATTGATGAAACACTTAAATCGCCATCGATTATTCCGGGAATAATAAAATCAGATAAAAACCAATCTGAATTCACACTAACACTTGAAGAATATTTGAATCGCACAGTAAGCCCATCAAGAATAAAAAACGGACGTCAAAAGGCAGCCGAATATCCAACACTTCTGGGACGTGTCGAAGCAAAATATGGCATACCAAGAAATGTTATATTGGCCTTTTGGGGAATGGAATCTAATTATGGCGCTGTGAAATCTAAACACCAACTAACAAATGCTTTTTTAACATTGATTTATGATGGTCGTCGCGAGGAATTTTTTACAAAACAATTACTTAGTTTAATGAAAATCGCAGATAAAAATAAGCTGGCTATCAATTCCATTTATGGTTCATGGGCTGGTGCAATGGGACACTTTCAATTTATACCCACAACTTTAAGCCAATACGGTGTTGATGGAAATAACGACAAGCGCATAGATATTATACACAGCGTTGGCGATGCGATGTACAGTGCTGGTAACTACTTAAACAAACTGGGGTGGAATAAAAAAGAACCAATTATTTATCACGTTACTTTGCCAAGTGATTTTGACAGAAGCCTCCTTAATGGAGATGTGAAAAAATCATTCACAGAATGGTCAAAAATGGGTGTCATGAAAAAAGATGGAACAGCATTACCACAAACAGACGTTGTCGTTGGTTTAATAGCCGACACAAAAGAAATTGCAAAGCAAGATTTATATCAACCTCAACATCTTGATTCATCAGAAACACTTGATACAGATGTTGCACCAACACCAGTTATAAAAGCGTATTTAACATACCCTAATTTTTATAGAATAAAAAAGTGGAATAATTCATCTTGGTATGCAATCGCAATAGGCGAATTGTCTGAAAAATTAAAATAAAAAAATCTCTTATATATCAAAAAAAATAAAAGTCCAGCAAAAATAAAAAACATTGCTTATGAAGCTTTTCTTTGGTACTATTTAGGGTGTACATATTAAAGGGAATATATTATGGCTATAAAAGTTCGTGATTACGAAGTTCGTTTAACCCGCACAAAAGAAGAACGCAGACAGGTACGTCAGTTGCGATATGAAGTGTTTTGCTTGGAAGAAAATGCATCTGCAACTGAAGAACAAAAAAATCTTGGTGAAGAATACGATTCTTATGACACATATGCTGATTATATGGCAGTGTTTCACAATAATAAAATTGTTGGAACATATCGTATTATCGATCGCGAAGCGGCTGAAAAAATGGGCGGTTTTTACACAGAAAGCGAATATAATTTATCAAAAATCAAACGCGTAAATGGAAATATTGCAGAAATGTCACGCGCATGCGTTAACGCAGAATATCGCGAAAACGGTCTTGTTATGCGTTTGCTTTGGGCTGGACTTTGTGAATATGTTGTAAAACGCAAAGTTGTAATTTTATTTGGTGTCCCTTCTTTTGTTGGAACAAATCCTGCAATGTCTGCCCAGGCGATATCTTATTTGTACTATAATTGTTTATCCCCTCTTAATTTACGTGCAACAGTGTTAAAAGAAAATCTTGATCCAAGTGTTGATCCACGTATGACACAGATGAATATTTTACCACGCGCATTTGTTGATGAAGATGAAGCAAGAAAACAAATGACACCTTTGATCAAGGGCTATTTGCGTCTTGGCGCAACATTTGGTCGCGGTGTCTTTATTGATAAACCTTTTGGAACATATGATGTGTTTGTGATGTTACAAACAAAAAATATTGATAAAACATATCAAAAACATTTTACAGGTTCTGAAAACGCATTTGATGATTTGGAAATCAAAGAAGGTCCATTACACATACTTGGTAAAATCATCATGTCTCCTATTACCGGAACAGCCAAGGCTATTCGTTCATTTGCTGAATTGTTTATGCGCGAAGATGCGGATGATATCGAATACATTGATAAAGAAAACGAAGAAGAAACCGGGGAAAAATAACAAATGAAAATTCGCAAACAGAATATTTTTAATACAACATGGGCTTTAGTTAGATTCATTGCAGGCTGGTTGTTTGTATTTTCTGGCGCAATTGTTCTTTGTTTTATTCCAAAGGGAAAAATGTCTGTCAAATACATGCAATCTTTCATGCGTCGATTTAATTGGTTTATGGGGGTCCGTTATAAAGTAAAAGGAAAATTATCATCAAAACGTCCTTTGCTTTGTGTTTGTAATCACATTTCTGTTTTTGAATTATCAACAATATCTGCTGCGTTGGGCGCTTCTTTCTTTGGCAAAAAAGAAGTTGAATCTTGGGCATTGATTGGATGGATGGCAAAAAAATTCGGTGTTATATTTATTGATCGTCGCCCATCACACGCTGTTGAAGCACTAACAGCAATAAAAAATGAACTAGATAATGTTGACCATCCTATGTTCATTTTTCCAGAAGGCACATCAACAAATGGCGCATATGTAAAACAATTTAAAAGTTCGCTTTTTGATGTGATTGAAAAAACTGGCGCAACAGTACAACCTGTGGTTATTCATTATCGCTTGAAAGACGGAACAAAAATAAACGATGAAGATTTGGCAAACCATTTTGCTTATTTTTCCAACAGCAAAATGGATTGTGGCCCATACTGTAAAATTGAACGCAATGCATTTATGCAAGTATTCCACGTAATGGTATTGGGTGGCTTTTTGGTAGAAATTGAAATCTTACCAGTTCCCGATTTGTCGGGTATGGACAGAAAACAAATGGCAGAAACCCTGCATAAAATAGTTTCAGATAAATATATGGCAAACAAATAAAAAACATAGAGTGGTAACAAAAAATGAAAATAGAAAATTTATGTGTTAGCAGATTATACGGTGATGTTGCTGGTGCAGCTACACGTGGTCATAAAATTGCAGTAAAAGGTGGATACGTATATCAAACATTCCAAGGTGGATATACACTTACACCATTGGGATGGAGTGTTGTTCGCAAAATTGAAAATATAATTCGTGAAGAAATGAATGCTATTGATGGGCAAGAATTATTATTACCTGTGGTATGTAGTGCAGATTTATGGAAAGAAACTGGTCGATATGATTCCATGGATAACATTGCTAAATTCAAAGGTAGATCTGGTGCAGATTATGTTATATGCCCAACACACGAAGAAGTCATTACAGATTATGCACGTTCTGTTATTACCTCATATCGTCAATTGCCTTTTATGCTTTATCAAATTCAAACTAAATATCGCGATGAATTGCGTGTTCGCGCAGGGTTGATTCGTACACGTGAATTTATTATGAAAGACGCTTATTCTTTCCACGAAACTCAGGAAGATTTGGAAAAATACTACAAACGTTGTTTTGATGCATATTACAGAATCTTCAAAAGATGTGGTTTGAAAAACGTAACAGATGTTATGTCTTCTACTGGCGATATGGGTGGTAAAGTTGCACATGAATTTCAATTGATAAATGAAATGGGTGAAGATACTTTATACATCTGTGATTGTGGTTTCCGTGCAAATAAAGAATTGGAAGAAACAGATTCTACAGTATGTCCAAAATGCGGGAAACAATTAAATAAAGTTCGTGGTATAGAAATTGGTAATATTTTCCAATTGGGTAAAAAATATACAGATTCTATGCATATGACCTACACAGCTCAAGACGGTAGTGAAAAAACACCTATTATGGGTTGTTATGGTATTGGTGTCGGCCGTACAATGGCTGCTATCATCGAAGAAAGCGCTGATGATAACGGACCTGTTTGGAATATGGAAACAGCGCCTTTTGCTGTTGAAGTAATTGGTTTACCAGACAAAGAAAATAAAACCTTACCTTTGGCAGAAAAAATCTATAATGATTTGAAAAATGCCGGTATCGAAGTTTTGTTGGACGCACGCGATAATCGCGCTGGCGAAAAATTCGCAGATGCAGATTTAATCGCTGCCCCAATACGTTTAATTGTATCACAAAAGAATTTGGCAAATAATCAAATAGAAGTAAAATATCGTGTAAATGATTACGATACATCTGATTTACCAAATACAATAGATATAAATAATTACATGGATACTATTAAGAATCTGATTACTAAAATGTTACACAAATAAAAAACGGGCATTGCCCGTTTTTTATTTGCACGCCATAATTATATTTTGCATCAATGCGTATTCATTGGCACTGCGTGAATTTAATATAACTGTATTTTTTGCACCGATTAAAAAACCAACTGCATACCAATCATTACTTAATACAGTCAAAGATTTTAATATTGCATTCCCTGTATTGATATTATCAACAACTATTATATCTGCAATATCACCAAATATATGTTTTTCAATTCTGACATTCAAATCCAGCGCAACATCCAATTGTTCAATTCGCACAGTATGTGTTGGAAAATTATTTACATTAGATTCATACCAAGAATGTAACAAAGGTGATATTTTTGTATTCGTATCACCACCCGCTGATATCAAAGATATATATGGTTCACGTGTATTATCTAACACTTTAGCAAATAACAATACTGCATTGTTAACAATATGTGTTAATTGATTTTCATCTGGTGTTGGAATACATGCTGCATCAGTTAAAACAAAAGGTTTATGTTGACCAGATTTATCATACATAATAAAACAATGTGTTAAATAAAACTTTTCTCCATTTAATAATCTTTTATTTATAGCGATTACTCTACGTAAGAAATTATCAGAATGAATATCACATTTCATCAAAATAAAGTCATCATTTGTATTTGGTAATTCATCACCTTCTGGTGCTTGTTCATAACCAGCAATATTTGAACATTCGCGCATAGCGTTTTCGATTGCGTTTTTGTATTTATCGCTAACGTTTCCAAAACATAGTATTTTTTTCATATTCCTAACCTTTGTGGGCATATTAAAAAATATAAATATTTTTATCAAATACTTTTTATGGTATAATGTTTATGTTAAAAATGGAGAGATTTATGAAGATAGCAATTATTGGTGTTGGTTCTGTTGGTTCGGCTGTTGCGACAGCAGTTCAAAACACAGGACTTGCCCACGAAATAGTTTTGTTTGATCGTGACGGTGTTCGTGCGCGCGCCGCCGCAGAAGATTTGGGACACGCCGGGGCGTTTTCTTATGATATAAAAATCACAGCGGTAAGCACATACCGCGCTATTCGTGGAAGTGATATCGTTATTATTGCTGCCGGCGCAAATCAAAAACCAGGCGAAACACGCACAGACTTATTACATAAAAATGCGGCCGTTATCGAAGATATTGTTCCACGCGTTATGGCAAACGTTGATGCGAAAAAAGTAAAAATTATTGTTGTCACAAATCCTTTGGACGTAATGGTTATGTTGGCACAAAAATTATCTAAATTACCAGCATCACGCGTCATAGGTACAGGCACAATGTTAGATTCTGCACGTTTACGTGTTATATTGTCACGACACCTTGGCGTATCAACACGTTCTATCAACGCATATGTATTGGGTGAACATGGTGATTCTTCGGTGGTAAATTGGGAATCAGCATCTGTTGGTGCTATCGCACTGGATGATTTTTGCAAACAAACAAAAACAACCTTGCCCCAAACCACACGCAAAACAATTGAACATCGTGTTCGCGGTGCAGCATATGAAATCATTCGTGGCCGCGGTGCAACTTGGGACGGCATTGGCGCCGCTGTTGCAGATTTGTTGCATGCGATAATTAACGATGAAAAACGTATATTAACTACATCGATTGTTGATGGCGTTGGTAAAAGTGCGCTTGCTATGTCTATGCCGCGCATTGTTGGTGAAAACGGTGTTGAAAAAAGCCTTCATACAAAATTAGGCAAAGACGAAGCATTAGCACTTCGCAAAAGCGCAAAAATCATACGCAAAAACTTTGATATGATTTAAAGAAATCAATCTTATAGTCTTTCAAATATCCCGTGTTATATTCTGTATTAGAACACACGGGATTTTTTGATGGATAAAAAAGATTTAACTTTTCAAATTGGCGATAACGGCTGTCGAATATATGCGATTTGTAACGGGAAAAGAATTGGCAATATATTTTTTGTTCGTGTTGGAAATGATAAAATAATGATAAGCGAAGCAGAAATAGACCCATCATATCAAACCAAAGACATTGAATTATACCTTGTTCAAGAAATTATAAACATTGCGCGCGAACAACACCGCAAAGTTATGTCTATATGTCCATATATCTCAAAAATATTTTTCGAACATCCAGAATTTGACGATGTCCGCATGTTAAATAAAGGCCGATAAAAAAGTCCGCCACAGTATAATCTGTGGCGGGGCTCCCTTCCTTCCGATAAACGGAAACTGTTTTAGGCTGCTTTACGGTGACTTTCTTCAACTTCGCCAGCATCCATAATTTTCTTTGCTTCTGCAAAAACCATTTCTTTGACACGCAGTGCCAAATCTGGTGTTTCCAAAGTTTCAGCAGCAACATCAAAATTGTCTGTTCTGATTTGTAATGAAACATAAGCACCAATCAAAGCAGCACGAGACAAATCTTCGATTGAACGTGGCGCATTGTTTTTACCGATATGCAATTCATCACTTAAAGACACAATTTGACGGTCCCCATTAACCCATACTGTTGTGGTCAATACTTTGTTAAGGGCAATCATTATTTCTTTAATATTTTTTGGCATGTGGTTATCCCCCCTTTCATATTGTTTTTTTGCAAAAAAGTAAAATTTTTTGTATTTACCTATGTATTTACAAATTATTATTTTTACTTTTTGTTATTTTTTGTTTTTTCCCAGATTTCTAGTTTTTTCTAGATTTCCGGGGGTTTTATTTGTCTTTTCCCTTGTCTATACAAACATCTTAAAACAAAAACGATTCGCAGGTCAAGCATAAAAATGAATATTTTTTAATTTTTTTTCGTCCGGTTTAAAAACAAGCACTTTATATGACAAAAAAATTCTTAATAAAAATGTTTTTTATGCTTGTGAAAAAGTCTGGTTTATGATAAAATTGTTCAATAAGGAAGGATGTTTACACATGAAAAGATTTATAACTGTATTAAGTAGTTTGTTGGTTTTGCCAGCTTTTGCAGAGGTTGCACCGGTTTATTACGAAGAAAATGTCGAATACACCGATGACATGCTTGGTGGCGAAGAAATTGCTGCCGAAGAAGCACAAAACGTCGTTCAACAAAAAAGTGTCGCACAACGTAACACGATTAATCGTTCGACATCTGCATCGCGCGCAATATCTTCTGCAACAAATTCTGGTGCTTCACGAACAAATACATCTTCTCGTGCAGTTGCGGCTTCACCGCGTTCTACAACAGGCACGGCACGTGGCACAGCATCACGCACAGCAAGAACAAATTCAGTTGTAAGTAGATCTTCCGCAAGTCGTGCGAGTGTGACATCTCGTGGCACACAAAATGCAAAACCAGTAACAGCACGCGTTGGCACATTTAATAATTCTGTTATGCCAGGCGTTCGTAGCGATACTTCATATGCTTCACAAAGCATGCTTGAAGATTCTGGCACGTCTTTATATAATTCTAATTCTGTACGTGTAGGTGTCACAGGTCGTCGTACATCTGCACGTGTCTCTTCATTAAAGACTTCTACAACACCTGTTATCACAGAACAAGATGTATCAGAAACAACAACAAATTTGACAGCTCTTGCTGAATTGACCGATTATTGCAAGGCTCAATATGCTGCATGTATGGACAATTATTGTAATGTCTTGGATGACAACCAGGGACGTTGTTCTTGTTCCAAGAATATTAAAAATTATGCAAAAACAGAATTGGCTTTGTCAAAGGCAACAGAAGATTTCCAAGAAGTTGTTCAAAAAATCAAATATATTGGCTTAACAGGTCCTCAAATCGAAGCTTTGTTTGCCGAAACCGAAGCAGAATTGAAAATGAGCAAAGAATACAGCTCTGATAATTCGAAATTAAGAACAAGTCTTGATGCAATTAAAAAGAAAATCGTGGATGTTTCGTCACCAGCTGCTACTTCATACGAACCAACAAGCAGTTTGTCATTTGATGTTAGTGGTTTGTTAAGTGCTGATGTAACAGATAGCGGATTTGATTTGTCTTCTTTCTTAGGTGGAAATTCAACAAATACATCCAGTGTATCTAACCAACGTGGTGAACAATTGTACAAAACAGCAACAAATCGTTGCAAAACTGCTGTTTTGAACTCTTGTTCTGACCAGGGTATTGATCCAAACGTAATTACCAATTCATATGATTTGGAAATTGATAAACAATGTATTGCTTATGAACGTAGCCTTAACGAAGCAAATACAGAAATGAGAAAAAACATCACTAACGCTGGAACTATTTTGCAACAGGCACGTTTGTTGTTGACACAAAACAGAAATTCTTATGATTTGCGCGGTTGTGTATCGGCAATTGATGCTTGTATGCAAGACGAATATGTTTGTGGCGCAGATTATGAATTATGCTTGGATCCAACTGGTAAATATTTGGCAAACGGCGAAATCGTAAAGGGTGGAACACCTGGCGTTTCTGGTGGTCAAAACAGAAACACAGCCGATTATGACCCAACAAACACAGAGTGGACCAGTAAAGGTATGTATGATTTATATGCCACATGGAACTATGGTACATCTGGCGAATTAAAGAACGCATGGAGTATTGGTGCCCAAGAAAACCTTGGTGGATATATCAATGATGCCTTGGCAACATGGAAAGACCATTATACAGACTATAAAGATTCTACAAGAACAGATAACATGGCATTATACTTGTTACAAAAAATCGGATATATCGACAGCGATGACAAAGTTCATGGTATGTGTGCATCTGCTATGAAACAATGTCAAGACTACACATTTAATAGCAAAAAATCGACTAAAACATATATCCCTGCAAACGAAGTTGTTCGTCAATATTTGACCAACACATTGGCAAAGATCAAAGTTCAACAAGACGCTATTCTTTCAGATTACGCCGAAGGATGCCGCGCAGACGTTCAATCATGTTTGTCTACAAACGGATACGATGACTCTAACACAACATCTACAACGTCAAGAACAGCTGTGAATGCTTGCGCATCTGAAATTGCAACATGTATGTCTGTTGGTGGATATACACCAAAAGATGGAACAAAATTGACATTGCGTGCAATGAACGATTGGGTTTCAAGTATGTTGATCAGCTGTCCTGCTAATTATTACTTGATTGATGACGGCATTGGTAATGGAACATTGATTGGTGGTACATCAACAGGCTCTGGTGATTCACTTGTGATTACAAATACTGCTGGTAACAAGGTAGAATGTAAATACTGCCCAGAAGCACCTGTGATTGATCCTAACCCAACCTGCACAGTGGTAGATGATGAAGAGGTTTGTGAATATCCTAGCACAAATATCTATAAACAAACATTATCGGCTGGTGGTCAAACAAGAAGTTGTTCTTGTCCAGACGGTTACACAGATTATTATGATCCAGGCGAAGAAATAACACCTAATAATCTGAAATGTAAAAGTCCTACAAAGATTACTGGTAGCTAATAAAAAACCGCCGATATGGCGGTTTTTTTAATTCGTTTATTTTTAATTGTTATTCTGCTTTATCAAGATTTTTTATTTCTTCTTTGATATTCGATAAAGATTCTGTTCTTTCACGAATCTTGCCATAAAAATCTGATTTCGATAAATTAACAGCATATTCCAGTGCATGTGACCATGCAAGCGCATCAGAATTACCATGTGTTTTTATTGAAAATCCATTAAGCCCTAAAAATACAGCCCCAGCATATGAACGCGGGTCAATTTTATGCTTTAATCTCTTAAACAAATGAATAAGGAAAAACGTCCCAAGTATAGCAAGCCAAGAGCGCTTGTAATTCGCTTTTACAATGCGGGAAATTAGTTTTGCGGTACCTTCAACCGTTTTTAACATAACATTGCCTGTAAAGCCATCTGTGACGACAACTTGAACCTTGCCAGATGTTACATCATTACCTTCGACAAAGCCGATGTATTCGTATGGCAATTCATCAATATGTTCTGTCAAAACTTTGTTTAAACGTTGAAGTGCTTCATTACCCTTGGTTTCTTCTTCACCAATATTTAAAATACCAACACGTGGACGTGTCATACCACCGATAATTTCGGCATACACACTGCCCAAAATAGAGAAATCAAACAATATTTCTTCATCGCATTGAACATTTGCACCCAAATCAAGTCCAACAACACGTGTATCACCATTTCCAGATGGCAACATTGTTGTTATGGCTGGACGGGATATTCCATCAACTGTTTTCAATGCCAATTTAGATAATGCCATTAACACACCTGTATTTCCGGCAGATACTACGGCACTTGAATTGCCTTCGCGGACATCTTTGACAGCCATATACATCGAAGTATCTTGGGCATGACGAATAACATCGCGAACCTTGTCTGTTCCAGATATAACCTCGTTCGAATGAATAATTTCACAATTACGTGCAACACGTGGATATTTCTTTAACAAATCACGCAAGATTCTTTCGTTACCAAAGACGCGAAAAAACACACTGCCTTCGCCATATTGATAAAGGAATTGATTCATCCCCCCCAACACAGCGCTTGGGGCATGATCGCCGCCCATTGCATCTACTGAAATAATTTTTTTAGTGTCTGACATTTTTATATAAAAAAAGGGCTGCTGGAAAAGTATCCACGCCCTTTGATTCCCTTATTCAAAGATTATTTTGAACCACACGCAGGGCAAACATGATGTGGGCGTTTCTTTTCGCCACATTTTTTGCAAACGCTTACTGGCATTACTGACAATGCATCGTGTGAGCGGCGTTGTGCAGAACGTGCTTTACTTGTTTTACTTTTTGGAGTTGCCATTTTACAATCCTTTTATTTGACCTTGTTAATTTTATTCAATTATTCGCTATTTGCAAGCAAAAAATCTTTTTAATCACTTAATGCCTGGGCAATGAACATACCATGATTGTGCATTAAACCAACAACAGCACTGTGATCATCAATACCGAAATAGAACTTGTAACCCTTTTTTTCCAAGTCGCATATTGTGGCCAATTTATATTCAGCCGTTGTTCCTGGGTAATCGTGCGATTTACAAAAAACCAACTTTTTTGCGTTCGGCAATAAATCATTTAAAAGTTTTTCAACTTTTGCCTGGCCCATTGCCCAACGACCTGTGATAAACACAAGTGTAAACTCGCGCCCAAGACATTCCAATACTGGCAGCATAGTTTCATTTGGTTCACCAAAATGATCATAGTTTGGCACAGCAAACTTGTGTGTCACTACACCATCAATATCACAGAAAATCGCAGGTATTTCTTTTTCCATATCGAATAATCCATAAAATACCCGGCATTTCACAAATGCGAAAATACCGGGTATCTTGTTGTTTTATTAAATATCCAACAATTGTTGTTGTTCGCCACCTTCACGGGCCAATTTTTCAGCCTTTTCTTCTTCTTTTGCGATTTCACGAACACGACGAACATATGCACCTGTTCCAATTGGGATAAGGCGACCAACAATCAAGTTTTCGTTCACACCAACCAATTTATCGGTAGAACCGCTGATTGCTGCATCAACCAATACTTTCGTTGTTTGTTGGAACGATGCATTGGATATAAATGAACGAGAAGTCAAAGATGCGCGGGTCAAACCAACCAAAACTTGAGAAGCCTCGGCGACACGACCACCATCTTTTGCAACACGTGCATTTTCTTCTTCGAAATCAACACGGTCGATAACTTGTCCAGACAGGAATGCAGTATCACCAGGATTACTGATTTCCACACGTCTTGTCATTTCACGTATCAAGATTTCAATATGTTTGTCATTGATGGACACACCCTGCAAGCGATAAACTTGTTGTACTTGTTCAACCATAAATTGTGCCAATGCTTTTTGACCCAAGATACGCAAAATATCTTGTGGTACAGGATCACCATCGACCAATTTATCAGCCTTGTGTACAGTATCACCGCTGCGGACTAACAAGTTAGTTCCTTTTGGTACTGCGTATTCCACAGGTGCAGTGCCATCAACTGGTTCAATACGAATTATAATCTTTGATTTTGCATCTTCTAATTCGACTGTACCATCGATTTCAGCCAACAATGCTGGGTTTGCAGGACGGCGGATTTCCAACAATTCTTCAACACGTGGCAATCCACCAGTAATATCGCCTGTCTTCTTTGATTGAACAGGGATACGTGCCAAAATGTCACCAGCATGTATCTTGTCGCCATTTGACACATTAAGTGTTGAATATGTTGGCAACAAATATTCTGCGACTTTCTTGCCACCCAATGAAATCATATTACCTTTGTCATCAACCAATCTGATAGATGGGCTTAATGCTTTCTTGGTATTTGTTTTCCAATTGATAACTTTGCGGGAAACGATACCTGTCATTGAATCGACTTCTTCTTGATAAGAAACGTTTTCAATCAAATCGTTAAACGATACGATACCGTCTTTTTCAGCAATAATTGTATTGGAATATGGATCCCATTCAGCAACTTTTTGACCTTTTTCAACCTTGTCACCATCGTTTACCAATAACATAGATGCATAAGGAAGAGCTACTGTGAACAATTCTTTGCCATCTTTGTTAACAACACCAATCTTACCAGTACGTGACAATACTACAACACGACCGGCAGAGTTTGTAATTGTGTTAACATTATCCAATTTGATTGTTCCAGCAACAGGCATTTCAATAAAGTGAGATTCAGAACCACCTTCGGCAATACCACCAATGTGGAAGGTACGCAAAGTCAACTGAGTTCCAGGTTCACCAATTGATTGTCCAGCAATCAAACCTACAGGTTCACCAACGTGTACCAATGCATTACGGGACAAATCCATACCATAACATTTTGCGCACAAACCATCACTTTGACATGTCAAAACACTGCGGACATCAGCACTTGGCAAACCAGATTCATTGATTTGACGTGCTGCTGCTTTTGTTACTAATTCACCAGCAGGAACAATAACTTCCTTGGTCAAAGGATGTATAATGTCATGTGCAGCTGTGCGTCCCAAAACAACATCACCCAAAGGAACTGTTAAAACTGAACCTTGATATACTGGTTTAGCAGTAATGAATTCATGTGTTCCACAATCATGTTCTGTGATAACTGTGTTAATTGCCAAATCGACCAAACGACGTGTCAAGTAACCAGCAGAAGCGGTCTTCAAAGCAGTATCCGACATACCTTTACGTGCACCGTGGGTTGATGTAAAGTATTCAGACATGGTCAAACCTTCTTTAAAGTTCGAAATAATAGGAACTTCGATAATTGAACCGTCTGGT
>JBGUKY010000018.1:0-23041 GCA_045114635.1 Candidatus Enterousia sp.
GCTATTTCCATAGCTTGTGGAGAGTTTTATGATATAAACAATATTCCTAACGATTATAGCGGTGTAAAAAACGCCCAAATAAAAGAAATAGAAATAACCCCAGAGATAATTCAAAAAATAATTCAAGACATTGAAAAAATTAAATCACATTAAAAAAACCGCCAACAAGGGCGGTTTTTAATTTATGTTCACAAAGATTATTTCTTTGCGGCAGTAGCTGCAGCAGCAGCGGCTTGTTGTGATTTAGCATCTGCTTCTTCTGGCATTTTACCACCAATTGTTGCAAAAGCCAATTCTGCCTGATGTAAATATAAAGAAATACCTTTTGGTAATACCAAATCAGAACCATGGATTGTATCACCAATTGTGACATCTGATAAATCGATTGTGATTTTTTCTGGCATGTCAGATACCAAACCAACCAATGCAACTTTACGAACAGCAAAGTTCAATACACCGCCCAATTTAATACCTTTGGAAATTTCAGTATTGATAACTTCCACAGGAACAACAACATGAACAGGTTTGTTAACATCGATACGTTTGAAATCAACGTGAACAACGCGATCAGATACTGGGTGATATTGAATATCCATCAACATAGCATCTTCTTTGTTGCCAGAAACAGAAATTTCAAACAATTTTGTTCGCAATGAAGGTTGTCCCAACAACATTTCAAATTCGTGTCCGTTCAATTCAATAGACACAGGTTCTTTGTTTTCGCCATAGATAACTGCAGGGATGTTTTTGTTCTTGCGAACTGCACGTGCGGCCCCCTTGCCAGCAACTTTGCGAATTTCAGCATTTAATTTAATAGCCATTTTAAAATCCTTTTTAATGGTTGTATTTTTTGTTTACATGACCTCCAAGGGTGTCATGTGGGGTATATTATTTATTAAAAGCCGAGAAAAATCAAGTTTTTTGTGATTATTTTTTCTTTAATATCACAAATCTGGCGCGTCCATAGGTTTTATCACGTAAAATATCCCAGTTTTCTGATAAATCAGGCAACTTTTGAATATTTTCAAATTCCCATATCAATATTGCGCCGTTTTTTGCAACTTTTGTTAGTTTTTTGATGAACAAAACACCAAAATTAAAGTCAGGATATGGCGGATCTACAAAAAACAAATCTGATATTCCACCGAATTTTGAAATCGCCGCCAAGGCATCAATTAATTCGATTGTCGCGGATTCATTGATTGATATGATATTTTTCTTTACTGTATCTATGGACGATTTAGCATTATCAGTAAAAACCACCATTGGTTTATTGAAACGCGACAAACATTCCAATCCAAAAGCGCCAGACCCCGCAAATACATCCCACACAGAAATTGGTTGTGTAGTATCAATTATGCTGTTTAACATATTAAACAGTGCACCACGTGCCATATTCTGTGTTGGGCGCGCATCATTTGGCAGATTTAGTTTCTTGCCACGGTATTTTCCTGAAATAATTTGCAAATTTGATTTCATAGTGTAAACTTTACCGTATGAATTTTATGAATCAAGCATTTTTATTAGCAAAAAAAGCCCTGTTGCATGGCGATGTGCCTATTGGTGCAGTAATTGTACACGACGGCAAAATCATTGCACGTGGCGAAAACAGGGTGCAGTTTGCTAAAAATCCAACATTACACGCTGAAATAGTTGCTATTAATAAAGCTTGTAAAAAATTGAACCAAAAGTTTTTAGAAGATTGTGATATTTATGTAACATTGGAACCATGCAGCATGTGCGCAACCGCCATTTCTTTTGCACGTATTAAAAATATTTATTTTGCAGCAACCGATGAAAAGGGCGGCGGAATTACATCAAATGCGAAAGTATTTGAATCCGACAAACACCTTTGGAAACCAAATGTTATTCAAATGCCTGAATATGCGGAAGACTCGGCAAAAATGCTAAAAGATTTTTTTGAAAATCTACGTAACAAGAATTAAACCAGGCTTTTTCCTGTCATTTCTTTTGGTTGTTTTATATCAAGCAACTTCAAAATTGTTGGGGCGACGTCACATAAACCACCATCGTGTGCAACATAATCACCATTTGAAACCATTATAAAACGAACAGGATTGGTTGTATGGGAAGTCAAAGGAACATTATGTTCGTTATCCCACATTTCTTCAGCATTACCATGGTCAGCGATAATTAAAACACAACCATCTAATTTCAATACTGCCGGTACCAAGACAGACAATTGTTTATCCAAACATTCCATTGCTTTAATCGCTGCTTCTTCGTTTCCTGTATGTCCAACCATATCGCCATTAGCATAATTTAACAAAACAACATCAAACTTTGATAAACGAGGTAAAAGCGCATCTGTGATTTCATTTGCAGACATTTCTGGTTTCATATCAAAAGTCGCAACATCTGGTGATGGTATTAACACTTTTTCTTCGCCGTCATAATCAATATTGCGTTCAGCATCCATAAAATAGGTCACATGATTATATTTTTCTGTTTCTGCAATTCGCAATTGTGTTTTGCCGTTTTCAGCCAATATATCACCCAATGTGTTTGTTGTCTTAATATCTGGCAACATCGCAGGGCAAAGTTCATCTAAACCTTCGCCATATTCGGAAAAACATAATATATGGCATCCGTTTTCAACAACTTTGCGGACAATTTGGCGCGCACGGTCAGAGCGATAGTTACAGAATACAAAACCGTCTTGTGTTGTTAATCTAGTAGCATTTATTACTGTTGGTTTAACAAATTCATCCGTTTCACCACGTGCATAAGCGTTTGCCAGTGCCATATCTATATTATCAGCATAAAATTCAGATTCACCGCGTTCAATCGCATCAAACGCAAGATCTGTTCTGTCTTGGTTATTATTTCTGTCCATTGTGTAATAACGTCCAGAAAGCGTACCAAAGAAAACCGCGTCTTTTTCCAATTCTGAACACAATACATCTTTTGTTATATCGATATATTTTTGTGCGGACTGTGGTGGTGTATCACGACCATCAGCAACGAAATGAATACATACGCGCAATCCGTTTTTAACAATATATTTAATTGTTTTTAATGTGTCGTCTAAATTAGCATGCACACGCCCATCAGACATAAGGCCAGCAACATGAACGATTCCACCGTCTTGTTTAACATCTTGGATAAAATTATTTAACGGTTTATTTTTTGATAAATCTTCGGTTTCAAATCTGCGTAAAAATTGATTCACGATTCGACCTGATCCAATTGTTATATGTCCAACCTCTGAATTACCCATAATGCCATCTGGTAAGCCAACAGCATTTCCAGAAGCGTCTAATTTAGAATGCGGATATTTATTCAACAAATCGTTAAAAAACGGCATCTTTGCCAAAGCAACCGCGTTATGCAATTTATTATCATTTATTCCAACACCATCCAAGATACACAAAACAATCGGTTTCATTTTCTAGTTTCTCCATATATGTTTTAGGGTATCACATATGTTTTTTGATTGCAAAATAAAAAGAAAATGTGTATAAATTAAACATAAGAACTTTTTCTTAAAAAAGGAAATAACGATGGCACGCAAAGCAGGGCTTATCAACGAAGTAGATCATCATATTGCACAACGTTTACAATTGCGCCGTGTTATGCTTGGGCTGACACAGTCAGATTTGGCTCGCAAATGTGGCGTAAGTTTTCAACAAATTCAAAAATATGAAACAGCGGGCAATCGTATTCCTGCCGCACGTTTGTTTGATTTAAGTCAGGCATTGGAAACATCCGTGGCGTTTTTCTTTTCTGGTTTACCAGGCAATTTTCCACCAGAAACAAAGGCTACCCGTTCAATGCGTGTTTCTGATGTGAAAGAAGATGATCCATTAAGCAAAAATGAATCTTTGCAACTGATACATCTTTACTGGAATTTACAATCAGATATACAAAGAAAGACTGTTATGGATATGTTGAAATTATTAAATGGTGATAACAAATAAAAAAACGCCAAATCGGCGTTTTTTTTTACTACAAATTATTCAAAGAATTATGTTACCGATATGCTTTAAGACGAGTTTCTCTCTCGTCTTGCACTCTCGCAGATGTATCTTGACGATTTCCTGTAGTAAACGCAATACCGTCATTACTTAATGATTCTTGGGTAAAATCGACAACACAATTATCACCATTCCAATAACCATGCAACAAATCTGTACACATATCATTAAACCAATAATCAGTTAATTGACAAGAACCGTTAGAACTCATACCTGTTGTGTAAACTTCACCCAAATCTAGACACATATTTTGTCTGTCTGCAGATATACACCAACCCTTATCATCCAGTTCCATATCTACATAATCACCAGCCTTGGTTACCTTGCGTCCATAATATTTAGTATAGAACTCTTGTATCAACATTTCTATTGCAGGCGCTTCTACTTCTGTAGCATCAACCCATGCACCGCCCAAGTCTTCACATCCTGCGGTAAAAGCAATTCCCAAAGAATCATAAATGTCTTTGACGATTGTATTCATAATATTAGTATTAAACGCAGAGTCAACTTCACCTTTTCCATCTATATCGCCGATAGTACGAGAAGTATCATCATTAACCAAATCATTCACACAGAACACTTTCATTCTGTTATTCAATGCTGCGCGTAATTTTTGTTTGTTTCCCTTGCAGGCTCCACCGTATTCAAATGCAACTTCTTGTTCACCTGTTTCTTCATTGGTTATATATTCCGTTGGACAAATTTCTGCAACATATTTCTTTAACACAGATTCACAACCTTCGGCAACATTTACACTGTCCACCGTATCAACAAACGTTAACAAAGATTGCAAACCGCATTTTTTACCACTAACAGTCGTTAATTTCTTGCTTTTATCATCATAGGCGCACCCATCTGGATCGCCATATAATGCTGCACAAGCCTGAACGCGATCATAACACATACCACGTGCAGTTGTGGCAGCGATCACACCTGTTCCTTGGGTTTCTGTTGTATCAATAGATTTTAAATTGCCACTTTGTTTGTCATAACATTCTCTGATTGTTGCAACACAAGAGTCTTTGACTTGCTGTATTTTATCATCCTGTGCCTGGGCAATTTTTATAATCGCAGAACGTTTAAATTCTTGCCAAACAATATCTGCCTTATCACGACAAGAGTCAAGCGCTGTTTCTGCAAACACTTTTTTATCATCAAGCCATTTATCAAACTTAGAATTAGCCTTTAACACATCGGCACTACCATCGAGCACAATCAAATTATTCAAACCAAACAATGCCTGTGAATAAATCGGTTCACCTGTTGAACTATTGATATATTGGCCAGTATAATCCATACATTTTTCAAAATTTCCCCCACAAGCAAGCGGTTGACGCATTGCCGTATCAACTTTAGTTAAACATTCATTAACATCAGCAGAATTATGAGAACGCTGGTCTTCTAATCTGGCCTCCATCAAATATTTGCGAGCAGTTCTAACAGTTTCTTCTATACTTGCCCTTTTAGCATTTATATTCTTCTCATACGCATTACAATCTTGGGTAATCATAATAGAATAGGCGCTGCGTGCCAAATTGAACATTGCATCACCGCCACAAGCTTCACGTGTTATTTCGGCACATTGTTTTGCAGCACTGTCATATAATTCTTTACCTTCAAGATCAGCAACTTCTGTATAAGATGATGATGAAGACGAACCACCAAATATAGACGAAGAACCACCACCAAATATATCGTCGTTATTTGATGAAAAACCTGAAAAATCTAAAACACCCAATGAGGTTGATGAAGATGTTTTCTTTGGTTGAGCAGTTGTCTTTTTACCAGATAAGATATCCCCAATTGACTTTAACAAGTCTGACGATGCACTGGTATCTTTTTTCATCGCCTTTTCGCCTTCTGTAGCGCTGTACATATAACTAACTTCTGCGGCTGTTTTACCAACAACATTCAAATTATTGTCTTGAAAGTCCGCCAGCATTTGTAAAGCTGTATCCATTCTGTCAGACAAATCACGAAAATCTGTAAATCTATCGCTGCAAAAACATCTTCTGTATGTATCGTTAGCGTTTGCACAAAGTTGATCCATACATGTTGCATATGCATCACGACAAGTTGCATATCCGCCACCAATCTTTGAAACATCATTAAATACAGCAGTAGCGCGCGCAACACCAGCACGAGATTTATTTGCACCACCAGTTTTTACCCGTACACCAGAACGCGCCAATGAAGAACCAGACGCAGTACGTGCAAAATTTGCATTATTTACAACAGGACGCACAGAACGGACAGATGCAGTACGAACAGTAGCAGGACGAGCAGTCACAACAGCACGACTCTGACGGTTATTAGGATTTGTAGAACGAGCAATTACAGATGTAGCAGAACGACGAATAGCCGCACTGCTTACAGCATCCGCAGAACGAGCAGAGTTTTTAGTGTTCACAGAGCCACGTGGATTCTGTTGCTGAGCGCCAAAAGCAACCGCAGGCAAAGCCAACGCAACCAATGATATTTTCAATATATTCTTAATAAAACCCGCCACTTCTTTTTCTCTCTTTTATGTTATTTTATCATTTTTTGCCATATCTTTGCAAGAGTTTATTCTATGCAACAATTAACAGCGTTCTTTACCCATTGGCCCAATCTTTTCACACCAGATACTTTTTCCTCTTTTTTGGCTGTTTTTGGTGTTTTTCTATCTTCTTTTTTATCATCACAAGCCTTTGAAGCACCATCATAAAAAGCAGGCACAGATTCATGAACCCCGTCTAAATCTATAAGATGCATGTTCAAGCCCCAGAACAAAGAATACAAATCATACGCTTTTTCAAACATTTCGTATGCTTCTTTCTTTTTACCAGCACCAATAGCCTTGGTTCCAACTTCATAAATACGCATAGAAGCTGCCAACAAATGTTTAGAAATGCACCAAACTTCGCCATCGTCGCCACTTGATTTTTTAACAATACGCTCCATCAATTCTTTGCGCATGCTACGAACAGTATTTATCAAATCATAAAATCCAACCTTGCCAGTTTTTGCGCCACTAAAAAAGAAATGTTCTTCCAAAGACACCAAATTCATCAAAGCGATAGATAAATCTTGATCCGAAGACAAATCAAGAGGATTAGCCTTTTTAGCGGCATCCAATTTTGCAATCATTTCTTCCATAGATAATTTTTTACTGCTTTTTTTCATATCTTTTTCCTTTTTATATTAAAACGCAAATTCAGAAACCAACATACTTGTAGCAAACAACATAACCAATGCCAAAACCACTTTTTCAAATGGGAAATGTGCATGTCCGCCATTATGACGTTTCATATATTCGTATAATTTTTGTGAAATTATGTACACTATACCACCAACAATAGCCCACAACAAAAATGCATCCAATATCCAAAAACATGGAGAATAGGTTAAATGATGAATATACAAGCCGGCAATTAAAGAAAAAGACAATAAAATCAAAATAATATCGCGTCCAAAGAAATTCCAACCTTTTTTATCAAACCATTTTATTGTCCAATATCCCAATATAACCAAAAAAGCGCCCAACCATACAGCCACGGCATTATCACAAACACCCAATTTTCTGGATATCGTAAGGGTTGCGCCAATTGCAACGGTACATACCGCACATGCCGGATTTGCGAACGCATTTGATATTCCAAAGCCACCAAATAATGCAACTAATAATTTTTTCATCCTTTTTCCTTTATTCTTCCGATATTCTAGCAAAAAACCAAATATCAGGTCAACAGTATATTTTACAGTTTTTCGACCCCCCGCATATGCGCAGAACGCGCACGTGAATTGTTATCTGTTTCCTGTTTCGATGGTGTTTTTGTTTTTAAAAGTTTATATGCTGCCGTGCTTACTGTCGGCAATCTCGGGTCCCCGGAAACATCCGTCCATTTACGAAATGTGTTTTTCACAATTCTGTCTTCCAAGGAATGAAATGTTACACAAATACAACGACCACCTTGGCACAGTAATTTATCAACAGAATCAAGTGCATCTTTGATTTGGCCCATTTCATCATTGACGGCTATTCGTAAAGCCTGAAACACTGGTGCAACATCACCAGGAACCTTGATTAAATCACGCAATTCAAATGTTGTTTTTGGTTGTTTTTCTTTTAATAATGCCGCCAATTTATGTGATTTTTTAATATCACCATATTCGTATAGAATATCTGCCAATTCTTCAACAGTATAGTTGTTTATTAAATCTGCAGCTGTTAAATCGGTACGCGAATCCATACGCATATCAAGCGGAGCATCAAACCGGAAAGAAAAACCACGTTCAGCATTATCTATCTGCATAGATGAAATACCCAAATCAAATACTACGTCATCAAAAGTAGCAACTTCTAATTGTTTTATTTCAGAAAAGGGCGCACTAATAAAAGAAAATTTATCCCCATATTCTTTCTTTAACTGTTCTGCATCTGGAATCACATTTGTATCACGATCAAAAGCAATCACTTTGGCACCACAATCCAAAAAGGCGCGCGAATATCCACCCGCCCCAAAAGTACAATCTACAATCGTACGTCCACTTATATCGCCAAGTGTATCCAAAACATCATCTAAAAGAACAGGTATATGTTTCATCATTCAATTGTCACTTTTGTTCCAAGCGCTGTCAAATCTTTTGCTGTGGTTGCACCCAATTCGAAAGTATTTTTAAGTGCCAAAGATGCTGTTTTTCCGCCAGAACACAGATTCAAAATTATTCTGGTATTTCCCAAAGGTAATGCAGATAATGCTTTTTTTACATCAGCCAAAACAGATTTATCATGTATATCTATGGTCATAACTTTTGCTATCTTGGCAACCCATTGGTTCAACGGAATAATGGAATCTACAAAAACAGACACACGATCGTCACGCACAGAAGTCTTACCAGAAATAACAACTTCGGTTTCTGAATTTAATATTTGAGACAGATCAATAGAAGCATCGCCAAAAGCAACACCTTCAACATTACCAAAACTATCAGAAGCGTTTATTGTTAACATATCTTTGCCTGTTTTGGTTTTACGGCGCGAAAAAGAATTAACGTTGGCAGCAATTTGAACATTTTTACGATCGCCCAACGATAATATTGTTTGACTTGTTGTCAATTTTGCGCGCGCAATTAAATGTTTATATTGATCAAGCGGATGTGCAGAAATATAAAAACCAAGCGCAGATAATTCATTTTCCAATCTTTGTGCAAATGTCCATTGTTTTGTCTTTGGCAAATCTTTTAACAATCTATCTTCGGTTGCATCATCTTGGGTTGTATTAGCAAACAAAGACAAAGAATTAGCTGTTTCACGTGACTTAGACGCATACGCCAATATAGCATCAGCGTTCATAAATATAAGCGCGCGATTTTTTTCCAAAGAATCAAGCACACCAACTTTTGCGAACGCTTCCAATATACGTTTATTAATAAATGGTGAACAGCGTTTAATAAAATCAGTAAGATTCTTGAATTTACCATTAGCTTCGCGTTCAGCGATAATTGCATCTGTTGCAACAGTACCAACACCTTTGATTGCTGCCAATGCATAAATTATTTTTCCATCACGCACAGTAAACAACGATTCGCTTTCGTTAATATCTGGCGCAACAATTGGTATGTTAAAGTTAGACTTTGCATCATCTACAAATATTGCCAATTGATCTGTGTCGTTCATGTTACTGGACATAGAAGCGGCCAAAAATTCCGCTGGGAAATGTGCTTTTAAATACGCACATTGATTTGCCACGATAGAATAGGCGATAGCATGTGATTTATTAAATGCATACTTTGCGAATTCTTTGAACTTTTCCCACAAATCTTTTGCTGTTACTTCATCCAAAGTACCTTCTTTTTTACAACCTTCCAAAAACTTTATTTCCATTTTGGCCAACAAGTCCGCTTTCTTTTTACCCATTGCCTTACGCACTGTATCTGATTCACCACGGGTAAATCCCGCCAAAGCACGTGTCAAAAGCATAACCTGTTCTTGATAAACAATAATGCCATAACTTTCTTTCAAGATTGCTTCTGCTTTTGGATGAACGTATTCTATTTTTTCTTCACCATGCATACGCGCAATAAACTGTGGAATAAATGCGATTGGCCCAGGTCTGTTCAAAGCGTTCAATGCGGATATTTCCAAGAAACTTGTTGGATGCATTTTTTTCAAAGTTTGTTGAACAAATGGGGCATCGAATTGGAATATACCTTCGGTCAATCCAGACTGCCACAACTTCATAGTCTCATCATCATCAGTTGGTATTTGATCTAAATCAATATTTATACCATGTGTTTTTTGAATAAGTTTTGTTGCGTATTTCAAAACAACTAATGTTTCAAGTCCCAAAAAGTCAAACTTGATCAAACCGGCACTTTCCAAATAATGGCCATCAAATTGACAAGACGGTAATGGGTTCGCTGGATCACGATAGACTGGCGCAATTTGTGTTGTTGGGCGGTCACCAATAACCACACCACAAGCGTGCTGGCCAAGATTTCTGATTGAGCCTTCTAAATCTTCAGCAACAGATACAACTTTTTCCATATCAGGATCATTTTCTAAAACCTCTTGAATTTCACGTGAAGACTCAACTGCTTCACGCAGTGTTTTGGCATCTTGAGGAATCAGTTTGGACAGCCTGTCTGATTTAGAATAAGGCATACCATAGACACGCCCGATATCGCGCACGGCACCACGTGCCTGTAATGTTCCAAATGTAATTATTCGACACACAGAATCACGACCATATTTTTCACCAACATAATCTAGTACGCGTTCAATACCAGTCGGTTCGAAATCAACGTCAAAATCCGGCATGGATATACGATCAGGATTCAAAAATCTTTCAAAAAGCAAACCATACTTTAATGGATCTACGTGCGTAATTCCCAGTGCCCAAGCAACTATAGAACCCGCACCGGAACCACGACCAGGTCCCGTTAAAATATCATTATTACGACACCAATTGATATAGTCTGCAACAATCAAGAAATATCCTGGGAATCCCATACCAATGATTGTTTTTAATTCAAATTCAGCCTGATCAAAATAGGGCGAGGTATCTTTTATATTATGATCTTTTAATCGCTTTGTTAAACCGTTCAAAGTCGCATCACGCAACATTTGGCATTCAACTTCAAAATTATCACCGAACTTTGGCAACAATGGTTTTTCGTGAACATTTACAAAGAACGCACAACGTTTTGCAATATTAACTGTGTTTTCAATTGCTTCTGGCAAATCAGAAAATAATTCTGACATTTCTTCACTTGATTTAAAATATTGTTCCGAAGATTTACGTGGTCTGTCAGGATCGATAACTTTTGTTTGTCCCAAAACACAACCCAAAGCATCCATTGCTTCATAATCATCAGGATGAGCAAAACAAACATCATTTGTTGCAACAATCGGAATATTTAAATCACGTGCAATTTGTAAAAACACAGGTTCTGTTTTTATTTCTTCTTCTAATCCATGACGCTGGACTTCCATATAAAAATTATTGCCAAATATTTCCAAAAATTGTTGTGCCAGATTAAAAGCTGTATTGTTTTGGTTGTTCAAAACAGCCATACCAATAGCACCAGTATGAGCACCAGATAAACAAATCAGATCATCTTTGTGAGCCTTTAATTCCGACATTGTTATATATGGCCCAAGATGGTGGTTGTCTTGACGCATGTACATGATACGGCTAAGTTCACACAAATTAAGATAACCGTCATGATGTTTTGCCAATAAAACTATTTTTGATAAAGATGATTGGCGCAATATTTTTGGATCTGCATTATGATGATTTAATGATAATTCAACACCGATTATTGGCTGTAATTTATTGGAAGGCATAACATCAGAAAACTCTGCACATCCAGACATCATATTCGTATCAGTCAATGCGCATGCAAACATATTATTATCATGGCACAATTCAGGAATACCTTTTAATATACCAAGTTTTTTATTGCTTGCTACAGAAAGGGTACTTGCCCCAACTGATATTTTTGAATGAACACGAAGATGTACAAAATCTGGCATGATTCCTTCCTTTTTGTGTTCACACCAAATTTAGTGTAACTTACCGTGACAATGTTTATATTTCAAACCAGAACCACAAGGACACAATGCATTACGTGATATGTTCATATTTGCCATATTGCTTGATGCAGTATTTTGGTTAAGTTGTGAATCATGTTCCGCCTGTTGTTGTGCGGTTGCATCAACATCTTCACGTGTTAATTCCATGCGGCATATATATGCAACAGACATCGTCTTGAAGTTTTGAATTGTGTTTTTAAATAATTCAAGCGCTTCATTTTTATATTCATACAACGGATTCTTTTGAGCATAGCCACGCAATCCAATCGCACCTTGTAAATAATCCATCTGTTGTAAATGTCTTTTCCATACGGCATCCAAAGCACCCAACATCATTTGTCTTTGCGCTGTCTGCATCAATTCAGCACCGTATTTTTCACACTGTTGATTATAACGATGCATTGCCAAATTAAACAGGGTATTATATGCACCACGTTCTGATATGTTTTCGTCTGTTTTCCATTTATCAATATCAGTAATATCCAACGCAAATATGCGCATCATATCATCGTGAAGTCCATCAATATTCCATGTAGAAGGGTGAGCCTTTTCAGGAATATTCTTTTCACAAATAATTTCAACAACATCACCAATCAATTCAGTTGCGAATGGTTTAAGATCTTCGGAAGACATCAAATCATTACGTTGTTTGTAAACAACTGTTCTTTGATCATTCATAACATTGTCGTATTTAAGCAATTCTTTACGCGCTTCGAAATATCTTGCTTCTACACGTTTTTGTGCTTTTTCCAATGCTTTTGTTATCCATGGATGAGTGATTGCTTCACCAGGTTTCAACCCAAGAGTTGTTAACATGTTTTGTAATCTAGCTGCACCAAATATGCGCATCAAATCATCATCCAATGCCAAAAAGAACTTTGAATCACCAGGGTCACCTTGACGTCCAGAACGACCACGCAACTGATTATCAATTCTGCGCGATTCATGACGTTCTGTACCAATAACATACAAACCACCCGCCTTTAATACTTTTTCTTTATTGGCTTCAATGTTCTTGATAATTTCCTTTTTCTTTTTTTCAAAATCAGGTGCTGTTTCATCCAAATCAGCGATCAAATCTTCCGCATTACCACCCAATTTAATATCTGTTCCACGACCAGCCATATTTGTAGCAATAGTCACTGCGCCTGGCGCACCAGCCTGGGATACAATTTTTGCTTCGGATTCATGATGTTTTGCGTTCAATACTGCCGGTTTAATTCCTAACTTTTCTTGAACAATTTTCGCTAACTCTTCAGATTTTTCAATAGAAACCGTTCCGACCAAAACAGGTTGTTCGCGTTCCATACATTCTGATATTTGTTTGATAATCGCATCATATTTTTCAGACTTGTTACGATATATTTCATCATGATGGTCAACACGTGCCACAGGTTTGTTTGTTGGGATTGCAACAACACGCAGTTTATAGATTTCTTCAAATTCTGCGGCCTCTGTCATTGCTGTTCCAGTCATACCAGCCAATGTTGGATACATTCTGAACAAGTTCTGATAAGAAATACTTGAAACAGTTTGGTTTTCTGGCTGAACAGTTACATGTTCTTTGGCTTCGATTGCCTGGTGTAAACCCTTGCCGAAACGACGACCAGACATTACACGACCAGTAAACTCATCAACAATTAAAACCTCACCATTACGGACAACATAATTTACATTTTTTTCATACAAATGATGTGCCAATAATGATTGTTGTAAATGCATAACAACAATCGCATTTTCAGAAGAATACAGATTGTCGCCGATTAAAATATCAGCAGCTTTCAAAAGGTTGGTAGCATGATCTATACCAGATTCTGTTAATGTAACGTGTCTGTCTTTTTCATCAATTTTGTAATCGTCCGCAACTAATTGAACAACAACTGCATCAACCTTGTTATACATATCACTGGTGTCTTCGGCAGGCCCAGAAATAATCAACGGAGTACGCGCTTCATCAATTAAAATACTATCTACTTCGTCAACAATTGCATAAAAGAACGGACGCAAAACCTGTTGTTCCTTGGTAAACTTCATATTATCACGCAAATAATCAAAACCCAGTTCAGAGTTGGTTACATAAGTAATATCACAATTATAGGCAGCACGTCTGTCTTCGTCTGACATATCATGTTGAACGACACCGATTGTCATACCTAAAAATCTGTAAACTTGGCCCATCCAGCCAGCATCACGCGAAGCCAAATAGTCATTGACGGTAATCAAATGGGCGCCTTTGCCTTGTAAAGCCTTTAAATACAATGCCAAGGTCGCAACCAATGTTTTACCTTCACCAGTTTTCATTTCAGAAATCTGACCGTTTGACAAAACCATACCACCAATCAACTGCACATCAAAATGGCGCAAACCAATAGAACGTTTAGCAGCTTCACGAACAGCCGCAAAAACCTCTGGCAAAATGTCTTTTTCTTTTTCGCCATTATTTAATCTTTCGCGAAAAACCGTGGTTAAACCGTGAATTTCGTCGTCAGACATTGCCACATATTTTTCTTCTAAACCATTGATTATAGAAACAGTTTTATCGTATGATTTTACCAATCTTTCGTTTGCTGAACCCAACAGCAATTTCAATATATTTTTCATATTTTATCCTTACCACTTCTTTCAAAGACAATAACGTCCCAGAAACACCTAAATATTTATATTTTTATAGCAATTTTAGGCGTCTGGGTCAAGATACTTTATCTATATAATACAGATTTTCTATAAAACAAGTTCCGACACTGTTTTTTTATAAAAATTAGTCCAAATAAACCGACGTATCGTGCGCATTATAAATATTTCCATTAAAATCGATACGCATCTTCTTTGAAGATCCCTTGTGAACAGGTATAGTTTTATCTTCTGTTAACATCATGTAAGCAGGGCCATCACTTGTTCCGATAACCATTACAGGACCAGCAGGTTTATCTGTATACAAACATATTTTATCGTTGTCGCCATCCCCGATATGAAGCCATTTGCCAGACGTGCATTCGTATTTCCACATTGCCGTTAATGATATTGAGCCATATCTATTTGTATTGATATTTGTAATCGTATCTCCTTGTTCGTTTTGCCATCCAACAAAAGCATAGCCTAATTTATGTGGTCTTGCCAATGGCAATATTCCAACACCATGTTCGTATGTTTCTGGGTAATCAGTGTTAAATTCACCACCATTTAAATTGTACTTTATTGGATAAACACATTGTTCAACACCATTTGCAAAAATGATGCCTGGATTATATAAATCTGTTTTGCCCGGACAATATTTATAACAATCATCAGTGGATGCTGCGTAATCCCCAGAGTTAGGATATTCATCAGGACAAGACCCAACCGGGCTATCAGAGATATCTGAATATGTGATATCACCACCAGGGCAGAATATGCCATTTCCTTCACATTTTTGACAATCTAATGAATTCGCCGGCAAATACCAACCCTGATCACAATAAACTACTTTTTTACTCCAATTTGCAACCAATGTTATATCACCAGTCAAACCTTCTGGTATTTGTGTAAATTCAACACCATCTTTTGTCCATCCATTAAAGTCAAACCCAAATCTGTCTGATGGTGCAAATATTTCACGACCGGCATCTTCAACTGTGTACTTTGGCAAATTATTGACATTATTAGATACATCTTCTAAACCTTCATAAGAAATATTGTACGATACAATTTCACAAACATCGTTTATCTTGTCATATCCGCTATTACATACACATTCAGAGATATGATCATCCGCAGCATGAGTGTTTTCAGGACAAGACACACAAACCCCATCTAATCTATATTGATTTCCTTCACAAGGCGCGTATTTCCAATGAGCATATAATGTAATATTTCCACCCACAGAAGTATCTATACCTGTTATTTCTGTATCATTAATGTCATACCAACCATCAAAATCCCTATCTTCTTTTTCTGGTATTGGCAGATTGGTTATTATACCCATTTTAACGTTATATTGTGTAGGATCAATTTCGTTTCCGCCATCTGTTTCATAATAGATATAATAATCAACAGGTGTATAAACACAGTCGTTTCTTCCGTCTTTATATTGATGTCCAACGACAGTGTAATGTGTACGTTGTATACAATCTTTATAGCAATCATTTTGTGATACAGCATCAGGCTCAGATTTATCATATTCACCTTCACAATATCCAACCCCATATGGTGTATCAGAATAGGTCATATTACCACCAGGACAGAACATACCATCACCAACACATTGTTCACATTCTGTCGAATTAGCTGGCAAATACCAACCTGGGTCACAGTGTACTGTCACTGCCGTGAACTTACCATAGAACGTCTTGGCCCCCCTTGCTGCATTAGGTGCATAACCAACCGTTGATGACGAAAATACATTGTTATTGTATTTCAAATACCAACCATTAAATGTATATCCAGAAACATTAACCTGACTCTTGGTTGGTAATCTTATACCATCACGTACAATATATGTTGTTGGTCCAACTACAGAAGAACTTAAATCCACCACATTACCGTTTGTATCATATCCCTTGTAAATAATGTTATATTCAACATCAGCATATGATATCGTTGGTGAACAAGTTGTATTTACAGTTGGTATAACCATTGTTTCTGTATATGTTTGACTGTTACATGTCCATCCTGTTATTGCGCCAGACCTTATTTCGCATTCTTCGGTTGTTGGAACAGATACAACGGTTCCAACATAATTTGTACGAGTAATCGAAACATCCGTGCTACAATTAAATGTTATTGTTCTTATATCTGGATTCTTAATCCATTTTGCATACAACTTTATATTCTTGTATGGCACCATTGATCCAGATATTGCTGTTATTGCTGTACCGTTTACAGAATTCAAGTGCCATCCATCAAAAGTATAACCTGTTTTTACAAGGGCAGATAAGGTAGTTTCTGGCGTTTCCACATTATATGTTGTTGGATTGGTTGCTTCAGATTCTAATGTGCCACCATCAGGATAATATGTAATAGAATACGGTGCAACAACGCACTTACCAGTAGCACTGTCTTTTTTATAATATGTATCACAAACACATTGTGTGACCAAACCACCAGCACTTGTCGAATGGGCAGGGCATGCATCACAAGTATCTGTATTTGCATTCAAGAATTCGTTTGGTTCACACGGTTGTCTTGTCCATTGAGCAGAAAAACTCTTGTTTCCAGATGAACCAGAAGGTATTTCTGTTACAACCTTACTATTGCTGTCAAGCCATCCAGCAAACATATATTTATCGCGTTTAATATTATCTGATGTTGGCAATATTATTATATCACTGTTAATGTTATATTCTGTAACAGGTGCATATTCTGACACATAATCACCACCATTAGTTTCATAAGATATCGTATAATTTATTGCATTCCATTTCGCCCAGAATTCTTTATTTCCAGTTGAACCATGTTCAACCTTGATAACAGGCAATCCTGTAAATTCAGAATCATCATACCAAGCATCAAACACATAACCATTGCGGACAGCATTTTGAGGCAAAGTTATATCTGCAGAATTAATTGTGTATCTTTGTTGTGCATATGTTGTTCCACCATTTGAATTATATGTGATTTTATATGATGCGACAGACCATTGTGCAGTTATATTTGTCGATGTTCCTTCTGTTACGCCTGTATAAGTAGCCACACAACCCCCACTTATTGTTGTACCAGCCGCTTGTGTCGTTCCATTTGCCAACTTCCAACCATTAAATGTATATCCATTTCGGGCAGGGGCAGCTGCCAAAACAAGATCTGCACCATATTCACATTCTATGTTTTCTACAGTATTACCACCAGCTTCGTTCCAATCTATTGTTATTATATTTGGTTCGCATTCTTCTTCGTTTTGATGATACCCATCAACGCACAAACAGCCTGTTGCTAATACACCAGCACTTGTCGCGTGTTCTGGGCAAGCAGTGCACACACCATCTTTGAGATATTGATTTGCCGCACATGATATTGGTTCAACGTTTGCCCACACATATGTATCTGTTGCAACATTTCCAGCAACACCACTTGTACGATTGCCACGATTATCGCGCCAATACAAGAAGTTATAATTTGGAATATTCACAGTTTTTGGATAAACAATGGTTTGTCCGATTGTTCTTTGTTTATATTGTGTAGAGAACATATCAGATATATCATGTGATACGTTATCGATATCTTTGTACACATACACAACCTTGTACACAATTGGTTCAATATCTGCAAAGAACTCCAGATTACCAGTCACAGACCCTTGTTCTATTGTCTTTGTTTTTTCGCAATTTGTTGTCAATTCGGCATCCGTACACCATGCATTAAACTTATACCCTGTGGCAGAAGGATTATTTAATGTAAATGTCGGTGTTTGAACATTATATGTTGTCTTGTTAGAAACACCTATGTTATATGGCACTGTATAAGATATTGTATAATTTATCGGAGTCCATAACGCATACATTACTATTGTTGCGCCATCATCTGGTGTCAACATTGAAACAGTTTGTCCAACTGAATATGTTGTACCAACACAAGTATTATTCACAATGTTGTCACACCAACCAGCAAAAATATATCCTGTTTTCTGATAAGTGTTTTCTGATAATTCATATAATGCATTATAAGGCAAATCTTCTTTATTTTCTACAGCAATACCACCATCTGCACCATTACCATCGTAAGCAATATTATAACTATTCATGACGATTTCTGCAGTGCACTCAACATCATGGTTTGGCATTTTATTATTAACTAAATCTTCACCGCAATTCCATGCAGTTAATGTATATCCAGGATTGCTACAATTTGCGTAATCTAACAATTCAACATCATCGTTATATTCCAGATCTTCCATAACAATGGTGTTCCCGTTCTGACAATCATATGTAATACTATATTGTTCAACAACCCAACGCGGAGACATAGTAACAACACCGTTTTTAGGAACACTGTGCCCAATCGTTCTTGTATTGTTATCGATCGAAATATTGTTATATTCATTTCCTTTGTTGTCCACCCATCCGATAAACGTACTGCCCAGGACAGGTTCTGGAACACACAAATCAACCGATGTATTTGTCATATAATATTTTTGATTTTCACAACCTGTATTTCCTTCATAAACGATATCAGCCTTGTACAAACAAACTTCATTTGCGTTCATATTGTAACGGATTTTATTATTACCAGAATCAATTACATAATTACCGTTTGTTGCATCACAAAGCACATAACAATATTCTATTGATGTTGCACATCTTCCATCCACTGTTTCAGATGTATCACATTTACTGTCTGTAAACACATTTGAAGCAGATACAAAATATTCTTTACAAGGTGTTATACCTTGATCTTTTGTTGGATTATAAACATATTCACCATCACTAAAACCTTCACAGAAATATCCAGCCAAACATTCTGAACAAGTAATATCACCAGCTTTTAGATATGTTCCTGGGGCGCAATGGATGTCATCTTTTTGTTTCCACTGTGCATACAGTGTCACATTTTCTAATTGTTGGGTTATTGTACCACCATTTTCATAAACATCATCATTCAACTTCCACCCATTGAACAAATAACCTGTTCTTTCATACTGATTTTCTGGTAACACACAATCTTCAGAATATCTGCATTCTATAGCGTGCATTGCATCTGGATTAGATACATATCTTGAATTTGCATCAAATGTTACAGTGTACGATGTTTCAATCCATTCATTTGGCACACAGGAAACGTTATAAGGTATCAACCATACATCTGTATATTCTGGCAAGATCTCATTGATGTTGTTTTCATCATCAACATACGAACAATTCCATCCAGCAAAGGTATATCCAGGTTTCACACAAAGTGTAGTAGCCATTCTGTCTGAAACAAATTCATAAGAATCGACATTATATGTTACTGTATCTGTACGAACGATATTGGAATCTTGGGCACAAGCATAAGATATAGTATATGACAACGGTGTCCAATCAGCATAGAATGTTTTCGAATCAATCGAATTCACTGGTATTTCTATGATTACATCACCAGACAATCTAGCATTATCGTGCCAGCCTGCGAAAGCATAACCTGTTCTTGATGCATTGTATAATGAGACGCCTTGTGTTATGTTATAAGCATCTGGATTACGGGTATCATTAGATGCGTTCGCAACACAGTTATTTGTTCCATCTGGACACAATACATATTCTATTGGATATTCGATTGGGGTCCATTTAGCCAACCATCCATATATTGTATTTACTGGCACACCAGATATGTAAGAATCCACATATACTGCTACTTCGTTTTGTGCATCAGATATACCATCTTCTGTTATATAACCATCTGTATCAATACATTGTTTCAATGGCGTGCTAAAATCGTATCTTGGAACACCATTAGACATAGTTTTCGAGGCTTTGTAATACCCATCAAATGTATATCCGCGCTTGGTTGGTTTTGCTACTGGATTTGTATACCGTGTCATAATATTTGTATAGTCTAAATTTTCAGAAACCCCAACATCATATTTTGCATACAAAGTATCTATAGTATCTGGTCTTGCTTCCTGTACTAAGTCAAAGGTAAATTCCCCAGGAATCCAATGAGCATACAGTGTTTCATCAAAAGTTTTATCCCAAACAGCTGTTTCAATTGATCCGCCAGTAACTATGCCGTATGTTATGTCATAATATACTTTACCACTATTATCATAATACCCATCGAATATATATCCAGCACGTGTAGGTAATGTTATCGGTGTTGGCATTGCAGCACCATATGTTGCCGTCACAGATGTTGTTCCTGCTACCGCATCTGCAGCATTCTTATCCAATGTAACAGTATATGTGTTTACTGTCCATTGGGCTGTCCAGGTTTCATTTGAAGTGACGGTATTCATTGGCCATGGTGCACTACAATCCCCAACAGCATGACATGACAGCTGTCCATTCACCGGTATCATCGCAATTGAATCATTTGGTCTGAAATATCCACCAAATGTATATCCAGCGCGTGAAGGCAAACTGATTGTTTCCGTGCCATCAAAAGCATTCGTTCCGTTTTGAGCATCCGATAATGTCGGGTAATAGCCAACACCGTATTTAGCGTATATTGTATCATAACCCGTATTGGTTGCATTTTCACCATGTACCAATGTAATTGTGTATATTCCAGGTTCACACCATGGTTTGCGAGCATTTTCAAATTGTTCGCGTGTTACATCGATTGTTCCAGCAGGGCAAGGATCTGCAAGACCTGTATTAAAGAACATGCTTGTCGCCTGGGTTGAAACACTTGTATCTTCTTCGATATTTTCCAAGAAAGATGCCGGGACATAACTTGTTGTTCTTGTTCCATCTGTAAAACCTGTTAATCCGCTACATTCACGGAATGTAGCATTAAACATATCATCTGCTGGATCACCAGACAAGTTACCAAATAAATTCAATGGTATTTTTCCTGTTAAGCCGGTACAAGATTGGAATGTAGCGACAAACATATGACTTGCCGGTTCGCCAGACAGGTTACCAAATAAACCACCTGGTATTGATCCAGTTAAACCAGAACAACCACTGAATGTCCAACCAAACATATAATCTGCTGGATTACCATACAAATTACCAAATAAACCACCTGGTATTGATCCAGTTAAACCAGAACAACCACTGAATGTACTGCTGAACATATAATCTGCTGGATTACCATACACATTACCAAATAACCCGGTCGGAATCGATCCAGTTAAACCATTACAATCACTGAAAGTACCCATAAACATATAATCTGCTGGATTACCGTACAGATTACCAAACAATCCGGCCGGAATCGATCCTGTCATATTGCTACATCCTCTAAACGTTAAATAAAACATCTTATTCACCGGGGCGCCATATACACCATCAAACAAAGTCGGTGGTATTGCATATTTTATTGGCAATCCGGTATTTGGGTCGATATTATTCGTATCATCTATATTTGTTCCCGTCATGTTAGATGCGCCATCAAATATTTGATTAAAACGAGGTTGTCCAGAACCTATTGTTGGATTGCTTTTTGTAGGAAACATATGCCCTAATGATCCGTATATGGATAATATCTTTTGTACGTTTGCATCTCTTGGTTCCCAAGTTATATTAAACGATATTGCAGGAGTCCAATCATTGGCGTTATTATACCCATTAGCACTTCCATCAAACACCACTATATGTTCACCAGCAGATGACCATGAACATGTATATATGGTTTCGTTTGTGTTAGAGCGTATAATTGTGCCGATCGCGTTCTCCGTATTATTGAAGTTACCACCAATACAATTAACCGTAAATTCACCAGCAGCATACATTTTAAATTTGAAAGAATCTGTGGTTGATGTCGTCTTTAATGCGAATTTACCGTTATAACATGTTCCGTCAACTAATACCTGACCGGTTGGGCATACTGATGTTGTATTCCGTGTCCATTGAGCAGTCCATGTTTCATCATCATCAACTTCGTGATATAAACATTGTCCTTCACCTGTCCAATAGCCGTCTTCATCAATTACTATATCACAGCTTGGACTGTTATAGCCCGCAAACGTATAGCCACTACGCGTTGGCAGATCATAACCAAGATCTTCAAGTGAATCATCACCCTCATCAAAACCCTGTCCTAACCATTCTTGACAATCAGAATCATAACAAAGACTTCCAGAGAAAATATCAAGATAAAATGTATATATATCACCATCGCCTTCGCCTGGATCCAAAGTTATTTCATATATAGGAGACCATTGGGCCGTAAATGTAACGGTTTGTCCGCTGTCAGAACGCAAGTTTTTGAAATAGGTTATCCAAGAACCTACACTCACTGATGTGTTTGATGTAGAACTTGAAACATTGCTTGTATTTCCATAATTATGTGTTGATGTATCCATACCAGTTATGTTCCAACCAGTAAATCTGTAACCAGATTTTGTTGG
>JBGUKY010000019.1:0-6811 GCA_045114635.1 Candidatus Enterousia sp.
CCCTTGTTTTTATATCTGATATAATTGTATCATAAAAACGAATCGAAAGGCAAGAGAGAAAACATGATTTATTATATATTTTTTTCATTAGTTTTGATTGGTGCTATTTTTTGTGCTGTCCGTATGGCAACCGCAGATTTTAAACGCAGAATTATCCCTGATGTGTATTTGTTCCCGTTTTTATTTGCGGGGCTTTTGACGACCACATTTTTCCCATGGCCTGTGACCATGTCAGATTCTGTTATTGGTGGCGCAATGGGATACTGTTTGGGACTGATTGTCGGATTTATTTTCGACAAGATTAAACCAAACCAAAAATACCCACCAATTGGGATGGGCGATATTAAATTATTGGGGGCAGGTGGTATATGGTTCGGAACGCTCGGTCTATCAATCGCAATGATTATATCTTGCATATTGGCATATATTTGGAATTGGAAGCGTCACGATAAATATATTCCTTTTGCTCCATTCTTTTTAATTGGTGGATTTTTATCTTTGATTATAATTCAATTTTTGGTATAATTAGAGAACAGGAAGGATGAAAAAAAGCAATATAAAATCTTTATTATTTGCTATGTTCTGCGGTTTTTATGCTTTGTGCGCGACTGCGGCTGTTTCGCTTTTTTCAGATTACGGCCAAATTCAAAACGTTCAAAATTATTCTACGAACCCTTTTTGGACACCAAATTCACCATATAATCAAAGAATGCCACAACCTGTATATGTTCAGGGCGCTGACTTGACAGCCGAAGATTGTTTCAAGGTTGTTCAATCATTGGTATCTGTTCAATGTATGGCGCGCGATAATTGTAAAAACACAAGTTTGGCTGAAATCCGTCCAACAGTTATGGTTCAACTATCTAATTTACCTGGCAACAATTATGTTTCTGCGTGTTCTGGTTATATTGATGGGGTATTTGAATCTTATGTTGCACAATACGGAAACACCATGCCAAATCGCGCTGTTGCTTTCCCAACGGCAACCACGCCAAACCCGGCTTTGAATGATAATAACAAAATACAAATACAAAACCCTTATAAACAAGTTGTACCAAAATGGCAACAAGAGATAAAAGAACGAAGTGACGAATTACAACAATTACAAAAGCAAAACGGTGCGGGCAGTGAACATCTGTCCGCAACTGCTTTTCCAACCACTTATGCAGACCTGACGTTCAGCGAACGCATTGCCAATGCAACCGAAGGTTACGAACCATACAAAGATTTACAAGCGTATGTTGTCCCAAAGTTTTTAAACACAAAAGAATGGTGTGAAGGCGAAGGCGCAGGCAGTGTAGATTGCGAAAAATACGAAGAAGCAAAAAGACAACAAAAAGCCGAAGAAGAAAAAAAGAAAGATAAGGACAATAAAGAAGATAAAAAAGACAATCCTCTTGGTGTGTATGGTATAGACTATATGTTACCTTGGTACAGTATTTTGGTCGTAAAGAAGGGCAGTTTGGACGAAGTTTATAAATTGGAAGTGCCTGTTATTTCCCCATCTTATATGAAAGAACACAAGGACAAATATTTCCCAGCAAACTCTAATAAAGCATTAGGGATGGCAAAAGGTTGTACGCATGGCAATCATACCGCCCATGATAAAGATGTTATAAATCGCGCAGCGCATATGACTTTCCCTGAAGAAGAAGATAGTTTCTGGAAAGGCAATGATTATTATGTTTATGATGGCGAAGATGTTTATTGGGGTACAGCTGTAGTACTCGGAGAAATTGCTTTAACACTTTTGACACTTGGTATAAGTGCAGAAGCACAATCTGTTGCCGCAACAAAAGCTGGTATAGAGGTAGCAAATGCAGCACCAAAAGTGGTAAAATCCGCAAAACTTGTCAATGATACAAAAAAGATTGAAGAAGCCGCAAAAGCCGCAAGTGCTATAACAAAAACATCCAGTGCTGCCGAAAAAGCATCCGCAATAAAGAAATTAGGTGAAGCAGGCGTACAAGTAAGCAACAAGATAGGTTATTTACAATTAAACAAAATTGGTAGTGCTTTAACATTTCAAAAAGCAGGATGGGTTTCTACCCTGATACATGGAAGCAAATGGAGCATGTTGAAAAATGGTGTGACAAGATTGACACCAAAGGCAAAAGATATATTTAACAGTGGCGCATCATTGGGCCGAACTTTAGCGGTTGGCGCATTGGCCTATGGCGGTGTAAAAACAGCAGATTCATTATCTGATAAAGCGCATGATATATTCATAGCTATTTTGAAAGCAAATGGATATAGCACATCAAGTGTTCCTATCACTGATGATCCTCAATACAAAGATTTGAAATTTAACAGTTTTGGTTTGTTGTCTGCCGATGATATCGAAGGGCACGAAAACGACATATCTCATGGAACATGGTTAATGTTCGACAAACTTGGCGAAATTAATTCTGGCGATGAATCTAATCCTGGCGATGCTGAAAACGAAGCCGCAGCATTTGCAGAAGAGTTTGCCAAAAATGTAAGAACAGCGAATGCTGAAACACCTTTGTGTGATGTGGATATATATGTTGTTCAACCTGTTATTGGTGATCCACTTAACAAAGGCAAAAAAGATATATATTACTGGTTGTACACAGACCCAACAGCAAATTTAAGAGTAGAATCACATTAACATGAAAGTTTTTGTTGCATTATTTCTGACATCTTTTTGTGTGCTTCATCATTGTTATGCAACAGAAATATCAAAATCTTCTGATTTCAAAACAACCGAAGAAATTCTTGCTTTGGCGCATGCAGAACATCCAACAACTTGTGCATCAAAACTTTTCTTGGAAGCACTTGTTGAACACAGTAATGAAATAGACGAAAACGAAACCGAATACAAAGTACGTGCATGGGCACACGAAACGATGACCGGCAACAAAGATGTTTTGACCGAGGTGTTAAAATGCCCTGAATTACAAAACATTGCCGATGACACAACGATTGTTTTTTCACCGCTTGAATATTCTTTCCCAAATGGGCGAACAATCACTATCAATTACAGCACTCAACCAAAAGTATTAAAACAAAAATTGATATTGGCGAACAAGCGCAGTTTGCCAGACGGGAACGCAAATCCAGATCTAACCGACATTTTAAGTGGTGCAAAATATCTTAATACAGAACCTGCATGGTACGGAATAATGGTCGTTCAACATGATTCACTGAAAGATTTTGTAGGCGCTGATAAAAACAATACTTTGTCTGTGAAATACCTTAATGACCACATCAAAGAAATCTATCCAAAAGGATATTCATGCACAAGCAAAAGCGCGTGGGCAAATGATACAGACACTATCAATCAAGTTGTTCACAAAGTTGTGAATATAGAAAATGATTCAAACGATTATTATGTTGCTGGTGATGTAAATCTTGAATGGGTTATGTATGCTGAAATCGCTGCCGAAGTTATTTTAACTGTCGCGACAGCAGGCGCTGGGGAAGCTGGTATGGCGGCGCTCAAAGGTGTACGTGCTACAAAGACCGCTAACAATTTACGTAAATCTATGCAGGTATTAAAAAAATCAAACGATGTTGCAAAATATCTTGAAAAAACACGCGCCATTACACGACATACAAACGATATAGCTAAATTGGAAAAGGAAATAAAGAGCCTGAAAAACACAGAAGAAATCGCAAAAAAACGCGATGAAATAAAGAAACTACAAGAATCTGTAAAGACACTGGAAAAAGACGCAAAAGAATTAGAAAAAACTAGCAAAGAAGTAAAACAGTATAAAGAAACAGCTGAATCTTATGTAGATGTTGTCAAATATCGCCGTTCTCTGCGATCTATTTTACGCCCACAAACGGGGAATGTTATTGTTCGCAGTTTGCGAACAATAAAGGCGGCAAATACAGGTGCAAAAACTATGACAAAAGCAGCAAAAGTTGCACGCGCTGGCATGTCATCACGTTCCACGAAACTTAAATATTGGTTGACGGATGCAACATTAAAACATGGCGCAAGATTAGCACGATTTGAAAGAGATGCCGGATTACTTTATGGAGCAATCACTTTCTTGGGTGATATGTATGATAAGACATCTACCACTTCAAAGGAATTTTCTAATGGTATCGAATTCAAACCATTATGTTTGCTTTCTGCTGATGATCTTGAAGGTCAAGAAAATGTAGTCAATTATGGTATGTGGTTAATGTGGGTAGGTAATTCAGAAGATGCCGCCGATGATGATGCCGCTTATTTACAGGCAATGGATTTTGCATCAAAGTTCTTTTATCAACTTGATGAATTCCAAGATGAACACGGTGCAAATTGTAATGTTGATATTTACGTTGTCCGACCAATCATTCGTTTAGACGAAACAAATCTTAATGATCCAAAGGGTGAATTATTCTATCTATTTATGAATGAAATACCATGGTCCACAGCAGAACAATTTGGCGATCAAGTCCCAAATATAGAAGATTGGGAAAGGGCACAATCAACACTTGAACAACAAGATCCTAACAATAAATACAAAAAACAAAAAACCGAAGATTCTGCAAAAATACAAGAACAAGTTGCCGCTACTGAATCATTAAGTTCAGAACTAAATTATTTGGATGAATAAAACCTTGTTGTGTTTTTTGTAAAAAATATTTATAATGAAAAATGAAAGCAGAGGAAATATATGAAAAAAATATTTTTTTCTTTAATTGCGATTTGTTTTATTGTTGCTAATGCATCTGCTTATCAGGTATTGTCCACCAAAGAATTTGGTAAAGATGATGCAAAAAATCAAAATATTATCGTTAAATGTACCACAGATATTGGCAAAACATCCGAAGAAATATGTTCATTACGCCGATATGTAAAATGCATGGGCAAAGATAAAAAATCCCTTTGTGATTCATGGCAGCCTTGGCGCGATGTGCGTGATCCATCTGGATCATATTCTGATTGGAAATCCGCAGCTAGTGCCTGTTGCAAGAAAAAAGGCCTGCGTTAAACAATATATAAAACCGCCAAAAATAGGGCGGTATTTTTTTGACTATATTATTTGACAAAAGTATGTTTTGTGTTATCATTTTACGAACAAAACCAGGAATATAAAATGGCTAAAAATAGATACGACGCTAAAATCAACAATAATCCGACATCTGTCGATTTGTTTGATTTACCATATGATAAATTCAATGAACAAAACCCTTTGATTGTACAAGGGCCTGTTATTTTAACCGAGCAAACACGCACCACAGACCTTTCTAACGTGCATATTATCGGTGGTTTTGACATTTCTAAACAAAAAATTGCTATTGATTTTCCGGCGTACATAGAAGGGCCTTTTATTTGTCGTTCCTGTACACAAGTCAAATCAAAAACAGACCAAAAAATCAAAGTTGATATATTTACAGATTCTTTCCAATTTCCAAAAGGTATAACTGAAATTGACTGTGCGCACAGCATCAAAGATTTTGATTATTTTATAGGCAGAATACCAGCAACTGTTAAAACCATCATCGTTGCCGATAATATGTTATCAACTTTATCATCAGATCAAGACAAACTGGCATCTGCGAAACGATTGCTTGAAAAATATCCACATTTAATCGTGATGGGAACAAAAAAGAAAAGCACATTGTCAGAAGAAATCGAAAATATTGAAAAACCTGCTGAGGTTATTGAACAAAAACCACAAATCATTGAAACACCTGTTAAGCCAGAAATAGAACCCAAAGAAACAAAAACAGATATAGAAAAAGAAATCGAAGCCGGCGAATACTGGCCAAAAAGGGACACAGCTTGTTTTTTATCTGACGATCCTTTTATAAAATCTTTCAAACTACCTTTTAGCGATATACAACTTGTAGTTGACAGAATGTGGAGATATTTTAACAGAACAATGGTGAAAGAATATGGCAGTGAATTATCTTGCATTTCTTTTGACGACCTTATTGTTTTGTATGGTGTATTTGTAGAAGCTTTAACAGAAGCAAAAAAAGAAGCCGAGGCAGAGGCACAAGAAGGCCCAAAACCACAAAAACCAGCACCAGTGCAAAAAACAGAAGAAGCCACAATACCTGTTGTGGTTTCTGAACCAACCCCGCTTAGCATAAAGAAATATATCCCTGGAAATATGTGGGGAGATATAACAAAACTATGTGGTAATAAAACACAAACTATTAAATTCGTATTGAACACTATTTCTTCTGTAAACACAGATATAAATAAAACCAACCAAGGCAACGCAATTCAAATTATTGATCCAGAAACAAAGTCAAAAACAACATGTGGCTATATGAAAAAAGAATCTGGAAATTGTGTTGTTCAAAGCGTTGATGCCCCTACATCAAACGATAGAAAACGCATCGTTTGGACATATTTACCAAAAGAACAAATATTGGTTTGTATAGGTGCTCAAAGCGAACATTTTTGTTCCACAGGTCAAAACAAAAACAGTTTACTATACAAAACAAATCGTATATTTGCGGCAAAAAACATGGACGCTAACGGGGTCAAACTGACAATTGAACGTATCAAAAACGAAAAATATTTTGATGTTGATATATTGCTAGAAATCATAAAATCCCAAGAATTATTAAAACCAATACAATCATCAAATAATCCAACATTAATTCGATAAAAGAAACGCCCAAATGGGCGTTTTATTTTTGGTGGGTGTGATTGGACTCGAACCAACGACCTCTTCGATGTGAACGAAGCGCTCTAACCAGCTGAGCTACACACCCGATAACTTCAAATAAAAATCCGCATCAAGCGGATATCAAGTTTTGGTGGGGATAGTGGGACTTGAACCCACACGATCGCAATGATCAAAGGATTTTAAGTCCTCAGCGTCTACCA
>JBGUKY010000020.1:0-20201 GCA_045114635.1 Candidatus Enterousia sp.
GCATAGTTGGTCTAGTGCGCCACATTGGAAATGTGGTATACTCGCAAGGGTATCAAGGGTTCGAATCCCTTCGTCTCCGCCACAAAAATCAAACACCCTTTTGGGTGTTTTATTTTTGCCGGAAACATAAGGCAGATTTGAAAATTTCGCAACTAAGTTGCAAGGTTCGACAACAAGTAGATTTTGGAAGTGTAACGCACCAAAATCGTTACGTTTGCCCCGCAGACACGAAGTGTCGAGGGTATCCCTTCGTCTCCACAAAAAAACGGTCTTTCGACCGTTTTATTTTTTTATCGTACTTTTTGTGGCATAATCAAAAAAATTTGATTTTTCAAATTTGTGCTACCTACATTTTTACTATTATTTCTTTTTAATAGTTTTCTTTCTGGTTCAGCTGTTTGAGTTTCCTCAACATTAACCGTTTTGCTTTCTGGTTCGGTTGTTTTTTGTTCTTCAACAAATTCATTTTGATTTTCATCATTCTTTTTATCAAATAACCAAGAAAAAGAAAATAAATCTTTCCATCTTTTTATTCTGTAATTTTTTAATTCTAATTTTGCATTTTGATATTTTTCTTCACATTGTTCAACCAAATCTCTTGCTTTGCGCCATTCGTTTCTAGATTTTATAAGATGCTCATAATGCCACGAATAAGCACATTTTTTACAAGCGTCTGGCAATTCATCAGCAAAAAATTGACAATGTTTACAATACTTTACTTTTGTATCAAGCCCATAAACAGAAGATTGCCAATACCAATGACCAACCCAAACTAAATCATCGTCTTCGGTTATTGTTTGCCTGCACCCTTTACGATCTGCAAATTCGTTTACTTCTCTGGACAAAAAACTTTCTGCAATCTCAAGATTTTTATATGTTTCATCCGATTGTTCTTTTGCGGATTTCAGTTCTGCTTCAGATTGTTTTAAGTTTTGTATTAAAATTTTGTTTTGTAAGTTCATTTTTTTTAATCCTTTCTCAAAAAATAACACAAAAAAATAACTTGTCAACATATTTTAATGTCTATAACAAAATTGCCAAGGTCTGATAATAGCTATATTATATATGAAATACCGTTCTTTTTTACAACTCCGCCAGGAAGTTAAAATCTTAAACCGCCCGAACGGGCGGTTTTCTTAACGATGTATTGATCTTGATTGAGCGTAATTGGCTTTGGCTTCTTTTGTTTTAAGTTTGTAAAGGAAGCCAACCTCTATCAAATTATGCACCGGAACAGATGTTCTTGGGTTTGTACGCGAATTAAAATTATCATAAGGGAACAAATATAAGTTATATCTGGCCACCAATTTCATTTGTCTTGTGATGCGCGCACCCAAACCAAAACCAGCTAATAAAACCGGACCATAGTTTCCATGGTTATCCATATGCCATCCGCATCCAACCTTTGTGTCCCACGTTATACCAGAAGCCCCTATGCCAAAACCAGCATTCAAAGTCCACAGTAACTCATTTACATTTGCACAACCGAAATCTTTTGCATTAAACGTATAATGTTGTCCAGAAGCAAAATAATGTGCATTGTCTTCTGCATATATATTTTGAGCACGTGAATTTACATTCAAATAATCAAAACGAACCGTTAATTCACAATGTGTTTCCCCTTCACCTGATGCACCAAGGCCGCCTTGCCATCTTGAAAACCCTGTTTCAATGTGCGCACCACCATTAAAGCCTTCCATATCATTTCCACCGATTTGGTTGTTCACTATTTGTGAAGGCAAAACAAAAGTTGGCCCCACTTTGATTGTGAAAGTAAATTCATCAGAATCCAAAGCTCGATAATCAACTCCGCATTTTGCTTCAGCTGTTTTTGCGACTGGAATTAGTGTCATAGCCGTCAGTAAATATTTAGCAACTTGTGTCTTTGATGTTTTTAGCATAATTTGTCCTTTTTGGTTTTTCGCACACAATAAAGTAATACAAAAAATAAAAATTGTCAAATATTTATTGACAAAACAAAAAATAGACCTAAAATAGACATAAACAAACATAAAGAGAACAAAATGACAACAAACAAAGTACTTGCTAAACACCTTTTGCCGTCTTTTTTGACTGGCGGAATCGTTATTACATCAATTTTTACAACATTGATTGTGACTGGCGTCCAAGAAATGAAAGACAAAAAAGAAGTTAGATTACAAGATATATTTATGTCTGTTATTATTTTAGGCGCTATTTCCTTTTTATTCTGCCCTCTTATAGATTCTTATAAGGGAAGCAATATGTTCACATCAAATACTGCGCGTAAATACTTGAAACGATGCATCAAAGAACATCCTGAATTGAAAGATTTTGAATCTGTGTTCAAAAATCCACAAGCATTGAAAAGTGTTGCGACAATGATTTCTAACAGTTTGCGCCCAGAAGAACAAAAACGTATACTTGGTGCGATAGCAAAAATTCAACAGTACACATATCGCTCTAACGAAGAAAAAGTTGTGGCTATGCTTGCTGCACAAAGACAAATTATCCAGATATTACAAGAACATGCCGCAACTGATCCGCAGTTTATAAACGAAATATACGCTCAGATGGCATATGCAGATACAACTTATGTTATGCCAGCACAACAAAACGTAAGATAATACAACACAAACGAACTTGTGAATACGCCGAATAAAAATCGGCGTATTTTTAATAAAAAATTACTGGCAAAAATCGTTATTGTTGCTATCATTCAAACATTATGATGAAAAAGTTCCTGATTTTATGCCTAGGTTTGATTACTTTTGTCGCAAACGCGGCAGATTTTCAAACAAACGCTAAATCTGTGTACCTTTTCGATTATGACAGTGGTGAAGAAATTGTTTCAAAAAATGCTGACAAACTTATGCCACCTTCTTCAATGTTAAAATTGATGACTTTGACGGTTTTGTTTGATGCAATTAAATCTGGTGATTTGAAGATGGATGATATGCTGACTGCTTCCAGCAATGCAGATTACAAAAATCCATTATGGCAATCCGCGAGCAAAATCTGCCTTGTCAAAGATCAAAAAATAACAGTTCGTGATGCAATTCTTGGAATTATAGTATTATCGGCTGGTGACGCTTCCGTAATGGTCGCAGAACATTTTTCAAAAACAGAAAATCAATTCACAGATCTTATGACAAAGAAAGCACGCGCAATCGGAATGGAAAAATCTAGTTTTGGAAATGCGAGTGGTCTGCCACATGAAAACAATTTAATGACATCACGCGAATTGGGCATATTGGCAAAATATATTATTGATGAATATCCTGATATTTATCCGATGTTTGCAACTAAACGCTTTGAATTCGCAGATTCAAAAACAGATTGGTGTCAAGATTGGACACACACACACACTATGAACTATAACAAACTGCTATTTTCAATGTCTGGCGCAGATGGGTTAAAAACTGGTCATACTGATGACGGCGGTTACGGTATGGTAGCAAGCGCAAAAGTTGGGGGTCGTCGTCTTATCGGTGTTATCAACGGCTTTCATGGACGGGGCCACGATGCGTTGGCAGAAGAAATGAAAAAACTATTAAATCATGGCTATAAAACCACACAAACGAAAGTTTTTTATCATGCCGGAGATGTCTTGACGCAAATACCCGTCTGGTATGGCGTAAAATCAACCGTAGAAGCAACCGTGTCTGAAAATGTAGCAATTACACTACCCAAAGACAAAACATTAAAAGACGTGCGAATTTTGGCCCGTTTTGATGAACCTGTAAGCGCGCCTGTATCTAAAGGACAAAAAATCGGTGAAGTTGTAATTGAAAAAAATGGTGATATTATTAAACGCATACCAATGGTTGCTAAAAACAGAGTCAGAAAGATACAGTTTTTTGGTCGTATAATTAAAAATATATCTGTGATGTTCGGGGGAAAATAATATGGCAACAAAGAAAAAAGAAGTTTTATTTGAATTTCCCAACCCAATGGATAACGACTATTTGGTTGGACATCGCGATACATTAAAAACATTTATGGACGCGTGGGATAATCGTGAAACACACCCTATACACCCTGTATGGATGTTATGTGGTCCACGTGGCATTGGCAAAGCAACACTGGCATATAAAATTGCGAAGCAGGTTTATGGCAATGTCGGCGATTTCTTTATAATTGATTTGGCACACAACCTTGATGATCGTGGTAATATCAAAGCTGATGCAAAAAACATTTCTGTAAATACCGTGCGCAATATGATTGATCGTATGCAGATGTCTTCTATGTCTGGTAAATGGCGTGTGGTTTTGATTGATGCCGTTGACGAATTAACTGTGGCCGCAGAAAACGCGATATTAAAATTATTAGAAGAACCGCCACAACAAACTTTGTTTTTATTGGTAACACATCAATTGTCTAATGTTTTGCCAACAGTTCGTTCGCGTGCACGCGTTGAAAAGATGCATCCGTTGACTATGTCTGAACTGCGCGAATTATGTGTGCGCTTTATGCCTGACGAAGAAATAAGCAATGAAATATTAAAATTATCAAACGGTAGTTTTGGCAAGATTGCTAATTTGAAAGCAACCGGTGGCGATGTAGTTTATGAAGAATTATTAAATGTTTTACAAAACAAGCACTCAAACGCAAGTGATATGATGAATATCGCAGAAAAGATTGCTGTATCACCCGCCCTTTATGGAATTGTATTGGATGCGATTGCATATCTTGGGCTGGCAGATATTTATCCAATGGCAAACCAATCAATATCTGATATAAACAGATTGAATTTGAAAGCAGATATAACAATATTCAAAATAATAAACGAAATAAAAAAATGTTTATAGATACACACTGTCATTTAAGAGATGAATATGAAGACGGCATTGATGCTGTTATCATGCGTGCAAATAACGCAGGCGTTGGTACTATGATATGCGCAACAGCAGATCCTGAAGATATTGAACCATCATTAAATATTGCACAAACACACAATAATATTTTTGTTACGACCGGTATTCATCCTGATTATATAAACACAGATCCTGAAAAATATTTAACAGACGATGTATTAAACAACACATATGTCGTTGGTGTGGGCGAAATCGGACTTGATTATCATTACAATCCACAAACGCGTGATAAACAAATTGAATTGTTCGAAAAACAATTAGAAATCGCATATAAACATAACTTGCCTGTTGCGATTCATACACGTGAAGCAGAAATCGACACCGCAAATATTTTAACTGACAAATATCATGGCGTTATGCATTGTTTTACATCCAGTTGGGATTTAGCAAAAGTAATGCTTGATCGTGGGTTTTATTTTTCTGCCAGTGGTATTTTAACTTTTAAAAACAGCGAATCTATTCGTGAAACATTCGCAAAGATACCAAATGACCGTATTGTTATTGAAACAGATGCACCCTATTGTGCGCCGATACCATATCGCGGAAAAACTTGTGAACCAGCAATGGTAATTGAAACTGCAAAGGTTTTGGCACAAATAAAAAATTTGAAAATAGAAGATTTGGAAACTATACTGTTTGAAAACACACAAAGGTTATATCCGAAATGCCACGTCAAATTATAAAATCTGGAATGGTTTCTGAAAATCGCAAAGCGCGGTTTGCTTATTCTATTGAAGACACAATAGAAGCTGGTATTTCATTGACCGGTGCAGAAATAAAATCTATACGTTATGGATTGGTAACCATTGTGGATGGATTTGTTCAAAGACGTGGCGATAATCTTTTCTTGGCCGGTGTAGAAATACAAAAATTACCAACTGCTAATCGCGTTGTAAACTTTGATGAAAGACGCCAAAGACAATTATTATTACACCGTAATCAAATCAATCGTATGATTGGTAAATTACAAGAAAAAGGTGCGACAATTGTCCCATTAAAAATGTATTTTAATAATCATGGTAAATTAAAAGTATTGCTTGGGATTGGTTATGGTAAAAATAAAATTGATAAACGCGAAACAATAAAACAACGCGAATGGGAAATAACTAAATCCAGAATTATGAAAAGATAAAAAACACCCCGCAATTTGCGGGGGTTTAAATTACAAAATTATTATTTTGCTTTTTGTGGTATTGGGCCACGTGGTCCCTTGTTCAAATTAGATGGGAACAATTCTTTTCTTGCAGCTCTGTATTCTTCAACAGAAATACATGCATTGCTGTCTGCATCAGCAGTAGCCAATTTTTCCTGCAATCTTTTATTTGTGACAGATTGTACATCCAAACAACCATTTACAAACACAGGATGTGTTTTTGGCATTTGTCTGTGATGGTGGCCACCAGGCAACATTTTTCCGCAAACCATACCAAGCGCGAAAACTAGTGCCAAAATGATAACATGCTTTAACCAATGTGCGCGACCATGACAATGGCAATGTTCGCCACATTCACATTTATGTTCAACAACAGGTGCTGCCTTGACCACAGGTTTTTTAGCAACTGTGTTTTTTGCTGTTTTTTTAACTGGCATTTTTTCTTCCTTTTGTTTGATTCAACACGTTGATTCTAGCAATTATAAAAATAATTTCCAGTGGAAATTTTTCCAAAAAAAACATCCACAAATTTGCGGATGTTTTTTAACCTTTTGTAAACAAACTACAATTAGTTCAAAGCTTCCTTCAAGGATTTACCAGGACGGAATTTTGGTTGTGTAGAAGCAGCAATTTTAATTGGTGCACCTGTTTGTGGGTTACGACCTGTTGTTGCTTTACGTTTTGCAGTTGCAAATGTACCAAAGCCAACCAAGCGAACTTCGCCTTTTTTCTTCAATACTTTTGTTACTGTGTTGATAAACGCATCCAAACAACCAGCTGCAGTTGCTTTTGTAACTTCAACTTCGTTTGCAATTGCTTCAATCAATTCTTGTTTGTTCATATAAGTCTCCTTTCATATAGAGTTTTTTTAAGGTTGTCCGGCAGTTTTCAAAGGCAATGCCCTTGGAACAACATCTTCAAAAATCTTGATTTCCAAAGACATTGCCTCCACTGCTTACCCGAATCGTAGAGAAAACAGGGCTTTAAGTCAAGACAAATCTTTCAAAGGCGCAAAAAACTTGAAACTTGACAAAATATTTATTTTTCAGGTAATGTTACATTCTTTGGCAAAATCGCCTTGGCATCTTTTGATGTATTTTCACAAAGCACCCAATTTGTGCCGTGGCCGCGTACTTCCACCCTTCTGAAATAGTCAGGTGTCATCAATAAAATATAAAATATAAGGGCCATCCAAAACACAACCTTGGTTAAATCCCATGGGTTTTTATACACATCTGCACTGAACTTGTCCTTTAATAAGTTTTGATAAAGTGCCCAACCCCAACTGAAAACCAACACAAGTCCAACAAAAGCAAACAACAAATACGCATATTTGCCGATTGCATGTAATGCGATAGAAAACTGCGACAATGCGCCCTTGGAATCAATCGGGCAAACATATAAAACCTTGTCAGGATCGATACCTGGTTGCAAATGAACCGGTGGATTGCCGCCAAAGTCCATATTAAAAGCCACGGCCAAAACTATGATCGCAAATAAAGAAACAACAAAAAGCAAACCTGGTTTTTTATTCATGATTGATCCTACATCAATACTATTATATCACAAAAAGTATACCTTTTGCAATTTTATGATTGAATATTATCACTTTTAATTTTATCATTGAACGACAAAAGGAAAATATTATGACATATACCGAAATAAGAAAATTATTTTTAGATTATTTTGAATCACACGGACACAAAATTGTGCCGTCCGCATCATTGATACCAGATGACCCTACTTTATTGTTCACAGTTGCTGGTATGGTGCCATGGAAAGGTATCTTACAAGGCACCGAACCTGCGTTTGCACCACGCGTGGCTGATGTACAAAAATGTATTCGTGCAGGTGGCAAACATAACGATTTGGAAGACGTTGGTTTTGATGGTCGTCATCATACTTTCTTTGAAATGATGGGAAATTGGTCCTTTGGTGATTACTTCAAAGAAGGCGCAATTGAAATGTCTTGGGAATTATTAACAAAAGTTTTTGGTCTTGACCCAAACAGAATTGTTGTCACAACGCATATAAGCGACGATGAAGCAACCGCTATTTGGAAAAAAATTACAGGCAAAGACGCTATCCGTCTTGATAAAGATAACTGGTGGTCTGCTGGTGAAACAGGTCCTTGTGGTCCATGTTCAGAAATGCATTATGATTTTGGCCCAGATGTTCCGGGTGGCCTTCCAGGAAGTCCAGATGAAGATGGCGGACGTTTTGTTGAAATCTGGAACGATGTATTTATGCAATATGATCGTGATGCTAACGGTGTTTTGACCCCGTTACCAAAACAAAATGTTGATACTGGTGCAGGGCTGGAAAGATTTGCGTCCATTATGCAAAATAAACTGGATAATTATGACACAGATTTATTTGTGAATCTTAAAGCTGCCGTTTCTGATTTGACCGGTGTGAAAGAGACAGATGAAAACAAATCAAGTTTTAAAGTTATCACAGACCATTTGCGCGCTGTTGGTTTTGCTATTGCTGATGGTGTTATACCAAGCAATGCTGATCGTGGTTATGTAATTCGCAGAATATTACGTCGTGCAATGCGTCATGGTCAAATGTTGGGACATCGTGGAGCTTTGCTTTCCGCTCTTTACCCTGCTCTTGTTAAAGAAATGGGTGATACATATCCTGAATTGAAAAGCCAAGAAGCACACGTTGTTGAAATTATCAAGAATGAAGAAAACTCTTTTGCAGATATGTTGCAAAACGGTATGAAATTGCTTGAAACAGAATTGCCAAAGGTTAACAACAAAGTATTGCCTGGCGATATCGCTTTCAAATTATTTGATACTTACGGTTTTCCACTTGATTTAACACAAATGATTTTACGCGATAAAAACATTGCTGTGGATGTTGAAGCGTTCGAAAAATGTATGCAAGAGCAAAAAGAACGTTCCCGTGCAGACACCCGCGGAACACGTGTACTGTGGGAATCTCAAAATGATTTACCAGATACAATCGATTATGAAAAATATGAAACAAAAACTAATAGCGAAGCAAAAGTATTGGCAATATTGCGCGGTGAAGAATTTGTAACATCTGCCGATGCAGAAGATATTGTTGAAATCGCATTGGATCACACACCTTTCTATGGCACCCAGGGTGGTCAGGTTGGTGATACCGGCGTATTCAAAATTGGCGACAACATAGTTATGAATGTTGCTGAAACAAATCGCGTTGGTAATGTTGTTATTCACAAAGGAACTTTGGTTGCGCCAATCAAGGTTGGCGATATGGTTATGCCTGAAATCAATCAAAATGTTCGTCAGCAAACTGCACGCGCACATACAGCAACACATTTATTACAAGCGGCACTTCGTCATGTATTGAACGAAGATGTAGAACAACGCGGATCCAAGGTTGCACCTGATTCTGTGCGTTTTGACTTTTCATTTGGTCGCGCAATGACAGCAGAAGAAAAGCAAGCAGTTGAAGATTTAGTCAACGAATGGATCAATGCTGATTTGCCTGTGACACACGAAGAAATGGACATAGAGTCCGCAAAAAAACGCGGTGCTATGGCTTTATTTGGTGAAAAATATGGTGATACAGTTCGTGTTATAACTGCGGGCGATGTGTCTTGTGAATTATGTGGTGGAACACATATCTATCACACTGGTGAAATTATCAAGGCACGCATTAACAAAGAAAAATCTATCAGTTCTGGCATTCGTCGTATCACAATGTCTGTTGGAACATTGGCAGAATAATTAAATGAAACAATTAAATGACAAAGATATTGCAGATATGATCGGGGATAGTTTTATCCCCGATGATATTGCTACGAAACAATCTGTGCGCCAAGAATTACATTTATCCACGCGTATTCCGCAAACAGATACACATATTCCAGCGCATGCCACAATCGATTTTCATAACCACACTGAAGAAGAAGCATGGCAAATGTTGTCTGATCTTGCCTTTTCAGGTGTTCGCAGTGCTACTGTTATAACTGGGGCAAGTGGAATATTAAAAACCAAATTTCAACAATGGGCATCTGCCAGCATAATAAGTACACGCATCGTTTCTTTTACACCAATAAATAACGGCAGTTTTGCTGTAAAGTTTCATAAGAAATAATTCTTTACTTGACCCACACTATCAAAATCTGCTTATATTGCCATAAAGGGATACGGAGAGCCAACAAAAGGAAGGATGTACAATGGCAAAATTACATTTCTATTATGGTGTTATGGCCTCTTCTAAATCAGCATTACTTGGAATAAACGCTTTTAACTTTAACCGTACTGCCAACAGATGGGAAGCAATTAAACCTTCTGTAGACAACCGTGATTCTGCCACTGATATTGTTTCACGTATTGGTATAAGAACCAAAGCACGCGCATTAAAAAATCTTGATAAATACCATCCAAAACATGGTACACAGTTTATATTGGTTGACGAAGTCCAATTCTTTTCACCAAAAGATATCGAAAAATTAGTTCAAATCGCAGACACATCGAGAATTACTATATTCTGCTATGGCTTAAAGGTTGACAGCAATGGTGATTTATTCCCTGCTTCTGCTAAATTACTTGCCGAAGCAGACGAAATACATCCAATGGAAACAGTATGCGAAATCCCAAGATGTTCATCAATGGCGTCACATCATATAAGATTTGATGAAGCCGGCAATATCATTCGTGGTGGCTCCCAGGTAGAAGTTGGCGCATCACAATATAAATCTGTATGCAGAAAACATTTCCATACTTTGTACGATAATAATGCATCGAATTTATTACAATATATACGCGCCAGAAGATCACAAAAAATTAAATAAAACGATAATAATAAAAAGAACCGGCATAATGCCGGTTCTTTTTATTATTTATTCATCAGAGAGAACCATATACCGCTGTTCTGTAATCAGTTCTGCTTGCACTTATAAAGTCTGTTCCGCATTGTTTTGCGCAACTCTTCAAGCATTCACTATCGCTCTTGAACGTCTTTACAAACACCCATGAACTTGACATGTTTGTACTGTTATAAGACTGCATCTGACAATAACATTGGGTTCCAGTGTTGGCGGTTACTAATGATGGATTAGCCGTATATGCTGTCCCAGAAGTTGTGTTACAATTGGCGCGACCAAAGATGTCACCATAAGAGAATCTTGCGCCCCAAGTTCCATTTTGTGTAAGACCGAACGTAGAAGAAGATGATGAACTGGAACCATTGATTGCTATGTGGCCACTCTTGCTTCCTGATTCAGATACATAACTCATCAACGCGTTTCCTTGACTTCCCCAGATAGCATACAAAGTAATTATACCATTATCGGCAGAAGTCAAATTCAATACAGTATCGCCATTATGATATGCGACCGTTGTTGAACCAGCACTTGTTCCCCAACCGACGAATGTTTGCCCAGATTTAGTATAAGAATTATTTCTTAATGCGGCCTGAGTTCCATATGTAAGTGTGCTGTTAGCCATAGTGCCACTTCCACCATTAGCATTATACACAACAGTGTAAGTATTCGCCGTACACGATGGTTCTGCAGTCCCCTCACCTGTCAATCCATGATAACCCGTCATACAAGATGTTGTATAGGTACAAACACCACCTGTTTCATCCAAAGAACATTGTGCACCACCACTTGCCTGGCAAGGTTCACATGTACGTTCTTCTACTTCTTCTGCACCACTGTAAAGCGCGGTACGGAAAGCTTCACTTGAATTTGCCTGTCTTGCACACAAACGTGCACAATATTTCGAACATGGTGTATTCAAATCATTTTGGTCTGGATAGGTCCAAGACAATATAACTTTGTCATTATCAACATTTGTTAAACGGCACCAGCAATGATCACCCGTGGTTTCTCGTGAAGTAGAAATATTTATATCTGATTTATTAACAGTTCCTATTTGCGTACTGCAACTAGATTCACCTTTGATAACAGCATGTGGGAATGTTGTTCCCCATGTACCATTATTCGTCAAACTGTATGTAGATTGTGCGCTCTTACTTGTTCCGTCATTTGACAAGAATCCATTCTTGGTTCCATCCAAAGAAACATTTGTTTGCAATTTCCAGATAATATCATATATCTTTTCTTCGGCGGCATCGTCAAATACGAAATATTTCTTGCTGTTATACATAGTTGCAAAATATTGACCATCGCCAGCATTCATTGGATATGCAATACGTGACATACGGCCGTAATATACGCGATTAAGATTATCATTTCTGTATCTTACCGCAAATGAAGGTGTTGCCTGTTTTAGTTTCTTCAACCAAACGACATCATCACCGACATGCAATTTGCGGCCACAGTCAGCGGCTTCGTCAGCACCAGCGCCATAACCGATTGTCATTTCGCCATCAGTACATGCTGTTGGGCGTGGACTTATATCACCCTGGATAACAACAGAACCAGGAACCCAATTATTTTCACCAGCAGCAGTACATTCTGTATCATTTGCCACATCAATATACCAACCACCACGACATGTTATCTTGCAGTCTCTATAACTATCATGATTAGATGCGACATCTGGATCTTGTCTTTTTGTCTTGTAATTTTCAAGACATGGTGTACATGCAGTTGATGCAACACCTTCAGAATAAGAATCATTTGGGCAAACCGGGCATGCTGTCATACCTGTTTCAGCAGCATAAGTTCCTGCGCGACAAGCGGTGCAAGTCGCAGTATAAGATGTAGAACTTGTTGTCACAGTTTGATTTGCCTTGGCATACCCGGCGGCGCAAGTGAACGCATATACGCATTGATTGTTTGAAACACTGGCAGAGCAAGAATTGCTTACCACGCCGGTGCCTGCTGTGCAAACACATTGTGTCCATTTTGCCCAGAACTCTTTATTGCCAGTTGAACCATGAGCGATTTGTGTTGCTGCTGTTCCAGTCAAACTGGAATTAGTATACCAACCATTAAATATGTATCCAGCACGTGTAGGTGTCCCCAGAACGATTGTTTCGCTTTCGACAGTATAACTTGTCGGAGCATTGGCAAAATTCGTTCCACCGTTCAAATTATACGTAATTGTATAGGTGTTTATATCGCATGACGATGCAGAAGCCTCTGTTCCTGCAGCCATGTTAAACATAACTTCTTGTAATTGCGAACCACCATGTAGATTATCCGAACAAAACCCAGTACAATATCTGGCACAAGATTCTGCATCAGAAAAACTCTTAACATATACCCATGATGCATTTATGCTTTGTTCTTGAGCACCAGAATAAGGAATATAACTATTCAAACGACACCAACAATTCTGCCCTGCGTTATCCGGTAAATCAAACATGGTGGACACATTACCAGAAACATTCGCATTATCATATATTCCTGTACCATTCTGTGTACTACATTCTGTATGTCCTGTTACAAAACCATATTCATGATCATCATCATAATTATAATCCACATACAAATCGCCAGATGTTAAACCTGCAGAGTTTGAAGCTTCGTTACCATCATTTGATAAATATCCATTTTCATTGGTTTGGGCACCTGACCCGATAAGGTTCATAAGATCTGGATTATCAATGGCGGCAGCGCCTGGGTTGTATGTATAACCTGTGGCGCATGTGAAGTTTGCCCAGTATGTTTTATCACCTGTGTCTGTTGTTGATATTGTTTGTGTTGTTGCACAGTTTGTAAGGCCAGCATCTGTACACCATTTATCAAACGCCCCGTGTTCTTTTGTTGGTGTTGCATTAATTGTCGCACCAATACCGTATGTATATGTATCTGGTTCTATACCAGACATTGTCACATTTCCATCCATATATGTGATGTTATATGTTGCTATTGCACACCATGGTTTGCCTGCTTCACTAAATATATCGCGTGTAACATCTGCTGTGCCCGATGGACATGGATCATCCAAATCTGTGCCACTAAACATATCTGTTGCATGCAACCACCCAGAAGATGATTTTTCAGTGATACCGTTTAAGAAATCACCCGGAACATAATTTGTTGTTTCACCATCACCAAAATCAAATGTATCAAGGTTTGTAGCATTATAAAATGTTTTATTAAACATACTGATTGGCAATGTACCAGAAGCACCATCAAATATATCAGCAGGTATGGTTGTTAAACTGCTACAATTTTCGAATGTGCTGTTAAACATATAAGCTGCAGTACCATCAAGTCCATCAAACAACTTTGGTGGTAAAGATCTTAGGCCGGTACAACCAGAGAATGTAGCAGCAAACATAGCAGTGTCTGCACCACTAAGGCCATCAAACAATGTTGAATCACCATTTGAATCGGTTGGTAATGATGCAAGGCTGGTACAACCTTGGAATGTGCTTTGGAACATATAACTTGCATGACCATCAAGACCGTTAAACAAATCGGCAGGTAATCCTGTTAAACTGGAACAGCCATTGAATGTGCTTTGGAACATATAACTTGCGGCACCGTCAAGGCCATCAAATAGCTTAGGCGGTAATGATGCAAGGCTGGTACAACCCCGGAATGTACCATTAAACATATAACTCGCATGACCGTCAAGGCCATCAAACAATGTTGAATTACCATTTGAATCGGTTGGTAATGATGCAAGGTTGGTGCAACCCTCGAATGTACTACTAAACATATAATCTGCGGCGCCACGAAGACCGTCAAATAAATCAAGCGGTAATGATGTTAAACTGGAACAGTCCTTGAATGTTCTGTAGAACATACTTTGTGCAGAGCCGTCAAGTCCATCAAACAAATTATTTGGTAATGATGCAAGGCTGGTACAACCCTCGAATGTGCTTTGGAACATAGAACTTGCAGCGCCGTCAAGACCGTTAAATAATGTTGAATCACCGTTTGCATCCATTGGTAGTGATGCTAACCGCCAACAACCACTGAATGTACCTAGGAACATACCATTTGCACCTTCCCCGATCCCATTAAACAAATTGTTTGGTAATGATGTCAGTCCGCTAAGGTAGAATGTTTTTGAAAACATATCTTTTGCAGCACCAGTGATATCTTTGAACAATGTTGAATTACCATTTTCGTCTGTTGGTAATGATGTAAGGGCGGCACAAGCACGGAATGTCCCCTCAAACATGCTGTCTCTGGCACCACGAACACCATCAAACAATTCGGATGGCAATGATGTCAAACCCTGACCATCAAATGTTTCATAAAAACTTGGTTGTGTTGACATACCACTTGGGGCATTATCAAGTGTTCCAAATATTGCACCCAAAGATCCATATGCAGCAATAATGTAATTTCTTCCCCCTGCTTCTAAACTTATCGCAGCCGTCGCGTTATATGTTGAATACCCCTGAGTTGTTCCATCAAATGTAACGATACGTGATTCAGCAGTTGGCCATGAACATGTATATGTTGCGCTTTCTATATTATTCGTACGGTTAATATATCTGTTGTTTGTGACGTCGTTTGCCGTACTTGTCAAAGTCCCATTATCACCGCAATTAACAGTATATGTTCCAGCAGCAGATATATCAAATGATAAAGAATTTTCCCATGATATTGTCTTTACTGCGAATTTACCATTCATACATGTTCCATCAACTAATACCTGGCCAGATGGGCATCCTGACAGTGTCCAAGTTGCAGTTAATTCGATATTGCCGTATGTGCCAGATCCGATTACGAAATTGCTATCGCCGGTCGAAGATGATGCGGTTCCCCACTGTATTGGTGCTGTTGTGATTGTCCAGCCGTTGAAAGTATAATCATCACGCGTTGGATTATTTAATGTGAATGGTGTGTTTTCGATAGTATATGTTGCAGGGTTATTGTTTGTTGCGCCCTGTAATCCGCTATATGTGATAGTATAAACATCCGCCATCCATTTTGCATAAAGTGTCACATTGCCGGTTGAACCGCTTGCGATTGTATATGTTGTTCCAGATGGTGTACAATTTGGATTTGTTTGATCGCACCACCCAAGGAATGTATAACCTGATTTGACCGGTTCTGTTATTGTGATTGCTGCACTTTCGATAGTATATGTTGACGGGTTATTATTTGTTGCGCCTTCTACCCCGTTATATGTGATAGTATATGTTGTTGGTGTCCAGTGTGCATACAATATTGAATTATCGGCATCGATATCCCAAGAACGCGCAGAAGCCATATTATTGGTGTAATATTGTGTTCCACCTGTAGTGTTGTTGTAATAACCATTAAATGTATAACCAGTACGTGTTGGTACGCTAAGGGTCGTGCCATCTTTTTTGGTTGAAGGCATTGCGGCAGCATAGGTTGCAGTAATTGTTGCATTAACCGTTGGATCAGACACAGATGCATTTTGATACAACAACACATCATATGTCTTTGGTGTCCATTGTGCGTATAAAGTTATACTATCTCTTGAATCTTCATAATCAACAGTGGTCAGGTTGCTGAATGTTGCACCATTGGCGTATGAGGTCCCACTGCCTTCCAATTCTGTATTCCATTCGGTAAAGTTATAACCAGTTTTTGTAAATGTATTTGTTGGCAAAGTATATTGGGTTCCATATAACAAATAAGTATCATCGTTTTCATTTAATACATAACCCATATATCCATCTGTGGCGTAATTACCATCCAAATAAACCTTGTATCTGATTGGTTCACAACCCCATCTTATACCAACACCGCTTCCACGATTGAGAGGTAATCCTGATGAAGCAGGTGTATTGGTATAACCGGTTGGGCAATCAAGTGCTTCACAGAAATCATCTGGTAGTGTATTATTTGATGCACTGCATGAACAATGATTCAACAAATACACTTCATCAGTATCCAAAGAGAAAGCATGTGAATCTTGTTGTAATATGGTTGAAACTATTGAATTTGAACCGGCCAAAGAATCAAGGTGTTGTAAATCGGATATATTACATGCCTGCATAATTGGGGTACAATTTGTATCATAATTACCAGTTTCCGAATTATAACGGCAAATTGAAAATCCAGCCACATGTGCAAAGTTAAGATCGTTTTCTGCAAAAAATTGCCAATTTCGTGCTGGTATCTCGTTGTTTACCAAGCCAAGCATAAACTGAATATAGTTGTTTTGATTAATACCGTAATAATCCAAAGCTTGTGCATACTCTTGTGAAAAAGGTGTATATGACATTTGTGAAAACATAGAGAATATACCAGTGCCATACTTGGTAACCAAATATGTGAAAAATGCTTTTTTATCCACATCAGAATATTGGAGTCCAATAAGGTTTGAAAGATCTTCTCGCGAAATACTGTTTAATGCCTGTTCTAGTCTGGACATGTCCCCACGCGTGTAAACATATGCAACCACAACAAAATCAAACCATGCGGAACCATAGACCTTGGTCGTGATACATTCGTCGATTGTGATTTGTCCATCACCGTTAAAGTCATAACTTGTTCCAAATAATTGCTGTTCCCATGCAGGTCCATTAAGACTTGCTTCGAAATCAGAAGAATATTGTGGACATAAACCACTTGGGTCTGGTGGAACGCTAAATTCACATCTTGTTGCGCCTGTTTGTGGGTTTTCCAATACGCTTATATCATCTGAAGTTTCTGTGAACATTTGATAATAATAAGCCGCTGGTATTGTGGTATCAAGGAAGTCTTCAACCAAATCAACCACATAATTGAATGTAGATAATGTTGTGCCATCCACTGAATTTGCCATAGCCAATATTTCATCACGTGAACAAACTGGCACAGCCGGTGTACAATCGCCATCGTAATTACCGGTGCTTTCATTATAACGACAGAATGCCATACTCCACACTGTGCTTGTATTCAATGACGCATCTTCGTCCCATGTGCCCTGATCCAAATGCAATTCATATAAATATGCCAACACATCATTATTTTGAATATCTGATTCTGTAAGGACACCCTCTGGATTACCATAGCCCCGTGCAACAAAACATTCGTCAATTGTGATTTCACCGTCACCGTCAAAGTCATATCCCTGACCAGGCAATTCTGCACCTGGACCATATGGTAATGTTGTTGAATGTGTTGGGCATGTTGATGGGGTTGGTGGTGTGACTGAAGCACATGTGCCGGTATCGCTGTCCCATTCTGTGCCAGATGGGCAACATACACCATTATAATCTGTGGTGCCAGATGGGCAAGATTCGCCACTGCATCTTTGATACAATGGGGCGGTTGCAGGTGTGTATAACATCATTGAATTAAGGTTTGCCAAATCTTGCTGGGTCATATTCAACCAACCCCCAACAATACTCAAAGCATTTGTTGTGGTTAGTGTCGATCTCAAAGAGTTCCACTCTGAAAGGGTGCAAACCGTTGGTTTCATGGTGCAACCCAAATCATAATTTTGTGTGGACGGGTTATATTTACAGAACATTACATTGGTAAGGGCATCTTTGATATCCTGATCTGTTGCATCACTATTAGTTACTGTCTCAAAATCGTTTGAAGATAATCTGGCCACGATACATTCGTTTGTATTGATGGAACCATTGCCGTTCAAATCGAACCTTATTGCTGGAAATTCAATATAATCGGCCGTGTTTATGCCAACCATATGAACACCCAATGTAGCGTAGAAATTTTGTACATTCGAAGAAAATGCAAGACAACCAGTCGTCGGATCAACACAGGTTCCGTTGGTGTATGTATAGCCATTTGGACATATTGGATGGCATCCGGTACAATCTTCCCAAAAATAACCTTCTGAACAAGTCTTGTCTTCATTGCACACACCGCACATATCGTCATAACCTTCGGAACATTCTGGTTCGTCTGGGACACAAGTACCTTCGTAATCGTCGTAATATTCGCCCGCTGGGCAACAGTGACCATTGTCATAATCGTTTGGATATTCATCTGGGCATCCACAATAACCACCATTATCCACATAATCACCTGGGCAAGCGTAACAACCACAATTCATCCAAATTTCGTTTGAGCTGCATGTTTCTTCGTCTTCATAGCACATACCGCAAGCTGTATCGTAGCCGGAGGAACAATAGTCTTCACAACCGCAAGTATCCCAACTCCATGCTTGACCCTCGCCACATGTTCCTTCGTTTTCATAGCACATATCGCATTGAGAGTTATAACCCAAATCACATTCTGGGATACATTTACCCTCTGTTTCATCCCAATATCTATCGCTTTCGCAACAGTGACCATAGCCATCATCGATAAGTTCGCCAGGATCACCAGGGCATACACAGTTACCTTCGCCATCGTCGACATAATCGCCTTCACATGATGGCGTATTAGCGACACATGTTCCTTCAAGATCGTCGTAATATTCGTCATCTGGGCAGCAGTGCCCTTCGCCATCATCGTTTGGATATCCAGCTGGGCATTGGCAACCACCCGCGCCATCACTTACATAATCGCCTTCACATGTTGGATCTGGTTCATCCGAAACACACATACCTTCGGCAGTGTCGTAATATTCGCCCGCTGGACAACAGTGCCCATCGCCATCATCGTTTGGATATTCATCTGGACATACGCAATTACCGCTGCCATCATCTTCATAATCACCATAACAATCTGGTTCGTCCGTGACACAAGTACCTTCGGCATCGTCGTAATATTCGCCCGCTGGGCAACAGTGACCATCGCCATAATCGTTTGGATATTCATCTGGGCATACGCAATTACCGCTGCCATCATCTTCGTAATCACCATCACAAGCTACTTCCCATATTGCATATAATGTTACACTATCGTCATCTATCAAATCAAACAAACCAGACAAATCCACAACCTGCTGTCTACTTGATCCAACTACTCTAAGTACATAACTAAAGCCATCACCGCTACCGTCTGATTTTGTATTCCATTCAACAAACTTATAATCTGTTCTGCTTGGTAGCATAGTAATAACACTACCACGAGACTCAACACAATCTTCACCATATGTACATGTTTTTGGGTTTAGTATTGGCATATTGGTTACAGTATCTTCTGTATTTTCATCAAATGTGATTTCAATCGTGCGTACAGAAACACACTCGCCTTCGTCTTCGTCCCATTCTGAACCACTTGGGCAACAGTGACCGTTGCCATCATCAACTGGTGTTGCCGCCGGACATACGCAACCACCATCGCCATCATCTTCGTAATCGCCATCACATATTGGTTCCCACTGGGCATCAATATATACCATCGAACCACCTGAACGCAGGTTTTTGAATGTTGTTGTTCCAGCAACGCGTTTTGGCGCAAAATACGTTGTTCCAGTACCAATAGATGAACC
>JBGUKY010000021.1:0-92430 GCA_045114635.1 Candidatus Enterousia sp.
AAAAACTGGTGGGTCAGGAAGAACTCGAATCTTCGACCTTCGCTGTATCAGAGCGACATTCTAACCAACTGAACTACTGACCCATAACATATTCTGATTTCAAGCCATTAGTTCTGCTGATACCAGAATCATCAAAAAGAGATATTCAGACAGTCGTATTTGGGTGACCACTTTCGTGTAAGTGGTTTTCTCTATAAAGGAGGTGATCCAGCCGCACCTTCCGGTACTGCTACCTTGTTATGACTTAACCCCAATCACCAATCCCACCGTAGGCGGCGCCCTCTTGCGTTAAACTACCGACTTTGGGTGAAATCGACTCTCATGGTTTGACAGGCGGTGTGTACAAGACCCGGGAACGTATTCACCGCTGCATTCTGATCAGCGATTACTAGCAATTCCAGCTTCATGCCCTCGAGTTGCAGAGGACAATCCGAACTGAGACGGTTTTTAAGGATTGGCTTTGCCTTGCGACATTGCGACCCATTGTTACCGCCATTGTAGTACGTTTGTAGCCCGACCCGTAAGAACCATGATGACTTGACGTCATCCACACCTTCCTCCCGCTTGACGCGGGCAGTCCCCTAAGAGTTCCCGGCATTACCCGCTGGCAACATAGGGCGTGGGTTGCGCTCGTTGCAGGACTTAACCTAACATCTCACGACACGAGCTGACGACAGCCATGCAGCATCTGTCTTTGGTCCAACCGAATTGAAGACAACCATCTCTGGAAGTCGCGACCAAGATGTCAAGGGTCGGTAAGGTTTCTCGCGTAGCATCGAATTAAACAACATACTCCACTGCTTGTGCGGGTCCCCGTCAATTCCTTTAAGTTTTAATCTTGCGATCGTAGTCCCCAGGCGGCATGCTTAACGCGTTAGCTACGTCACTGATCCCCCGAAGGAAACCAACAACAAGCATGCATCGTTTAGGGCGTGGACTACCAGAGTATCTAATTCTGTTTGCTACCCACGCTTTCGTCCCTCAGTGTCAGCGACGATCCAGAAGACTGCCTTCGCCATTGGTGTTCTATCTGATATCTACGGATTTCACCCCTACACCAGATATTCCATCTTCCTCTATCGCGCTCTAGCTTGCCAGTATCAAAGGCAGTTCCAGGGTTGGGCCCTGGGATTTCACCTCTGACTTAACAAACCACCTACGGACGCTTTACGCCCAGTAAATCCGAACAACGCTTGCACCCTTCGTATTACCGCGGCTGCTGGCACGAAGTTAGCCGGTGCTTTTTCTGTCACTACTGTCATCATCTTCATGACTAAAAGAACTTTACAACCCGAAGGCCTTCTTCATTCACGCGGCATGGCTGGGTCAGAGTTTCCTCCATTGCCCAATATTCTTAGCTGCTGCCTCCCGTAGGAGTCTGGACCGTGTCTCAGTTCCAGCGTGGCTGATCGTCCTCTCAGACCAGCTATGGATCATCGCCTTGGTAGGCCATTACCCCACCAACTAGCTAATCCAACGCGGGCACATCCATCACCGATAAATCTTTCCCCTTGCGGGCGTATGCGGTATTAGCGTTCGTTTCCAAACGTTATTCCCCAGTGAAGGGCAGTTTCCCACGCGTTACTCACTCGTGCGCCACTGACTTCAAGAGAGCAAGCTCTCTTGTCATCCGTTCGACTTGCATGCCTAAGACCTGCCGCCAGCGTTCGTTCTGAGCCAGGATCAAACTCTCAAGTTCTAAAAAAACTTGTAATTTAAGTCCTGTGCATTTAACAAAGCTGACTTTAATCAGTTCGTCTTTACATATATATATTCGCAAGACAAGTTTTTTAACGAGGTTATATTTTAACCTACTACCTGTCTAGGATATGCACATTTGACTTAGTCAAAGTTTGGATATTCCAAATTCAACTGTCTGCATATCTCTTCTTGAACAGATTTTTGAATTACATCAAAAATCATTTTGATGAGCTGCTTTTATTAACAATGTTGCGATCTAATCGCGAAATTTCAGGGGTTGACTTTTTATATATTTGCAGAGGGCCAACTTGAAAGCCCGGTTATTATGATTTCGAAGTTCTAAAAAGTCAAGCGATTTTTCAAAAATAATTTTCAAAAAAAGCAAAAAAATTAAAAAATGTCAGAAATCAGGCATTTTATCCGATATATTTTTTTCAAAATATTTTTTGACTGGCATCAAAAAACACCTTAAAAACATAAAAAAACGATTCGTTTCCTCGATTCGTTCCCGAATCGCATATAAAAAAACACTTAAAAAAACCGCCAAATGGCGGTTGATTTCAGAAACGATACATAAATCCAATCTTTACAAGCGGATAATAATCTAATTTATCTATTTCTTTTTGTGCATCAGCCAAAGCTTTTGCTTTTGCGGCATTATATTGTGCTTTTAAGGCATTGTCATCTTTAATATATTGGTCAAGATCGTTTTTTAAACCATCCAAAGGCACATTCAAATCAGCCTTGGCGTGATTGTTAGCAAAAACAACACCGGCATCAAAATAAAGTTTAAATCCGCGGAATATTCCAAGATCAAAACCTGTACCAAGGTATGGGCCACTGTATTTCCAATTTATATTTGCTTTGCCCTTCATTTCTTCGCCTTCATATTTATACTTTTGCCCATCCAATTCAAATTCTATTTCCCCAACTTTTTTTGTTCCTTTGATACCGGCACTTAAATCAAGGCTTCCTGTCATATAACCACCGGACAAACGCCACCCACCAAGAAACCAAGTATCACCAAACGGATAAAAATCAATCATTGCACCAAAATGTGTAGCATCGATAGCAGCATTATCAACCTTAAGGCTCTTGTCTATTTCTATACCTTTATCACCAATATAATCGTTTATTCTGTCATTCAAATAGCTTTTTGCTGGTGAATAAGTTGCAAAATCAAAACGGACTCCGAATCGTTTCCACCAGAAAGAATCAAAGTTTTTATTATTATACCCAACAAAAGCATTCAAACCACTTGTTGGTGACAAACCCAAACCAATTTGAAGCCCATGTGGAAATTGTGTTTTTGAATTATAATATATTTCTTGTTGTACTTTTGGTTGTTCAAATTGTTGTGAATATTGTTCAACAACACTTGCTTCTTCTGCGAAAGCAGGTAAAACAAGTACAGATAATATTGAAATAGTGGAAATCTTTTTCATATATAAATCCTTTGCTGTGATTATATTCACAATTATATATATTTGAATAAAAGCATACAAGAATAAATTTTTTATTTAAAAAAGGCCTTTTTTGTGATAAAATCAACATTATGAAAAACAAAATTTCTTTTTTGGCAATTCTTGCCTTTGCGCTAAATGTGAATTATGTTTGCGCATCTGAATGTGTTGGTAGTGATTGTGAAATAACTTTGTCAGAAACTGTTGAAGTGTTAACCCCAGCGCACTATGAAATAGATTGGACAGAACCGTCACAAACTGTTGTTGAAACAGAACAGACTTGTATTTACGATTACAACTGCCCATTTGAAACTGCTAACGAATGTGCGATATGGTATCAAAAACCATCATACAAGATTACGGTTAGCCCACGTGCACCACACATAAATCCATTTATTGCTGACGATATGATTCAGGTTGCTTTTTATAATCCTTCGGTGTCTGGAAACGAACCTGTTATGAAACCACTTATTCAAAGATATAACATGTTGATGAATGCAAGTGATGCATGTTGCACTGCTGGTATAATATACAAGATGCGTCAAAATGGTGCCACAGACACTGATATATATGAATTCTTAAAAGACGATGCTAATTATTTTGCAGTGATGAAACGTTGTTTGGTTATGGCAGACGAAGACATAGCACCAAGATATTCACATGGCGTTGATGCAAAAATGGTTGCAGATGTTCGTAACAGCTGTTTGTGTAAGAACAGTCAATGGTTTGATGCATTGCTTCAACCGTTTTTTGATATATACGAACGTGTACCAGCATTCCAAACATCAAAACTCACATATAAATATACAGATGGTCTTCAACGTGAAATAAGCGTCCCAGTTAATGAAGAGGTTCAAAAGACCATGGGAATGTTGATGGCTTGTCCAAAATAAAAAACACCCGTTTGGGTGTTTTTTTATCTGTTTCTTCCAAAAAGAACTCTGAATTGTTCTTGTTTAATAGCAAATGGATAATATAACAAACCAAGCGGATTTTTTAGTAATACTTCAGGTGGATTAAAAAGTTCACGTTCCAATGATATTATTTCCATTACACGTGTATTACGACGTTTAAATATTTTATCTGCCATTGCTATGTGTTCTGGATTTTTTAACAACACAAACCAACCGCCTACATTCAAAATATATTTATATGAACCATCTTTATTATATATACGTTCCAAACTTGTTTTATCGGCCATTATGACATCGGATTTGTTTTCCTTTTTTTCGTCTGCCAGCATCAATGAACTTTTGCTTAAGTTTCTTTTTATTTTTTCAAGCGTTGGGATCACCATAAAAAGAAAACCTTGTGCACGTGATTGATATTCGTCTGAAAGAGCCTTCCTTCCTTCAATTGTCTTTCCCATTACAAACTCCTTTTATTCAGATTCTTTCTTCATTTGTTTTTTTACCCAAGCATAATTACGAAAGAATTCAATACCAGGACCCGCTGGCATACCCATCCATTTTTCACCGGCTGGGATACTGCGAAAAACACCACTGTTAGCGCCAACTTCGGCATCATCACCAATATGCAATCCATTTGCGATTCCAACATGTCCGCCCAATAATACGCGATCGCCAATAACAGTGCCGCCAGCAATACCAACACCGGATGCCAGGAAACATTCTTTACCAATAACAACACCATGTGCAATCTGGCAAAGGTTATCTATCTTGGTTCCATCACCAATGATAGTATCTGTCATAGCGCCACGATCAATACAAGTATTTGCACCAACAGAAACACGATCGCCCAAAACAACACGGCCTGTGTGTGGTATGAATATATTCTTGCCATTTTGACGTGTATAACCAAAACCATCTTTACCAATAACAGCATTTGCGTTTATAACACAATCTGCGCCAATTGTCGCATTTTCAATATGTGCACCACTTTGAACGATAGTATTCGCGCGGATAACAACATTGCGTCCGATAAAAGCACCAGGATAAATCTTGACACCTTCTTCCAATACTGCACCACGTTCAACAGTGGCATATTGACCGATATAACAAGTGCGCTTTTTACGGAAAAACACACCCTTTTCCACAGTTGCAAAATAAGACACACCAAAACGTGGTTTTTCACGATATATTTCACCCAATATCTTAACAATATTTCCACGTGGTGAATCTGTAACCAAAAGTGTTGCCCCTTTTGGCGCATCTTTGATTTGCTCTTTCTGTAACAATATAACCGAAGCACGCGTTTTTTGTAACACTTCAATAGGTAAAATCTTGAAAGCATTTGAATTACGTTCCGTAGAATAAAAAGCCAATTGACCTGGTTTGGCTTCTGCAATAGGTGCGACACCGCCAACAACAACCTTTTCATCACCCTTTAATTCAAGACCGAATTTTTTTGCCAATTCCCCCGCAGTGATTTTAATTCCACGTGGCCCAAAAATTTTACGCAATAAATCTTTCATAATAAAATCCTTTCGTATCGTTTGGATTATAAATAGAAAAGAAACGAAAGGCAAAAGTTTTTTTGACCAATAAAAAAACCGCCCGTGTGGGCGGTGTTATCTTATATATTTTTTATTCATCTATAGTGAAACTTATGACGTCACCATAAGAACCCAATTCTTCGGCACCAAGATAACATTGGATATGTTCACCAACTTCTTGCAACCATTTTTGTGCTGCTTCGTTTTGGATACTTTCTTCCTGGGCCTTGATAACAGATGCAGTTATACCAGCAGCCAATACAGTTCCACCAACAGCAGTAGCGATAGGTACAGCTATACGTGCCACTTTGGTTGTGTCATTGCTTACATAATTATCATCAGCTTCTTCACAACTTGCTGCTATACGTTTAGCAGAAGACTTTATAGTCTTCAAAGATGCAGCAGCGGTTTCAACTTTGGTTGGTTCTTCATCAACATCTGCAACCTTACACATAGATTTGCTTACCTCAGATGCTAAAACTTGTTTACATAAAGCAGCAGCACTATCAAGCGATGCTTTCGCATCTTGTAATTTTGCCTTTGCAGATTCAAGAGAATCTCCACCCTCGCTTTCTGCTGCTGTGTTAATACTGATATCATTTATCATTTCAGCATAATTTATACAAGAAGATTTCTTTTGTTTTGCAGATGAAGAGGCACCGTTCGCAACATTTGATTTATTTAACCATTTGCCCAAAACGCCGGATTCTGTCAAACCTGTACCAATTGCACCGCCACCCAAAAGACCGGCAACCGCGCCCCATGCATATTTAGATTTTGTAGATGAAGAATTCACCAAATTACCATTTGAATCACGTACTTTAAGTCCAGCATCAACCAAAGCTTGTTCGCCAACCTTTTCTGTGATTTTTTGTAATGTTTTATCGTCTATCCAAGAACCACATGTGAATGCATCACCAACCGCGAAATACGCTGTTGCTTTATCACCCAAAACTTCTTGGATTGCACGATCGTCTGATGTGACTGTGATACGTGCACGACAGAACGAACCATACAAATCATTAGATGCTTTGAATTGTTTTGTGGTCAAACCTTTCATATTATAATTCTTCGGGATCTTGTTAGAATTCAATTTTACCCACATGAATGTTGAACCATTTTCAGCAGCACCCATAATACCACCGTTGTTTTGAGCCAAGCACATACCTTGTTCTTTTGTAAGTTTAGCATTGTATTTTGCCTGGGCTTCTTTTTCAACATCAGCCAACAATTCTTGGAACAAAGATGTTCCGGCATTATCTAATTTATAATCAGCTATGTTTTGATATACAGGTGTATCATATACACATCCGTTTTCGTCCATTATACCAATACATTGACCTTCGTCACTTGGTTCTTCTTGGATTCCAGCAGGACAATCATCACTTGGATTTGATACTGTACATGCAATCAAAACTTTATCAGGATTTTCAACAAGAGTTGCTGTTGTTGAATTTGCATCTCTCCATGCGCTTCTGACAGAAGTGTTTGCACCCCAAGAATCTGTATCTGTTGTTAATTTATTAATAGCAATCTTTAAATGTTCATTACATACAGATGAATCTTTAACAGTATTCAAGCACAAACCGATAACAATATTGTAATCAAGAACGCCACCCATTTTATTCATACTGTTATCAAATTTTGCCTGGCCAGTACTATATGTTCCAGACATAACATCTGTTCTGTTACGATAGCAACTTTCATAATCTTTACCACACATAGATTTTACACAAGACAATGCAACTGTTTGACATTGTTTACGCATATTTTCAATTGCGGCATCATTATAAGATGTTGCCAATGTTGCATTCAAAGATGCGATTACACCAATTGGATCCGCAGATACGCTTGAATCTTCTGGATAAAGTGTTGTGAAAACACTGTTTTCATCATTCATATATCCAGCAAACAAACTACCCTGACTTAAAACTGCTGCATATTGGCAGTTCGCATCTGTATCTACAATAGCACGACAAGCAGATCTTACTTCTTTATAAGATTTAGGTGCCTTGGTAATATTGACTTCACCTGTGGAAGCATCACGAGATTGCGAATAACAAACAGATCCGATACCACCACCGCAAGAACGCATAGCACAAGATGAAATTGTATCAATACACTTATCTTGAACCTTGGCATCAAATTTATCTGTTATTTGATTTATTTTATCTTTCAATGCAGTAAAACGTCCAAATTCACCATTGTACATATCATCGAACACTTCACTTACATTATCAGGATCTGTCAAAACAGATTCTTTTGTAACCGGTTTTGCCTTTACAGTCATATAACAATATCTGTTTGAACCGATTGTTTGCTGGCATTCTTGACGGATATAGTTCGCAACTTCGCGTTTTGTTGTGATTTGAGAAATTTCCATTAAATCTTGTGCTGTCACAGCACGACCACCATTAGTTGCATCAGCAATTCTTATCAAGATTTCAGGACGATCTTCAATACATTTGTTTGGATTTTTCGAACAAGCATTCAAAATACATTGATCTGTAACCTTGTTACATGTAGCAACAGCATTATTTACAGCCAACGCAGCGCCTTCTGTAATCATTTCAGACAATCTTGAACCGCTTGCAGGTTGTAAAGACGACGCAGCAGCTGTTGATCCGAACAATTCTGTTTTTCCAGCAACTTGACAACGTGCTAATGTTGAATCACAAGACAAAGCTTGTTTTTTGAATTCTTTTGGATCTGTACACAATTCAAAATCTTGGCCACAGATACTTTCTTTGTGTAAACAGGATGTGTATTTTTTAACACATTGGTCTGTATCCAAACGATTTTCAATTTGAGCCGCTGTTATCATCTGCCCCAAAACACTGCTTGCTGTTGGGTATGTATATGCAGTGATTTCGCCATTTGAATCTGTTGTTGCAGATGTTGCAATTGCGTTCAAATCATACGACCCAAACAAAGAGGCACGACCAGCGTTGCTACATTGTGACAAAACATTCAAACATGTTGGCGTTTTAGCGTGTAACAATATTGTGTTTGTACATTCTTCAAATTCAGAACCGCAAGCATCATTACCCTTGATACAAGCCGAATAGTTATCGATACAATCAACGTCTGCCAAATATGTTGTGGAAGTTCCGTTAATAACCGAAGACGTTGTACCGCCTGTGACCGAAGTAATATATCCGGCAATTGACGGTAAACGCGGCGTTGCCTTTGCCACCATGCTTACGCGTGATGTAGCCGCCATTGCCCCTGGAATCACGGCAAAAATTGACAATAAACCTAATGCTTTGACGATGTTCTTCATCCCCTTTCTCCATTTTACTTTGTATTTATTCTATCATAACAAGCAAAATAATGAAAGCGAAAAATGAAGCGTTTTGTGATTATTTTTTATTGGTTATCAAGAATTTCTTTCAATTCAATCATATCATCTGGCATATGTGCTTTAAAGTGCATTTTTTCACCGGTTATTGGGTGCATAAACTCCAAGATTTCAGCATGTAACATTTGACCGTTATGTTCGCGCAAAAAATCAAGCAATTCTGGGTCTTTTACGGATCCAATATGCCCCTTTTCACGACCATAAAGTGGGTCACATAAAACAGGGAATCCATGTGACGACAAATGAACCCTTATTTGATGGGTTCGTCCGGTCATAAGAGTACAACGAAACATCGAAATACCTGGGCGGGTCCAAACATCCATAACATTGACAATTGTATGTGCTGGTTTGCCACCCGTTTTTACCAATGACATTTTTTGTCTATTTCGTGATGAACGAGCAATATTTCCAGTTATTTCAGCCCCACCCCAAGTTGGAACACCCCAAACAAAAGCAACATATTTACGGGTTAAATCGTGCGCAGAAAAAATCTTTACAAGTCCGCGATATGCGGCATCGCTTTTCGCAAAAACCATCGCACCACTTGTGTCTTTATCAAGACGATGAACGACCCCGGGCCTTGTTTGGCCACCCAACGCAGACAAATGGGTATAAGCCAACAGGTTTTGAACCAATGTCCCTGTTTTATTTCCAGCACTTGGGTACATAACAACACCGCGTGGCTTGTTAATCACAATAATATCATCGTCTTCGTATAAAATTTCCAAATCAAAATCACTGCTGATATTATCATATGCCACATCAGTCTTTTTTTCAGCAATTTCTACAACAAATTCGTCATTTAATTTTGTTTTTTCAGACAATTTTAATGGGCGACCGTCAGTGCGATCTATTTTGAATTTTTGAATTTCACTGCGCGAATATTCAGGCATAGAGATTGACAAAAACTTATCAATTCTTATTCCCACATTTTCTTCATTAACCAAAAATTTTTTGATATCAGCCATTATCTATATTCTGTCCATTTTGGACCTTGTTCACACTTTGAAATATCAATCGTAAAGTTACGTTTTCCTTCTACTGGACAAGTCAAAATCCCGGTCGAACGAGCCTGGGTTGCATCTTCTGTTGCATTACGCCACGCAAAAGAAATTGTGTCTGGTTTATAAACACAGACTATACGTAAATGTCCTGACATTTTTCCATTTGGTGACAACCATACACGAACACTGTCTGATTCGCCATAACAAGGAAAAGAATCAAGGTAATATAATACCAGACCTTCTTTAACAAGAGATTTATCTGTCCCCTTGATTGTTCCGGTATATTGGTTAAGTTGCAACCCTGTTACCGCAGCCCAATCAACAGTCGTTGAAAACACGCTTACGCGTTGAACTGGTGCCGGTGCTGGTGGTGGCGGCGTTGACTGTGTATCTGCAAATGCAGCAACACAAAACAAAGATAAAAATATTATGAAAATATTCTTCATTTCGATTCCTTTAATTCAACAGACAATCTTTTAACATTTGTCGGATCAACTGATAACATATGGTTAAATGTAACTGTTGTTTTTGATTCAAGCAATGTTGCCGGTGGCATAAAAGTTTGTCGGGACAAAACATTACCCATCGCATCATAGGAAATAATTATTATATTTGGCAAACCATATATTTCATCTGTTGTATTGGTGATATTACCAGATACAAATATACGATTGTTTCCATTTTCATCCAATACAGTATGTATATTTTTCTCATCTATCTTTGTAATCAAAGGTTGGCTTTTTTTCATACCAGAAAAATTCATGACAACCACAAAAGAAAATATACAAGCTGCGATAAAAGCACAAACCGCCGCAATAAATTTTATCATTGTTTTGTGCTGAAACGGAACCCGTGGTGTCCAAACATGCCCACACACAGCGCACTTCACAGGTGTCGTTGGTGCATGTTCTAAATTGTATTCTGTTTTACAAAAATTACATACTATCTTCATAAATGAACTCCGTATGATATTTTTATACCATAAATTATTATAAATTCAACATTTCATATTTAGCACGTATTTGTGTCTGCATATTATTTATCGCATTTATATAATCAGCAACTGTCGCATTCACATTGGCAGAAACCCCACCAAATATTGTTGTCGCAACAGTTCCTTGATTTGATTCTTGTGCCATTATAATTGAAGCCATACGTGAAAGTTCTGGGGAATTTATATCAACAAAACGTGCCTTACTGTTTTTAATATCCCAATAATAAGAGGAATCTTTTGAATCTTGAATTTTATCTGAAATATGTAGTTGTGGTGTCACAGACCCAGTATAACCAACAGATACATATGTCGCATTTATACTACCTAAAATTAAATCCATGTCACCTATAATTTTTAACGAAGAAGATTTTCCAGAAGTGTTTGAAACACTAAAACCACTTAAAGTTAAAGTGTTTACATACAAATCATTTGTAGAAAAAGAAGAAAATTTTGCCGAATCTGCCAAAGTCAATGTTCCATTGACATTCAGATTCCGAGAATCCGCAGTTAAAGCACCGTTTACAACGGCTATATTTGTTGAATATACCGCATCTATGGTTGAACGATTTGCAAAAACTAATGTGGATACATCCAATTTGCCGATTTTTAATTTTTCTTCAAATTGTGCTTTATATGCATCTACAAAGCGAATATTTTTTATATCATGTCCATCTAAATTCAAGGCTGATTGCATTGTCGCATCGTCTTCATTTTCTGACGGCAGTCTCCATAAATATTCTGTATTACCACGTTTTATATTTGTCGTTCCAACCAAACCTTTGGTGTTTGACAAACCAAAATCAGCCGCCGAAGAACGAAAGGCCCCAAAACCACCGTATGTCACATTACCTTCAACGAAACCAAATTTGCCACCACCCAAGTTAACTATTTCACGTGTACGCATTGGGGATATATCACTATTTGTCAAAAGCACTATACCTTGTAACACAGAATTATTTTTATTATCCGAAGATTTCAAAACACGCAGCTGATAATCATCACCATATGTATCAGCAATATATTCTGGCAACCCATAATTTATTAAATCATTGATTTTAATATGGGTTATGTTTTTACCCTTTGGACGCATCAGTTCAGTTTTATTTTCAACAATATATCTTTCAAGTGCATTTTGAACCCTTTCCATTTGTTTTGTTATCGCAACATTTCTTGCACGCAAAACTGCGGTTTGTTGATATCTGAAAACAAACGGTATAATTATTGCAGCCAGCGCAACGGTCATCATCAATTCAACAAGCATTCCACCGCGTTGCATATTTTTACGAAAAAGATTCAGTGTTCTCGTCATTATTTCGTATGCCAATTTTGTTTTATTATTTTGTTAAATTCATCGGCATCTGGAACTGGTGGAACAGATGCGCGTGTCAAAGTCAATTTTGAAAAAGAAGGTGGTGTCAAAGAAGGAAACGACCAATTACCTATTTTCAAAGGTGCAACGCCTGCCAACAATAATTCACCAGAAACAGTTATGCCAAAGTTTTCAAAAAACACTAAATCTGTTGCCGATAAATATGGCGTCAAAAGTTTATTCATAGATATACCACTAAAACCAGAAACACTTCTACCACTTGAAGATTTCAAAATTAAATTACCAGCAACATTGACAGAGTTTCCAATTGTTGCTCTATCCACTATCAGTTTACCGTTTGTTGTATATTTATCGTCGTTTAACACTTTCGCTTTGATAAGTCTAAAACCACTTGTATCACCCGTCACACGCATAGAAGAAAATGTTATGCTTTCTGAATTCATGTTTGCCCCAGAAGAAAAATATACATTGTTTGCATCAACAACATCTGATTCAAGAAACACTGCATCAACATCTATAATTTTAGCAGACAAACCATCAACTTTGGCCGCATTAAATACATTAAAATTATTCATATGTAAGTCACGATTCATTTGATTCAAAGCATCTTCGCCCATTGTGCCACGATGCAAGAACCTTGATTTATCTGCCCCTTCAAAATCATGCGATACTCTGAAAATTAAATCACCAACATTAAAATCTTCTGGTGCAGACACAGCCCAACTTTGTGAATAGGCGATACCGTCTTCACGTACAACCGCAGCATCTTCACCAATTTGTTTTGCGATATTTGCCGCTCTGTAATCAGATTTTCCCATATCAAAAGCCAAATAAACATCGCTTATGGACGCACCGTTTACTTTATATCTGTCAATATACCCACTATGAGCATCAGCAGATATTTTCTTTAAATCTTCATCAGATAATTTTATTTCTGTTGTATCTTTCCATTGACCTTGATTTACACGAATATAATTTACAACAACATCTCGTATTTTTACTATTTCATTTGCATGCGCGATATCTTCTGATTCATTAGACATTTCTATAATTTGATTGTACATAAAAGGCGATATAGCAATCACAACAGCCACAGCCAAAATAACTTCGGTCAATGTTGCACCGTATTGCGAAAACGCGTTTAATCTTTCAAAATATTTTTTACATACAATCACTGCGCCCACTCTCTAAACATTGTTTTATATTTATTCTTGATTCCAATCTTTGCCAAAAAACATATTGGCATATTATATTTTGTGCCAAGGATTTACTATTATAAGCGACATCCATTTGATTGATTATATCTTTACAAGAAACTTTTTTGCCTGTTGTATCTTTTGGGTCTGCAATAATTTCAAAAGAATCATTATTTATTCCGTCAACATAAGCATCCGGCAAAAGTGTTGTTCCTGCAGGTCTTATATCAATCAATAATGGTCCAGATTGACCATCTAATAATCCATACGAAGTTTGATCACGCAACGATATATTTGCAGCATATATATTTTTTACATCAACACCTTTTTTGGTGGTATAGGTTAGGCTTTCCGGATCAATATAAACATCTTGTCCACGCGACGCATCCAAAAAAGAACCGATATCTAATCTATCAACATTAAAACTAAAATTATCAGCACGTACAGCGCCACGAACCAGCCAATCAGAAGGCCCATCAAACCCCGTTCTGCCTTCGGACATAGAAAAGTCATATACAGACGCAACCTCAGATTCAAACCCACCTGTCGTTCCAAATCTGGAAATAGTACGCAAAGATGCAGACGATGTATTTATTTCACCACGCGAAAGAGACAAAGCAGCACCACCATCAGCGCTTTGAAACACCGTTTTATTCGCGTACAAATCTGAAATTTTGTTTTTATCTTTTCTACTTTCTTCTACACCATAAAGCGACAAAGTAGTAAATTGCGCACTTTCAAATTCACCATTACGCGCAAACAAAACACCTATCTTGTCCACACTTTTTTCATTCATATCAAGTTCAGACAAAAAACCGACATTTTCACCTGTTTCTTTTTTTGAAACTATATCGCTGTACATTTCATCAAGCGGTATATCAACTTCGATATTGCTTCCATTGATCTTTGCATAAAAACCTATTCTTCGCGCCAATTCTGCAAGTTGTATTTTCGACAATTTTCCACTTGTAACATTTATAAAACCGTAAAGCCCGTCTTCACTTTTGTTGATAATCAAAGATATGTTTTGGTTAAAATGTGTTCTTGGACTAAACCCAAGTGGCAATCCATAATTTTCTAATACTTCTACAAAATCTTCTTTGCTCAACTCTTGTTTTTTATACGGCAAATTTTCTTTTTCTTCACGCAAATAAATACGTGCAGCCGATTGTGCCATTTCAATTTGTTCTGTAACGGCATACATTTGGGCAGCCATGTCGCGTGATGAAATACGCCGCGCAAAAAAAGGCATAAAAGCAAAAACCAATGTCAATGCTAATAACGCTTGTAACAAAAAATTACCTGTCTGTTTTTGCAAAAGCCCCCTCCTACAACCTAAAGCATAGCAATTGAAAAAAATTATTGCAATCAGTTTTAAGATGCTTTAATATTTAAATCGTTGAAGAACAAACGGTAAAAATGATTACTGTTTGAAAAGTTTATTTCCTTGAAAAATAAAAAGAAAGAATATGCCAAACAAAAAAAATCAAACCTCTGTGGGTCAGATGATTCAACGCTGTCATAAATGGCGTCAAAAAAGAAAACAATATATTGACTTGGCTCGCCAAACAAGTGATGAGATTGAACGCGAACGCCTTCTTCAAACGGCTGAACATTATGGTCGTATTGTTAATGAAGAACAGGTCAAAATTGATTCTCAGCGCGACCCTAAGGACAAAACGCCAATTCCAGAAGAAATCGCCGAAGCATCTGAAAATAACGAACAAAACGATGCAAGTGACGATGAAGAAATTGGATTTCCAGATTTTATTACAAATTTGAAATAATCCGGCCTCTTTTTTATTGAAATCGTATATTTATTTGCTATGCTTTCCCCTAAAGGAAGCACTATGGATACTAATTATACGGTTTTAGCACGAAAATACAGAAGTCAGGACTTTGAATCTCTTATTGGTCAAGACGTTTTAGTCAAAACATTAACCACCGCTATTAATACTGGTCGTATTGCACATGCGTACATTTTTACGGGTATTCGTGGAACTGGAAAAACCAGTACTGCGCGTATTTTAGCCAAGGCATTAAACTGTTTATCTTCTGATCACGCAACAGCAAAACCATGTGGTGTTTGCGAAAACTGTCGCGCTATTGCAGCCGGACAACACATTGATGTTATGGAAATTGACGCTGCTTCCCATACAGGTGTTGATAATATGCGTGAAATATTGGACGCAGCACTTTACCGTCCAACAAATGCGCGTTACAAAGTTTATATTATCGACGAAGTTCATATGTTATCCACCAGCGCTTTTAACGCGTTGCTTAAAACATTGGAAGAACCACCTGCACACGTAATATTTATTTTAGCAACAACAGAAATAAGAAAAGTTCCTGTGACCATATTATCACGTTGCCAACGTTTTGATTTGGCACGTGTACCTGTTGAAACATTAAAGAAACATTTCGCATGGGTTGCAGAACAAGAAAAGATTGAATTATCAGATGGCGCAAATGAATTATTGGCACGTGCTGCCGATGGCTCTGTTCGTGACGGACTTTCACTTCTTGATCAAGCCATCGCTCAAACAGGTGGTCATGTTGATGAAGGCGCTGTTCTTGATATGTTAAAAAGAACAGATCGTGGCACAGTTGTTAATTTTATGAAAATTGTTTTATCTGGTGATGTTAATGCTGCATTAAATAAATTAGATGAAATATATAACAATGGCGCAGATTTGACTATGTTGTTAAATGACATGATGGAATGGACGCATTGGGCAACACGCATGTATCCATCGCTTCGCTTACAAGATGTAACATCTTCACCATATACAGCAGATCAACGTGAAACCATTCGCAAAATTAACGAAAACATTTCACTTAATACACTTTCACGTATTTGGCAGGTTATGGTTGCATCTGTTTCTGAATTACAGGCATCTGGTAATCAAAAACAATGTTTTGATATGCTGATTGTTCGTTTGATGCATATTGCAGACATGCCATCAATTCCTGAATTATTAAAACAAGATCAACCTGCACCGGCAAAAGCAGAGGCAAAACCAGCACCAGAAAAATCAAAAGCCGCGAAAATAAGTACTTCTGACGAATTGGCGACCGCTTTACAAAAAGATCGCGAATTGTTGTTATATTCTTACTACACAACAAATCTTGAAATAACAGAATTTGAAAATGGAAAAATAAAATATTTTGATCGCAAAGGCGACAAAGATTTTTCAAACAAACTGGCTTTGTGGTTAAAAGAAAAAACCGGTAAAAATTGGAACCTTGAATTGATTCAAGAAGCACCACACCAACAAACATTGTCAGAACACACAAAATCTGAAATTGAATCTGATCCAATGGTGGCAAGTGCAATGGACTTATTCGAAGGCGCAGAAATTGTGAACATATCTAAATAATCAGGGGGACAAAAAAATGAGGGAACAATCAGGACGTTCATTGATAGAAATTATCGGCGTACTTGCTATTGGCGCAATTATGGTTTCTGGAACTTATGCGATATATAATTCTACAAATGCAAAACAAAAAAGATTGATCGCATCAAGTGAATTGGAAAACATTGCAACAAAAACAAAAACACTTCTGGAATATTCTGGTTATATACCTGTATCTGTTGATTTCTTGATTGAATCTGGCGCGCTATCCAGCGACAAAGCCCCAGCAGGAAGTCAAGATTGGTCGATCACAAGTAATTTTGATGGTACAGAATTTTCAATCAATTTATCTGGGTTGAGTTTTGATGAATGTGCATATTTCACAACAAAAAAATTTGATTGGACAACACATATAAGCGTTAATGGGTATGACACAAAGGAAACATCATATTGTCTTAAAACAGGTGACAACAAAATATCATTTTTTGCTAAATAAAATATGAAATTATTAAATTTTGTTTTTGTCAGTTTATGTTTGTCTGGGTGTTTACAATACCACAGCCCATCACACGACATGTGGAACAAATATCTATACGGCGCAAGTTTTACAGATATGACAGAAACATCACGCACTGCTAAAATGCCTGTGTATATGGGACGTGGTGGCAAGATTATAACACAAACAGGTGAATTATCTGAAAAAATGCAATATGGTGACAAAAACGCGATAGATAATACAGTATTGATAAATTATATGGCTAATCTGGAATACGAATTATACGATGCATTGCGCAAACCAGGTCTTTCTGTTCAGCGGGCAGGTACAGATGTTGTTGTAATTTTGGTACGCGACAGTATTATGGATCAATCTGTCGCAGACATATCAAGTGACGGCGCAGATACACTTAAAACAATTTCAAAAATATTAAATAAATACAATGCAACATTTATGGAAATTGCAGGATATACGGATTCTATGAAAAACAAAAACGCATCATACGCATTATCTTTGGACATGGCAGAACGTGTCGGTGTATATTTTTCACAACACAACATTTCAACATCACGTATGTTCATCGTGGGACGTGGCGCGGCACGACCAATTGCTGCCCAAGATGACATTGGCCGTTTAACAAACCGTCGTGTTGAAATAAGATTGACTCCGGCACGATAAAAACACTTTGCGTTTTCATATAAATATTGCTATATTCTTAATAACCAAATAACAAAAACAAAGGAAGTAAAGATGAAAAAAACAACTGAATTAAACCCAATTTTGAAAAAATATTCTAAACAAGGCATTATTGCTGTTTCTGTTATAGTTGTTGCATTGATTGGTATTTTTGCAATATCTGCTATATCACGTAATGTAAGCACAGAAAAAGCAATCGCAGAAGTTTCAACTAATGCCGCAAATGCTGCTGATTTACGTATTGCTGTTATCAGCATGGAAAAGATACAAATGGAAGCAAAAGTTTTAGAAGATTTACATAAACAACGTGCTTCTTTTGAAAACAAATTAAAAACAAAACTTGAAAAAGAACAGAAAGCAATCGAAAAAGAAAAAGCAGATATTGAAAAATCTCAAGACGTTTTATCGCAAGAAGCATTGCAACGTCGTGTTGTAGATTATCAACGTCGCGTAACTGAATTCCAACGTCACTTATCAGAAAGCGCACAATCAATCGAAGCATCATATCAAGACGCTTTACAAACAATCCAAAAGAAACATCTTGATCCTGTTATTCAAGGTATCATCGCAAAGAAAAAATTGTCTTTGGTAATTGATGGCCGTATGGCACGTATGGGTGACAATGTTAAAGATCTTGATATCACAGATGAAGTTGTAAAAGCATTGAACAAAAAAGTTTCATCTGTAAAAATGGCATCACCAAAAGGTTTATAATAAAACATCAGTAAAAAAACAACCGCCCAAACGGGCGGTATTTTTTTATTGTTCAAACAATATTAAAGTTGTGCTTTGACTTCTTGAACTTCGTAACATTCAACACGATCTCCTTCTTTAAGGTCGTTATATTTATCGAAACTCATACCAAATTCAACGCCAACACTAACTTCACTAACTTCATTCTTTTCACGACGCATTTCACCAATTTTGCCATCATAGATAACAACATTGTTGCGCAACAAACGCACAAAAGCAGATTTTTTAATTACGCCTTCACTGACTCTACAACCGGCAACTTTAATACCTTTGCCCACAGTGAACAATGCAATAACATCTGCATATCCGATAAAGTTTTCTTTGCGTTCTGGTGCTAATTTACCAGACAATATTTCTTTGATTTCGTCTGTGATACGATAAACAACACTGTGATATCTTATATCAACACCGTTGTTGCGCGCCATATCACGTACAGCAGAATCTGCACGAACATTAAACGCAATAATTACCGCACCAGATGCAGTTGCCAATCTGATATCACCTTCGGTAATTTGACCAACACCAGCAGATAACAATTCAACACCAGCTTTATCAGAATTAAATCCGCGCAACATATCAGAGATCGCTTCCACAGATCCTTGAACGTCAGCACGTAAAATAACAGGCAAAGTCAACTTCTTTGTTTCATCACGTTTGGCAAACAATTCTTCGAGCGATGAACGTTTAACAGCATTTGCTTTATCTTTTGCTTTTTGAACACGGTATGCAGCAACTTCACGTGTTTGCGCTTCTGTTTCCATAACATGTAATTCGTCACCAGCGCTTGGCACAGATTCCAATCCCAAAACCATAGCAGGTTGACCTGGTTTTACAGATTTAACACGAACACCGCTTGAATTTATCAAACCACGAACACGTCCAAATGTTTCACCAACTACGAACACATCACCAACAGACAATGTTCCCTGACGAACCAAAACAGTTGCGACAGCGCCAAGTCCTTTTTCCATCTTTGCTTCAACAACATATGCAGATGCCAACATATCAGGATCCGCTTTAAGGTCCATAATTTCGGCCTGTAATAAAATAGCCTCTTCTAATTTGTCCAAGCCCATTTTTGTTTTGGCAGATATTTCAACACATTGAACATCGCCCCCCATTTCTTCGACCTGAACTTCTTGTTGTAAAAGATCTGTTTTAACACGATATGGATCGGCTTCTGGTAAATCACATTTGTTAATAGCAACAATGAATGGGACCTTGGCCGCACGAATATGATTTATTGCCTCGATAGTTTGTGGCATAATTGAATCGTTTGCCGCAACCACTAAAACAACAATATCTGCAATTTGTGCACCACGTGCACGCATTGCTGTAAATGTTTCGTGTCCTGGTGTATCCAAGAAAGTTATTATTGCACCAGATTTTGTTTTAACTTCGTATGATGAAATATGTTGTGTAATTCCACCTGCTTCGCCCGCAACAACATTCGCGTTACGGAATGCGTCTAATAACGAAGTTTTACCATGGTCAACGTGACCCACAACTGTCACAACTGGATAACGTGGTTGTAATCTATCTGCGTGTGGTTCTTCTTCCAAAATATTGGCAAAAGGTTTTACATCAACACGTTTAACTGTTGCACCAAATTCTGTAGCAATCAATTCAGCAGTATCAGCATCAATAGATTGATTTTGAGATGCCATCATACCCATTTCCATCAATTTCTTGATAACATTACCAACTTTTTCAGCCATAGCAGCAGCCAAATCTTTCACTGTGATAGTGTCACCAAGTGTAACAACGTGTTCCACTTTCTGTGGCACAGTAAATACAGCACGAGCTTTTTCACGGAAACGTTTTAATGAGGCTTCACTACGTCTGCGATTTGCGCCGCGCAAACCAATTTCATCATCGTCGTCATCTTCTCCACCGCCGATAACAATATCATGGATAGAAATTTTTCCACCTTTTTTGAAATCTTTCTTGAAACGGTTTTGTTTAGATCCGCGAACATCATCAGCGTCATCATCACGACGATTGTTATGGTTATTAAAGGCGACATTGTTTTTTCTGTTTTCGTGTGTATTTTCACGCACTGGTACAACAACTGCTTCTTCGGCAATTTGTTCTGTTTCACGTTGTGCCAACTGTTCTTTCACCGCTTCGTATTCGCGATTTTCACGTTCGATTTCTGCTTCACGCGCTTTAAGCGCAGCAGCTTCTTCGGCTTCGCGTTTTCTGCGTTCTTCATCACGTGCTTTTGCAGCCTCTAATACTGCACGTAATTTTTCATCTGCAGCACTGCGGACTGTTTCAACCTTTTTAGGTTCTTCACGCAATTCATTATTGCCTGGTGCAACAATACGACGACGACGTTCAACAAAGACCGCGTCGCCTTTCTTACTTTGCACTGCACCAACTGTTACAGATTTTCCAAGTGTTAATGTCGCCATTTTTTAACCTTTGGTTTAACTTGATTTATTCTTCATCACCTTCTGGAACAATACCATATGCCAATTCGCGTGCTTTCATAACGATACGTTCTGCAAGACGTTCTGACATATTGTCTTCGCCCAAGATTTCAACCAATTCATCAGATGCAAGGTCAGCCAAATCAGATAATGATTTAACATCATTTTCACCAAGCTTCATAATAATTGGACGTTTGATGAAATCGAATTTTAATAAATCGTCACTCATTCCCATCTTGTGTCCATTATCAAAATAATCTTGTTCAACTTTTGCAAGATAAGCTTTTGCACGATTTTGTAATTCTGTTGCCAATTCTGTATTAAACCCTTCGATAGATTCCAATTCAGATTGTTCAACATATGCAATTTCTTCGATGGTTCTGAAACCTTCTGTTATCAACAATTGAGCGATTGTTTCGTCCACATCCAGCGCAGTTGTAAACAATTCTGTCTTTTCTTTGAATTCTTTTGCACGGCGCTCTTGTTCTTCAGCTTCGCTCATAACATCGATATTCCATCCTGTTAATTGAGACGCCAAACGAACATTTTGACCACGACGACCGATTGCCAAAGATTGCTGATCTTCAGTTACAACAACGGCTGCTGTATGTGTATCTTCATCAACAATAATCTTTGCAACTTTTGCTGGTTGCATTGCGTTAACAATGAATACCGCAGGGTCTTCTGAATACAAAATAACATCGATTTTTTCACCATGACATTCGTTGATAACAGGTTGAATACGTGTTCCCTTGATACCAACTGTCATACCAACCGCATCAATAGAAGGATCTTGTGTTTCAACAGCGATTTTAGCATGAGAACCAGGTGCACGAGATACAGATTTGATTTTAATAATACCTTCATAGATTTCTGGAACTTCCTGGGTAAACAATTTTTCCATGAAACTTGGGTGTGTTCTTGTTAAAAAGATTTGTGGGCCAGAATTAGAACGAACAACGTCCATAATCAAAGCACGAACACGATCACCAACGGCCAAACGTTCACCAGGAATCAATTCTGTATTTTTGATATAACCTTCGGCTTTGCCATTGATATCAACAAAGACATTACCAAATTCGATACGTTTAACAACACCATTTACAATATCGCCAATACTGTCTTTGAATTCTTCGTATTGATTGCCTTTTTCTGCATCTCTTACACGTGCAGTCATAATTTGACGCGCTGTCTGGAAAGCCATACGACCAAATTCAGGTTCTGGTAACATATCTTCTACAACATCACCAATCTTTGGATCTTGTGCATATTTTTTTGCCTTTTCCACAGTCAACATTGTATTTGCATCATATTCATCACCTTTTGCTTCTGGTGATTCAATGACTTCAAACAAACGTTTTACATGTATTGCGCCATTTTTACGATCTATTTGTGCAACAATGTTAAATTCTTCACCATATTTATGTTTTGCGATTTTTGCGATAGCCGCTTCCAAAGATTCGATAACTGTTTCTTTGCTTATCATTTTTTCTTGGGCCAAAGAGTCAATCGCTAATAACAAATCTTGACGTGGCATAGATTCAAAAGACATTTATTTCTCCTTCTGATGTTATTTTTATTGCCTTTTATTGAAAGAGCGGGGTTTTGTAACCCCGCCCTTAAAACTTTTTTTAAGAACACGATATATTATTGTGTCCGAATCGTTAAAAATCAAGCAAAAAATGAAGTAATATTAATATTAAAACTAAATATATTATTGTCTTTGTTGCTTGACGGTATCACTTTTGGGCTTTATACTTTAAGATTATGAAGATTATTAACAGATATTTTAGGCATCAATTACTGGGTATCTTTGTCATGCTTTTGCTGATTTTGACCGGATTAGCATGGATGATGCAGATTATGTCTATGATGAAATTCCTAATAAGTTATGGCATAAAATTCACAAGTTTTGTTTATCTTACATCACTTATGATACCGTTCATAGTATCAATAATTGTTCCGTTTGTGACATTTATCGCCACAATTTTCATTTATAACAAAATGATTACTGAAAATGAAGTAACCGTTATGGCCGCATCTGGACTATCTCCATGGCAAATTGCAAAACCAGCCATTAAATTATCAATGTGGATAGCAATTGCACATTTTATCTTGAACATATGGCTTGTTCCAGTAAGTCAATCTATGTTTTACAGCACACAATGGAATCTGCGCTATGGGTTGGCACATTTGAAACTCCAAGAATCTGCGTTTACTAAACTGGCTGATGGATTGGTGGTGTATGTTGATAATGTTTCTGGACATGATTTGAACCAGGTTATGTTGTCTGATATGCGCGAAGAAGGAAATCAAATGCTTGTTTTTGCTCAACGCGGAAAATTGGTTTCAACCATCCATGGACTTTCTATCGTTACTGACAATGGTTCCTTACAGATCCAGGGACGCAACGGTTTTACAACGGGTACTTTTGATAATTTGGATATGGATTTAAATTTGGTCGAAAACGATAAAGATGCTTCTTTCCGTGTTCGTCGAATACCAACTTTAACTTTATTAAACACTGTATTTTCACAAGAAGATTTCAGACAACACAAATTGACATTGGTAGAAATATGTACGCGCATGATCAATCCATTATTGAATATAATACTTGCGATTGTGTGTACGCTTATTTTGTTAAAATCGTCACTTTTGCGTCGTCGTGCAAGCTTCGCGCCTGCAATGGCTGTATTAGGGATGGCAACAATAATGGCAATGTATATGTCTATGTCTAATATGGTTACAAGTTTGACTGATGTTGGTTTATTAGCCATCGGGGTTATTGGTTTATTGCTCATATTGATTGGTATGTTATTGAAAAAATGAAAAGCATAAAATTATCTTTACTGATATGTTTGATTACAACAAATGCTTTTTGTTTGGGTGTCAATATGGATGAACCAAAAACATTAAAATCAGACAAAGTTTATTACAATGTAAAATCAGAAGAAATCAAGACATCTGGAAATACAGAAATGATCAATGCTTCTGGTCAACGCGTAAAATTGAATGAATTGTCTTTATCAAAAAATAATTCTGGCGGAACCGCTAATGATATTGAACTATGGCTTGGCAGCCATGTTTATATCAAGGCAAAACAAATCACGCGCGACGGTGCAGAAACAGTTGCAAAACACGCAAGATTTACTGCGTGCGATGGGTGCGATGCATATGGTAACGCATGGGATATCCATGCAAGAACGATCATCCATGATTCAGAAGAAAAAATGGTGTATTTCCACAATGCGTCTTTTTGGGTTTATAACGACAATATTCCTATTCTGTGGTTGCCTTATTACGAAATGCCAGATCCAAGTGTAAAATATAAATCTGGTTTGCTGGCACCAAGTTTTAATTCCACAAATGGTATGGGAACACAAATCAATATACCTGTGTACATAAACATATCTGATCGACATGATTTAACAACGACTTTTTCATATTTAACGAAAGAAAATCCTTTGTTCCAAGCAGAACACAGGTTAAATCTGAATCACTCGGAATTCAGAACAACAGGATCTTTTACACACAACGAAGAAAACAAGAATCGTTGGCATTTGTATAACAATGACGTTATAGAACTTGGCGAAAACGCACGCTCTACAATATACATTGCTCGAACATCGGATAAAACATACCTTCAAAAATATGGGTTTTATGATTATCAACCATACCTTGATTCTGGGGCAAAAATAGAATTGTTTGGGCAGACCAGTTATGCTGTTGCAGATACACATATCTTCCAAGAATTACGTGAACCAGGTAAAAATCAGACAATACCATCTGGAAATATTTTGCCTAATATCCGCGGAACATATCAAACAGACCCATTTTGGCGCGAAACATATTTTTCATTTTCTGGCGATGTATTAGCGGTGTCTGGCGATACAGCGGATAGCCAACGCGCTATCGGTGAAGCAAGAATAATTTCCCCATGGACACTTTGGGGTGGCAATCGTTTAACATTAAGTGTCGCATCAAGATATGATATTTATAATTTTGATAAAACATCCGTTTGGGAAAACGATCATATAAACGATTCTTATACTGGCATAAAATCTCGTTTCTTACCAAGCGGTTACATTGAATGGGGATTACCTCTTTACAGTGCAGAATCAGAATGGACATATATAATTGAACCGCGTGCACGATTGACAATCATGCAACACACGGATAAAGATTACAAATTTGCAAAAGATAATGATTCTGCTGGACGGTTTTTATCAGATACAACTTTATTCTCTAACAACCGATATGCTGGATATGACGTATGGGAAAACGGTAATTTTGTTGATTATGGCGCACGTTGGGCTGCTTTTAATACCAACAATAATATCGAAGTATTTTTGGGGCAAACATACGATTTCAATACCAACAAAGAAAACTTTAATGATAACGGGTTCAGAAATGGTTTTTCTGATTACGTTGGTCGTGTTGCTTATTCAAGAAAACATTTTCAAATATCAAGTCGTTTCCGTAACGATCGCGATAATATGAAATTAAACCACACAGAAAATTCTATATATCTTGGACATGGTAATAATTACCTGTCGTTTGGACATATATGGGATACACAACCTATTGATATTTATTCTGGCAGTGACAAAGATACACACGAATTGGCTGGTGGTGCCGGTTTACAAATAACCAAACGAATAAACGTCAAAGGCTCGGTTATATACAATATTTATGAACATATTATTCAAAGACATTCTGGTGGTATTTTTTATGAACACCCTTGCTATTATTTTTCTTTGGAATATCAGCGTGATAACGCAACCAAAGATGACTATGTTGGAAATACAACATACCAATTCAAATTTGGTATGAGTATTGATGGTAAACATTATTAAGGAAAGGAAACGAATATGAAAATATTCCTTTATATTTTTACATTATTTTTCATCGGTTTTAACTGTGCATATGCTGCAAGTGTTATTGGTTCTGTCAATGGCAACCCAATCACAGATTCTGATATAACTGCACGCACAGAATTGATGGCACGCCAAGGGAAAACATCTGCAACTAATCGCAAGCAGGCATTTCAAAATATAATTGATGATTATATAAAACTTGATTATGCGGCAAACTATAATGTTAAACCATCAGATAAAGATGCTGACAAAGAATTAAAACAAATGAATTTAGGCGATATGGATGCAACGACTCGTTCTATGGCCCGTTTGGCAATGCGTGCAAACATTGCATGGAATGTAGTGATGTCAAAAACAATTGTTCCAAACATCGAAACGACACAATCTGATATTGAAGAAGAAAGAACAGCAATTGCACGTGAACATGGATTGCCAATCGAAGTAACCATCTTGCGCCTTATTGATGTACCAAATGATGTTTATAAAAAATTATCAAAACCTAAAAATTGTGATAGTGCCGAAAAAATGGTCGAAGATTTGGGTGGATATCCACAAAAAATAACAGCAATGCAATATGAATTAGCGCCAGATGTTCGTGAACGCATTGCGAATTTACCTTTGCTTACATGGTCCAAGAATGAAAATGGAACTGTATTTTTAGTTTGCGAAGAAAAGAAGGGTAAAGAATATAAAAATCTTGATGAAATAATCAAACAAAATGCGGTCTATAAAAAGGCATCTTTTAATGCAGACCAACAATTAAAACAATTGCGTCGCAAGGCTGTAATTATTATTAACGACGACAGATATAAATTATGAAAACAATACTTTTTAATTTGAACGATTCAGAACTTGAACAATTTGTACAAGAATTGGGACAGCCACGCTTTCGTGCTAAACAAATTCGTGAATGGTTAAACAGGGGTGCACCTGATTTTTCACATATGAAAAACCTGCCCGAAGATTTACGAAATAAATTAAACGAAGTCGCCGAAACATTGCCATTAAAAATCGTTAAAAAACTGGAAAGCAGTGACAATCAAACAACCAAGTTTTTGTTGGAACTAAATGATGGAGAACAAATAGAATGTGTTTTGATGCGCACAACATACGGCAACAGTGTTTGTGTTTCTTCCCAGGCCGGATGCGCGATGGGATGCAAGTTCTGCGCTTCAACATTACTTGGCCTTAAACGTAATTTAACTGTCAATGAAATGTTTTCGCAACTTTTGGTTGCTCAATGGGAATTACGTGGTGATAAATTAGATAAAAAAGATATTCATCCAAACGGTGACGCCAATAATGGTGACGTGTCGCATATTGTTGTTATGGGAACCGGCGAACCATTACAAAACACAGAAAACGTTATTGGATTTTTGGAACGCGCAAACAGCGAATTAAATATATCTTGGCGCCGCATTACTGTTTCAACATGCGGAATTGTTCCGGGCATAAATGAATTGAATAAGTGGGGACGTCCTATCAATCTGGCTATATCACTGCACGCCCCAACAGACGAATTACGAAGCCAAATTATGCCAATCAATAATAAATATAAATTACAAGAGGTTTTAGACGCTGCATTCGCGTTTTCAGACACGCACAATCGCCAATTAATGATTGAATATATACTTCTTGGCAAAAAAGACGAAAATGGTGATACAGTGCTTTATAATGCAACAAATGAATATGCTGAAAAATTGGTCGAATTATTACACGGCCATAATGTTATGGTTAATTTGATACCATGGAACAGTGTGGATGAACGCGATTTCGCATCACTTTCCGGAAATGCAGTTCACAGATTCCAAGATATTTTGATTAAAAACGGTATTCATACAAGGATCAGACGTGAAAGGGGGGCTGATATCGGTTCTGCGTGTGGACAATTAAGATTGAAAAACGCACGGGATAAAAAATGAAATTACGATACATAACATGTTCTGATCCACGCGAACATAATTCGATAAAATCTATTATATCACTGGCACGTTTACCACATGCTGAAATTGCTGTCCAATGCCACCCAAGCAAAATGTCCAAGGGTATGCCACGCAACATTTGGTTTAATGAATTATTACGTGAAGTAAATCAAACATCACGCGTAAGTTTGGCAATACATATAAACAATGAATGGTCCAATGATATTTGTACACGTGGTATTATTCCAGATATTATACTTGACTGGCTAAAAATCGAAAAACAACATAACAAACCACTTATTAAACGTGTCCAATTAAATATGTCTAAAAACACAGCAGATAATATAAATACAGATGCGTTGCGTGGTGTATTATATGATTTTCATCATACCGAGTTTATATTTCAATATAACGACAAAACGAAAGATGCGATTGAAAAACTACATAAATCATACGCAAAGTTTTCAATTCTTTTTGATGCATCTGGCGGCAATGGTATAAGCCCGCAAAATTGGCAAAAACCACCATATGAAAATCATCCAATTGGATACAGTGGTGGAATATCACCAGATAATGTTATACGCAACCTCGATAAAATAAATGAAGTTGCTGGCGATCGTGAAATATGGATAGATGCCGAAGGCAAGCTTAAATCACAAACATTATTCGAAGACAAGGCATTATTTGATGCAGACACCGCACGCGCATATGTTCGCCGCGCAAATATATGGCAAAGACAGCATTAAAAAAAACCGCTGAAACGGCGGTTTTTAATACAGTACACAAGATTGGCCCAATCCATCATCGTGTAGGCTAGCAGATACATTAGGTAAAACTTTATGTACAGATCTCCCCATATGACTACATAAATCTAAATCCATACCAACACAAGCTTGTCTTGAACTGCCAACACGTTTTGTTTTACCGCCATACATATTGCAAATTGTATCTATTATTGAAGAAAAATTTGTTTTTTCTGTTAAAGAATCAAAATGAAAAATGTATTTTCTGCCATCAGTATCTTTACAAGACAAATAATCATCCAGCTTTTTTGTTATAAAACCATCATCACAATATAAATTTAAATTGTTTTTTTCTGCATATAAACCAATAAGTTTTTTACCTTTGTCTAGATCAGCTTTTGTTTCGCTAAAATCTGGCACATCTTTATCTGGTCCGACACATTTGTTATTTTTCCACTCCAAATCGCCAATACAATTACATTTCATGCCTTTGCCATCCCAATTATACGCGTTCTTTTTAACATGTATCTCCAAACAACATGCTTTACCTGCTTCGGTTTTAAACTGTGATGAACAATAACCCTCTGGATTGCTGCTTATTTTATCATCTGTCCATTGTATTGGTTCGGAAGCATTTTGAAGGCCAGATGTTGTTTCTGTCTTTGCAGAACAAGTAAATGTTTTTTCATTCAATACTGGTTTATCACTTGGACATTCACAGATTGTATTTGTTTCATTTTTTACAAGATTACCCTTACATTCTGTCACTTTACATTTATTGCCTTCGACAATCCCATCTTTTGCTTTTAATTTATTCAATGTAGCAACTTTACATTTTTTTTGGCTTGCTACACCATCATCATCAAGATCTTCGCATTTGTGGGTTTTCCTGTTTTCAACTTTATCTGGGCCACAATCACAAACAGTTCCACGCCATGTACCACCACTTTCAGGACTTTCACATGCTGCTTTGAATTTATTTATTTGATCTGCTGTATCTTTTGTACAAACCACATCTGAATCTAAACCTTTGGAAGCGATCGAATAATTTTTACCATTTAATGTTGTGTGGAAACCAGATTTACATTCTTGGATAAAACATTCCATTGTTCCGCCTTCGGCTTCTAAATAAACAGCTTTGACGGCATTATTTTGTTTTAAAAATTCAGAACCACACGGATCTTGTTCGGTGCTAGTTTTTGCACGTTTTTCTTTGCTTTTATCTACCACAGGGGCTGTTGATACAACTTTTTTGTTTTTACCTGGTTCGGTTGTTATAGCGTTTCCTTCTACTTCATCTTCATCGGATTCATCAGCTATACATTGTTTAGAATCAGGCGTGTAAAAACCATTGTTACATTCATTTATCAAACATTGTACTATTGTTTTTTCTGTATAATCTTCTGGTATAACTTTTTTTGTTGCCTCTTCTTCAGAAACAGAGGTTATTGTTTTATACGTTTCCCAATTTGTTGTCGCCCAAGCGCCACCGAATTTTGTAGTTTTTATATTGTCTGATTTCTTGTTATCATCGTGTCCCTTGCAATTTGTCATAAACTTAATCACAGCATCTGCAAATTGTGAACGCAAAGACGGTGGTAATTCTTCTGGTTCATATCCACGTGTAATAACACTATCGCCAGGATTTCCAGCCAAACCATTTATTCTTGCTATATCTTGTGTGGCAATAATTGTTAATGTATGTGTTCTATTGTATTCGGCCACCCTTGCCGCTTCTGCAGCTTCTTCTTCAGCTTTTTGTTGTTTTTTTCTGTTATATTCTTTTTCTTTGTCCTGAAGAGTCGTATTTTGTTTTTCTATTGTTTTAGTATTATCTTTGATTATTTTTGCTTCTGCTATATTTCCAGCAACACCAACAGCAGTTAATCCAAGTGTCGATATTCCGGCAATCTGAAGTCCCTTATTGGTTCCCATACATTTTTCTAGTTCTTCTATTTTGCGCTGCTTTTCACGCACCAATTGGGTGTAACGCGCAGACGAACCAAAACATATACTTGGGGTCACTAGCAATAACAAAAAAGACATAAAATATTTTTTCATTATTCGTTACCTATGTTTTCTATTTTTTTATCCCAAGATTTGAGTTGTTCTTTGTTTGAAGAAATAGTATCTTTTTGTTCCTTGATTTTTACCCCCTGAACACCAGCAGCAATACCTGTTGATACAACACCAGCCGAACCAATAACAGTTGCAGCAACCCAGCCTTTTTTCTGTTTTTCACATTTAGCAATTTCTTCGTCCAATATAGCAATATCATTTTCAAGTATAGCAATAGCTTCTTCTTCATTTAATTCTGCTTCCATTTCTGCTGCATATTTTTCAGCGGTATGATTTTTTGTCTTTACCGCAGCATCTGCATTGAAAGCACCAAAAGCAATCATCAGAACAAATATAAATATATTTTTCACGAAAATCCCCCTGCTCTATTATTTAATATATTATACCATAAAACGCATATATATAAAAACAAAAAACCGACCAAAAGGTCGGCTGAATTTCTGGTGGGCGTTAAGGGACTCAAACCCCTGACCCTCTCGGTGTAAACGAGATGCTCTAATCAACTGAGCTAAACGCCCAAAGCGATAACAATATTACCTTATTTTTTTTATTTGTCCAGTGTTTTTTATTATTCCAACGAACCTGTGACTTCATTCATTGTCTTTTCAATCAATGCATCTGCCTTATTTTTAGCATCAGAATATGCATCCATTACATATTTTGAAACCATTTCGGCACCATTTTCCAAAGCCAAAGGCTGAATTACAACGGACAAGACATCATATTTACCGGTCATTGTTACAATAACATTACCATTTCCAGCAATACCGCGCACCTGCATTTGACCAAGAGAATCTTGTGCGGCCGCTATTTTTGTTTGTAAATCTGCCGCTTGGGCCATCAATGATTCCATATCCATTGTGTTTGTCTCCATTTTTATCTTTCGTTTATCATCATCAACTGTACTGCTTTAGCAGGAAGTTCCAAATGTCTTTCCCAAAAATCATTCAAATAAAGTTTTGGAATGATATTTGTATTTGCATCTTTTAATGCCGCATCATACGTATCAAAAAGATTATTACCACTTAGCATTAAAAATAATCTTTTTTGTCCCGATGGCGCAATATCGTATCTGTGCATTTCAAAACGGTATTTACCTGTGATTTCGCTGTGTGCAATACCTGTTAAAAACATACCAGCTAATATCTCTCTATATTTTGCAACTTGGGCGACAGAGCAGCCTAAATAGGCTGCCCAATCGCTGTCCCTCCATTGTGTTCTATCTTCCATAGCCACAATCAAGACCTTTGATTTTATTTCTTTTCTTTGCCTGTTTTTTGATCAATACCAACCATAGACAAACGTGTTTTACCGCGCTTATCGGTACCAAGGTATTTTACAAAAACTTTATCACCAAGGTTGATTTTAGCATCTTCGATTTTTGCTAATCTTTCGCCTGTGATTTCAGAAATATGAACCAAAGATTCAAAGTTTTTCAAAATCTTTACAAACAAACCAAAATCTTTGATGCCGCTGACTTCACCTTCATAGATTTCTCCAACTTCTGGTTCTGCAACGATTTCTTTGATGCGCGCCATGGCTGCATGACCATCTTCTGGGGTCGAAGCCATAATTTTAATACTGCCATCATCTTCTAATTCGATTTGGGTATTTGTTTCACGTGTCAAAGCTTGAATCACTGAACCACCTTTGCCGATAACATCACGAACTTTATCCGGATCAATTTTCATTGTATATGCTTGTGGCGCATATTCTGACAATTGTTTACGTGGTGCCTTGATTGCTTTTTCAATTTTGCCAAGGATGTGCATACGGCCATCTTTTGCCTGGGCCAATGCATGTTCCATGATTTCAAAAGTGATAGATGTGATTTTGATATCCATTTGTAATGCTGTTATACCTTTATCAGTTCCTGTAACTTTAAAGTCCATATCACCAAGGTGATCTTCATCGCCCAAGATATCTGTCAAAATAGCATAATCATCGCCTTCTTTGATCAATCCCATCGCGATACCTGCAACCGGACGTTTCATTGGAACACCACCATCCATCATCGCCAATGTAGCACCACATGTTGTTGCCATTGATGAAGAACCATTTGATTCCAAAATGTCGCTGCATACACGAATTACATAATCAAATTCGCTACGGCTTGGTACCATTGGATGAACAGCACGCCATGCCAAATTACCGTGACCCAATTCACGACGACCTGGGGATTTCAAACCTTTTGCTTCACCAACTGAATATCCTGGGAAGTTATAATTCAAGATGAAATCGCGTTCATCATCACCATCCAAAGATTCAATTGGCAATGCATCTTTGCCACCACCAAGTGTCAAAGATACCAAAGCTTGTGTTTCACCACGTGTAAACAATGCGGAACCATGTGCACGTGGCAAAATACCCAATTCAATTTCAATTGGACGAACAGTCTTTGTATCACGACCATCGATACGTGGTTTGCCTTCCAAAATATTGGTGCGCATAATACGTGCGGTAATACCTTCTACAATTTCATCAGCCCAAGATTCCAATGTTGAAGTTGCTGTTTCTGGGAACAATTCAGCAATACGTGCCTTTGCTTTTGCATGAATTTCAGACAATGTATCAAGACGAACTAATTTTTCTTTGATCAACAAAGCGTCTGTAATTTCAGGTGCAAATTGTTCAAAGTCTTTTTCCATAACAACGTATTCTTCGCTGTGTTCTGGAATCGCCCAAGGTTCTTTACCTGCTTTTTCAACAAATTCGTTAATTGCTTTGATAACAGTTTGTTGTTGATCAAAACCGAATTTCACAGCACCTAATGTTGTCTTTTCATCTAATTCACCAATTTCAGATTCAACCATTAACACGCCATCTTTTGTAGCGGCAACAACCAAATCCATTTGTGATTCTTCAACTTCTTTCTTGGATGGGTTTAACAAATATTTACCATCTTTATATCCAACACGTGCTGCACCAATTGGGCCTGCAAAAGGGACACCAGAAATTGCCAATGCGGCAGATGACGCAATCATCGCCAAAATATCAGGTTGATTTTTCTTGTCATAAGAAAATACCTGAGCAATGATTTGAACTTTATTTTTAAATGTTTCTGGGAACAAAGGACGTATAGGACGATCAATAAGACGTGCAATCAATGTTTCGCTTACACTTGCTTTACCTTCACGTCTGTCACGTGATCCTGGGATACGACCAGCGGACGCATATTTTTCTTGGTAATCAACTGTCAAAGGAAAGAAATCTTGACCTTCGACTGCTGTTTTTTCTGCACATACTGTTGCCAAAACCATTGTTTGACCCATTGTTGCCATAACAGCACCTGTTGCTTGTTTTGCATAACGACCTGTTTCCAAGCGAACAGTTTCATCACCGTACTGAAATTCAACAGCAACCGGATTATTTAAAACATTTTTTTCGCCTTTTTTAAACATTCCAAACATATATTTCTCCATTTTTTGTTTGTTCATAATTTTGCGAAGAAAAATTATTCGTTTTTGTATTCTTTCAAAAATCAAATACAAGAAAGAACAATTCTATCTTCGCGACCTGATACGGATTATAAAATATATTTATATATTTGCAAGATTTTAGACTAATATTTTTTATTGACAATTTTGTTTTTTGTGTAATTATATAACACATGATAAAACCATTAAAAACTTTACAACAAAATATCCGTTTTGCAGGCGAATGTTTGCAACTAGTAAAACACGCACCTTATTATTTGATATTTAAAACAACCCACTATTGTTGGTATAAATGTCCACACTGTTGCGAAAAGGCCGGTCCAGACCAAGAAAAAACATATATTCCCCAAGAAACAATATTCGAAATTTTAAACCAGGCTAAACAAGACCCGCTTTTTATTAACGAAGTTGTTTTTACTGGCGGGGAAATATTTTCATCGTATAAATTCGGCGACAAAAAATACATTCCAAATTTATTAAATTTTGCAATTCAGAATAATATCGGGGTCGACATAAAAACCAATGCCGGATGGGTAAACACCTCTTTTGGTCAAGAAATTTTTAAAGACCTGCGCAAAGTTATAACTGATAACGCCCCAAAAGAGTATAGATTACCAAAAATTCAAATATCTTTGTCTTTGGATAAATATCACACAAATTGTTTTGAAAATAATTTGAAATTTATTCAAGAATTGGCTGGATTACCTGTTATGATTAACATGGCTTCTTTTGTTGGCCAAGAACCAATTGTTCAAGAATTTGAACATCAATTAAAATCAAAATTCAAAACCAAAGAATTAATATTTCTTGATTCAAACGAACATTTGTTATCAATTAACGAAAAGATGCTCTTTCAACACAGTTTTGCAAACTTGTTTGACGGTGGACGTGCATCAAAAAATCCAGAAGCAAAACACATACAGTATCCACAATTTGCGTTTGTACAACCAAACCGAGGAAAGCTATTAAAATTAGTTGCTTTTGATAACTTTGGACGCGTAACATTGGGTGAAAATTCTGGTCGTAAAATTATGACACCATATTTGGACGAAAACAGACAATTGAAACCTCTTCCAAAAATAATGCAAGATTTAAATAAATCTGCATTTAAAGAGGCTTTGTATTTTGTATATTACGAAAGAATTTGGAACCCTATACCAACAAGATAATTACAATCCCATTTTTTCTTTCATTTCTATTAAAACAGGTGTTTTTATACCCAATTTTTCAGCCCTGTGAATAAGACCGCGCAATGCAAATATACCCTCTACAGTGCCAGTATATTGTTCCCCACGTGCGATTGCTTCGCCCGCTGAAAAATTACGACTTGTTGGCGATGTTGCAGAAAGAAACAAATCACCCACACCACAAAGACCATGAAATGTTCCGCAATTTGCGCCCATTTCGACAGCAATATCAACAATTTCATCCCAAGCCCGTGTAAATATAAGCGCACGTTCGTTTTCACCACCTGATTTTATTGTTAAATATCCAGATATCAAAGATTCTGCGTTTTTACCAACACCACAAATTTGTGCACCAATAAAATCATCACTATCTTGTAAATACAGCGCAGATAAAGCAATATGACCACCTGCCCTTACTCGTTCATTTCCAGCAATAGTTGACCCAGTTGGAACACCGGTTGCAACTTCACGTGCAAATTGTGGACCAGACAACACACCAAAATCTTTACATTCTGGAATTTCTGTATTCAAGATTTCAGACATGAATTCACCAGTTTCGCCTTCCATACCCTTTGTACAGATTAAAACCGGTTGATTATTGTAAACAGCGCGCATTTTTTTTACTGTTTCACGAAAAAAAGCCGCTGGAGTAACAACAAGCCAATATTCACAATCTTTTAAATCTGCCATCTCTGCAGTTCTGGTGACACGTTCTGGTTTTGGTAAATCAGCCAAACCATCAAATAATCCCATGTAAGCCCAATGAATAACTTCATTACCAGATTTAGCACAAGTATAAGCCAGCGCAGTGCCCCATGCACCTGCCCCAAACACACCTATTTTCATTTTAATTTCCTTATCTTTTTCTGAACAAAAGGCACAACTATCAAACCATCATCTGATAAATCTAGCGCATGATTATATGCCTTGATTGCACGGTCCGTATCGCCTTGCTTATCGTAAAAATCCCCAAGATGTTCGTAAATAGAAGAAGTCGGAGTCATTGCACCAACACGTTCCAATATATCGAGAGCGTTTTCTACACCCTCTTTTTTCTCTACAATGACACTCAATAAATCCCAAGCAGTTGTATCAGATGTATTCATTTTAATCAAAGCCATTGTATATTTATACGCTTCATCAAGATTTTTATCTTGCAAAGCCCATACACGTGCCTGTAATAACACGGTATCAAGACCAACACCGCCTATTTTCTCTTTAATAGCATCCAAATCGTTTTGGGCACGTTCAGCATCATTAAACATAATGTAAACATACGCACGCTGTTTAAGGAAATACACTTCCCCTTCGATTGGCAAATCTTTTTGTCTAAGAGCACGATTTATAACAGCCAAAGCATGCGACTTATCGCCATTTTTTATGCTATTTCTTCCAACAATTTGAACAGCTGGCACAAACCATGGATTTTTATGTGCAATTTTTTCTATCTCTTTAATATCATTTGCTTTTTCAGCAATTTTTAACTGTCCAAACAAATACAACGGGGTTGATTTTGAAATTTTATTAAAACTAGTTTTATAATCTCCTGCATTGTAATAATAATATTGTCCAAGATAATAATTTATTGCATCCATATTCGTCCCATCACCAATAATTTCTGCGAAACGTAAAAACATCAAAGACAAATCTGTATAAAGCATTATCTGGGCGTGAGATACAGTTTGAACCAAACTAAAAACCAAATTATTTTTATAGCCTTCAAAATTAGACCAATCTGGAATATCGGTATAATTCAGCATGTACATTCCACCGACTTTTGCCAGAAAATCGTCACGCAAAATTTCCATATCTTCATTCATACCGTTATGTTTATAAAACGACATCAAATAAAGATAATCATTAACGTTCATAAATTCAGGATGAACATTCGCGAATTCTTTTGTCGCAGTATCAATGTCGTTATTAAGTACTGCAATTTGCCCACGAATAAAAGATTTCCAATTTGTATCAACTTTTAACGAATCTATGAATTTTGCAGTATCTTTCGGATTTTTTGTTTTTGACCCAGAAAAAATACGAATTGGCGCCGCCAAAATTGAAGTATCTTTATTATGCCTTTTATATACCGCTTTCCAATCATCTTTTTGAATCAAATACGCATCATAAATCAATCTTTCTACAACATCTTTGGAATCTTTGAAAGATTCTGCATTTTGCGGCATTTTACCACCAAAGAATTCTGTTAAATTTTTGATTTGAATTATGTTTTTGTTATCCGCTTTGACTTCGCTTATCATCTTTGAAGCGTTTTCAAAATCGTTTATGTAAAGTGCGTGCTGTGCCGCCAAAAAAGACCCAAAATCAGTATCAAAAACAGCACCGCCCTGCTCTTGATTTTGAACACTCATAGTCGCTATTTTTTGCCCTAACAAACAAGAGCAAAAAACAACTACCGCAATAAAAAACGGCACAGTATAAAAACTTTTAATTTCTTTCATAATAAAATATGTTAGAATAAATCTTATGAAAATAGAAGAAAAATTTATTAGATACGAAGAATCGCTCAAAGAATGGTCAACAAAAATGAACCTTGTTGCCCCAAGCACTTTGAACGACATTCAAACACGCCACATCAAAGACAGCGCGCAACTAGCAAAGTTTTTACCAAAAAACACAAATATTATCGATTTGGGCAGCGGCGCCGGATTTCCTGGCGTTGTATTGGCTATTTTAGGTTGGAACGTGACCTGTATCGAATCAATCAGTAAAAAAACACGTTTTTTACAAGCATTGAAACAAGAACTAGATTTACCAAACCTTACCATTATCAATGATAGAATCGAAAATTATCTTTCAAAAACACCGGTAAATACCGGCGATTTTGTATTCACCGCACGTGCTTTTGCCCCTTTGATTAAAATTTTAGATTACACACAAAAAACAAATTGCCGGCTTTTTCTGTTAAAAGGCCGGGAAATAGAATCAGAAATAACAATCGCAAAAACAAAATATAAATTCGATTACAAATTACATAAATCTGAAACAGGCGACGGCTTTATAATATGTATAAACAATGTAAAATAACGGATTTATTTCACATGAAACAACAAATAACTTATTGATTAAAGTCGTTTTTAATATTTATATTGACTATTTTTTTACTATTTTATATGCTGTTTTCAAATATAAGGAAAGTTGAAGATGGCGAAAATAATATCGTTTGCAAATCAAAAAGGCGGTGTTGGCAAAACAACAACCGCTATTAATATCGCAGCATCACTCGCTGCAATAAAAAAACGTGTTTTATTAATAGACCTTGATTCCCAAGGGAACGCCGGAACAGGTCTCGGTTTTGTTCGCGCATCGCACAAACAAAGCGTGTACGGTGTGCTTATGGGCACTGCAAGCGTTGCTGAAAACATTCTTACCACCGCTGTTCCAAACATGCACTTGCTTCCAGCCTCTGCAAAATTAGCGGGCGCTGAACTAGATATGCTTGATCTAGAAAATCGCGAATACCGACTTCGCGATGCATTAAAAACGATACAAAATAATTATGATTATATTTTAATTGATTGCCCGCCAAATTTGGGAATGTTGACAATAAATGCTTTGTCTGCATCAGATTATGTAATCATACCACTTCAGTGTGAATTTTTCGCACTCGAAGGTGTTCAACATTTGCTTTCTACGATTAAAGCCATACAACAAAAATGGAATCCAAATCTTGATATTTTAGGCATGGTTTTAACCATGTACGACAAAAAACTTGGGCTTACACGCGCTGTCGAAGAAGATGTTCGCAACACTTTTGGCAACAAAGTTTTCAAAACTGTTGTTCCGCGTAACGTACGTGTTTCCGAAGCGCCGAGTCATGGCAAACCTGCCCTATTTTATGATTTCAAATCTACTGGGGCCCAAGCCTATTTACGTGTTGCAACCGAAGTTGTAAACGCACTTGAACAAAGGGATTGAATATGTCAAAGTTTTTAGGAAAATCACTTGCACAATTAAACGAAGAAATGGGACAAATACCAGACATCTCGGTGTTGACAGGATCAGAACGTGTTGTTGTAAAACCAATACCTTTGGTTCAAATAAGTCCTAATCCAGACCAGCCAAGAAAAATATTTAATGAACAAGAATTAAATGATCTGGCCGAATCAATAAAAGAAAAGGGCGTATTGGTTCCTATTATTTTACGCAGTGTCCAAAACAAACCTTATCTTTATGAAATTGTTGCTGGCGAACGCAGATACCGTGCAGCACAAAGGGCAGGGCTTAGTGAAATCCCAGCCATAGTAAAAACTTTGACCGATGAAAATGCAATGGAAATCGCATTGATTGAAAACATTCAACGCGAAAACCTTAACCCAATCGAAGAAGCCGAAGGTTATAAAAACCTTATGGAAAAATGTCACTATTCATTGGAAGAAGTATCAAAACTGATCGGAAAATCTGTTAGTTATATAAGGAATCTTATGCGAATCGATTCTTTACCAGAATCAGTTAAACAATTAATTATCGATGGAAAAATATCGGCATCACACGCACGCACAATTGCGGTGTCAGAAAACCCAGAACAATTGGCACACGACATTATAAACAATAACATGTCCGTCGCCGAAACACAGAAGAAAGTTAAAAATTCGAATCGGTCTAAAAACAGTCGTAATATTGTAAAATCTGGACTGGATGCGCAATATATAGCAAAAATCGAATTAAAACTTTCAAAACATCTGGAAACATCTGTAAAATTACGCGAAAAACGTGGCGGAGCGGGGCAATTTGTTATTTCATTTGACAATCGTATTCAAATGGAAGATTTGATCAATAAATTATCAAAATAAAAATACCGGCATTCGCCGGTGTTTTTTTTATTTAAATTCATATATAAATAATTTATGTGGATATTTTTTATTGTTGTATCTTGTATAACCACGCCCAGCATCTATTATACGCACAGGTTTTATGTTATCTAATTTAAAATCTAAACATATTAACACATTGAACCGTCTTTTATATTTTTTCAAATTTTGAACATGTACTGGGCCAAGATATGCAATTCCTATATCAAAAACATTGTTGGTTTTATCGAGATATTTATACGCATCGCACCATATTGTTTTAGTTTTTCCAAAATAAAACAAATCCATAACAGTTGAAAAGAAAGCAGAAAAAGCCATATTTTCAAGTGCCAAAACCTTTGTGTTTGTATGTCGTTGAATATATCGCGCTAAATTACCATAACCAGACCCGATATCGCACACTGTTTTGGCATTTTTATAATATGTGTTTATTTGTTCAATAATTTTTTGGCGTGTTTTTTTAGGGGTATCAACATTAGGTGGTTGATTCATAATGCACGCACAGTAAAAATACTCTATGAATTTGATAGCAAGATACAATTCAAAACAAACTATTAAACCGATAAAAATGTAAAAGATTACAAACATATGCGCACTTCCCATTATATTTATTATATCACAAATATTAGTGGTTATTAAATATAAAAGAACACCGGCAATCGCCGGTGTTCTTGAATAACAAAAGCTAAATTATTTAACTGTTGTTGTTGCGTTACGATTGTATTTCCAAACGTCTTCGCCAGAACCTTTAACCAATGGGCGTTCTTTACCGTAAGAGATTGTAGAAATACGGGAAGCAGCTATACCGTCTTTAACCAAAACTGCTTTTGCAGCGTTTGCACGGCGTGCACCCAAAGCCAAGTTGTATTCTGTAGAGCCACGTTCATCGCAATTACCAGCGATCTGGATTTTTGTGTCTTCGTGGTTTTTCATATACAAAGCTTGACCCAACAAGTTGTCGTGTGCTTCGTCAGAAATTTCTGCTGAATTAAACGCAAAGAAAACGCGTTGATTGTTCAAGTCAGAAGGTTCAACAATACCGGATCCACCGCAAGCGGCCAACAATCCAGCAACACCAGCTAATAAAGCAAAATTTAATATTTTCATGAAAATACTCCCTTGAGTTTTTGTTGCTCAGTGTATATTCTATATCAAGGAATACGAAAAAGCAAGGAATAAAAGATGGGAAACAAAGCTTTACAAGATTTGAATATGGCTGGTGTACGTTGGGAAATATCAGAAGATCCAATAAAACAAGAAGCAAAAAAAGAACCAGTACAACAAACACTTCTTTCAACAAAAGAAGGCTCAAAGCCAATTATTATACCTGCCGCAGCGCCCATCACACTTGAAACAGTAAATTCTATGGTAAACCGTCCCAATGACATCGATTCGCTTTTACGTATGATTGCAGAATTCAATCATCCTCTTCGTAACGGTGCAACAAATGTGGTTATGCCAAATATCGCAACTAACCCAAACGGACTTTTAATAATTACAGACTTGCCAAGTTCCGATGATGACTTATCTGGCACAATACTGTCTGGACCAGCAGGTGAATTAACCGACAAAATGCTTTCTGCGATTAATATGTCGCGCGAAAACGTTTCTATTATTCCTTTACTGTTCTGGCGCACGCCTGGCGGTCGCACTCCAAGTCGCGAAGAACTAGATTTATCAACACCTTTTGTGCAAAAAATGATATCCATGTTATCGCCACGCGTGATAATAACACTTGGAACTTTAAGCACCACTGAAGTCGCAAAAACCAATTTGACTGACAAACATGGCGCAGAAATAACTACAGATCAAGGATATACAATTGTGCCAATGTATCATCCTAATTATTTAATTTTGAAACCAAGTGCAAAAAAAGATGTTTGGGATGCACTTCAAAATATTCAAAAATTGTTGAAAAACCCTTAAAAATGTTTAATAATTTGCGCATAAGTTAAAAAGGAGCACAACTATTAAACCTAATATGAATAACGGCAAGGCTCGCGATATGGGCCCACGTATGAACGAAAAAATATTTACAAAATCTGTTCAAGTAATAAGCCAAGATGGACAAAATCTGGGCACCATGGAAACACAAGACGCTTTAAACATGGCGTATGATATGGGTCTTGATTTGGTTGAAATAAATGCCAATTCTACACCTGTATTGGTAAAAATTATGGATTATGGCAAATACAAATACGAACAGAAAAAACGTGCTAATGAAGCCCGCAAAAAACAAAAAACAATCGAATTAAAAGAAGTTTGGGTAAAACCTTTCATCGAAGAAAACGATTTGAATATCAAACTTAAAAAAGTTTTTGAATTCTTGGGCGAAGGCAATAAAGTAAAAATTGCTGTTATGACCAAAGGAAACAAAAAAGTTTTGGCACGCGGTCGTGATGCTGTTCAACAATTGTTCGAACACATTATTGAATTGATTGGTGACAAGGGAACACTTGAATCAAAATCAAAACCAGACGATCGAACAAAATCAATAATTATTGCGCCTGCAAAATAATTACCGCCCAAACGGGCGGTTTTTTATATAAATATCTCTGTATTATTTGTTGCAAATCATACTTTTATGGGGTATCTTAATCAAAAACAAAAGGACATAAAATGGATGCGCAAAAACTTTCTTTTGAAGAAGCATATAAACAATTAACAGAACTTGTTCAAAAAATGGAAAGCGGCGAAATGCCATTGGCTGATTCTGTTGCAGCATATGAACAAGGAATCAAATTAAAAGCATATTGCGAACAATTACTAAAAGAAGCCGAATTAAAAATCGAAACATTGAAAGTGACCAATACTGGTGAATAATATGGCCGAAAAGAATAAACTTTCCCCAGTGATGCAACAATACGTTGATATGAAATCTGAAAATCCAGATGCATTATTGATGTTTCGCTTGGGCGATTTTTACGAGGCTTTTTTTGAAGATGCTAAAACAGTAAGTGAAACTTTATCACTTGTTTTGACACATCGTGGTACGGACGGATTTGGTGTTGATGTCCCAATGTGTGGTATTCCATGGCATGCATCAGATAATTATTTTGGAAGATTGGTAAAGGCTGGATTCAAAGTCGCACTTGTTGAACAAATGGAAACGCCACAACAGGCAAAACAACGTGGACACAAATACATTGAAAGAAAGGTTGTACGCGTTTTAACACCTGGAACATTGACTGATGAAAATCTGCTTACACCAAAAAAATCTAATTTTTTGATATCCATTGTTCCACTGGAAAATGCACGATTTGATTTGGCAGGTTGCGATATATCCACTGGTGAATTTTTTATTGGCGAAACAGATTGTATTATCGATGATATGATTCGCATAAATCCTGCAGAAATAATTTATCCAGAAAAAGATGCAGAAAAACAGATAATAAAAAATCTTCGTGAAATATATAAAACGACCCCTGTTTATGAAAAACTTTATTTACGTTCTGATATCAATTTAATTGTATCACATGTATTTGGTGGAAATGTTAAATCAGATAATAACGAAAATATTTCTGCAATAAGATTATTGGCTGGATATTTATTTAACACACAAAGGGGTGCCAATATATCTTTCCGCGCACCATACAGTTTTAAGTCTGGTCGTCAATTATTGATTGATTCATCAACTTGGAAAAGTTTGGAAATAGATGCACCTATAAACGATGGTGGCACATGTTTATTAGACGTAATTGATCAAACAAAAACAGCATCAGGTGCACGTAAATTGCGTTCTTATTTACGAACTTTACCTGGTGATAAAGACACTATTATCCAACGCCAAGAACATATCGGACATTTATTAACCAATCATTCTTTAATGGCAGAAATTGCATCTGTGTTAACACGCACACCTGATGTTAATCGCGCACTTTCAAGATTGTTGTCTGGTCGCGGAACACCACGTGATTTGAAAAATGTTTCTGAATTTTTATCGATTTTGGATACCATAAAAAATGTCGGCAAAAAACTTGATGTTATATTGTCTGAAAAGTTTGCCTCAATAGACACACACGATGGTTTGGCAAATGAATTGATATTGGCGCTCAATGATGAATTACCAACATTTTTCCGTGATGGCAATGTGATTAAGAAAGGTTTTAATCCATCACTTGATAAAATGCGTTCTCTTTCAAATGGTGCAATGGAAACAATTGCAGGCTTACAGGCACAATATATAAACGAAACAAATATAAATACACTTAAAATAAAATATAACAATATACTTGGGTATTTTATAGAGGTTCCATCCGCCCGCGCTGATGTTTTAATGGCACCAGAATCAGGATTTATACATCGTCAAACAATGGCTGGAAACATGCGTTTCACGACACCAGCTTTGATTGATTTGGATAACGATGTACGAAGTGCCTCTGAAAAAGCCGCAGCCATAGAAGCAGATATAATAAATGAATTTATCGAAAAGATACGCGCGGTATCAAATGATTTGATGAATACTGTTGATTTGGTTGCCGATGTTGATGTTTGGCTTTCACTTGCAAATGTTGCTGATATTTATTCTTGGGTTCGTCCGACAATAACACAAAACAATGAATTTGAAATTGTTGGTGGTCGCCTTCCTGTAATTGAATACGTTTTACGCAAAACAGGTGATAATTTTGTTAAAAACGATTGTAATTTGAATACAAAACCTATTGCATTATTGACTGGTCCAAATATGGCTGGTAAATCAACATATTTGCGTCAAAACGCCATATTGGTTGTATTGTCACATTTGGGATCCTTTGTTCCGGCAGCATCGGCAAAGATAGGTATTTGCGATCAATTATTCAGTCGTGTTGGTGCTTCTGATAATTTAGCAGCGGGTCAATCTACATTTATGGTAGAAATGGTTGAAACATCAAACATATTAAATCGCGCAACAGATAAATCTTTCATTATATTTGATGAAATAGGGCGCGGCACATCAACTTTTGACGGTATGGCTATTGCCCAGGCTGTACTTGAATACCTTAACGAATTGGGTGCACGCACACTTTTCGCAACGCATTATCATGAACTAACGAAATTAGTAGGGGATGAAAATCTTAACAATGTAACATGTCTTACAATTGATGTTCGCGAGCACAATAACGATATAATATTCTTACATAAAATAATTGATGGGGTTGCAAATCGCTCTTATGGTATTGCGGTTGCCAAAATGGCTGGTATGCCAGAAAGAATTGTTAAACGCGCTGAATCTGTTTTGGAAAATCTTGAATCAGATACTCCAAATACAAACAAGCAAATAAAACCTTCTGTTAAACCAATTGTAGAAGAAGAAAAACCAAAATCACAATTATCACTTTTTGGATAAACAATGGACGCATTTGTAATCTTGGATAAAGATAGCGGCACATTCAGCAGAACTGCTGGATGGCGTGTTGCCAGAATGTTCAATGAAAAGAAATTTGGACATATTGGAACACTTGATCCGATGGCAAGTGGGGTTTTGGTTGTTGCACTTGGAAACGCCACAAAAATGATACCGTTTATTGAAGATATTCAAGACAACAAAAAAGAATATCTGTTTGGACTTAAATTCGGAATTGATACAGATTCTTTGGATATAACTGGGAATATAAAACAAACAAACGATGTTATCCCAAACGAAAACGATATCATCGACGCTTGTGATAAAATAAAAGAAAGAAAAGAACAAGTTCCACCACAATTTTCGGCTATTCATGTAGATGGTCAACGAGCATATGAATTGGCAAGACGTGGTCAATATATAAAAATGAAATCACGCCCAGTCACTATATATGAACTTGAATATGCCGGTAAAGGCCGAGACAATGAATATAATTTTCGTGTCGTTTGTTCACGCGGAACATATGTTCGATCAATCGTTCGTGATATCGCAGAATTATGTGGTGCGATTGCTACAACAACGTATATACGCCGTATTGCGACAAATGGTTTTGACATAAAAAATGCTGTAAAACTTGATTTTTTGGAAAATCTGGTTAATAATGATGAACGCGTCGAAGAATATTTGATGCAGCCTGATTGTGCACTGGGGGACATTCCGGTAATCAATTTGGACGATAAAGACATCGTACTTTATAGAAATGGTGGCTTTATCAAAACGGGTGAAAGCGACGGTTTGTATCGCGTTTATTCAAACAAAACCTTTGTTGGAATAGGGCAGCTAACAAACGGTACACTTAAACCAAAAAGAACACTTTAAATAAAAAAAGGATTAACAATGTCCGTAACAAAACAAAAGAAAAGCGAATTGGTCGCTGCATTCAAAACCAGCGAACATGACAATGGTGGTTCTGCTGCAGCTCAAGTTGCAGTTTTGACAGAACGTATTCGCAATTTGACAGAACACATGAAAAACAACCACAAAGACGAACACTCTAAACGTGGTTTGTTATTGATGGTTAACCGCCGTAAGAAATTATTGGCATACATCAAGAACAATGATGTTTCTGAATACGAAGACTTAATTAAGAAATTAGGTTTGCGTAAATAATAAAAAACCGGCAAATGCCGGTTTTTTTAAAGATTCTTTTTCTTTCTGAACTCGTCCAAAGAAACAACCCTTTTATCATCTGGAACAGTATCTGGTTTTTCTTCCAACGGCAACTCTGGTGTTTCTGTTGTTTGTTCTGCCGCTTTTTGACGCGGATGAAACGATAACATAAACTCTGTAGATGGGTCTTTGAATTCAACCAATGCAGAAAAAGGAACACGTATAAAGAATGGACGGCCATCAAAAGTCAATTGCACACCAAACTCTTTATCAGACACATTCAAATTATTATATGAATATTGTAAAACAATAGTCATTGTATCAGGATATCTGATTCTTAAAAAATCGGGCAAAACAACACCGGGCGCACGTGTTTTGAATGTGATAAAAAATCCTGCATCGTCGCCCAAACCATTGTATTGCGCATAAATAAGTGCTTCTTTGACAACGGATTTTAATGCGTTATCTAATAACTGTTGATAATCTATCTTATGCATCTTTTTTCTCCGCTATAACTATATTACTTATTTCGCCATTAACGCAAGTAACAAATAAAGCATCTGGGATATCTTTGAATATATTTATTGAAACACCTGTTGCCCAAACCTGAGCATCAGATTCATTCAAATCAGCAAATAACTTTGTACGCGCATTTTCGTCCAAATGTGCGGCTGCTTCATCTAATAAAATTATTGGTTTTGCGCCTGTTTTAACGTGTATTAATTTTGCATGCGCCAATATTAAATCAATCAATATAGATTTTTGTTGACCAGTAGATGTTATTTGTGCTGGCAAATTTAATTTTTTATTGAATACGCCAAAATCAGATTTGTGAACCCCATCTATGACCATTTTGTCACCAATCAATTCACGATTATTTTGTAGATATTCGAAATACTTTGTTTCTGCTGCTGCTGCAGTATTTTCTAACACTAATTTTTCAACACTACCATCAACAGATACAGCACCTGTTTCAAAGAAATAATTTATTTCTGATGCATATCTTATACGACCAGCCGCCACAGATATAGATGTTGCCGCAATTTGTTTATCAATAGCATCCAACCAATTATTATCAGCACCGCTTTTTATTGCGCCAGCGCGTTCGGACATCAATTTATTAAGTCGTGCAATTCTTCCCATATGCGAAGGTTCAAAACTTGCCGCCAATCTATCAAAAAAAGCCCGACGATCAGCAGATGATTCCATAAAAATACGGTCTTCTTTTGGGGTCAACCAAACAATTCGCAATTTTTTAGAAAGTTCTGACAGAGCTACATTTTCATTATCTATTTTCGCATGACGATTCGTATCACCAGGATTTAAAAACACACATACATCACTTTCATCACACGTTGTCGCAAAAACAGAAAATCCACCATCGCCATTGAAACGCGCCATTGTTTGAATTTCTGCACCACGAATACCACGTTCACCACAAAGCAAAGACAATGCCTCTAAAACAGCAGTTTTCCCTGCGCCATTATCGCCTGTGATAATGATATTTTTTACATCACCGATATTGATTCGTGAACAAGTATGATTTCTGAAATTAGTAAGAGTAATTTGACTTATCATTTTCAATGTGGAGGCCAGGGTCGGAATCGAACCGGCATCCAAGGATTTGCAGTCCTCTGCATAACCACTCTGCCACCTGGCCTTTCGCGTAAGCTCATATTAGGCAAAAAACGAACATATTTCAACATAAAAATGAAGCAAAACGACAAAAGAATTTGTTCCGATATTTTTTGGCCCCAAAAACAGATATCTTATATGTTATGAGGTATTTTTATGTGTTTTTTGTCTGTTGCCCACTATGTGCGCATGCTGTTTCAGACTGCGCAACCATAAAACATGTGCCGGACAAAGAAATAACTCTTGTCGAAGTGATAGATCTTGGGCTTTGTCGCAATCCAAATACTGCGGCTGCATACGCCACATTACAATCACAAAGATATACAAAAAATGCAGCCCATTCATATTATTTACCTACGGTATCCGGCAGCACTGGCGCAAACAGATCTCATACAGAACACGAAGATTGGGAATACAGTGCATCTTTATCTGCATCTTATTTAATTTTTGATTTTGGAAAACGCGAATCTGATTTTGCACAAACCCTTGCAGCATACCGCGCAGCAGGTTTTGATTATGACGAAACTATTCAAAATTTTATCTATTCTATTATCGGTGCATATTATGAATTGTTGAACATGGATGCAAATGTATTATCTGCTCAATCTGCATTAAAAGTTGCACAAACAGCAAAAGACACAGCAGACAAAAAATATAAATCTGGGGTTGTTGCACGCGCTGATGTTTATACCGCAGACACGAACTTGGCATCATCACAATTGGCTTTGGAACGAGCAAAAAACAATCGTGAAATTGCAAAAGGCACTCTTTTAAACATTCTTTCTTTTTCGACTAATCAGAATATAAAAATAAAAGACATGCCAATATCTTTTGGAAGTGATGCCGAAAGCGAAAATATTGATAAACTTATATCAATAGCACAAAAACAAAGGCCAGATTTATTAAAAGCAAAATCACAAACAAACGCTGCTTGGCATCGTCGTAACAGTGCCTTTTTGAAAAGACTCCCATCAATTTCTGTTAATGGCGGGGTTACAACAACAGATAAAACTGTTGGTGGCATGTTTGAACATATGACGCTTAAAACACATGGCAATATCGGATTTTCTGCATCTATGCCGATATTCACTGGTTTTTTGAACTATTATAATGCACGGTCTGCAAATGCTGACTATGAAAACAAACAGTATACAGAACAAAATATTTCCAACAATGCAATGATGGATGTTTTCACCGCTTATCAAAATTATAAAACAGCAAAGACCGTTTTAAAACAGACAGAGAAACTTCTTAAATCTGCGACAGAAAGTGAACGTGCTATGTCAGGTATGTACAAGGTTGGTCGTGCAACCATGCTTGATTGGCAATCAGCACAATCTGATTTAGTGAATGCTCGCAATCAACATAACAGTGCAAAATATGATCTTTTTATAAAACGCGCCGCTGTTGCATTGGCCATTGGAGACATAAAAAAAGGTCTAAAGGATAACCAATAATGGAAACAGAAAAGCCATCATTCATAAAAAGATTATTGAATTATATCTGGCGCAACAAGTGGTGGATAGCAATAATCGTAATAACTATTATTTTGTTTTGTTTGTGGTTGTGTCCGTCTTCAAAATCTAAAAAGAAAGAATATATCACCATCGATATAACACGTGGTGATATAACACAAACTGTAACAGCCACCGGTGAAATACAGCCTGTAAACACCATCAATGTTGGATCACAAGTTTCAGGCACAATAGAAAACATATTTGTTGATTATAATTCACGCGTAAAAAAAGGTGATGTTTTATTAACCATCGAACCTTCGGTTTTACAATCAACTGTGGACGAAGCTTTAGCATCACTTGATTCAATGAAATCAGAATTAAAATACGCAAAAAGCGAATACAATCGCAATCAATCTTTATATGCCGACGGATTTATTTCACGCGCAGAAATGGAAAAATCTCAAACCGTTTATGAACAAGCGCAACAAGCGGTAAACAAAGCACAATACGCATATGAACGCGCAGTCACAAATCTTGGGTATGCAACAATTACTTCGCCAGTTGATGGAACTGTTATTTCGCGTAAAGTAGACAAAGGGCAAACTGTAGCCGCTTCATTTCAAACACCGGATCTTTTTGAAATAGCCGAAGATTTATCAAAAATGCAAATTGAAACAGCCGTATCCGAAGCCGATATAGGCATGATCAAAGATGGTATGCCCGTCACTTTCACTGTGGATGCATATCCAAATATTACTTTCAACGGACACGTTCAACAAATAAGATTGTCCCCAACAAATGTTTCGAATGTTGTTGTTTATACTGTTGTAATAGATGTTGATAATTCTGATTTAAAATTGATGCCTGGAATGACAGCGTTTGTGACAGTAGTTGTGGCAAATGCCAAAGATGCATGGAAAACAAAAAATTCAAGTCTTTTGATTCGTTCTTATAAAAACTTTGTTGATAATATAAGCGACAACATAACACCCAAAACACACCTTGCAATAAAGCGTGGCAAAGAAACTTTATTTATTCCATACAAACGCGGAATTACGACGCCAACTGAAACCCAAATTATATCCGATGATTTACGCGAAAACGACAAAATCATAGTTGGATTCACAGGTCAAACAACAACAAATAAAAGCAGCATGCGACCAAGAATGTAATATGAAGAACCAAACAAATATTATCGTTTTGAATAAAATAAACAAAAGTTTTCCACTTGCCATCGGTGGTTCGCAACAGGTTTTATTTGATATAAATCTTACTATCAGATCTGGTGAATTTGTTGCAATTATGGGACCAAGTGGTTCTGGCAAATCAACATGTATGAATATTATTGGCGCATTAGATAGTGCGACCAGCGGAACATACGAATTATACAACAAAGATATAACCACCATGACTGCAGATGATTTAGCAACTGTAAGAAATGAATATATCGGCTTTGTTTTTCAAAACTTTAATTTGTTATCAAAAAGAACTATCCTTGATAACGTTATGTTGCCATTAATGTATCGTGGCTGGGTTATGAATGATCGGATAAGTCGCGCACGCGAAATGCTCCGTCTTGTCGGCCTTGAAAACTTTGAAACATATTTTCCAACACAACTATCAGGCGGAATGAAACAACGTGTAGCAATTGCGCGCGCTTTATCTGGCAACCCTAAATTAATATTGGCTGACGAACCCACAGGTTCGCTCGATTCAAAAATGGGAAACGAAATATTAAGATTTTTTGAAAAATTAAATCGTGATTTTGGAATAACCATAATAATGATTACACACGAATTTGAAATTGCACAATATACACGTCGCATTATTCATATTTTCGATGGGCGAATTACTTACGATGGCCCAGTCCCTAAAAGCGAAATAACTTTATTGAAATCAGAAAAAAAGCACTCAAAATGACTATTGGTGACATATTAAAAGAATCTTGGATTTCAATAAGCGGCAATAAATTGCGCTCTTTTTTGACTGTCCTTGGTATTATTATTGGTGTGATGGCTGTGGTAATAATGGTTGCAGTTGGGGAAACAGTTCAAAAATCTATTACAGATCAATTTTCTGCACTTGGAACAAATACTATTGTTATTCGCGCTGGCGCCGCGCGTACCGGTGGAGTAAGGACAGGGAACAAACAAACCCTGACAATAACAGACGGCGAACAAATAAAAAGATTAGCTGATGTCACATTTGTATCGCCTGCACAAATGGGATCTGCCCAGATTATATATGGCAATAAAAATTGGTCCACAATAGTATTAGGCGCTTCGCCTGATTACGCAGCTATTCAAGATATAGATGTCGAATACGGAACATTTTTTGATGACAATGCAGTAAAAAGTGCGGCAACTTATGCGGTTATCGGACCAGATACAGCAACTGAACTGGGATTACCAGAAAATCCGGTTGGGGAAATTATTCGAATTCAAAATATGCCTTTTGTTGTTATCGGTGTTATGAAGGCACGTGGAGATTCATCATTTGGATCCCAAGACGATATGATTATAATTCCAATCACAACACTAAAAAAGCGGTTACAAGGTTCAAAGTTTCCAGATGCAGTTACGATGATAGCATTAAAAATATATAACGATTCTGATAACAATGTTGTGATTGAACAACTTACATCTCTTTTGCGTCAACGCCATAAATTAAAAGACAGCGATGAAGACGATTTTCAAATTACAGATATGAAACAAATCATGGAAACAATGGATACAGTTACTGGTTATCTTAAACTTTTATTGATTGCCATTGCAGCCGTATCATTATTAGTTGGATCAATTGGTATTATGAACATGATGCTGGTATCTGTTGCAGAAAGAACACGCGAAATAGGGGTACGCAAAGCAATCGGAGCCAAAGAACGTGTAATAATAATTCAGTTTTTATCCGAATCAATAATGATATCTTTTATCGGATCAATGATTGGTCTTGTTCTTGGTGTAGGTTTGTCCCAAGGTGTTGGTCGATTGATATTACATTATAATGTTCCGTTTTCCATATGGCCGGTTATATTATCTGTAACTGTTGCAGTTGTTGTTGGTTTGGCATCAGGTGTTATGCCAGCAATCAAAGCCGCCAAATTGAACCCGATTGACAGTTTAAGATATGAATAAAAACACCGGCAAATGCCGGTATTTTTTATTCTTTATTTTCTTCTGTTTTTTCTTCAACCTTTTGTTCGGCTAAAAAATGTTCCAACCAATGATTATCTGTTTTTAATTGGCGAACATCAGAATTATCCAACAACTTTTTCTGTAAAGGTATTGTTGTTTTAATACCTTCGATTACAAATTCATCCAATGCACGTTCTGCACGCATAATACATGCAGGCCTTGATTGGGCATGAACAATTAATTTTGCAATCATAGAATCATACGTAGATGGAATTGTATATCCGGTATATGCCGCACTGTCCACGCGCACCCCAAGCCCACCCGAAGGTGCATATAATGCTATCTTTCCAGGGTTAGGTATAAATGTTTCTGGATCTTCGGCGTTAATACGAAATTCGATTGCATGTCCATGTGCAATAAGGTTTGATTGCGTATAACCCAATTTTTCACCAGCAGCAATTCTGATTTGTTCACGTACCAAATCAATACCATAAACCATTTCTGTTACCGGATGTTCCACTTGTAATCTTGTATTCATTTCAAGGAAATAAAATTTGCCATCTTCGAACATAAATTCGAAAGTTCCAGCATTTGTATATTTCATTTTCTTGGCAGCGGCTTTACAAACCTCTATCATATCATCGCGTTGCTTTTGGGTTAATATTGCCGCAGGACATTCTTCCATGACCTTTTGGTTTTTACGTTGAAGCGAGCAATCACGTTCACCGAAAATAACCACATTGCCATGTTTATCGCCCAAAACTTGAAATTCAATATGACGTGGATGTAACAATAATTTTTCCATATAAAGAGTATCGTCACCAAAAGCAGATTTAGATTCAGCCTTTACAATCGGGAATGCTTCTCTTAATTCGTTGGCATTATTTATCGCACGCATACCACGACCACCACCACCAGCAGCAGCCTTGATCATAACTGGATACCCAATTTTATCAGCCCAAACAAGCGCATCTTCGACATCGCGCAGCGCACCATCTGATCCAGGAACAATTGGCAAACCACATTTAATAGCAGTGTGTTTAGCATTAACTTTATCACCCATTTTGCGAATCATATCACTGCTTGGCCCAATCCAAATAAGCCCATGCTGTTCAACCTTGTCCACAAAGTCAGCGCGTTCAGATAAAAAACCATATCCAGGGTGAATAGCGTCAGCATTTGTTAACAAAGCCGCCGTCAATATCGCAGATTCATTAAGATAAGATTCAGATGATTGTGCCGGACCAATACATACAGATTCGTCAGCCAATTTAACATGCATCGCATCTTTATCCGCAGTAGAATAAACCGCGACAGTACGTATTCCCATATCACGACACGCACGAATAACACGCAATGCGATTTCACCACGATTAGCGATTAAAACTTTTTTGATTTGTGGCATGGTCCACCCCGTTATTCTATTACGATAATAGGTGTATCAAATTCAACAGCCATTCCATCGGTCACCAAAATCTCTTTGACGACACCATCAACATCAGATTTAATAGGGTTAAATGTTTTCATGGCTTCTACCAGCGCAACAGTGTCGCCAGCCTTGACTTCGCTTCCAACTTTAACAAAAGGTTTGGCACCTGGTTCTGGGGCAAGATATGCAACACCGACCATGGGCGATTTTAATACGTGACCGGATAATTTTGTTTCGTTATTTCCTTTGCCTGCCTGTGGCACAAAACCAACTGGCGCAGCCACTGCCTGTTGTTTAGATAAATGAATATGTTTACGATATAAACCCAATAACAGCTGACGTTCCAGATCCAATTCTGTTATGCCCATTTCATCCATCAATTTGGACATATTTTCAACTGTTGACCTAAAAGAAGACATAATTAAAAATCCTTTTTATTTGTGTATATATTACATTAATTTTATCACATTGTATTTTTAGATGTCAAGGAACGGGATCGTATCCACATCCACCACCAGGTCGGCACCTTGATATGCGTTTCATTCCAAGCCATGTTCCATGTATCAAACCATATTTTTCAATTGCTTGTTTGGTATATTCGCTGCAAGTCGGTATAAATCTACATGCTGCACGACCACCAATAAAAGGCGATATACATAATTGATAAAACCTGACTAATTTGCAGCCAATTTTGGTAAAAAAATCGTTTTTCATTGTGAGATTTTCTTTAATGCTTGTGCCATCTTCGCACGCCCAGTATCACGCGAACATTCCAAAATTGGTTCGCGCGCAATAAAAATATAGTCGAAATCCAGCAACATCAAATCTTCATTGGCCGCAATCCAATCGCGTAACAAACGTTTAGCGCGATTCCTTTGTACTGCCAATTTAAAGATTTTCTTTGGCACAACCAAACCATATCTTGCATCTGGTTTAGCGGCTGCTTTTGCCTTGGTCATAAAGTAATCATTTGCCACTGACGGATCATTTGGCAATGTAATAAAATCTTTGTATCTTCGTATAGTTTTTCTTTTCATGCCAAGAATTATATCAGAATATAAGGAAAAGCAAATAAAAAAGCAAAATTTGCTATGCGTGCTTGATTTTTTCAAACCCTGTTTTATAATGCGAAAAACAAAGACAAGGGATTGATACATGTATAATTGGTTATTAAAGTTTTTTTCCGCAGATATGGCTATAGATTTAGGTACAGCAAACACCCTTATTTATGTCAAGGGACGTGGTGTTGTTCTTAATGAACCATCTGTGGTTGCTGTCGCAGAAAATAAATTATTGGGCCGCAAAGAAATATTGGCTGTTGGTGCAGAAGCTAAACAAATGTTTGGTCGTACACCAGGCACAATAAGTGCTGTTCGCCCACTTCGTGACGGCGTTATTGCGGACTTTGAAGTTGCAGAAGAAATGATTAAATATTTTATTCGCAAGGTTCATCAAAGAAACCTTTTGACTGCACCTTTAATTATTATATGTGTACCATCTTGCGCAACCCCTGTGGAAAGACGTGCCATTCAAGAAGCTGCTGATGCTGCCGGCGCACGTCGTGTTTACATCGTCGAAGAATCAACAGCTGCTGCTATTGGTGCAGGTCTGCCTATTGAAAAACCTTTGGGATCCATGGTTTTGGACATTGGTGGTGGAACAACCGAAGTTGCAGTTATGTCTTTGGGCGGTATCGTTTATTCTAATGCTGTCCGTACAGCGGGCGATCAAATGGACGAAGATATTATCGATTATGTCCGTAAAAATAAAAACTTGTTAATTGGTGAAAATACAGCTGAAGAAATCAAAAAGAAAATTGGTACTGCTATTATGCCAAAAGACAAAGCAAACGAATTAACAATGAAAATCAAAGGACGCGATTTGATGAGTGGCACACCACGTGAAACAATTGTTACAGAATCTCAAATTGCGACTGCATTGTCCCAAACAGTTGGAAAAATTATAAGCACTGTTCATTTGGCGCTTGAATCTACACCACCTGAATTGTCTGCTGATATTGCTGATCTTGGTATTGCAATGACTGGTGGCGGTTCATTATTACGCGGACTTGATGCCGCTATTCGTGCCGCAACTGGATTACCAGCATTCTTGGTTGATAATCCATTGGCGTGTGTTGCTTTGGGAAGTGGTAAAATGTTATCCAATATTGACAAGAGTAAACACATTTTACAAACAATGTATTAAAAACACCGGCAACCGCCGGTTTTTTATTGCAAATCTGAATTTCGGTGTTATAATGCCTGTGCTTTGGGTGGTTAGCTCAGTTGGCTAGAGCGTCACGTTGACATCGTGGAGGTCGTTGGTTCGAGCCCAATACCACCCACCAGTTTCAAAAAAGATAGCCAAAAGCTATCTTTTTTTTATTAAAATCAAGAGGCACAAACAATGGCAAAAAAATATCTTATTACTACTGCACTTCCTTATATAAACGGCGAATTGCATTTGGGACATCTTGTTGGTTGTTATTTACCAAGTGATGTCTATGCGCGTTTTTGTCGTGCGATGTCGCGTGATGTGTTATATATTTGCGGTGCAGACGAACATGGTACAACTGCTGTTGTTGGTGCCGCCAAGGAAGGGTTACCAATTATTGAATACAACAATAAATATTATGAAAAACAAAAGAAATCTTTTCATAATTTTAATTTATCATTTGATTTGTTCGGTCGCACACACACTGAATTACAAGAAGAATTGATTCATGATTTGTTCACACGTCTTGATGAACAAGGTTTAATAGAAGAACGCGAAACAATTCAACCTTACAGTGTTGATGACGGTATGTTTTTGGCAGATCGTCAATTAAACGGGACTTGTCCAAACTGTGGTTATGAAAAGGCCCGCGGTGATCAATGCGATAAATGCAGTGCCACATACGAAGCATCTGAATTAATAAATCCTCATTCAACAATATCCGGATCAACAAATATTGAAATGCGTCCAACAAAAAACCTGTTTTTCAAAGCTTCTAAAATGCAAGACGAATGGAAAAAATGGTTGGACGAGCATGCACCAAAATGGTCAAAAACCGCATCTGCTATCGCACGCGGTTGGGCAAACGAAGGATTACGTGACACATCAATTACACGTGATTTGTCGTGGGGAATCCCTGTAAACAAACCAGGATACGAAAACAAAGTTTTCTATGTTTGGTTTGATGCACCATGGGGTTATGTTTCTATATCACAAGCTGCAAATAAAGATTGGGCGACATGGTGGAAAAATCCAGATTGTTATTATGCGCAATTTATGGGTAAAGATAATGTAAAGTTTCATGCGATATTTTTCCCAGAACAACAATTGGCTATGCACGACAACTGGAAAACTGTTGATATGTTAAAATCAATGAATTTCCTTAATTTCGAAGATGGAAAGTTTTCAAAATCAGAACATAACGGCATATTCCTTGATGAAGCTATTGATATCGCACCAAGCGACGCATGGAGATATGCATTAATGGCATCTGCACCAGAAACAGATGATTACTATTTCAAAATCGATCGTTTCGCAGATATTGTTAATAAAGATTTGAATGGTATGCTTGGTAATTTTGTATCACGTGTTTGCAAATTATCGAACAAAAACTTTGGAAATATTGTTCCAAATTCAGACGGTTTAGACAGCGAATTAAAATCAAGAATTGATGAAAAATTATCTGAATTAACCGACGCACTTGAAAAATGCGAATTTCGCGCAAGTATATTCGCGTTGCGTTCGTTATGGGCAATTGGAAACGAATATATGACCGAAAAAGAACCATGGGCATTGGTTAAAAACGGCGATATGGACACGGCCGCACATGTGTTAAACAACTGTTTCCAATTGATTGATTTTTATGCACGTGTATCTGCACCGTTTATACCTGATACTGCGATCAAGATGCAAAATATTTTTGCAACCAAAAACGATTTATCTTGGCCGTCTGAATTTTTACCACGTGTAAAAAATGGCACAGAATTCACAATTCCAGAAAACTTGTTTGAAAGAATTGATGATGACAAAGTAAAATATTTACAAGATAAATATTCATCTAAAAAACAAATTTGCTTAAAGGTTGTAAAAATCATTGATGTCAAAGATCATCCTGAACGTGAAAATCTACATGTTTTAACAATCAATGATGGAACACAAAATTATACTATTGTTTGCGGTGCACCAAATGTTAAAAAAGATATGTTGGCTGTATTTGCACCAATTGGTGCAATATTACCCAAAACAGGTAAACCAATTAAACCACGCAATGTTGTTGGCGTTGAATCTGCTGGTATGTTATGTAGTGCATCTGAATTGAATATATCTGATAACGATTCTGAACTTTATGAAATAACAGATGCATCTAAATTTGGAAAAGATTTTTAATGGAAAACGAACAACGTAAATCTTATAGAAAGAAACCAACAATTCATAAAGTGAACGTGTTTCATATGCATTCTTTATTCAGATTTTTATATATTTCTTGCGAAACCTGCAAATTTGAACACAGATGCCACGATACTAAACACAAACGCGAAATATGTACAGTATCAAGAAACGCTGAAAAATTATTGATTCCTTTTACACACGGTCGTGTTTCAAGTTTTTTAGCAGACGAATTTTATATACTCGTTAAACACAAAGAAGAAAAACAATTAAAAGATATTTTTAAATTCTTGCGAATGAAATATGTAAAGAAAAATGCCAGATAACAAATTGATTTTGATGTCTTGCTGTGCACCATGTTCATGTGGTGCTATTAAACAGTTGGCAAACAAAGAAATCCCTGGCATAGACGATTTTATCGTGATGTTTTTTAATCCGAATATTTTTCCGGAATCCGAATACAAAAAACGCCTTAATGAGCAAATAAAATATTGTGAAAAACTTGGTGTAAAATATGTTATTGGCGATTATGATCATGATGATTGGCGCAACGCTGTATGCGGTCTTGAAAACGAACCGGAACGTGGTGCAAGATGCAGTAAATGTTTTGCGTATCGTTTTTGTTATGCACGTGAATATGCAAAAAAACATGGTTTTGATGCAATTGCTTCTGTATTTGGTGTATCACGTTTCAAAGATCAAAATCAGGTTGATTATGCTGCAAATGAATCTTGTGGCAACATAAAATATTTACCAATTAAATGGAACGAAGAATTGCGTCAACAAATCAATCACGAAACTGATTTTTATCGTCAAAAATATTGCGGTTGCGAATTCAGTAAAAGAGATTAAATATGGCAGAATTTTGGGATGTTTATGATATCAACGGTAAAAAGTTGAATAAAATTATTCAACGTGGCAAAGACTGCCTTGGTGACAATGAATACCATATGGGCTCTGCTGTTTTTATCAAAGATAATGATGATTTTTTAATTCAACAAAGATCTTTAAAAAAAGATTTATATCCTGGCAAATGGTCTATAACTGGCGGCTCTGCCTTGGCTGGCGAAGATGCAAAACAATGTGCTGTACGCGAAGTTATGGAAGAATTGGGTATAAAAATAAATCCACAAAATCTTAAACAAATATACAGTTTTACCGCACGTCAATGTATCTTTAACATATTTGTAACATCTGTACCAAAAACAACAAAAACCACACGTCAGGTTGAAGAAGTTGAACAAATCGCGTGGGTATCGCGTCAAAAAATGCTCGATTTATATCATGATGGGGACTTTATGTTGCCTTTCATAGATGAAATGTTAAAACGCATCAAATAATAGATAATAATTTGATTTTTGCTTTTATTCTTCTATAATTTTATATGAAATATAACAAAAGGACAGATATGTCATCTATCTATGTTTTCCCAGGTCAAGGCGCACAAGCTGTGGGAATGGGACTTGATTTATACCAAAATAACACGGATGCACGCGCTGTTTTTGATGAAATGGATGCGGCATTGAACGAAAAATTGTCGGATATTATTTTTAATGGTCCGATTGAAACTTTGACTTTAACAGCAAACGTTCAACCAGCGATACTCGCAACATCTATCGCAATGTTTCGTGCCGGCAATTTTCCAAAACCAGATTATGTGGCCGGACACTCGCTCGGCGAATATACCGCACTTTGTGCCGCTGGCGCATTGTCTTTGACAGATGCAATTAAATTGGTAAGACTTCGTGGTGAATCTATGCAAAATGCCGTTCCTGCGGGTCAGGGCGCAATGGCTGTAATATTAGGTATCGAATATGATGCTTTGAAAACTGTTTGTGAAAAGGCAGAATCTGAAACAGGTGGCGTATGTGATATTGCAAATGATAATTGCCCGGGTCAAATTGTTATATCTGGTGCAAATAACACAATTGAACGCGCTATGGAACTTGCAAAAGAAGCAGGTGCAAAACGTGCTATGAAATTGGCATTATCTGTTCCGCCACATTCACGTTTAATGGAACCGGTTGTTACTGTTATGAAAAAAGCATTGGATGAAATCGAAATCAAAACACCAATTGTTCCAATTATTTCTAATAAAACATGCACACCTTTGACAGATGTCAATGAAATCAAAGATGCATTGCTTTACCAAATAACACATGGTGTTCGTTGGCGCGAAAGTGTTATGGAAATGGTCAACCTTGGCATTGATGATTTAACTGAAATCGGCCCAGGCGAAGCATTGATTGGTATGACAAAACGCACAACAGATAAAATTAACGCACATAAATAGGGGATAAATATGTTTGAATTAAAAGATAAAGTCGTTTTAATCACAGGTGCCACAGGTGGTATCGGTGGTGCAATCGCAGAACAAATGAAGGCAGCCGGTGCAACAGTTGTTGTAACTGGACGCAATCTTGAAAAATTATCTGCGTTTGATGATTCTTTTATAAAGATTCAATCTGATTTATCCATTGATGGCGCTGCTGAAAAATTGATAGCAGATACAATTGAAAAGGCTGGTCATATTGATGTTTTAATCAACAACGCTGGCATTACTGCTGATACATTGATGATGCGCATGACTGACGAACAATTCGATAATGTTTTGAATACAAACTTACGTGCAACATTTAAAATGTGTAGGGCTGCAATCATGCCAATGATGAAACAAAGATTTGGTCGTATTATCAATATGGCTTCCATAGTTGGTGTTGTCGGTGGTGTTGGCCAAACAAATTATGCAGCAAGCAAAGGTGGAATTATAGCAATGACAAAATCTATTGCAGCAGAAGTTGCTTCACGCGGAATTACTGCAAACTCTATCGCACCAGGATTTATCAAAACACCTATGACAGATGTTTTGAGTGACGAATTAAAGGCAAAATATCTTGAACAAATACCAGCGGGTCGTTTTGGTGAACCAATCGATGTTGCAAACACTTGTGTGTTCTTGGCAAGTGACGAAGCTTCATATATAAACGGCCAAACAATTCATGTAAACGGTGGTATGGGACGTTTTTAATAAAATGCAAAACTTTGACGTGATTGTTATCGGTGGTGGACATGCCGGGGTAGAGGCCGCGGCAGCTGCCGCACGTCGTAGTGCAAAGACTTTGTTAATAACAATGCGCGAAAGCGATATTGGCGCAATGTCTTGTAATCCATCTATTGGTGGACCAGGCAAATCACAAATGGTTGCTGAAATGGCTGTATTTGGTGGGGTTATGCCATATGCTGCAGATTCATCTGGTATTCATTGGCGAACATTGAATGCAACACATGGTGCCGCGACACAGGCACTTCGTGCACAAATAGATCGTAATTTTTATCATAATGCAGTAATGAAGATTTTGAAATCAACAAAAAATCTTGATGTTGTTTTTGAATCTGTTATTGATCTTGATTTACAAAATAAAATTATCAATAAAAAATATTCTGCAAAATCTATTGTTTTAACAACTGGCACTTTCTTAGGTGGACTTGTTACACGCGGAAATGAAAAAATTAAATCTGGTCGTTTAATGGATAATGGTGAATACCAGGAAAACGATTCGCATATATCAAAAGTTTTAAGTAATGCAGGTTTTGAATTATTAAGATTAAAGACCGGGACACCGGCACGTATTTATCGCGATAGTATTGATTTTAGTGTTTGTGAAGAACAACCAGGCGACACACCACATGATTGGTTTGGAATTGGCGATAATAACAATACGATAAACGATAAATGTTTTATTACACATACAAACGAAACAACACATGAAATAATTCGTGAAAACATAAAAAATGCACCAATGTATAACGGTGATATTCGCGGTCTTGGCCCGCGTTATTGTCCATCATTGGAAGATAAAGTTATGCGTTTTCCAGAACATAAAACACACCATGTGTTTTTGGAACCAGAAGGTTTCGGTAGTGATTTAATTTATCCAAACGGCATATCGACCAGTTTTGGTGCAGATATCCAAGATAAATGGATACGTACTATCCCAGGCCTTGAAAATGCACGCATTGCGCGTTACGGATATGCAATTGAATACGATGCAATTGATGCACGTACATTAAAAAATACATTGGAATCAAAAGATTTTCCTGGTCTGTTTTTTGCTGGCCAAATCAATGGAACATCTGGATATGAAGAAGCCGCCGCCCAGGGTTTAATTGCTGGCGCAAACGCCGCTGCACACGCATTAGATATTGAACCTTTGATAATCGACAGAACTAATTCTATGATTGGTGTTTTGATTGACGACATAACAACACTTGGTGTTGATGAACCATATCGTATGTTCACTTCGCGTGCCGAATATCGCCTTAATCTTCGCGCAGATAACGCAATACTGCGATTGGGTGAAATGTCCGAAAAGATCGGTTTGATTTCACACGATTTACATGAACAAGTTTTAAAAATGCGCAAAAGTACTGCTGTTGAAAACGACAAATTTTATGCCGGTTATATTGAAAGAAATGAACGCGAAATTGCGAACTATAAACGCGACAGCCAATTAAAAATACCAGCTAATTTTGACTATAAAGAATTATCAGGCCTTACCAATGAATTGGTTGAAAAATTAACAAAAACACGTCCTGAAAATATTGCTGCATTGTCCAGAATCCCTGGAATAACACCGGCCGGAATCATGGTAGTATTACGCAAAATAAAAAGTGGAAATAAATAAAAATATATACTAATATCCCCATATCGCCGGAATAGCTCAGTTGGTAGAGCATCTCATTCGTAATGAGGGGGTCGCAGGTTCAAATCCTGTTTCCGGCACCATCATAAAAAATACCGGCATTTGCCGGTATTTTTATATTTTTTTATCTTTCGCATTACACCACTTTGCAACCGGACAATTTTCACAATTTGGACGAAGTGCTTTACATGTATAACGACCATGTAAAACCATTACATGATTTACCATTGCGTGATATTTTTGTGGAATTATTTTTAATAATTTTTCTTCGACTTTTTCTGGTGTGTTTTCTGCTTCACCAACCCAACCATATCGATGTGCATTTCGAAACACATGTGTATCAACACCAATATTTGGCGCATCCCATAAAACATTCATAATCACATTTGCTGTCTTTTGACCGACGCCAGCCAAATTCATCAATTCAGCACGATTATGATATTTTTGTGGAAACTTGTAATTTTTATCATCGCTGTCTTTATCTTTTAATTGGGCCGACAATTTTATTATGTTTTCGGCCTTGTTATTAAAGAAAGAAATTACGCGTATATGTTTTTTTAACCCATCAAGTCCAAGTTTTAACATTTTATCTGGGGTTGGCGCAATTTTGAAAAGTCCTGGTGTTACTTCATTTACTTTCTTATCAGTTGCCTGCGCAGACAAAATAACCGCAACTGCAAAAGTAAATTCATTTGTAGAATATAATTCAGACCGGATATTCATATTCAATGTGGGACACACATTTTCAAAATAAATATCCGGCGAAAGAGTTATTTTCGATTTAGCCATTTACTTTTTCGATATTGATTGCGAAATTGTAATCTTCGATTTGTTTTTCAAATTGATTGGCGTCGCCAGCACCCATTTCAACAATCAAAGCATCATGCATTATGCGTTTTTTGTGTGCTTCGATTGCGTTATGAAGTGCGACATCTGCTGTATAGGTCAATTTGATTCTATCTGAAACATCTAAATCTGCGGCTTTACGTGAATCTTGGATAAAGCGCAACGCATCGTTTACCAAACCCTCGGCAACTAATTCGCTGTTTATTTCTGTATTCAAAACAACGACCGCTGTATTATCTGGTAAAGCACTTCCTGTTATGCCTTCTTTCACAGTTAAACGGTTTTCAAATTCGTCAGCATTTAAAACATTTTCACCAACGACCAATTTATCACCATCTAATGTATATTCACCACGTTTAACAGCCGGTATAATATCTTTCAAAGCACCGCCAAGGCGCGCACCAATTTTTGGTGTAATCAGATAAACAAAACTGTCTGCAACATTGTGAATATCATCAACAAACTTTACTTTTTTAACATTTAATTCGTCTTTGATAATATCTGCATAATCACCCATTTCTATGCCGGCAATAGTTGCATCCGCAAGTGGCAAACGATTGCGCAATTTATATTGTTCACGTAATTGTTTTCCGGTCGATACTATCATTTGAACACGACGCATATCATTCAAGATTTTTTCGTCTGTGTTTGTTGCTGTTGGCCAATCTTGTAAATGTACAGATTCTTCACCGGTCAGGTTTTTGAATATATATTCACTGATAAATGGTGCAAAAGGTGCCAAACATTTTGTAAAGTTCACCAATACATAATGTAATGTTTCAAATGCACTTACATCTTCGTCCCAGAATCTGTCACGATTACGACGGATATACCAGTTGTTCAAAATATCAAGGAAACGAACAAATTCTTTAACCGCAACATCTGGTTTATATTCATCCAAAGATGATGTTGTTGTTTTCACCAATTCGTTTAATTCAGCCAAGATGTATTTATCCAACAAATTGTCCGAACTTGGTTTATTTTCAACAGTAATATTTCCAGCATTAGCATAAAGTGTAAAGAAATGATATGCATTCCAAAGTGGTGTTAAAATTGTTTTGATTGAATCATTAAATATAACACCTTCTTTATCAACACTGACAGATTCCGCCTTCATAAAATTGCTGCCTTGGATAAACAAACGCACAGCATCAGCACCTGTTTTTTCAATCTGTTCACTTGGATCAACATAGTTATGTAAAGATTTTGATAATTTTCTTTTCTGTTCGTCCAAGATCATACCATTTACAGATACTGTTTTAAATGCAGGTTTATCAAACAATGCGGTTGCCATAACCATCAGAGAATAAAACCATCCACGTGTCTGATCTTGGCCTTCGATAATATAATCTGCCGGAAAATTATTTTTGAACTTATCCTGATTTTCAAATGGATAATGCAATTGTGCAAAAGGCATAGATCCACTTTCAAACCAACAATCTAAAACATCAACTATGCGTTTCCAGCCATCTTTTTCCAATTTATCAAGCGTTGGCCGATGCAGATCTTCAATTTTTACACCAAAGAAATCTTCCATTTCTTTTATTGAACCAAAGATTTTGTATTCGCCATCTTTTTCCCAAATTGGTAATGGAACACCCCAGAATCTGTTTCGTGATATTCCCCAAGGACGCGCGTTTTCAATCCATGCCATAAAACGATTACCTGCACTTGTCCATGTTGTATCGTTTTTTGTTATTTCAACAAGACGTTCGCGAATCTTTGGAACATCAATATACCAAGCATCCGTTGCACGATAGATTAACTTTTCATGACTGCGTGGACCAAAAGGATAGCTGTGTTTATGTTGATCTTTTTTAACCAAAATACCATTCGTTTTTAACCAATCTATGATTTTAGGGTTGGCTTCAAATATATTTTGTCCCGCCCAATCTTTTACAGTTTTATCAAAATTACCATAATCATCAACATTCAAAATTACTGGGAATTTTGGATCAAGTGCTTTTGCCGCAAAATAGTCATCTTCACCAAAAGCTGGCGCGATATGAACGATACCTGTACCATCGCCGTCGCTTACATAATCAGCAGCAATTATTTGATGTAATAATGGATCAGATTTTTCATAATAATCAAATATTGGTTTATAATGCAGACCAACCAAATCTTTACCGAGTAGTGTCTCAAGTTTTTCACTTTCACCAAAAACTTTTTCATATGCTTTCAAACGCGATGCTGCCAAAACATAAATATGACCGTCATCGTGACGCATGCGCACATATTCCATTTCTGGATTTACAGCCAATGCAGAATTAGCAGGTAACGTCCATGGTGTTGTTGTCCAAGCAATAGCACGATCGCCATTTTCGAGTTCGAACCAAACAGTTACAGTATCATCGACAACATCTTGATATTCGCTGGACGCTTCACTGTTTGATAAAACAGTCCCAAGTTTCCAATCATATGGGTTAACTTTGAAATCTTTATAAAGCAAACCTTTGTCGTGCAGTTGCTTCAAAGCCCAAATCACAGATTCCATATAATCTTTGTCCATTGTGCGATACCCCTTGGCATCACCACCATCAACCCAACGACCAATTCTTTCGATAAAGCGCAACCATTCATTTGTATATGTCATAACATCGCTTCTGCACATATCACAGAAAGCAGCAATACCGTCCTGCTTAACAATATCTTTGGCATTACGCCCTTGCTTTTTTTCAACACTGTTTTCTGCCGGCAACCCATGACAATCCCAACCAAGCTCACGAACAACATGAAATCCACGCATAGTTTTATAGCGCGAAACCATATCTTTTATAGCAGATACACCCAAATGTCCCCAGTGTGGCAAACCGTTTCCAAAAGGAGGGCCATCATAGAAATTAAACGGTTCGCCCATTTTGGTTTTGTTCAAAGATTTATGGAAAGTATCATCTTCACGCCAAAACCCCAGAACACTATGTTCTATTTCTGAAAAATTAGCCTTTGGATCTGTCTTTTTATATGTCATTTATTTGCCTTTTTATATTAAAAATGGCGCTTTACGCGCCTCAGCCAACGCCAAAGCGCAGTGCCATTTATTTAATAATAATTATCGTGTTTGTTTTCATGCCCTTATTTATACAATGAATATATCCAAAAATCAAGTTTTTGATACCGTTATATGTTTGACAAATTGCTTGACTTGTCAAAAATACTATATATAATACAAGCGAAAAAACAAAAAGGCAAATAATGACATATAAAACAAGTAATGAATGCGGTGAAATTATCGATGCTCTTTTAACCGATGACATTAGTTCTACACCGGTAACTTCTATCACAGATCAAATGTATCTTATCGGTAATGGAAAGGCTTTTATAACTGTCCAATGCGACACCAAAGGCAAAGAAAAACAAGCCTTCTGTATAAAACATATTAAAAAAGACACAAAATATATTAAAATCACCGAACAAAAAAAAGCAAAACTTATTAGTGATGCTTGTAAATTAAGACTTGCGGCTTTTTTGCGTGAACATGCAAAAATTGAAAAAATCAACCACCGTTTTGAAATAACAAGATAAAACAATGATTGCTAACAAAGACACAAAATTTACAACAAAAGACAAAGCCAAAGAAATGGCAATATATATTGCATACTGTCCTGAAACAGAAATGCTTATAGAAACCACACATGAAATTTCCCCAACTGGTGTTGCAACAGTAAAAACTTTTTCATACACAAACGGATTAACACAAATAAAATATAACAAATGGATTGTTGAAGGCGCAAAATTAGCAACAGAAATGAAACTGCCGGGACACGAAAAACACAATCACTTGGTCCAAGGTTCAGCCGTTCGTGTTTTATCAAAACAATTTAATCATATATTTAAATTTTATGGCGAAGATGCGAAAGATATAATAAATGCATGTGAACAAAATCGCTTACTAGAAATATTAATAATAACTAATAATTTACAAAGATAAAAAAACACCGGCAAATGCCGGTGTTTTTATTTTGTTATGCACGCAATTTTGCGCCACATTTAGATTCTATATTTTTAATTACTTTATCTTGTATCTCTAATAATTCCTTGTCAGACATATTGTGATCAGGATAAATAGTAATTGTGAACGCTATTGATTTTTGACCGTTACCCATATCAAATGCATCAAATACAACAACGTCTGCGATATTTGAATCAGATGCAAATGCTGTGGCAACTATCTTTTGCGATTCAAAAACACCATCCATTACAAATGCAAAATCACGTGTAATCGGCATAAAATCTGTCAAAGGCATCTTTTTGTGCTTTGGATTTTTTGGTAAATCTTCGATATTTTCAACCAATGCGACAAATACTTTTGTTTTGATATGTAATTGTTTTGCAACACTTGGATGTAATTGACCAAATTCACCCAAAACTTTTTTACCCTGAACAATTTTACCATAAACATATGGGTGTGCCCAACGTGGTGCATTCGAAGAATCTATTGTGTATTTTTGATTTCCAAGTAATGATACCAAATCAGATTTAACATCAAAAACATCAATATTTCTGTTGCGTTTTTGCCAATGTTTAGGTGATGTTTCGCCACTGCGAACTATGCATAACGAAGTATGTTGTTCACCGGGTTTGTCGCCATCAAAAACAGTTCCGACTTCGAACATGTTCAAATCAGAAAAACCACGCTTTTCATTGTTAGATACAGCGATCAAAAGATTTCCCAACAGGTTATTTCTTGCCGTATCCAAATCAACAATTATTGGATTTGCAACTTTGATAATTGGTTTATCTGTTAATAATTCTTCTACTTTGGAATTACCAAAACCAAAAGAAACATGTTCATTTAAACCACGCTTTGCTAATTTTTGTTTTAACGCCAAATTCATATCGTTATGAATCGCATTTATTGTTGTTGGTTGCAAATCTTTCAATCCAATTTTTTCATAACCATAAATGCGTATCAATTCAGAAATTATATTTTCAGGTATAACAATATCTGTTCTTTGTGGGTTTGGCGTAACAATCCAATTTTTACCATTTGCTTTTACATCAAAATGTAATTTTTTCAAAATATCTTTTTGGATTTTTTCATCCAACTTTATACCTGTCTTTTGTTCAAATATTGATGGATTATACACAACAGATTCTGGTGTATAAGACAAACGACCAGCACCCGTAACATTTACAATTTTACCACCACATTCATCCATTATGATTTTTGCAGCCAAAGATAAAGCACGCAATGTACCATCTGGATTTATACCACGTTCATATCTGTATGAAGAGTCTGTAGATATGCCATATCTTTTTGCTGTTTTACGAATAAACACAGGATCAAAATACGCAGATTCCAAGATAATATTTCTTGTTTTATCAGTTGTTGATGCACGCATACCGCCGACAACACCTGCCAATGCTAAAATACCCGCATCATCTGTTATAACCAAATCTTTATCACACAATTCGTGTTCGTTTCCAAAAAGATCTGTGAACTTTTCACCATTTTTTGCCATACGAACAGTAATATCACCGATAATTTCATCCGCATCAAAACAATGCATAGGTTGCGCCAAATCATAGCAAATATAATTAGTAGCATCTATTGGCGCATTCTTTGGATTAATACCGGCACTGCGCAAACGATTTTGAATCATTTGATTTGACGGCGCGTTTTTGATGCCTTCTATTTCACAAAAACGATATGTTGGACAAGCACCCGATGCCAAAAGATTTACTTTTCTTTTACCTTTTACTGCTTTTAATTCTGTTATTTTAGCATCTTTATATTTACCGGCATCGGCCGCACTTAAATCCAACGCGATGCCCCGAACAGACAAATAGTCTGGACGATTTGGTGTAATAGAAGTTTCAAAAATAGCAGAACCTGTTCCGCTTAAAGCAGAAATAGGTTGTCCAATTTTTTCCTTTTTTTCGTTTAATTCTATGATTCCACTGTGATCATCACTGATACCTAATTCTTTTGCGCTACACATCATACCATCTGATTCAACGCCACGCAATTTGCCACTTTGTATAACAATATCACCGATTTTACATCCAGGTACAGCCAGCGCAGAAACAAGACCAACGCGTGCATTTGGCGCACCACACACAACCTGACGTAATTTACCAGAACCATCATCTACTTTTAACACGTGTAAATGATCGCTGTTTTCATGAGCTTTACATTCAACTATTTTGGCGGCAATTGGTAATACAGGGGTTTCCAGACCCTCGACTTCCAAACCAATGGCGTTCAATTTATCCGCAATTTCTTCCGGGGTTAATTTTGTATCAAGATATTCTTTCAACCATTCATAAGACCATTTCATTTTATAACCCCTTTATTAAAAGCCACTGTTTTTTAACCAACGAATATCGCCATCGTAAAACTTACGAAGATCATCAAGGCCATATTTCAACATTGCCATTCTGTCCCAACCAAAACCAAAGGCAAAACCTTGATATTCATTTGGGTTAATTTTACAACTTTTTAAAACATTTGGATGAACCATACCTGCGCCACCCATTTCAAGCCATTTATCACCCCATTTCATATCAAATTCAACAGATGGTTCTGTGAAAGGAAAATAAGATGGACGAATACGAATTTCTATATCACGTTCAAAAAATCTTGAAAGCAATGAACGCAATGTAGCAATCAAATCTGAAATAGTAACACTTTTATCAATATACAAACCTTCAATTTGATGGAACATTGGGGAATGTGTAGCATCCATTTCTTTACGATATGTAGAACCTATACCAAACATTTTGATTGGCACGCCATCTTTTTCCATCGCACGAATTTGAATGGAAGATGTTTGTGTTCGCATAACATTACCATTTTCCAAAAAGAAACTGTCTTGCATATCACGAGCAGGGTGATATTCCGGGGTGTTTAATGCAGTAAAATTATGCCAATCATCTTCAATTTCTGGACCTGTCCACAAAGAGTATCCAAAGGATTCCAAAATAGCAGATATTTCTTTCAAACTTTGTGTCAACGGATGTAATGTTCCACGTTGTTCTGGTTCTTTATCCAATGTGACATCAACATATTCTGTTGCCAATTTTGCATTTAATGCCGCATTTTCCAATTCTGTTTGTTTTTCTTTGAACAATTGACGTAATTCAGCATTTTCAGCATTTATAACCGCACGTTCTTCATTGGACAATGTTGCCATAGTTTTTAATTTTGCCGTCATCGTACCATTTTTTCCGAATGTTTCAGTGTACAATGCCTGTAATTCTTCAAGTGATACTGTGTTTTTAATTTTATCTTTCATTTTTTCCCCGTTTATAAAAATAAGACCGTATCTCTACGGCCTTAATTTTAACAAAACAAAACCATTGCCGTAAAGCGTTATTTCGCAGATTCGGCAATAAATCGTTTTGCAGTTTCAACCAATGTTTCAAAGTTTTTATCAGCATCGTATGCCATTTGGGCCAAAACTTTGCGGTCCAATGTAATACCTGCTTTCTTTAAACCATTCATGAACTGACTGTATGTTAAACCGTTTGGACGTACCGCAGCATTGATACGAACAATCCAAAGAGAACGAAAATCACGTTTCTTTTGGCGACGATCGCGATATGCATATTGTCCTGCTTTTTCGGTTTTTTCACGTGCAGCACGATAAGTTGAATGATGACGGCCCAAATAACCTTTGGCGCGGTCAAGAATCTTACTATGTTTTTGTTTAACGGTTGTTCCGCGTTTTACTCTTGCCATAATGTGCCCCCTTTATTATTTCAAACCGTATGGAGCCAAGATTTTGGCCTGACCCACCATGTTTTCGTTCAAATACTGTGGCTTAGATCCGGCTTTATTAGCACGTTTAGATTTATGCAACAAGCATTTGTGATGAGAGTTTCTGGCAACACGGATTTTACCGCTTGCAGTCATAGACGCACGTTTTTTTAAGTACGATTTTGTTTTCATTTTTGGCATTTTCTATCCTTTTTTTATATTTCCTCGTGGCAATGCCTTGCCATTTCGGCTGGCTTTATTTTGACATATAAAAAAGAAAAATCAAGTTTTTATTGAATATTAGCTTTTTTGCGTTTAAAGTTGTCTGTATGACCAAAGACAAATTATCTTATAAGTTGATGCGTATTATAAAATCGTCACTTGCGGCAGTCGCAGTTCCTGTCTTTATCATATATATTATGGTCGCAAAACCAGATTATGCTATTATGAATGGTCTGGCCCACATTGTATTACCTGTGGCACACGGGATTGGATCTGTTATAACATGGCCGGTACGCGTTGTTGGTCAAAGCGTGCATTGGATAAAAGAAACGTCTAATTTGCGCAAAGAAAACGAAAATTTACGCATTCATTTGGCCGAAGCATTGGCAAGTAAAAATACATGCGACATCGCGATTCAAGAAAACCAAAAACTCGAACACGAAATCAACATAAAAAAGGCATCACCTTTTAAAACTGTCATCGCCGACATACAATTTGATGATTCTGTATTTCATCATAATTCATTCCTCGTAAATCGTGGCAAAAAAGACGGTTTATCAAAGGGGATGGTTGCTGTATCTTTTGATAATCGTTTGGTTGGAACAGTCACAGATTGTGGATCTCAATTTTGTCGCGTTCGCGCATTAACCGATGCCGACACAAACATAGCAATAAGAATATCTGGATCTGATGTTTCTGGTTTCTTACAAGGGAACGGAAAATCTGGTGCTTCTATTGGATTTTTTAACGACACACAATTTATTGGTCGCAAAGGTTTAAAAGTTATAACAAGTAATATAAGCGGTATCTTGCCTTCTGGAATATATATTGGTGATATGATGGACGAAAAAAATGTTGATGTTTTAAAACCAAATAAAGTGTCACGTGTTATGGTATTACAATTTAATGATATAGGTTCATATAAGTAATGTATAAAGTTGTGCCAATTTTAAAACAAGCTATGCCATTTTTGATGACATTATTTTTGTGGCGCCTGTCTATATATTTTTGGAACCCAGCCGGCATTTTATGTCTGATACCAATATTCTATTACACTTTTGTTCGCCCAATCAAAGGTTTTACTATATTCGCTTTACTTTTTTGTTTTTTAATTGATTATCGCTGTAATTTACCGCTTTTTTGGACTTGTTTGTTTTGTTTGTTTTATGCGATAAACGGTTTTCAAAATTATACAGATTTTCAACATACTAATAATAACGCCATATATGCATTTATGATATTTATTGGTATTGGTATTTTTCTTTTAATAATATCTGGATTTACATGGATAAACTTTATAAATAATTTATGGTTATTTGTGTGGTTAAGTGTTTTATACACACCAATAACAGCACTGGATAATTGGGTAAAATCATGATAGATACCGAAGTAGCACGCACCTTTGACAGACGCAGCGCACTGTTTTTAACAGGCGGGGCAATACTTACTTCTGTATTGGTTATGCGTATGCTTCAAATGCAGGTTTTTGAACACAAAGAATATAGTCGTAAAAGTGAAAACAATTCATTTCGTGTTCAAATGACAATGCCTAAACGTGGTAATATTTTATCTGAATCTGGCGGTGTTATATCGCGTGATATACCAATATACAGGATATATGTTATCCCGGAAGAAACCGATGATATAGATTCTGTTATTGAAACAATAACCAAAGAATTAAAATTACGTAAAAAAACCGTCGACAGAATATGGCGTAATATAAAAAAACAACAAAAATTTCAACCTGTTTTAATTACAGAAAATTCAAATTGGAACACACTTGCAAAATTATCCGCTAAAAACATTTCTGGGGTTCATATTGGAAATGGTTTTTCGCGTGTTTATGAAATGGGGCCTGCTGGGGCACAAGTATTTGGATATGTTGGCGCACCAAAAAAACCTGTTCCAAATAATCCATTTTTTACAATTGGTATAAACGGGCTTGAAAAAAGATTTAATGATGATATGGCTGGAACGCCAGGACAAACTGTATTGGTAACAAATGCAGTTGGACGCATAACAGGTGAAGATAAAACTCAATTTGTATCGCCTGTTGTTGGCACTAATATAAAAACAACAATTCGTGAAAATGTCCAAAAGGTTTTATATGATTCTTTGGCGATGAACCGTGCTGGTTGCGGTGTAGTTCTTGATATTGAAAACGGTAATATTTTAGCAATGGCATCAACCCCAAGTTTTGATCCAAACAATTTCAAAACAGACGATGGCGAAGAATATATATCATCTTTATTGGACGATGTTGCAAAACCATTTATGAATAAAACTATCGAAGGTTTGTATCCGCCAGGATCAACGTTTAAAATAGTTGTTGCACTGGCTGCACTTGAAAGTGGTGCTATATCACCAAACGAAAAAATATTCTGTCCAGGATATTGGGAATACGGACAACACAAATATCATTGTTGGGAAAAACATGGACATGGATATGTTGATTTATACGGCGCATTAAAACATTCTTGTGACGTTTATTTTTACCAGGTTGCATTGCGTATTGGTATTGATGCTATAAAACACATGGCTTTGAAACTTGGATTAAATCAAAAATATATGGATGATGTGCTTGCTCATGAGATGCCTGGAATTATGCCTGACAGACGCTGGAAAGAAAAAAATGTTGGTGCATCTTGGGTTCATGGCGACACCATAATTTCTGGTATTGGTCAGGGTTTTATTCTTACAAACTGTTTACAACTTGCGGTTATGATGGCGCGTGTTGCATCTAATAAAAAAGTTGTTCCGCGCATTATTTATTCGGATAAACAGCCGTCGTTTAAAAGCCTTGATTTACAAGAAAAAAATATAAAACATGTTTTAACCGGTCTTGAACAAGTAACACAAAAAGGTGGAACCGCATCAGGAAGTGCAATCAATGTTAACGGTAAAAAAATGGGCGGTAAAACAGGAACATCACAAGTACGCAACATTTCAAAAGCGGAACGCGAAAGTGGTGTTTTAACAAACGAACAGTTAAAGTGGAATCTGCGAAATCACGGTCTTTTTGTTGGATATGCTCCAACAAATCAACCAAAATATGCCGTATGTGTAATTATGGAACACGCTGGTGGGTCATCACCTGCTGCACGCGCAACAGCGAATATAATGAAGGAATTATTGAAATAAAATGGCAACTACGACACGTGTATCTAATGCGAACATGATGACATTTGGTGAAAAACTTTCACGTTTTTCATGGGCATTGTTTATACCTATGTGTGTTGTATTGATTTTTTCAATTGTTGTTTTATTCAGTGCCGGAAACGGTTCCTGGCAACCTTTTGCTTTATCTCAATTATTAAAAATATTGTTAGGACTTTGCATATTCTTTTTAGTATCTTTTTCAAATATAAAAACATGGATTAAATCTGCTTATTTTATATACGCCATTGCTTTGATATTAATTGTTATGGTGACATTTGTAGGTGATGTTGGTATGGGGGCACAACGATGGCTTTCTCTTGGCTTTATGAATATCCAGCCATCAGAATTTATAAAAATAGCGCTTGTTTTGGCTTTAGCACGTTATTTTGCATGGCAAAACAGTATTGAATTATCTCAATTAAAAAATTATCTAATACCTGTTTTAATGCTGTTGGTCCCATTTTTGCTTATTTGTGCACAACCAGATCTTGGAACAGGTATATCTTTGGGTTTGATTACAATTGGTATGTTTTATATAGTCGGCGCGAATAAAAAATGGTTTTTGATTGCTGGTATTCTTGGCTTACTTGCTTTACCTGTTGTCTGGTATGGAGGAATGCATGATTATCAACGTTCTCGTATTATAACATTTATCAATCCTGAATTGGATGCACGTGGTGCAGGCTATCAAATAAACCAAGCAAAAATTGCCTTTGGTAGTGGCGGAATTGTTGGTAAAGGATATATGTCTGGAACCCAATCACAACAATCATTTTTACCGGAAAAACAAACCGATTTTATTTTCACAATGTTGGGTGAAGAGTTTGGCTTTATTGGGGCATTTATGTTGCTATCTATTTATACTTTTATTGTAATTCTGTTGTTTTGGGCGGCAAAAACATGCCGAAATAGATTTGGACAACTAATATGTTTTGGTTTTATGTTGAACTTTTTCATTTATTACTTTATAAATATCTCTATGGTACTTGGGGTATTACCAACTGTTGGTGTTCCATTACCACTTATGTCTTTTGGAGGCAGCAGTTTAATATCATTGCTTTTTGGCTTTGGTTTATGTCAAAATGCTCACATCCACAAAGATCAACAATTATCATCCAAGGGGTTTTAAAAAATGAATTTATTAATCGTAGAATCTCCATCAAAAGCAAAAACTATTGAAAAATACCTTGGTAACGGTTGGCGTGTTATTGCATCTGTTGGTCATGTTCGTGATTTGGTTCCAGAAAATGGAAGCGTTGATACAAAACATAATTTTGAACCAAAATGGCAAATTATGCCTGGTAAAGAAAAGCAATTAAAATTGATAATTGATGAATTAAAAAAAGCCGATAATATTTATCTTGCATCGGATCCTGATCGTGAAGGTGAAGCAATTGCTTGGCATATAAACGATATATTAAATGCACGTAATGTATTAAAAGGCAAAAATGTTTATCGTGTTGCTTTCCATGAAATTACTAAAAACGCAATATTAGAAGCATTAAAAAATCCACGTGAAATTGATGATAATTTGGTTGATGCATATATGGTGCGCAGAATACTAGATTATTTGATTGGGTTTAGTATTTCACCATTACTTTGGAAAAGAAACCTTGGTAAATCGGCAGGACGTGTTCAATCTGTTGCAGTAAGACTGGTTGTGGATCGTGAAAAAGAAATTGAAACTTTTAAAGCAGTTGAATATTGGACAATAGGCGCAAACTGTTATTTTGATAAAATACATTTTGATGCAAATTTAATAAAATACGATGAAAGAAAAATAGAAAAAATGACCCTGGAAAATGAATCCATGGTTAAAGAAATTATTGATTCTATTGATACACCAAATATCGGACGTATATCTAATATAGAAAAGAAAAAAGTACAAAGACATGCATATGCGCCATTTACAACATCTACACTTCAACAAGAAGCCTCACGTAAACTCCATTTTTCATCAAAACGCACAATGGCAACAGCACAAAAATTGTATGAACAAGGTTTTATTACATATATGCGAACAGATGCGACAAATTTATCTGTCGAAGCGGTTAACGAAATTCGTGAATATATAAAAACAGAATATGGTGAAAAATTCTTACCAAATACACCTAATATTTATGTAACAAAATCTAAAAATGCCCAAGAAGCACACGAAGCAATTCGTCCAACACACTTTTTAAATCAAAATATTGAATTATCTGGTGACGAATTAAAATTGTATAATTTGATTTGGAAAAGAACTGTGGCTTGCCAAATGACGAATGCAGAATTTGATTCTGTTGCTGTTGATATAAATGTTAAAAACGCTGTATTTCACTGTGTTGGAACAACACGTACATTTGACGGTTTTATGAAAGTTTATATTGAAGATACAGATGACGAAAAAGAAAATGAAGATGTAAAATTACCTGTATTAAATATTGGTGATGAAATTGAAATCAAATCATTAAAACCAGAACAACATTTTACACAACCACCTGCACGTTTTACAGAAGCGTCTTTGGTTAAAAAATTGGAAGAACTTGGTATTGGCCGTCCATCAACTTACGCTACAATTATGTCAACAATTGTCGACAGAAAATATGTAGAACAAGATAAACAACATCGTTTTCATCCAACTGTTGCCGGATGGGTTTTAATATCTTATTTATCCAAATATTTCAAAGATCTTGTTGATGTCAATTTTACTGCAAAAACAGAAGACACATTAGACGATGTATCAAATGGCATAAAAGATAAATTATCATCACTTAAATCATTCTGGGAACCAACAGATAAAACGATAGAATCTGTTCGTGATATAAAAACAACAGATATTATTAATACTGTAAACGAATATATGAAATATCACTTGTTTCATAAAAATGGCGACAAATGCCCAAAATGTGGTGAAAAATTGTGTATAAAATTATCTAAATTTGGACCTTTTGTCGGATGCTCTAATTATCCAACTTGTAATTACACAATGAAATTGACAGATGATAATGATAATAAAACAGAGGCAGAAGTTATAACCACAGATACACCAACAGAAAAGAAATTGGGTGATAATATATCTTTCAAAATTGGTAAATATGGTCCTTATGTAACAGATGGCAAGAAAAATATGCCTGCAAAAAATTATACTGTTGAAACTATTACTTTGGATATAGCGCATGAATTATTAAATACAGAAAAAAAGAAAGTTGAACCAATAATACTTGGTAAAAATCCTGCAACAGATAAACCAATATATTATTATAGTGATGGCAAATATGGACCATATTTATCATCTAATCGTGTAAATGTTTCTGTGAAAGAACAACCAAGTTTAAATGAAGCTATTGATTTAATTAACAGTAAACAACCAAAAAGATCTTTTAAAACAAAGGTAAAATAATTGGCAAAATTTGATAATTCTTTCACTGATGAATTAAGACAAAGATTATCATTAGTCGATGTTATTTCGCGTCGTGTACCACTTGTTAAAAAAGGTCAAAATTATTGGGGATGTTGCCCATTTCATAATGAAAAAACACCATCTTTTTCTGTAAGTGAAGATAAAGGTTTTTATCATTGTTTTGGTTGTGGTGAACATGGCGATATAATTTCTTTTGTTATGAAATCTGAAAACATTGATTTTAAAGAAGCTATTAAAGAACTTGCTGATATGGCCGGATTAAAAATGCCTGAAATAAAACAAAAAACACAGGCACAAATAGAAGCAGAAGAAAATTATATAAAAATCACTGAACGTGCGACCGATATTTATCAAGATTTATTATATAAAGAATCTGGTAAACATGCGCTTGAATATATTAAAAATCGCGGTTTTAGTGATGAAATGATAAAAAAATATCGTATTGGATATGCACCAAAAACTAATATTATTTCATCAACTTTTAATAATATAAATCGTGATAAATTATTATCCACTGGCTTGGTCAGAATTGGTGATTATGGTCCTTATGATTTTTTCCGTGATAAATTAATGTTTCCTATATTTAATGCACATGGTCAAGTTGTCGCATTTTCTGGACGCTCATTGGATGGATCTGAACCAAAATACATAAATACAACAGATACAGAATTATTTCATAAAAGACAAACTATATTTGGTTTTAACTTTGCCCGTGATGCTATACACCGTAATAATCGCAGTATAGTTGTCGAAGGACAAATAGATGCAATTCAAATGCAAAATCATGGATTTCCTGAAACAGTTGCACCACTTGGTACAGCATTAACAGAAGATCATATTGCGATTTTATGTAAATCTAATCGAAATATTACATTTTGTTTTGATGGTGATAATGCCGGACAAAAAGCTGCTGTACGTGCGTGTACACTGGTTTTACCTTTTTTACGTGACAACAGTGATATTAAATTTGCTTTTGTTACTGGTGGTAAAGATCCAGACGAAATATTAAAAAACAGTGGCGAAGAAGCAATGCATAAAATCATAGATAATGCCACACCTTTGATAGATTTCTTATGGGATAGTGTTAATAAAAATTATCTTGTAAATACACCTGGTGGTCGCACACAAGCTGAAAAATATTTAAAAGATTGTATATCAAAAATTCAAGACAAAATATTTCAAAATGAAATAGAACAAGAATATAATCAGCGCAAATTTAATCAATGGCATAAATGGAAACAACAAAAATATATACAAACAATAGAAATACCAGATGTTGATATAATGACTGTAAATCTTATTAAATCTATTGTTCAAACATATCCAGAACTTGCTGAAAAATATATGGATTTTCTTGTATCTTTAAATATATCTTTTGATGAAAATATTAAAAAAACAGATCTTGATTTAAAAGATGCAGAAAAGTTTATTATATCTTTTAAATTACAAAGATATTTAAAATCACTAAATGATGAAAAATCAAAATTATTATCAAATATATCTGATACAGAAGAATACAGAAATAAATTAAAAGAAATTGATGATAATATTATAAAAGCCAACGAAAAACTTGAATTATTACTTGATATAAATAAATAAAAAAATACCGGCCTTTTTGATAAAAAAGTTCAAAAAAGCCGGGAAATTAAAAATAATTTTTTTACACATTAAACAAGAAATGACATATATCCCCTTCTTGCATAATATATTCTTTACCAACAAGTCTCATTTTACCCGCTTCTTTAACAGCTACTTCACCACCATATTGTAAATAATCATTTGGTGAGATAATTTCAGCACGTATAAATCCACGTTCAAAATCACTGTGTATTTTTCCAGCGGCCTGTGGTGCAGTCATCCCTTTGTTTATAGTCCAAGCATGTGCTTCTTTTGGACCAACAGTATAAAATGTTTGAAGTCCAAGTGTGTCATAACCAGTATGAATAACTTGATCAAGACCTGATTCTTTTAAACCAAGTTCATCAAGAAACATTTTTCGCTCATCTATATCTACTATTTGAGCAATTTCCATTTCTATTTTTGACGAAATTATCAATACAGGAGCGATATTTGAAAATTTGTCACGAACCTGATCTGAATATTTATTACCTGTACTTGCAGCACTTTCTTCAACATTACATACATAAATTACAGGTTTACTTGTCAATAAATTAAAAGGTTTTGAATCAACTTCTTGTAATCTAGCTGGTACAGATTTTTCAAGGCCGGCTTTTATACTATTAGCATCAGCAAGTAATTTTGCCGCATTTTTATCAAGACCATGAACTTTCTTTTCAAGTTTTTTAATTTGATTATCTAGACTTTCAATATCAGCCAACATCAATTCAGTTTCAATAGTTTCAATGTCTGATAAAGGGTCTATTCTACCATTTACATGAACAATATCATCGTTTTCAAAACACCTTACAACATGAATAATTGCATCTGTTTCAAGAATATTCGAAAGAAACTTGTTTCCAAGACCTTCACCAGCAGAAGCCCCTTTGACAAGGCCAGCAATATCAACAATTTCAAGTTGTGTTGGTATAATACGTTCTGCACCGGCAACTTTTGCTAAATCATGAAGTGTTTTATCAGGAACAACCACACGACCAGTATTTGGTTCAATAGTACAAAACGGATAATTTTGTGCATCGGCCGCGGCACTTTGTGTTAAAGCATTAAATAATGTAGATTTTCCAACGTTTGGTAAACCAACAATTCCACAATTAAATCCCATATCTTTTCACCAATTAATATTGTTTTTTATTTATAATTCTTATATTATATAACTATATAATAATACGGTTATAAATATGTCATACCTTTGGCAAGAATTCAATATAAAAACTTTTCCAGCGGAAACTTTAGTTTTTCGTGATAGTGTTTTTTATGAAGATTTATCAGAATATAAAAATGTGAGTTTTAATAAAGATAATAATTTGATATCTGTTAATAAAACATCTGAATTACCTATTCATATTATATATATTGGCGAGATTTCTGGTGATATTCAATTAAATATCGATATAAACGCTGAAAATATGAATATTATTATGGATTTTAAAACAAGTAATAAAAAACCGGCTTTTTTAAATATTTATATTAAAAACACTGGTAAAAATAGTGTATTTAACGGACAAATTATAGATAAAAATTATGATAAATTAAAAATAAATATTATCGGTCAACATCTTGAAGAAAACACAGATATTTTTGTAAAAACACGTGTTGCTGCTTATAAAAACACATTAACTGAACTTGAAGGTAGTGCAAAAATAGAAAAAAACGCGAATAATTCTAATTCAGATATATCTTTTTCAGTTATGGCTGATAAACAGGCTAAAGTTATATTAAAACCAACACAATATATAAACGCGGTTCCTAAAAGTGCTTCACATAGTGCATCTTTATATAAACCAAATAAAAACCAGATAAACTATTTACAAACATCTGGTCTTGGCGAAATTGAAATCAAAGAAATATTAGAAGAAGCATTTTTAAATTAAAAAAATACCCAAAATCTGGGTATTATTTTTTCTTGAAGCCCTGTTTTGCCTTTAATTTAGGATTAGAAGGGTCAATTAATATAACTTGTTTACCACGACGGATCTGTTTAATATTACCGCGCTTTTTCCAAGCTTTTAAAGAACTTAAAAATTTCATATCTGAATCCTTTTTACTGGCCAATTATAAACCAGTTTTATAAAAAATCAAATAATTATTATATTTATTTGTTGTTTTTATTTTATAGCGTTTATTTTATTAAAAAATGTTTTTTACATATTTTTAACAGTTTTTTAACAAAAAAATCTTTAATTTCTGCTTATTTTTATAAAAAAGTTGAAAAATATATAACATATTAAACATGTTAAAAAACAAACTATTTTTAATAATTTTAACAAAATTCAAGATTTTTACTTTTATGCTTGTTGAAAAAAGTTGAAATTGTTATAATTAAACCATCAGGAGAGAGATTTTGAGGCAAAAAGTTCTGAAAGCTTTGGCAAACCCACCGCGCATATTTTATGTGCCTTATAATCTTGCTATTTTAAATTTCTTGTTTTGGTTTATACTTTTTGTGGTTTTTATAACAGTTTTTACAATACTTCCACCTCATGAAATACCAACATTGTTACCATTGATATTTTTAGGTATTTTATCAATTTGTCATACAATATTAGCATTTTATTCAAAACAAGATCCTCAAATATCACAACTGATATTTTCAAGTTTTAAAATAATAAAAAATAGAATACCAAGAAAGTTAGTAGTGTAAAAAATGGAAAAATTATTTAATTATTTTGCTGGAAATACAGAATCTATGACATTGGTTTTAGTTATGATATCAATGGCTGTTATTTTAGTATTTTTAATTTTATTGGCTTATATACCAACAATAACTAAAAAGATTTTTCCAAAATTTGGTTATACCAAATATTCTGATTATTTACCATTTAACAAGGTTTATAATAATAACAGTTTATCTATTAATGATGGGTCACTTGTTCGTGTTTATAAAATAAAAGGACTTCAAACCAGTATGATGAGTGATAAAAATCGTGAAAAAATGCTGGATTTAAGGGCTCAATTATTTAATCAAATTCAAGACCCTGATGTATATCTTCGATTTTTTACAATTCGTAATTTTATAGATCAAAAAACAGATTACGAATTTGATCAACCAACATTACAGAAAATATATGATAAATGGAATAATCAAGGTTTAAAAATATATTCTAATGATTATTATGTTGTGGTGTCTGTACATGGTCAAAATAATAACGAAAAATTAGATAAATGTTGTAATTATATAGAATCTATATTATCTGCATATAAACCAGAATTATTAAAAAATAATAATACTGATAATATGGCAACATTTTTCGGAAGAATTTTATCACCAGTATCAAAACCAATAATAAAAAAATGTGATGATAATATTTCAAGTCTTGTAAGTGTTGATAATGTAGAGTTTAAGAAAAATGGAATTATAACTTATACAAGTGGTGATAAAACTTATTATGCCGCAGCATTATCATTTAAAATATCACCGGATTATATAGATGAAGAATTTTTTGACACAGTAAATACAATTCAATGTGAAATGATATGTATGAACGCTTTTCATATTTTAGAATCAAGTGATATAGAAACATTACTTCGTCAACATCGTTCAACTGTTACAGATGAAACAGAAGAATCTACACTTGAACAAATAAGTGAAGCACAAAATCAAATGGATGAAAATAAAACAGGAAATCAAACACTTGTTGATTATTATCCATTATTTATATTATTTGGTAAAAATATAGATGATTTAACAGATTATGTAGATGAATTTAAGAAAATATCTGCTTCATTTGGTATATCCCCAGTTGTTGAAAATTTTGCAGCGAAAGTATCATTTTTTGCTCAATTACCAGGATTTGATATATTCCCAAGAATATTTAAAATGTTATCAAAAACAGCAGCAACAAGTATTCCACTTTCTTCTATGCCAACAGGTGTTAAAGATAGTGATTGGGGCCAAGGACCTTTGGTTGTTTTCCCAACAGCCCAAGGTACACCATATCAATTTCAATTTCATGTTTCAGATAAACCAGCGGCTGTAGGTCATACACTTACCATAGGTCCAACTGGTGGTGGTAAAACTACATTATTCTCGTTCCTTATTGCACAATCTTTGAGACATCAAAAGTTAAAAGCATTCTTCTTTGATAGAAATAAAGGTGCAGAAATATTTACACTAGCTGTTGGTGGTAAATATATTACAATGAATGGAAAAGAAAAAGATCCAAGTAATAATACATTTTTAACTCACTTAAACCCATTAAAAATACCGGACAGCGCATCTAATCGTGCATTTTTACGCAGATGGTTTTCAATGATAACAAATATTAATGATGCTGAATCAATGGATGAAATTGCGCGTGCAGTATCTGTTAATTTTGATTATTTACAAGATAAAGATAGATTATTAAAGAATCTTTATGAAAGCTGTTTTTCGTCGACAGGTCCAATGCGTGCTGAATTAAAGAAATGGATAGATCCACTTCAATATGGTGATATATTTAATGAAGAAAGCGATACGCTTGATTTGAATGCACGTTTAACAACATTTGATTTTACAGAGATTTTACAAGATGAAATATTAGCACCTGCTGTTATATCTTATATTTTACATCGTATTAATAGTATAACTGTATCCGGCGGAAATCCTTCACTTATAATGATTGATGAAACCGCACCAATGCTTGAAAATAAAATGTTCCGCGATAATTTTATAGCTGGTCTTCAGGAAGGACGTAAAAACCGTCAGGCATATATGGTCGCATTCCAACGTGCTAATGTTCTTGATAAACTTGGTATAGGTGATGTTGTTCGTGGTCAGGCACAAACAGTGTTATTCTTCCGTAATCCTGCAGCAGATATAAGTGATTATGAAAAATGGAATCTTAACCCACTTGAAATGGCATTTATCAAAGGTCAGGCATATCCAAATCTTAAACGTGCGGTATTATTATCACGTCCTGTTAATGGTGAATCTGTTATTTTGAATACAGAACTTGGTGGGCTTGGTAATATGCTTAAATTGTTCGAATCTGGTCGTTCATCAGTTTTATTGGCCGAAGAATTATATAAAACATATGGAAATAATTTTGTTGCAGAATATTTAAAAAAGCAAACAATGTAATATATGTTTAAAAAAATAATCTTTTTATTGGCTTTAATAATCCCTAATTTTACATTTGCGGATGATTGTCTTGATTATAAATTGGTTCCACAAATTACTGTAAAATCGCCAAATTGGACTAAAAGTGTGGTTCAACCATTACAAAAAATGGATGTTTTACATGGGGATGTTATTGCCACATTAGTCAATGAATTTGAAATAACAGCCGATATTACTTCAATTGAAGATGGTTTTTGTGTAGCACTTAAAAATATAGATGCTACCATAGGGTATTCTGATTTTCTGGTTCAAATTGATATATCACACCGCCCAAATTCATGTTCTTATAATGCAATTTTACAGCATGAAGATGAGCATATAAGGGCTTATTTATCTGTAATTGAAGATAATAACGATCTGTTTAAAAAATCAATAAAAACAGCATCTGAATCAATAGTTCCAATATTTGTAAAAAACGAAAAAGATATAGAATCTGCTATTGATAAATTAAATACAAAATTACAAAATCATCCAGATATAATACTTTTAAAACAACAAATTCGTGCAGACGAAGAAATCCGTAATAAATACGTCGATATAAACGACACTGGTGAAACACTTAAAAAGTGTTTTGATTAATACTTTACCGGTTGATATTATAGAAAAATATTCCTATACTTGTACTATAAATAGATTAACAGGTTTAAGGATTTTTTTATGAAACTTTTAAAAAAAGAAATAGGTACAAATGGTCGTACACACATATATTTATGTGGTATAAAGATTGCAAGTTATACAAAAAACACAAGTGAAACACATAAATACGTTAATACATTGTATGGAAAATTATTTTTTCCTTATTATAACTTTGCGGTATTACCAAGTAATAAAGAGCCAGAAATTTATAATAAAGATGGACAAAAGATGAGATCTTTTTTCCTTCGTGACAGACATTTTGATTATTGTTCTTGTGAAGCATCAAAATATTTTATATGGGATAAATTTAATATCGGGTTAGATATGCATTTTTATACTAACGATGCAATGCTTGAAACAATGGGAAATCCAAAACATAAATTTGGTATGTTTGTAGAATCAGAATCTATAGTTCCAGAAGATTATAAAATATTTGATAAATATCCTGATTTATATAAAGAATTTGATTATATTTTCACATATTCTTCAAAGATTTTAGACACAATTCCAAACGCAAGATTTGTTCCTTTTGCTGCTGGTATTTGGGATGAACCTTGTGAACCTGATATGTATAAACACAAAACTAAAAAGTGTTCTTTTATTTCTTCTAATAAACATATGTGTCCTTTACATGAATTTAGATATAATTTGGCACACAAATGTAAAAAAGAACATTTGTGTGATACTTTTGGTAATTTTGATGGTGGTCCACGCGTAGAAAAATTATCAGATACATATCGTGATTATATGTTTTGTATTTGTTTAGAAAATGATGTAAATAAATACTATTTTTCTGAAAGATTTACCACAGCACTTGCAAATCAATGTATTCCTATTTACCTTGGGGCAACAGAAATAGATCAATTCTTTAATCCTGATGGTATAATTAAAATCACAACAGAATCTGATATAGAAGAGATTTTGAAAATGTGTACCCCAGAAGAATATAAACGCAGATTACCGGCTGTTCTTGATAATTATGAACGCGTATGTAAAAAATATGTAAATATTTGGGATTTTATGTATGAAGAATATTTATCAAAATTAGATTAATAATAAAAAACAGGTGATAATATGATACCAAAAATTATACATTTTGTTTGGGTAGGAACAGCGCCAAAATCAGATTTGATTTTACAATGTATTGAATCATGGAAAAAATATTGTCCTGATTATAAAATCAAAGAGTGGGGCAATGATGATGTTGCCAAGATTGATAATATATATGTCAAAGAAGCGTTCAAATGTAAAAAATGGGCATTTGTTTCTGATTATTTACGGCTTTATGCATTGGCTACAATGGGTGGTTTTTATTTTGATTCTGACTTGGAAATTACCGCGCCAATTGATGAATTTCGAAAACATAGTTTTGTAACTTGTTATGAAAATTGGGAAGAATATATTTCACCAATAACATCTGCTTTTATTGGTGCAGAAAAAGGTAATAAGCTTGTTAGTGATTTGTTACATGAATATAATAATTTACACTTTATTGTCAAAGGGCAGATGGATCAAACAACAAATGTTAACAGAATTACAAAATTTTTTGAAAATAATTTTGGATTAATGCCGCCTTACAACGGTGACAAAACAACAATTTTAGATAAAAATCATTACATTTATCCTTATTTTTATTTCTGTAAACCAAAAGACGGTGAGTCTAATTATGCTATACATCATTGCTGTGGGTCTTGGTTAGATGCGTTTGAAAGAAAAATAAAAGTAAAAATAGGAAAATATTCTATTGATAGATTCAGAAAAATACGTAATGTTGGTTCTATGCCACTTGCATCAGATGAAAAAATTGTCGCGCGTGTAAAAACATATAAAAATTGTTTTTATGCCATTGTGAAAAGAAAAACTGCATAGTCGAAAATATAAATATAATTGCGGGGTTTTAGCAATGAAGTTGTTTCAAAAAATTAAAGATGAAAATAAACGAACAATTATTTTGTTTGGGTTTATAAAAATTACATATAAAAAACGCACGAGAGTTAGTGATTTGATTGTAGATAAGGAAGAAATTATAGAACATATTGTGCTTCATTCAAAAGTTGCAGTACATCATGGAAACGTTTTTGAAAAATACAGAAATTTATATAAAAATCGCGATATTGTTATTTGTGGTACGGGAAAATCTTTAGATAAATATATTCCAATTTCTGGTGCAATAAATATTGGTATTAATCGGGCTTTTCGTGCAAAGAATATAAAATTCGATTACCTTTTTGTGCAAGATATGTTTCCAGAAGGAATGGATGAATTTATAAAATACAGACCTAATAAATGTAAAAAAATGTTTGCGGTACCTTCTTATTCAAGAATGCGTAAAAATAATACTGTTCATCCTGTGCCATTAAGTGTGATTAATAAAGCAAATGGTGAATATTTCTTTATGGATTCACGAAATCAGTTTCGGTTTGCAATTGATCCAACTGTTGAACCAATCGGCGATTTTGAATTTACTGCGATGGTTGCTTTGCAGTTTGCGTTGTTTACAAATCCGCGCCGCATATATTTGGTTGGGATGGATTGCGATAATGCTTTCTTTTATGGTGGTGGAAGCGACCATGATTATCAAATACCTATATGGCACAAATTTGCGGATTTTACACGGGAAAACTTTCCTGAAACGGAAATAATATCTGTAAATCCCGTTGGATTAAAGAATTTGTTTAAAGATTTAAATCAAAAAGGATAAAAAATGACAAGACCTATCGTTATTGCTGAAATTGGATGTAACCACAAAGGTGATATGGAAATAGCGCATCGAATGATAAAATTACTTGGTTGTTTTAAAACATTGAATCCAGAAAGTTCAATAGATATAGTTAAATTTCAAAAGCGCACCAACAAAGAATTGTTAACTCCAGAAGAATATAATGCGCCGCATCCACACCCTGAAAACAGTTATGGTGCAACATATGGTGAACATCGTGAATTCTTGGAATTCGATCAAAATAAGCATCGTCAATTAAAACAATGGTGTGAAGAAGAAGGTTTAATATATTCTACATCTACTTGGGATTTGACTGCAGCCAAAGAAATTGTTGAATTAAATCCGAAATTAATAAAAGTCCCTTCTGCCAGTAATCTTGATTTTGAAATGTTGGGTTATTTACGTGATAATTATGATGGAGAAATTCATTTGTCCTTCGGTATGACTACCAAAGAAGAAGAAAAGAAAATAGTTGATTTTTTTAAAGAAAAAGATCGCGCAAAAGATATGGTAATTTATGCATGTACATCCGGGTATCCTGTACCATTTGAAGATATTTGTTTGAATGAAATTACAAGATTGAAAGAAACTTTTGGTAAAGATGTGAAAGGAATCGGTTTTTCTGGACATCATTTAGGAATTGCTGTTGATATTGCTGCATTGGCGTTGGGGGCAACTTATTTTGAACGTCATTTTACATTAGATCGTACATGGAAAGGTACTGATCATGCGGCATCACTAGAACCAACAGGATTGCAAAAATTGGCGCGAGATTTACGTAATGTATCAAAAGCATTAACATCTAAATCAGAAGATATTTTGGATATCGAAAAAGTCCAACGTAAAAAATTGAAAAGAAAAATTTAAAAATCAGAGATATACAATGTCTAATATTGCTTTTATTCCTGTTCGTGGTGGATCTAAATCTATACCATTGAAAAATATAAAATTACTTGCAGGAAAACCTTTAGTTTATTGGACTGCGGCTGCTGCAAATAATGCAAAATGCATTGATAAAGTTATTATTGCAACCGACAGTGATGAAATTCGTAAAACTGTTCGTGGTTTTACTGATTTAGGCAAAGTTGAATTATATAATCGTGATGCAGAAAATGCCACAGATACAGCATCAACAGAAAGTGTTATGTTGGAATATATCGCAAAAGCTAATTTGGCACCAAATGATAATTTCTTTTTGATTCAAGCTACTTCGCCGTTGTTAAAAGCAAAACATATTGATGAAATGTTTGAAAAAATGCATTTAGACAGTGCTGATTCTGCGTTATCTTGTGTAAAGAATAAAAGATTTTTCTGGTCATCGGATGGTAAATCGATAAATTATGATTATCGTGCCCGTCCACGTCGTCAAGATTTTGATGGGGTATTAATGGAAAATGGTGCCTGTTACATCAATTCGGTTGGGAATATATTGCGGGATAAAAACCGTTTATCTGGAAAAATATCAGTATATGAAATGCCTGAATACACTGCTACTGAAATAGATGAACCTGACGATTTTTTGATAATTGAAAAATTGATGGCAAAATATAATCAGACAAAATTACCGTCAGGAAAAACTTTCTGTTTTGATATAGATGGTGTGCTAGGTTGTTTTGCAGATATTAAAGACATGGATGGCGATTATGCGAATAATATAGCCAATCAGACAATCGTTGATATTTGTAACAAATTGTATGATGCAGGTAACAAAATCATTTTGCATACTGCACGTGGCAGTGGAAGTGGTATTGATTGGTCAGAAAAAACAAGAACACAATTAGCGCGCTGGGGTTTGCGGTATCATGAATTAACATTTGGCAAACCCGCAGCTGATTTTTACATTGATGATAAAATGTTATCAGTGGAACAATTGGAAATATTTTATAAATCTTGCTAGGTTGTTTTATATAGTTTCAGGAATACCTTCAACTTTCCAAGAAATAATGTTGTGTGATTGACAACTGAAACCCGTGGTTGTTCTGTTAAAGGTCGTACTTCTAGTACATCCTCGAACTGATGCTGTATTGTTGTTGGTAAAATCGCCTGATGTTGGTGTGTCACCGGTAATTGTTAAAGTGTAATACAAATTTGCCATTTTTACCGGGAATACAACTGTTGATGTTCCCCAGCTTCCTGTTCCTGTTTTATATCCACCTTGTTCGACCCAGCCACTTTTGTATTTACGATACCATGTATAATTATTTGATGATGTTGGTGTCTGGGTTTCGATTACATAATCAAGCAAACCTGTTGTCCTTGTATCTACTGTGCCAATATTTGTTGTATGTGTGCCAACTGTGGTAGAAAGCGTATTTATAGATTCTGATAAATTAGATATTGATGTTCCAAGATTTGTTACATTTGTTCGCAAAGTTGTTATATCGCCAAGGTCTTCAATTTCTTCAAGAACTTCATTGATTTTTGATAATAAAGCCATGGAACTTTCTGTGTCTGTGAATTCTGCGTAAGTTTCTTCAAAACCTAATAAAGAGCTTTTCATATCTTTCAATAATTCAAAGAAATAATTCATATCTTGATTTATTGTCACAGGGTTAAGAGAAGATGTTGTTTGATAATCAATCAACCTGTTAAATTGTAATTTGCGTTCAATTGTTACAATATCGGTTGGTTTTGGTGCTGTGGCAAAATGAATATGTCCACCAGTAAAAGGAAAATCGTTGCCATTATTACCTGGAATACAAAATACGCCATATCCTGTTGCAGGTGTGCCATTTATTTCAACAACAATATCCCCTTTTGAAAAAAATGAAAACGTAAAATAAAAATCTTTATTTCGTCCGTTTCCCATAAATGTATATTTGTTCATTATTTATCCTTTTGTTATAACAAAAAAGCCGGGAATTCCCGGCAATAAAAAATAAAAAAACGACGGAAATACCCCGTCGAATCTGCACACATTATATCACAAATCGGCAAAAAAAGCAATAAAATGCGTTTTTTATTTGACACCTAGGATTAAAGATATATAATAAGTCTGCTTTATCGCGGGATAGAGCAGCCCGGTAGCTCGTCAGGCTCATAACCTGAAGGTCGGAGGTTCAAATCCTTCTCCCGCAACCAGTTTAAATAAAAATACCCCTTTTCGGGGTATTTTTATTTAAACTATTTGTGGTTAATGGTTTGATACCTTGCAACGAAGTTGCTTGGTTCAAAATTTGTATATAAGAACAAGCGATAGCGAAGTTCGAATAAATACAAATTTGCGCACAGCCGGCACACAATGTGCCGCGCGAGCGAAATCCATCTCCCACAACAATAAATTTGCAAATCGTATAAATTCAATCTATAATAAATACTGAATCCAAAGGGATTTGGGTTTGGGGCTTTAGAAAGCCTTGTTAAGCAAAGTGCATCAGCACTGTAATCCCCAACTGGGTTGGGGAGCCGTTGTTCGTAAGGCAACGGAATCATGCTTAACTGATTTTCTAACTCCCCGAC
>JBGUKY010000022.1:0-77744 GCA_045114635.1 Candidatus Enterousia sp.
CTTTCAAGGACGACTGCAACGCTGAAATCAAATCTGATTTTTCTTCGCGTCTCATCTTTATATATCCTTTTAAGCTTCTTTTGTTAATCTTTCCATCTGTGGTTTCCCACGGGTGGGGCTTCGTTCCTGCCCCAAAGAATTTTTCTTTGTCTATGATGGAAATTAAGTGATTATCTTCACACCATCAGTCTTGGACAGAAATCTCAGTTTATGGTGGGTTGTCCCACCATAAATTATTTTACTTCAACTTTCAGACCTGGGCCCTGAGTTGTAGCAACACTGCAACCCAAGATATATTGACCCTTGGCGGATGCAGGTTTAACTTTTTTCAATTGTTCGATCAAAGCATTTGCATTTTCGACCAATTTAGATGTTTCAAAAGACATTTTACCAATACCAGCATGGATAATACCTTTCTTTTCAGCACGGTATTCAATTTGTCCAGCTTTTGCACTAGCAACTGCTTCTGCAACGTTATTTGTGACTGTGCCGAGTTTTGGATTTGGCATTAAACCTTTTGGTCCCAAAACACGTGCAACTTTTGACATCTTTGGCATCATATCAGGTGTTGCAATAACACGATCGAAATCCAAAAATCCATTTGCAACTTTATCGATCAATTCTTCACCGCCGATAACATCAGCACCAGCTTTTTTAGCTTCGTCTTGAGAATTGACAGTAAATACTGCAACGCGGACTTTTTTACCTGTACCATTTGGCAAAGATAACATACCACGGATATTTTGATCAGCTTTTGCTACATCAATACCTAATTTGATTGCAATTTCTAAACTTTCGTCGAATTTCTTAGAACAAAAACCGCGCAAAGTTTCAATAGCTTCATCCAAAGCGTATACTTTTTTATTATCTAATGAAGCCCAAGTTTGTTTTCTTTTTGTAACTTTCATGACTTAGCCCTCCACCTTTACGCCCATAGAACGGCATTGACCAGCAACGATATTCATTGCAGATTCAACAGTAGAGCAATTCAAGTCAGGCATTTTGTTCTTTGCAATTTCTTCAATTTGAGCCTTGGAAATTGTGCCTACAAATTCACGGCCTGGTTTATGAGAACCAGTTTTCAATTTCAAAGCTTTCTTAATATAGTATGACACAGGTGGCAATTTCATGATAAATTCGAAACTGCGATCTGTATAAACAGTGATTATGCAAGGAATTGGCATTCCTGGTTCTTTATCTGCTGTTTTGTCATTAAATTGTTTACAGAATTCTGCGATGTTAACACCCGCAGCACCCAAAGCTGGTCCAATAGGAGGAGCCGGGTTAGCTTGTTTAGCTGGTACAACCAGTTTAACAATCCCTTTAAGTTCTTTTTTTGCCATTTTTTCACTCCATTTTTATTTGTTAGTGTTGTGGTGCGATGTGGCGCATCTACCACGTGGTTTATTTAATCTTGCGATTAAATTCTTTCGACTTGGGCGAATTCCAATTCAACACTGGTTTCACGTCCAAATACTAATATAGTCACTGTCATTTTTTGTTTTACGTTATCAACATTAGATGCGATACCGTTAAAGTTAGCGAATGGTCCATCAATAACATGAACTTCTTGACCATCTTCATAGACAGTGTCTTCTGTGACAACAGAACCTTCTTCAACTTGTTTCAACAAGCGACGTGCTTCTGCTTCACTGATAGGAATAGGTTTAGATTGGTTTTTAACTTTTTGACCCAAGAACATGACAACCTGTGGCATCAATTTAACCAAAGAGAATGTTTCATTGTTCATAACCATTTGAACAACAATGTATCCTGGAAAAAACTTTTTTTCTGTTTTAACACGTTTACCTGCTTTTACTTCAGAAACTTCACGTGTTGGAACCAAAATTTCACCAAAATAAGCATTTAATTTACGTTTATCAATCTGTTCACGCAATTCACGTGCAACCTTGTCTTCACAAGAAGTGTGAACGTTGACGACAAACCACTGCATTTTTTCTTCCATGATACTTCCCTTTGTATTTCTATTAGAAAATCCAGTTCACCAAAGCATTCAAAATGCTATCTATAACGAAAAAGAACAACGCTGCGATACCGGAAAACAACAATATCATAAATGTAGTATTGATAACAGTTTCACGTGTTGGCCATACAATTTTGAACCATTCGCTTCGTACTGACTTGATAAAATCTATTATTTTTTTCATATTTTTCCCGGTTTCTTGTGCTTTATAGCGTTTTTCTTCTGGCAGGGGCTAAAGGAATCGAACCCTTATCCGCGGTTTTGGAGACCGATATTCTACCGTTGAACTAAGCCCCTCTTATTTCCTTATTATTAGTTACTACCCATAACCATCACCCCGGCATTTCTGCCATTTTATACTATAATCGGTGAAAGCATAGCACACCAATATCAAAAATCAAGCGGAAATATTATAATAGTTTTAATTTTTTTGCGCAAGTAAAAAAGCAAATAAGTTTCCAGACAAAAAATGTAATATAAAAAGAAAGAAAGTATTATTTTTTGCTTGCGCTTTACAATTAAAATTGTCTACAATCTACATACATATGTAGGAGAAATACGTGGCAAAAATCGTTGAACCACCAGTTTTGCTGTCAAGAATACTAACATTCGTACTTGCTACGTCTGTCGTTGTTTTGTGCACTTTAGCATTTACTTTGATAAAAATGATTCCATTGGAACGTCCAGAAGTATTCTTTTTACGTACCCCTACCCGTTCTACAAACGTGGTAATAAGACCTATTGTCCCTGACAGTAGCAACAAGGAAGCAATTGATTTATATCAAAGGGGCTTTATACGCACATATGTAATTGCCAGAAACACATTATCCAAAACACCCGGCACTACACGTAAAAACTGGTCAAGAATTGTAAAACCATGGTCTTCTAATAAAGTGTTTTCTGCCCTTACAGGAACAAAACTTTACACAGAATTTGCTGATGGTGAACATTTGCCAGATATTACTTGTTCTGTCAATTTTACAAGTTCTGATAACGACAAGCCGATTTTAAGGATGAGCAATGACAATACTTATCTTGTAAAATTTGCTTGGGTTTGTGAAAATATTGGTGGACAGACCACACAAAAAAATTATAAGATACAAATAAAGATAAAATCTGATCTGGATGAAAAAACGTCTGGAACATTGGATTACCTTGAAAAACTGCAGAAAAATCCGCTTGGGCTTCAGGTTGTTCAATATGATGTTCTGGATGGACGTGGTGACCCACTTGATTCAGATACAGTATTGTGGTAAAGATTTGACAAGGTAAGGATTGGAAAACATGACTTTTATAAAAACATGTAAACTAAGTGTTTCTTTATTAGCTGTTTTATGCTGTGCGTTTCCTGCAATGGCTGATTTTCAAGCCGCATGGGACAACCCAAATGCAAATATGGCGGCAGGTTCTACAAAACCAGGCTATGCAAATCTTGCGTGGTCAACAGGAACTGTTTTACCAATTAAAACACGTGCAGGTATGGCAACATTAGTAACATTACCAAACGGCGAAAAAATATCTGATGTTGTTATGGGTAACGAAGAACTTTTTAGCATAGACACAAAACCTGGTCAACAAACTATGTACATCAGTCCAGCTGCTGGAAATCATGGTAATGATACAAATATGATTGTGACTGGTCAATCTGGAAACAAATATATATTCTATCTTCGTGCATACCCAATAAATTCAAGCGAAATCACATATTCCCAGGTTGATATTTCTTTGGGTCAAAACTCTAGTGTTCCATCTACAAATACTACAGCGCCTGCTGGTGCTATGGGTTCTGTATTTAACAAATCTGCAACAACAACATCAACTCTTGGTGCTGATGGCGAAGATTACGGATGGATAAAAACAATGAAAATTGATCCATCAGAATTCCGTTTTGATTTGGATATCTTTGTTCCAAATCCAGACGATTACGTGATAGCACCAGAACGTGTGTGGCGTGATCGTATATTCACATACATTGATTTTGGTGACAAAGTTATTTCTATGACTCAACGTCCAGTGGTATCTTTGTTGGTTGAAGGTGGTGAAAGCCCTGTTGGTTTCCGTACAGACGGTGAAGATGGGCGTTTATTGATTGTTGAAGCTGTTGGTGATATGGTTCTGCGCAGCGGTCAAAGAATTGTTTGTATCAAAAAACGTGCAAAACCTTTCTTGATTGCCGACACAGCATCTGTGATGGCTTTGGCAGAAGCAAATGTTGCACAATCATTAGCAAGCAACCAATCTTTGAATGCTGTTGCATACACTGATGAACAATATGCAATAGATCAAAGCATTATGGATTACAGTGCAACCCCAACTTATGTGTATGACCAACAAAATACTATGGCTGCTGGAACAAGTGGTGTATCTATGATTCCAACGGCACGTACAACTGCTGGTGCATATTTGCCACAGACAAACATTCCATTAATATCAAGTAATCAAACTGGTGTGGCTGTTGAATTAAAATCAGATACATCTGTAAAGGCATTGAATGATTATTGGACAAGTTTGTTGGCTAAATTCAGTGGTGATGATGGCGAAGGTATTTTAACACCATACAAAAACAGTGTGTTCTTTGCTGTTGATGAACAAGGTGTTGGGGATCTTGGTTCTAATTCAGCAACTGCACGTTTGTATCGTCTGCGTATTGGTCCGTTATCTGATATAGATACAGCACAAAAGTTATGTGATCAATTGTTAAAGTTCAGCGGGGCAAGCTGCCACGTGGTAAGAATACAATAAAAAGAAATGAAAAGTTTAAAACAACAATTTAAAGAATTTCAAACAACTACGCCTAAACATATCCAATGGATATTGTTGGGCGCGGCATTTGTTGTTGTTATAATTTTGTTGGTATTATTACTAGGTCACAAATCACACAGCACATCTGCTGAAGAAATGAACGAAAATGTTTATCTTGATGTCGAACCTCAAGTAATAGATTTGACTAATGTAGAAATTGGAACATCAGACAGCAAAAATATCAATGTTTCTGTCAATGCACCTGTTGTCATAGACAGTATTCATACCGGTGTTAATGAAATAAAAACAACGGATACTTGTGATAATCTGACCGATGTTTGTATAATTAAGGTTATCTATCGTCCAACTGTTGAAAAAAAAGAATCTGATACCACATTGAAAATAAATTGGTATATCGAATCACAACCAGACATTATAAAAACTAGAGAGGTTTCTGTAAAATATTCTTCGTGGAAAAAAGAAGAAAAAAAACCAGAGCCTGTCATAATTCCTGAACCAGAACCAATTATTATAGAAGAACCAGAAATAATTGAACCAGAACCAATTATTCCAAAGGCTGTTGAAGAAATAAAAACTATCGCAGTTGAAAATCCTTTCAAAGAAGATCCTGTTGAAAAGTTTGCATTGCCACCTGAAAAATGTTCTGAATTCGCAATTCCAGGTTATGATCAATCTGGTCGTCAAATTGGTTGGATAAAACCAGAACGTGGTGCAAATTATTTTCATCCTTTTTCTGATAAAGATTGTTCGAATCCAACTGGTAAATATGATTTGGCAACCGGTATTATAACCTCGTTATCTGATGGGTCAAAAATTGGTACTGATTCAGATCATATTGGTTATCGCAATGTACGTTCTCGTAATTTAACTGTTCCTCAACTAAGTGCACCAAAATCATTAACAAGCAATGGTAAGTTTAGTGCAGATGCAGTTTGGGAAGCGACAGATACCGAAGGTAATGCAATAATAGCACAAGAAGTAAAAAAATTCGATAAAACAGCAACAGAGGATTTTGACAAACTTGCATTAAAAGGTTCTGGTTTTGATGCTGAATCAGTAACGTCTTCACGTCCATATGACCGTACATTTATATTACGTCAATTCAAACCTATTCCTGCAACAATAGTATCCGAAGTTCGCGCAGACCCAAGTGTTTACGGTTACAACAAAAATGGCGGAATACCTGAAAATGGAAAAAACGAAAATTACAGCATACCAGTTCGCGCAACAGTCGATAGAAATGTTTATTCTGATGATGGTCGCACAATAATATTACCAACAGGAACATTATTAATGGGGTATTTGGACGGCAACTTACCAGGTCCTTATCAGGCATTTGGACGCATGAATATAAAATGGTATCAATTTATTCGTCCAGATGGTGTAGAGTTTAACTTTACGGAAGGCCAAGATCCTTATTCGGCTGACGCCCAAGGTCGTATGGGGGTTCCAGGACATGGAAGTACTGATTATGTAGAACAAATGGTTATGCCAATTTTAACATCGCTTGTTCCAGCGGCGGTTAATATGATTGCTCCAATAGCAGATACTGTTATCAATCAAATTGATTTGGATAATAACACAATTGTTCAATCTGGAACAATTCGTTCTTCAGAATTGGCAAAACAGGAAGTTATAAATACATGGAATAAAATAACCCAAAAATTATTAGTAGATGCAATTGATAATACTGTTCCACCATTTTCAATTGCTGCTGGTACACGTATAAATGTATTTTCTCCTGTCGATTTAGTTGTCACATGTGATGAAAATATAAACAAGGGTAAAAAATGTGCATTTACAACGTACAGCAATAATCCACGTCGTAGATGGGCAGATCTGAAAGATAGAGCGCGACCAAATACTCAAGATTCTTCTTGGGTTGGTCAAGTACGTTCATTTGATTTGATGCAATATTGCAGTACAGATAGCAATGGTAAAGTTTCTATTGGATCAAATTGGGCATCTTCTGGATATGATTACAGAACAGTTTATATGTACTGTGAATCACAAAATTATCAAGCCAAGAATAATGCAAAACAAGCGGCTTACACAGAAAGCGTTAAACAACAAGCAGAAAAGAAATATGGCAACATCCAATTTAATCAAACAAAAGGCATATATGATACAAGTGGTCAAACTGCAGAACAACAAAAAGCATATAATCAAGATATACTTGGTTTGAAATATGATGATGAAGATAACATTATAAATCCTTGGGCAACACCAGCCGCTGATCCGATAGTTGAAGAAGTATTAACTTGTGATGATGGCAGTGCGCCTGATATGAACGGTTGTTGCGCAGGCGAAACATATACTGATATGGGTGATCAAGGATTCAATTGTTGTCCAGATAGCGGTGGTGATTGTTTTCCACCAATAGAAGTTAATTAAAAGATCCGCGAAAGCGGATTTTTTTATTTATCCGATTCGATTATGATTATATGAAAAATCTAATTCGAATCGGTTTTTCGATTTGTGTTTCTATTTACGGTTGTATAATTTTACACAATTCGATTTTTATTATACTTTAAAGTGCATTAGGAAATAATGCACTTTTTTTAATAACAAAAAAACAAAAGGAGAAAAGATTATGTTATTAAATACGATAAAAAAAGATGAAGTATCAACAACAGAAAAATTTCAAAATGCAGAACAATTGTGGTTTTGGTTTTTATATTCAAAATCTGTACAAAATGGCTTCCATTATCACCGTTCTTCAATTAAACGCCCGTGCGAAATATTAGATGTAGAAACACTTGTCACCAAACTTTATTTATGTGGCAAACTAAGTGCAGACCAATTAGATGTTATGAAAAAATTTGGCGATAAAAAACGTGCGCCACACCAATATATTTATTCTGAAAATCGTGCAGCAGCACTTTGGCGATCTGCTATGGATGTGTTGACTATTTACGCATCAAAAAAAGGTTGGTTGGTTGATTAAAAAAGGACAAATGATATGTTATATATAGGTTTTTCGAATTATTCTCATAAAATTCATTCAAAAATATTTTGTCATAAATATAAACATTGCGCACCTGTTATAATTAATAACAATAGTGTTATAATTTATCAGTTTGTTTGTATAGGTAAAATCGTAAAAATAACCATTAAAAGAAATGATTTAAAAACACTTAAAAAGCACGGCTGGACATTTGTAAGATATTCCAGAATATCTAAACCAATAATAATAAAACGTGGTTTAACTTGTGTTCAATTTACTAAAAATGTGTGTGGCATAAAAAATATTATGCTACAAACGCCACTTGCTTTATTCAAGTATTTACAAACCAAATAAAAATGCCCAAACGGGCATTTTTATTTAATTGTCTTTTTTATTATATACATTTGTAAAATACCAAATAAGTTAGATACTGTCCAATAAAGAACTAATCCGGCCGGCATCCATGCAAACATCACTGTAAACAACACAGGCATCCATTTCATTACGCGTTGTGTAGATGCTGTAATATCATTTGCGTTTGATGTTTGTTTTGGCGATTGTAAATATTGTTGCAACCACATTGTTGCCCCCATCAATATTGGCAATATAAAATAAGGATCCATAACCGCTAAATCAGATATCCACAAAAAGTGTGCGGAACGCATTGGTACAGATATCAGTAAAGCTTTATATAATGCAAAAAAGATTGGAATCTGTATCAACATTGGCAAACATCCAGACATCGGTGAAGTTTTATGTGTTTGATAAACCTTCATCATTTCCATTTGAAGGCGTGCTTTATCATTAGCATATAATTTTTGAACACGTTGTAATTCTGGTTGCATTCTTTGCATCGCCATTGTTGAAACGTATGATTTACGTGTCAATGGCCATATCAACAATCTTAAAATCAGCGTCATCAAAATAATTGCAATACCATAATTACCAACCAAAACATACAACCAATTTATCATCCATAACATAGGTTGTGCGAAAAACCAGAACCAACCATAATCCATTGTTTTTGACAATCCTGGAATATTATGTGACGCAGCCTTTAATACATCACTTTGACGTGGCCCAGCGAAAACAAAAGTGTTTATTTCTGAATCTTGTTTTGCAGCAATTTTAACAGGTGCTACATTTGTTTGTGCAAAATATAAATCACCACTCTTCTTCAAACTTATTGTTTGGTCTTTGGCATCAATAGAAGCAACTGTTTCCCAATATTGTTCTGCAAACCCAAAAGATGCATTAACCGAAGAATACGCGAAAGATTTTTTATTTAATTTATTCCAATTCACATAGTCTAAATTAGAATTAGCATAAACAACACCACCCGTTTCAACAGCAGCAGATGTTTTATCATTTGCGTTTTGTGTAATTTGAACATATGGCGCAACACTGATTTCTTTGTTTGAATTATTTTTAATTGTATCAGATATCTTTATAACATAGCCTTCAACTGATATATTACGTGTAAAATGAACATTAGAAGCGTTCCAATGCATTACACCATTTTTCAATTCCCAATGTGTGTTTATATTTGGAACACTAACATCAGATGATACATAACCAATTTCAACAAAGTTGTTTTCTTCATTTAATAACGCAACACGTTCATCAGATTTAGAATCTTTTTTATGTTTATTTAATGATACATTTGAAATACGCAATCCTTGAACATCAAAAGCAACATCTTCGCTTGCAATACTTTTCTTTGCAGTCTTAGATTGTTCAACAGTAATTGGCGCAACTTCTTTTATTTCTGTATTTTGTGGCTTAAACCATACACCCATTATCCACCATGCGAACAAGAACAATATCAACCACCACAAAAAACCAGAAAACTTTGATGGTTTTTGTGTGTTCATTTTATTCCACTGATTAAACCCAGATTGATTATCCATATATTGTACCATTTATATTTTCCTTTTTATTTACAACTACATTTTTTTCTGTTTAAAAACATATTTATTAAATATAAAATAACCCCGAATGTAATAAACATATCACCAACATTAAATATCGCTGGAAAAGTCCAAAGGCCACCAATATGCCATTGTATAAAATCGGCAACAGCCCCGTAATGAACACGATCGACAAGATTACCAATCGCACCACCAATAATCATCGCAAGCGGCCATTTTTCGTAATCGCAAGATTTTTTGATCATGTAATAAACCAACCATAAAATAATCAATGCTGTGATTATACTTAAAATAACAGGCATCACCGAATTAAATGCTGAAAACGAAACACCTTTGTTCCATACAAAATGTATATTGAACAAATTTGATAACCCGTAATCACCACCAATTAAATCGCGCCATGAAATAATTACACCGTTTATATGGCATTTTGCACAGATAGCATTTGGATTAAAAATCACATCTCCATATTTATTTGACAACAAATCTAACAAATACTGTTTTGAAAAGAAATCAGCGGCAAAAACCACCAAAATAATTGCTATATATTTTAAAAACTTTTTCATATTTTCTCCGTTTTCAAAAATATAGCAATTAGATGTGATAAAATCAAATATAAATCATTATTTGGTATCAATAGGTTTCTTGATATTTTCGTACCCATTTTCACGCAAATGACTGATCAAGGCGCTTATCTTTGGTTTTGAAATGCCTAATCCTGTCATAACATCCCCCCCCAAAATAAATGATGATTCTATAATTTCTGGTGTCGCAGATTTTACGCCCATTTTTAATAAGTCACGTGAAGATCGTAAGTTGTGTGCACGTGCAAATATTTTTATACGTTTTGATAGCCCATTAACAGTTTGAACAATATCACGTGCAACCTCTTCATCATTCAAAGAAATTACTACCGCATGTGTTTTGGTAACTTTAAGCCCCGCTGCCAACAATATTGCCTTTTTCTTGGAATCGCCATAGATAACATTATATCCTGATTCTCGTGCCATAACTACTTCATCTACATTGCCATCAATCGCAACATACGATATATTTTCTGTTTCTAACATTTGAGCGACAATTTGTCCCATACGACCAAATCCACAAATTATAACCGTTGGTGTTATATCATTTGTTCTTTCTGATAATTTTTTATTATTAGAACCATTGAAAATCTTGCCTGCTTTCAACAATAAATCATATATCAAAAGCAATATTGGTGTCATCATAATAGAAACGATTATGACAGCTGTTAAAATTTCTTGGCTTTCAGCAGGAATCGCAGAAATACCGTTCGTTTTCATGGTTTGTAAAATCAACAACGCAAATTCACCACCTTGCGCTAACATAAGCGACATTAAAAACGCTTCGCGGGTTTGAACATGACGGACACGTGCAACAATATACAAAGCAAAGAATTTTATAAACACCAGGCCAGCAACACCTATTAACACCATTGACCAATTATCCATCAAAAATGGCAAATTTATTCCCATACCTAACACAATAAAGAAGAAAGCCAAGAACAATGTTGCATACGGTTCAATAACCGCATTAACCTGATGTCTGTAAACAGTTTCGGACATCAACATACCTGCCAAGAAAGCCCCCAATGCTGGCGGCAACCCCATTAAACTTAAAACCACAGCCCATACAGCAATATTTACCATTATTGCCAAAACAAATGCTTCTGTAGATTTAATACGCGCCACAACACGCATCAACGGATTTATAATGAATTTTGATACAATAATAACACCTAAGATTAATCCCAAAGACATTACCAAAATATCAATAGCGGAAGCCCCCAAACTGATTGATTTGCCCGCCATAATTGGTAACATCGCAAGCAGAGGAATTGATAATAAATCTTGGAACAATAAAATCGAAAACGTCTGACGTCCCATATCTGTTTGTAGTTGATTTCTATCAATCAATATCTGTAAATCTTCTGATGTACTGGACATTGCTAAAATCAAAGATATCATAACAGTTCCCATCAATGACCAAGGCGTAATTCCAACAAGTATAGGGAAAAGCATTACAGCAACCATTAAAACCTGGGATGCACCAAGACCAAATATCGTTTTTCTTAATTGCCAAAGTCGTTGCATATTGATTTGTAAACCGATATTAAACCAAAGGAACATCACACCCAGTTCACCCAAAAAGTTCCAGGTTCCAGACAATTCGAACAAACCAAACACATGCTGACCAGCCAAAATACCAGTCAATAAAAATGCTAACAATGTTCCCATCTTAAAAAGTCGCATGAAAAATACTGCTACAAATGCTATTGCGAAAAATAAAAGTGTTGCTGTTGACATGTTTCTCTCTCCCCGTTTTATCTTATTATATCAGATTTGAATCAATTTTATGCGAAATTTTTAAGAATAATTCTGGTTGTATTTCTTCTGCGCGCTCAGTCCCGGTCAAACCGTATTGTTCCCAATCTATTTTTATTATTCCGCGTATCATTTTACGTCTTTGCCCGAATAATTTGGCCGTTAATTTTTCCAGTTTTGATATATCGCTTATTTTACTTATTTTATTTTTATTCGGAATAATTTGAACAACTGCAGATTGAACTTTTGGTCGTGGAACAAATGCAGTATTTGGAACATCAAATAATATTTTAGTGTCCGCAATTAAATTACATAACACAGACAATCTGCCGTATTGCGCATCACCAACCTTTGCAACTATACGTTGCGCAACTTCTTTTTGAAACATCAAAGTTAGTGATTTTATATTATTACCATTTGCAATTTTATGCATCCAACCAATCAATAATTCAGTACCAACATTATATGGTAAATTAGAACAAATTGCGAAACCATTCTTATCTAGATTTGATAAATCAGTTTTTAATGCGTCACCGAAAATAACTTCTAATTTACCATCCGAAGCATCAATTATTTTAGATAATATAGGTTCGGTTGTTTTATCTTTTTCTATTGCTACTAATTTTTTAGCACCAGACATTAAGATGGCACGTGTTAAACCACCTGGTCCAGGTCCAATCTCTACCACAGTCATTTTTTCTATATCTGGTATACTGCGTGCTATGCGTGATGTAAGATTTAAATCAAACAAAAAGTTTTGACCGAATTGTTTTTTGGGTTCCAAACCGCTTTCGCGCATCATTTCTGATACAGGTGGCAAAGATGCAATTTTATCTGTCATAATTTTTTACGCCCCCCGAAAGCCAGTGTCAGTGTTCCATCATCAATATAATCTAAATCACCACCCAGCGGCACACCAGATGCTAATTCAGAAAAAGATACGTTTGTGTCCGCGATTGATGAAATTATATATTGCTGGGTTGTTTTACCTTCGACAGTGTTTGGCAATGCAAATATTATTTCTTCGATATTTTCATTTTTAATGCGTGACGGTATATTTGAAATATTTAAATCATCAGGTGTAACACCATTTACACCAGACAAATTGCCCCCCAACACGTGATAACGTCCACGAAAAACACCAGATTTTTCAAGCACCAACACATCAGATAAATCGCGCACTATACACAACTGACCATTTTTACGCGCACTGTCCGAACAATATTCACAAATATCGCCATCCGTTAAAACACCGCATACAGAACAAGGATGAATTGATTTCGATGCGTCCATTAATGCATCAGCCAAAGATTCTGCACGTCCTGTTTTATCTTGTAACAAACCAATAACTATACGTGTTGCAGCACGTGTCCCAACACGTGGTAATTTGGCAAATTGTTTAATAAGTTTTTCTATCTTTATATTCATATCTATTCGTCTTTAATGAAATATATAACTGTCTATACCATTTGCCGCTGCCGCGTTTTTAGCGTTTTGCGCGGCGCTTTCTGACAAACCGTTTACCCGCACACGATAAAGCCCACTTTCATTTTGTTGTATATCGGCACTTAATCCTATTGCATTTTTAACTTTTTGAGCCTGACTTTGTGCCGAAGAATAAGATGAAAAAGCACCAAATTGAACACCGGCGCCACCAGTAGAGACACTTGGTTTAATTTTTGGTTCTGATTTTTTATCCGTGGCATATTTTGCAATAGGATTCGCACCTGTTGGTGACTCTGTATAGGTTTGTTGTGGTTTAACATAAACAGTATTTGTTTTACCAGCCGCAGCAAAGCCACGATTCAACATCTTTGTAGCAACTTCCGCGCGCACATCTTTGTTTTCAGCGCCCAAAACAACAGCGATTAAATGAACATCATCACGTTTAGCGGTTGCGACCAAAGAATATTTTGATTTATTTGTAAACCCTGTTTTCATACCATCACATCCAGGATAAGTGCCAAGCAAACGATTACCGTTTGTGTATGTTTTACCGTCATAGGTCCATGTTTTAATTCCAAAATATTTCCAATATTGTGGAAAATGTTTATACACAGCCATCGAAAGCAATGCTATATCACGCGCAGTAGACATATGATCATTATTTGGTAAACCAGAAGAGTTTTCAAAATTAGTATTTTGCAGTCCTATTTCATTTGCAACACGCGTCATTAAATTTGCAAAGTTACCTTCCTTGCCGCCCTGAAGATTTTCAGCCAATACACGCGCGACATCATTTGCAGAATGTACAGCAACAGCCTTGATTGCGTTTTCTACTGTGATTTTGCTGCCAGCTGGCAATCCCAATTTTACAGGTTCGGCATTCGCCGCATATTTAGACACAATTAAATAATCATCCAAATGTAATCTGCCATGTTCCAGCGCATCAAAAGTTAAATACAATGTCATTATTTTTGTTAATGATGCAGGATAATTTAATTGATTTGCATTTTCTTGATATAAAACACGTCCTGAATCAATATCAGCAACTAATACAGCCTTGTACTGTGCGGCACCCGCAACACCACAGAACAAAAACAACGAAACAATAAATGATAAAACTCTCTTCATAACAGATAAATCATAGTAAAAATACTATAATTCGGTCAATAACAAAAATATTGACAAACAGCATTCAAATATTACAATCACACGACAATAATAAAAAGGATAAAATATGTCAGAATCATTTGAACCAATTGGACAAACACATAGTAAAAACACCAAAACAAACGCTTGGGAACCTGCTGTATGGGCTTTTATTTGTGGTGCAACAACACTAACAACCATAGACACTTTGACAATTTCTGACATTGCTCCAAAATGGTTAAAAATTGTAACTGTATTAACAACAGCAGGACTAGCTGCTGGCAGTGCTTACAAAACATACAAATCTGTGAAAGCTATAAACAATACAAAACAACGTTAAAAAAACCGGGGTTGACCCGGTTTTTTAATCTAATGTTCGCAGACTGATTTTATCATCATCTACGATAACAAGTTTTCCGATTCCTATACCAAACTGACGCACTGATTCAAATGCCAATCTTTGACCGAACAAAGATGAATCAAGCAATGGAAATACACCGCGAACCAAACTTAACTGATTTGCAGTTGTTTCATCACCACATACTGCAATAATTGGAATATCAGGACGACGACATGCTATCTGTGTTGCGATATCTGTATCGCGTGCAAATACAACAATAGCAACAGCTTTGTTCAAATATGCCATCGAAGATACCGAACGCGACCAATCGTTTTCTGGCAAATTATCTATGCGCGACCAATCATATGGATTTGCAATAGCATCCGCATCAGAATAAGACAAAATTTTATCCATGGTTTCGATTACATTAACTGGATTATCACCAATGGTTGTTTCTTCCGAAGTCATTGTGGAATCAGCGCGCAAATATGCGGTATTTGCAACGTCTGATATTTCCGCACGCGTTGGAAATTCAGAATGTACCATACTTGATAACATTTGTGTTGCCATAATAACAGGACGGTTTAATTTTCTGCATTCGCGAATAATATGACGCGATACAGCCGGAACTTGTTCAAAAGGTAATTCAACCGCCAAATCACCGCGTGCGATCATTATCGCATCTGCTGCTGTTGCTATATCTACAATACGATCAACAGCATTTGGACGTTCTATTTTTGCGATGATTTTTATTGGGTGTGATGTTCTTTGATTGATAAAATCACGAACGAATGCGATATCTTCCGCCCTTTGAACAAAAGACAATGCAACATAATCAGGATTTTTTGTAATTGCGTATTCAAGGTCGGCCTTGTCTTTCGCAGTTAAAATTTCTGTATCAATATCTGTATCAGGCAAATTAAAACCACGACGCGACCATATTTCATCACCACGCACAACTGTTGTTTCAATTTTATCATCAAATACAGCATCAACCTTTAATTCGATCTTGCCATCATTCAATAAAACCCTGTCACCAATATTCAATGATTTCATCACATCTGCGTCGGGCAACTGGACTCGAACTTCATTGCCAGGGGTTGGATCAGAATCAAGTGTGAACTTTTGTCCTATCTTTAACGGATAATGGTTTTCCGTTTCAAATGCCCCTATTCTGTGTTTTGGCCCCTGAATATCAACTATGATCCCCACAGGAATATTTAATTCTTTACTTACAGAACGTATCATATCTATCTTGGCACCCTGAACATCGCCAGTATCATGACTGAAATTAAGGCGGCACATATTTACCCCGGCCTTTATCATTTTTTTGATTATTTCACGGCTTTCGCTATTTGGTCCAATGGATGCTGTAATTTTCGTAAATCTTGTCAATGCTCTCTCCTGCGTTCACAATAGAAAATATTTGATTTTTATTATTGATAATATATCATATAGTTTATCTTACAATACATAAAAAAACAAGGGGAAGAATATGAAAAACGCAAATCATGGTGCAATTGATAATGCTCAATTAATAAGTATCATTGAACGTATTGAAAAATTAAATGAAGATACTGCGGCTATTGCTGCTGACATTAAAGAAGTTTATAGTGAGGCTAAATCAGCAGGATACGATCCAAAATACATTCGTCAAATGATACGTTTGCGTAAATTGGACCCAGATGAATTGGATGAAGCAGACGAATTAACAAAAATGTATCGTGATGCATTAGGATTATAAATGAAAACATTCACAAGACGCATTGAAAACTTCACCTGCGCCCATTGTGGCGCAGATGTTTTAGGTAATGGGTACACGAACCATTGTCCAAAATGTTTGTGGTCAAAACATGTTGATAATAATCCGGGCGACAGACAATCAACATGTGGCGGCATGATGAAACCAATTGCTGTTGCGCCAGACAAGGACGGATATATCATCACACACAAATGTGAAAAATGTGGCAAAACAATAAAACAACATACCGCAGAAAATGATGATATAGATACAATAATTGCAATATCATCAAATCCTGATTTTATTTTCGGGAAATAATATGACAAAGGATTAACAATGACAAAAACTATTATTGCTATTGGTGGTGGCCATATGGGACAAGTCAAAGTATATGAAGACGGTCATTGCGAACAAAGGCCTTGGGACACCGAACAGGCGGACAGAAAGATTGTAGCATTAGCGCGCAAAAATAAAGAACAACCAATTGTTGTATTTATTGGTGCTGCAAGCAATGATAGTGCATCTTATTTTGAAGCGGTTAAAGAATTGTTTGAAAACCGTCTTGGGTGTGTTGCTAAAAATCTTATTCTGACAGATTTAACACAAAGACCAAGCACCGAACAAATTCGCGAAATGATTATGGGCGCCGATATTGTTTATGTTGGTGGTGGTAACACTACAAGACTGATGAACGCTTTGAAAGATTCTGGCACAGATAACATACTACAAGAGGCATATAATAATGGTGTTATTATGTCTGGTAACAGTGCTGGTGGTTGTGTTTGGTTTGAATATTATGATAATGACGAAGACGAAGATTTTGATGGCACAGAATCCACATTTAAAACAAAACGCGCTTTGGGTTTTGTAAAAGGGTATTTCTGCCCACATTGGAATACAAAACCAGAACAAGGGATAGATAAAGAAGCAAGTTCCAAAGATGCCATAAAAAGAATGTTAATCAAAGAATCTAAGTTTGGCTATGGTGTTGATGAACCTGCTGCTATTATGATTCAAATTGATGGCGACAAACAGATTATGACTGAAATCATATCTAAACCAGGCGCGAGAGTTTACAAATTGAATCAAGATAAGCAAAACATTCGTCCTGATAACAACCTGCAAAGATAAAAACAATATCTTGCTTTTACGAATATTTGTAATACAATTTAAGTGTGTAATTTGAACAAAAGGATAAAACCGATGCGTATGTAATATTGTAATTTTTTATAAATCACACATAGAAATATGTGTCTGTTTAATTGCAATAGCAGAGGTTTTATTATGGCTTTAATTTCTTTATCAAATGTATCTTTTGGTTATAACGACAATAATTTATTGGACGGTGTGTCAATTGCTTTTAAAACACATGAACATGTTGCAATTATTGGCGATAACGGATCTGGTAAAACAACAATGTTAAAGTTGTTGTCTGGGGATTTATCGCCTGATTCTGGTAACGTTAGTCGGAATGCAAGTATATATATGTTGAATCAAATCAATGTATCTGATTCTAAAAGTGGTGGCGAACAACAAATGTCTGCACTTATGCGCGCTTTTGAATCTGGGGCTGATATTTTATTGTTGGACGAACCAACAAACAACCTTGATTCTGACGCCAAACAAGTATTTTTTAATCAATTAAACAACTATCCAAATGGTGTTGTTATTGTTTCACACGACCGAGAACTTTTACAACAAATGGATAAAATCATTGAATTACAAAACGGCAAATTAAAAGTATATGGTGGTAATTATGATTTCTATCTGACACAAAAACAGATTGAATCGGATAGCATTTATTCAAAATATACTGACACACAAAAATCTATTGCAAAATTGAATAATACTATGAATATTGCCCAAAACACTCGTCAACATCATGAAGCAAAACAACAAAAAGAAATCGGTACAGCCAGACGAAGCAGATTGGAAGCAAATGCTCTGAAAGGCAAAAGCATTGAAACAGAAGCAAAGAAACGAGCAGTTATCCAAAAGAAACTGAACGAACAAATATCCCTGCAACAATCTTTGTCTGAACAAATGCGATTTGAGCCTATTAAAATTCCTATGCCAAACAAGCCGTTTTACAGCAAAGAATTGGTACAAATATCTGGTTTGTGTTTTGCTTATGGTTCTAAACAGATTTTTGATAATTTTGACTTTACTATGTATGGCGGTCAGCGTGTTCGTATTGTTGGAAAAAACGGGTCTGGTAAATCAACATTGTTAAAAATTATATGTGGTGAATTAAAACCACAATCTGGAACAGTAAAAACATTTGGTAAGATCACTTATTTGAATCAAGATTTATCTGTATTAGATAAAAGCAAAAGCATAGTTGAAAATATAATAGAAATATCAGGTTGCTTGAAACACGATGCACATGCGATTGCTGCTAATTTTGGTTTTCGTGGTGATTCTTCTATGAAACGCGTTGGTGTGTTATCGGGTGGTGAATTATTAAAAGCAACATTAGCAGCGGTTCTTGGCAGCCCTGAACAACCAGATTTGTTAATACTGGACGAACCTACAAATAATCTTGAAATCAAAAGCATATCAATTTTGGAAGAAGCATTGAACCAATATCATGGTGCAATATTGCTGGTATCACACGACGATATGTTTGTTAAAAACATAAAAACAGATACAGAAATATATTTATAAAAAAGTCCCGAATATTTCGGGACTTTTTATTACTTTCTTTTCGCAGCGGCTATAAATGCATTAAACAATGGATGGCCACTAAATGGACTGCTTTGAAACTCTGGATGGAATTGGCCCGCTATAAAGAACGGATGCGATGGTATTTCTACAATTTCTGGTAATTTACCATCAGGTGATATTCCAGATATTATCATCCCCGCCTTTTCCAGCGCATCTTTATATTTGATATTCACTTCGTATCTGTGGCGATGACGTTCAGAGATGCTTGTTGTACCCCATATTTTTTCTGCCAAAGTCCCTGGTTTAATTTCACAAGGATATGCACCCAAACGAAGTGTTCCGCCCATGTTTTCTTTATCACAATCCGCCATAATATCTATCACAGGCGTACAATTTTTTGCGAATTCAGTAGAATTAGCGTTTTTATCACCAACAACATTTCGCATAAACTCTATAACAGCAACCTGCATACCTAAACAAATACCCATAAATGGAATCTTGTTTTCGCGCGCGTAATTAGCAGCCGCAATTTTGCCGTCCACACCACGCGTTCCAAATCCGCCAGGTATCAAGATACCATCAACATCGGCACAATCTTCTGGGGTAAAGTGTTCTGCATCTATCTTTTTTATTTTTAAATGAACATTGTTTTGAACACTTGCGTGGAACAATGCTTCATTCAAAGATTTATAAGCATCAGCAATATCAAAATACTTTCCAACCATACCAATTGTACATGTTGGCAAATCGTTATTAAGATGATGTTCAATCTTTTTGAATTTCGACACATCGCCAGCCGCATTTGGCAAACCAAAATGTTCTGCCATTATCGCAAACACATCTTGTTCATCATAAACAAGCGGTATTTTATAGATATTATCCACGTTCATACTTGTTATAACGTTCTTGGCTGGCAAATTACAGAACATACCGATTTTAGCACGTTCTTCGGCTGTCAACATACGCGGCGAACGAACAAACAACATATCGGCCTGGATACCTGTTTCTAATAATCTACGCACAGACATTTGGGTTGGTTTTGTTTTTAATTCACCACTTTGTTCAAGATATGGTGCCAAAGCAAGATGCGCAAACAAAACATTTCTGCGTCCAATATCGTTGGCGAATTGACGTATTGATTCAAGGAATATTTTCTGTTCAATATCCCCGACCGTTCCACCAATTTCGCAAATTACAAAATCTGTATCTGTTGGCAACGCAATATGTTCTTTAATCTTGTTTGAAACATGCGGAATCATTTGAACAGTTGCACCCAAATAATCGCCACGACGTTCAGCATTTAAAACTTCCCAATAAATACGCCCGCCAGAACAAGAATCATTTCGCGACAGTTTTATCCCCAAAAACCTTTCGTAATATCCCAAATCAAGATCTGTTTCAAAACCGTCATTAGTCACATAAACTTCCCCATGCTGTAATGGCGACATAGTTCCCGGATCAATATTTAAATACGGGTCAAATTTACGAACATGAACACTATATCCACGGGATTGAAGAAGGGCGCCCAACGATGCCGCTGAAACGCCCTTACCTAAACTCGATACAACCCCGCCAGTAACAAAAATATATCTTGGCATAAGCTTTTCTCCTTATGCTTAATCAGCGTAAAAAATTATTGGTTGCACGTCAAGCAAATAAAATCCTATAATCAAAATATGAAAGAAATCCTGGATATCCAATATAAAAATTTGTTTTTATGGACACCTTTTGTTGTGGCATTTGGCGCCGCATTGTATTTTTCATTGGGTGTTGAGCCAAACTTTCATTTTCCAATTATTATAACAGCCCTTGTTTGTGGGATATTTTACAAATACAAAAATGTTGTTATACGCGCTTTGGCTTTATTTCTGTTTGGTTTCTTTTACGCGATGTCTTTCACACAAATAATAGACACACATCAGATTAAAGATTCTTTTGATTTTGTTTCTGTAAATGGTGTTGTCAAAGATGTTGATTTTACATCTGATTCAACGCGTGTTTTATTAAGTGTAAACGGACAACAAATTGATGAAAGTTTACCAAATAAAAATCTTAATATTCGTGTTTCAATCAAAGAAGACGTACCGGACATTGGTGATACGATAAGCGGTAAAATAAAAGTATTTCATCCATCACCAAAATATACACCGTCTTCTTTTGATTTTGCACGATGGGCATATTTTTCAAAAATATCAGGCACAGGCTTTTTCAAAGATTACGAAATTATAAAATCAGAAAAACAAAACAGTATACGCACATTTATTCACAACAAATCTGATTCCGTTTTGACAGATGCGCTTGTTCTTGGATATAAAAAAGTTATCCCAGAGAAAGAAAGCACAGTATGGAAATCTGTTGGTGTTGGTCATGTATGGTCTATAAGTGGATTTCATATGACACTTATCGGTGGATGGTTATTCACACTGTTTTATTTGATATTTCGTTCAATACCATATATAACAAAACGAATCCCAGCAAAATATCCAGCGATTATCTGTGCTTGGTTCGGTTTAATCTTTTATTTATGTATATCTGGAATAAGCATCGCGACACTTCGTGCATTTTTAATGGCATCTTTGGTGTTTGTCGCAACTTTGTTGGGTCGTGGAATATTATCTTTACGAAACGCGGTATTGGCATTTTTAATAATATTTTTATTAAATCCATACGCTGTTATGAACGCTGGTTTTCAATTATCATTTGCCGCTATATTTGGACTTGTTTGGTTCTTTGATGACAAACAATATACTAAACGAACATATATTCGTAAAATATTTCATTATATTTGTTTGTTATTTACAACAGCATTTATCGCAACAATATTTACATTACCATTTATAATCGCACATTTTGGATATATACCAATTTATAGTTTAATCGGCAATATTATCCTTTTGCCTATATTTTCAATTGCGATTATGCCACTTGTTGTGATTGGGACAATATTTGCTTTATTCGGCAACCATTTTATTTTGAATATAACAAACAGTGTTTATAATTTCGCATTATCAATCGCAAATCATATATCCGATTTACCATATGCGAACTTACAAATATCAAATCTTTCAAATATAAGTCTTGTATTTATAGTTATAGGATTTTTGTGTTTGATATTGATAAACAAACCTGATGTCAAAAACTTTTTTATTAAAAATATAAACTATGTATTATGTGCATGTTTCATATTAATTGGCACAACAATACATACGACACAATCAAAACCATTGTTTTACGCAACATCTGATCATGAACTTGTCGCGTTTAATGTGAACAACAAATTACAGTTCAATAAATCACGTGCATCAAAAAATTTCTTTGCTTTTAATTCATGGTATGAATTCAATAATGAACCACAACCAAATAAAAACCAAAGATACAAATGTGATCATGGTTTTTGTGTTTATAAAACACCAAAATGGAATTTGGTTTACATGCAAAACTTTACAGCAATTTTGGATAATATTGAAAATGTTTGTAAAGATAAAAGCACAGATTATATCGTTACACCATTTGAAATAGATTCTAAAAATTGTCACGCAAAAATACTTAAAAACGGTTTAATGATTTATCCAAATGGAAGTATTACAGAAATTATTAATCAGCGTCCGTGGCATAATCAGCCCGCACAAAATAAAGACCAGACGCAGGAGCATTGACACCAGCAGCACTGCGATCCTTGGCATCAAATATTTCATCAATATCTAACTTTTTTCCCATACCAATTTCTACCAAAGTGCCAACCATGTTGCGCACCTGATGATGTAAAAAAGAACGCGCAGAAAATTCAAAAATTATTTCATCGCCGTTTTTAGTGATTGTACACGAATCCAAAGTTTTAATTGGTGACTTTGATTGACATTGTATAGAACGAAACGATGTAAAATCGTGCTTGCCTATCAATTTTTGTGCTGCCACTTTCATTTTTTCAACATCTAATTTTTGCGGCACCCACCAAACACGATTTTTCTGTAAAACAACCGGTGCATTACGATTCAAAACAATATATTTGTAATGTCTTTTCTTACATGAAAAACGCGCATGGAAATCATTATCTACTTTTTCACAATTTAAAACAGATACAGGTTTATCAACAAGATAAAAATTCATAGCACGCATAACTGTATCTGGACTTTGTTCTTTATCCAAATCAAAGTGCGCAACCATATTGATTGCATGCACACCTGCATCAGTGCGTCCCGCACCATATACGATAACTTTTTCACTACAAAACTTAAATATTGCATCTTGCAAACAAGATTGTACAGATGACCCCTGACGGTTTTCTTGCCAACCGATTAAATCTGTTCCATCGTATTCAATATTTATTTTGTATCGTGTCATTTTTATCTGTTTTTGAACCTAAAGCCTGTACGTTCCAACAACCATTTCTTTATCGGATTGATTTGATTATACCATTTCCAATATGGTTTTCCATTGTCACAAGATGCCAAACCTTTAACTTCTGCTATTTCACTCATGCGTTCTGCACACAAACGTTCTTTTGATACATCTTCATTTTCACCAACAAAAATACATCCATGACAATCTGTTTTTTCATTTGATCTATCCCTGTTCATATCATCAACATAATTGTTATGATGTTTTGTTTCTTTCTTGTTTTTATTTGTATAAAAAATCATTTTTATCTCCCTATCTTGCTTTTAAATCAAAACCAGATTTTTCCAATATCATTTTTTTCAATGGTCCGACAAAATTATACCATTTAAAACGAGATCTTGCAGAATCACAAGTTCCTGCTCCTTGTACAATTGCGATTTCATCTATGTGTTTTGCACACAATAACTTGTCCTGAACAACCACCAAATGTTTATTTTTACCACAATATATGCACATCCAACAGCTTACACAATTTTTCTTATTAGTGTTTCTAACGCTATCAATATAATTGTCATGTTGTACAGCTTTGCTTTTACTGTCAGTTGTATAATTTGCTACAATCATTAATTATTCCTTTTATTTTGTTTTTGGTGCGTTTATATATGTAATACATTTATAGTATATAGTTGGAACCATATCGCTTTTATATATGTATTTCTTTTTTTGTAAGTTATTTTATTCTCCGTACTTTATATCTGCACCATGAAGACCATTTACAAAACTTTTCCAATCCATCGGATTTTTTCCTGCTGGTTGTATTCTTGTAATGTTCAATGTGTTATCTTCTATTCTTGTTTCTAATATTTTGACATCAATGCCATTTATTTTTGTACGACCACACCCCAGCGCACGAATTTGATTATGAATTTTAATTGGTGATTCTTTCCAATCTATTATTTCATCATCACCTTCAAATTTGCGTGTAAAAGTTGGCTCTCCAACTTGTGGCACGGCAACAAATGCATTTGGATTTGACATATATTCATCAAGCATTTTAATTGCAATATTCGATACTTTTGCTTCAACAGTTTCATTTGTATCATTTTCGGCAATTTCTATGTTTTTTCGCATATAGATATCGCCCGCATCCATTTCAGGCGTCATTGCCATCAAGCACACATCCATATCTTTATCACCGTTTAATATCGCAGTTCTTATTGGTGATGGACCACGATATTTAGGCAAAGAACTTGGATGAATATTGATACAAAGCGCAGCATTCAAAACATTGTCACGTAATATAACACCATAAGAAAACACAAGTATCATATCTGGTTTGTCAGTGATTGAATCAAACTCTTTGATACTTGTATGTATATTCAAACCACGTTTTTCTGCCCACTGATGTACAGGTGATGGTGTTAAAATATGTTTACGCCCCATTGGTTTTGGCGCACGTGTAAACACAGCAATAACATCATGCTTGTTGGCCAAATTATCAAAAACAGGAACAACAAAATCGTTAGTTCCCATTAAAATAAGTTTCATTTATGCCCCCGATTAACCTTTCTCATCAACATTTCACGCTTTACACCAGACAAATAGTCAATAAACAACACACCGTCCAAGTGATCTGTTTCATGTTGTACTATACGCGCTGGAACACCAGACATTTTCGCACACAATGTTTCACCGCGTTCATTCATCCATTCTACATCAACACTTGCTGGACGACGCACATTAGAATAAACAGGCAAACCATCAGAACCCAAAACAGATAAACAGCCTTCTTCCATAACGCATGTATCTTCGCTTTTTGATATAATTTTTGGGTTTATCATGCGATATATTTCGTTAGTATCAGGATCCATCATAACTAAAAATCTTTGTGTAATGCCAACCTGTGGCGCTGCAAGACCAACCCCGTTCTGATCCGCCATCATTTTAACCATTTCATCCATGGTCTTTAACAATTCTGGCGTGATGTCTGATACAGGGGTGCATTTTTCTCGCAAAACCAAATCACCACAAAGTTTCATTTGCAACATTTATAAAACCCTTTTATAATCTGTGTAACAGATTGTAGCAAAGGATTTTTAAATGACAACTTATATTTTCGCTCTTTTGATTATTATCACAGTATTGCTTTTGGTTCTGGTTTTCCGCAAAAACACCGTCGATTTATCATCTTTGCGTGAAGATAACGCACGTCTGCGTGAAAGATTGGCAGAAAGATTGGGGACACTTTCTCAAAATGCTTTGGAATTAAAGAATATAAGTTCTGACATTGCTAACTTCAAAGATATTTTAATGGGCAACAAACAAGCACGTGGAACATTCGGCGAAAGACAATTGGAAGATTTAGTTACCGATATCATGCCACCGGAAACTTACGACTTTCAAAAAGTATTAGAAACTGGGGTTCGACCAGATTGTGTTATAAGATTACCATATCCCCCAGGCGATATGATTATTGATAGCAAGTTTCCACTGGAAAGTTATAACCGTATATTGGAAAATAAAAACGATGGTATGGCACGCAAACAATTTGAATTAGATGTTCGTAAACATATTGATGCAATTGCAGAAAAATACATTATTCCGGGGGTCACAGCGGAAAGCGCAATGATGTTTATTGCATCTGAATCCATCTTTACAGAATTACATACAAGATTTCCAGACACAATAGCATATGCCGCACATAAAAAAGTGTTTATTGTATCACCTTCTACACTGTGGGCGACATTAAACACAATCCGCGCAGTATTATCAGATATAAAAATTAAACGCGTGGCTGGCAGAATAAAACGCGAACTCGATTTGTTATTAACAGACTTGTCACGACTTGATGAACGCGCATCAAAAGTTGATCAACATTTCACACTTGCACAAAAGGATATGGCTGATTTACAAACATCTATTTCCAAAATTACCCCACGTGCAGAAAAATTACGTGATATGGATTTTGGCGAAGATTAAACGAAAGTTCTTGTTTTTTCATCCAGTCGAACTTTTAATTCCCATACAGGCGACAAACCCAGATCATTAGGCTTGTCTGTTATGGATACGGATAATAATTTGCATTTGATTGTTTTATCGGTATATCCATCATGGAAAAACACATATTTCCACAATTTCTTTTCACCATTAATAATCGGATTAAATTTGTTATTCCAATAATCTTTACATTCGCGATATTCAGATGTCTTTTGACCAGATTTGATTTTTTCAAACCAAACATGTTTCAAAACAAGATGCAATATTTCGCACGACATAAAATGTCTTATTATTTTCTTAAACCTGTTTTTGGATCAATCCATACTTGTTCTTTCGCAATTTCCATCATTGGCATATCTGACGAACTATCTGAATAAGAACGAATTACATTTGGAATATATTTGTGTTCCATTGCCCATTTATCCAATGCAACAACTTTATTTTTATTCCAACATAAAAACTTGTACTTATATGGCTTTTCTTTATCCATTTGCGAACAAATCACAGCATCAAATTTCATATCAGCAACAAGATGAGGAATTAAATAATCAGGACTTGCAGAAATAAGAATTACTATGTTACCTGCTTTTTTTTCTTTGGCAACCTGATCAGCCGCCCAACCAAATCTATTGTGTTTGTGTGATTTTATAACATCGGCAGAAAAATCACGAACCATTTTTGGTGTTATAAAATTACGAATAGTTTCACGCCACCAAATACCATTGCGGTTCAACAAAGATCCGACTCCAGCAATCAACACACAAGGTACAAACAACCATGGACGAACAGAATGTTTGAAACAATATTTAAAAAACTCTGCGTTTGAATCACTTGCTGACAGGGTTCCGTCAAAATCAAAAACTACTATATCTTTTTTCTGCAACATATCTTATCTTTTTTTCTGAACTTCTTTTGCGTATTTATTCCATGTTTGTTCACGAATAATTTTTTTACGTTCTACTGCGAATTCGACACTTGAATTGATCGAATCTATTCTGGCTATATTAGATTCAAATTTTCTTTTCAATCTTGGATCGTTTATTACATTAAAAAATTCACTGTTTAATAATTGTTTATCAGTATATTTATCTGATAAAAACAACATTAAATCATAAAACCATCTTTGGTTTTTACGTATGTAAGGCATTGTAGGCACAGAATGTCCTCCATTATAACAAACACTATCCGATTCAACTTCTTCACAAAATAAATCTGATATTACAGCTTCTTGTCCAAGCACTCCTAACATAAATCTGCGTAATCGTATATCTTGTATATTCTGTTTTATATATTCTTTAGAATATATTTTTAACAAGCATTTATTAGCATCATGAAAATTTTTTACTTTTTCATCACGAAGATACATCAAATTTGTTGCCATTCTATATTCTGGATGCACAGTCAAAGCGCTATCTGTTTTATGCTGTACCGTTGCCAGTTGGCTTTCCGATAATTGTTTATTACCACAAGAAGCCATAGTAAACACCGCCGTTGTTACAACACCAGCTGTTTTAATTCCAGAAACAATTTTATTATTTTTCATGTTTTACCTTTTTTACATAAAAAATATATTTTGTTAACACTTATTTTGTCCTATAGATTCTTTTACGCAATTTCTCCATAAGCGTAAATATAGCAGGTGTCAAAGTGAATGTCCACACCAAAGAAGCACTCATACCACCTATCATAACGGCACCCATTGCAACCTTTAATCCGTCATTCGACCATAATTGCGGCACCATACCAGCAACAACAGCTATCGTTGTCATCCATATCATACGCTTTTTATCCATCAATTCTTGCCAAAGAACTTTTTGTGCATCTTCACCTTTTTGGACACGCGCAACAGTTGGTTCCAACACCAAAATATTGTTATTCACAACCAAGCCAACTAACATAATAAACGCCAACATAGCACCAACATTAAACGAAGCACCAGACAAGAACAACACAATAAACACACCAGCAAAACACGTGATTATAGATGTTGCAATTGTGAAAGGATGTATAAACGAATTCATGATTGCAGCCAATAACATAAACGTCAAAATTGTTGCCAACAAGAACGCACGTGCAATTTCAGTTGTTGATTCATCTTGAATTTCGGACATACCAGCAAACGAAGCACTGTATCCTGGTTCCCAATCCATAGCATCCAAATATTTTTGTATTTCTGCCTGGACAGGTCCAACCGTAGATTTACCAATATTGATATCTATTTCTGTGATACGGTTTTTGTTAATACGATAAATATTGGAAGTTGCAGGAACATTTTCTATAGTCCCAAGTTGTGAAAGCGCAACCATACCTTTCTTAGAGTTCACATAAACACTGTCAAACATAGATTGTTTTTTGAACTGTTTTTCAAACTCTAAAACGATCGGATATTCATCACCCTTTTCTTTGTATTTATAACTATCATTTCCAAACAAAGCAGTACGCAAAGTAGACCCTGCCTGAGAGTTTTTTACACCCCAGAAATTCATCTTTTCACCATCAGGCACAAAACGAATTTCATTATTTGGTGTTTGTTGCGCCAATACTGCACTTTGCACTGCATCTATGTTATTTACAATATCTATGATCTGATTTGCATATGCTGTACGCTTTGCATCATCTTCACCGTACACATTTAATTGCATATCAGAATTAAATCCTGAACCACTTATATATTCACCAGCGCGAATCTGAATTTCTGCATCAACAATGTCCGACAAAGCCGGCAACATTTTTTGTGCTAACTTTTTATCACTGATATCACGTTTTGTAATATCAACCAAAGCAACTTTGACACTTATATTTTGCAAACCTCTATCACCGATTTTGATTGTTGTAGATTCTACTTCTGGAAACTCTTTAACACGTTTATCTATTTCACGTGCGATAGCTTCTGATTTAGAATACACACTGCCCATCGGCGCACGCGCTGTTACAGTTATTTCGTTTGCATCTGTTGATGGTGAAAACTCGTTTCCAACAAATTTCATCAACTGGGCAGACATAATCAATACCGCAAACGCACCAATAACAACAATCAACGGATGACGCATTTGGTATTGATACCAGCCACGTAAACGCGATTGATTATTGTGTTCTTCAATTTCTTTGACATCACGTTTAGTTTGGATTTTACGTGGCAATCTTAATAATTTTGCAATCATCATTGGTGTCAAAGTGAAAGAGAATAACAATGACAACAAAGTTAAATACACAACAGTCATTCCAAACTGCAACATGAATTGACCAACAATTCCGCCCATAAACGCCAAAGGCAAGAACACAACAACATTTGTTCCAACACCAGCCAGCACTGGCACAGCAACCTTACGCGTACCGTCTTCTGCTGCTTGTTCTGGTGTTTTACCACTACGCAATTCAGTCAAAGCAGATTCAATCAAAATAATAGCATTTGACACCAAAGTCCCAAGCGCCGTTGCGTATGCTAATAATGTCATTGCATTGATTGTAAATCCTGATTCATCCATCAAGAAGAACCCTGACAACAAAGATGCAGGAATAACAACACCAGCAATAACTGTTGAACGCCAATTACGTGTAAATGCCAATAATACGATAATCGTAAACACAACCCCCAAAATAATACCGTTAATAGTATTATTTGTATTTTCAGACACGTGTGTTGAAGAATCAGATACTATATACATTGACGCATCTGGGAAATGTGTTTTAAGTTCATTTTCAAAATCTGGTATTTTTTTATTCAATGCTTGCGAAATTTTAATAGCATTACCATCAGAAGATTTTACAACAGACAATATCACAACATTTTCACCATTATGAAGTGCACCTTTTTCAATATCGCGCGCAGCATCTGTTACACTTGCAACATCTGATATTTTAAAGGTTTCGCCTTCGACAGTTGTGATTTCCAAATTAGAAATATCTTTTATATCTTTAAATTCACCAACGAAACGAACATTTTCTGAATTGATTGATGTTTCAATTTTTCCCCCAGGAACATTCAAATTGTGTGAAGCGATTGCAGTTACAATATCAGTAATTGTTACACCACGCGCAGCCATTAAATCAGGATCCATCGCGATACGCACCGCACGTTGTAAACCACCAAAAGTATTAACAGATGCAACACCTTTGACTGCTGTTATTTTATTTGAAAGAGTATCAGAAACATATTTTTCAACATCTCTTGGATTGCCACCTTGGATAACAATATCAAGAACTGACGTTTGCAATGGGTTTAATTTAGCAATAACAGGTTGTTTCAAATCATCAGGAAAAGAATTAGCCAAACCATCTATTTTTGCTTTTATTTCATTTGCCTTGTCATCAACATTCACGCCTAAATTAAATTCAGAAATTACAAAAGCCGAGTTTTCATAAATCTGGGATGTAATTTTTTTCACACCTGCCACTTCGGACATCGCATTTTCTGCTTTCTTTACAACCTGACTTTCAAGTTCTTCTGGGGTTGCACCAGGGTAAATAAATGTGGCCGTCACATAAGGGAAATCTATTGACGGTGTACGTTCAATATTCATCTTCGGAAAAGAAACTAATCCCAACACCACAAAGAATAAAACGAACATTATTGTTGTAACTGGTTTACGAATAAAAAACTTTAACATCTTGCTTTCCCCTTATTTTTCTATTTTGACTTTGTCGCCGTTTTTAACGTTGGATAAAATAACAACATCACCAGAATTGATTCCTGATTTGATTAATGCTTTTTCCATATCACGATTTTCTATTGTAACTTCACGTAATTGTGCAACACCATCTTCAACAACATATACAGAACTGCCACGCAAAGCAGACACCGGAACATAAAAACCGTTCTTTTTATTTTCAGCGTATTGCAAACCATTTTTACAACCCGCTGTTCTTATTACATGCATACCAGTATCCAAATCTATGTTGTGAGACACAGACACTACTTTGCAATCGCCAATTTTTTGGCCAACTTTGAAATATCCAAGACGCGCCCCAGATACATATGCGCGATTATTATTGATTGTCAAAGGTTCATATAAGACACCATCCGTCTTTTCCATATTCAAAATATATACAGGGACACCGTTTTGGGAGTTATTGCGAATAATATTGAAAACTTCAAAATTGTTTTCTTGGCTAACCGCATAAAAGCGACCAGCAAACAAACTTATAACGCTTACTATAACGATTGTATAAATAACGTTTTTCGATTTACGTGTTTTAAGTTTTTTAACAATGTTTTCTATTCTTTCTGTTTTCGTTAGTTTCGCCATTTTATTCACCTAATTTTTTTATAGATTCACCAGCCATCAAGATATTGTATTTTGCATTCAATACCGCCATATCTGTTTGGAAAAGCGCACCAGATACATCTGACAATTCTATTGCCGAAGTTTGACCTGCGGCAAAACGATTCACGGATACATCATATGCTTTTTGCGCCAAAGAATGTGCTTCATTTAATTTGCCAAGATTGTCGCAAAGATGTTTGTATTTCTTTATCGCAGTATTATATTCCTGACGTATCAATTTCTTAGATTTATCAAGTTCTTGATGAGCGGCTTCTGCATTCATTGCTTCGATTGTTGCATTTGCAGAATGAAGACCACCATTAAACAAAGGAACCTTTAGAGCCAATCCCCAGTATGCAGCTTGACTCCCTTCTTTATCTAACAAACCGCCTGCATTATTTGCCAAAGAATAATATGAATATGAACCAACTGCTGCCAATGTTGGATACCCTCCGGCGCGTTTAGACGAAGCATTAGATTCATACATTTTTATTTGTTTTTGATAAATATCCCATTGTGGATTTGATGTTAATTCTTTCACGTCCATCGCTTCAAATTTTTCAGGGAAATTATCTGTTAAAACAACATCTTCTGTTTCATCAATGCCAGCCATTATTTTCAACATATTATACGCTGTATCACGATTGAACATCGCATCAGACAAATTGATTTCTTTGGTTGCAATATCGGATTCAATTTTAATCAAATTGCTACGATTTGCACGACCCGCAGCAGTAAGTTTCTTTTTCGCAGCACGCGCATTATCAAGATTTTTCTGACTTGCCACAACAATTTCATCTGTCATTTTTGCAGTCCAATAAAGGTTTGCCGCTGCATATTTTACTTCGCGCACAGTCAACTCTTTGGCCGACTTTGACATATCAATCGCATCATGCACAGCATCAACCGCATTACCAATTTTTCCGAAAGTATAAATTGGCTGTGTTATCTGAACTCCCGCCGATAAAAGATTATCTGGCAATTCGTTTGGTATTGATATTTCCGGGAACTTATATTGTAAATACGCCCCTATTTCAGATGGGAAAGTAATACCTTGGGAGCTTGTTGGATTTTTAGGATCGATCAAGTTCATATAAGAAATACTTCCATCAATAGACATCCAACGATTTGCGTTTACAGCACTTAATTGTGCTTTTGCTTTTTTAATATTTGCGTCTGCCTTTTTTACATCGTTAGATTCAGCAACGATTTTATCAACCGCATCATTCAATGATAAATCCAAAGCAAAAGCACCAGGGATAACCATTAACGCACAAAAAATCGCAAAAAATAATTTACGCATTTAAAACCTCCATCTTTTTTAAGATTTCATTTATTGTTTTTACTGTTTCTGCCAACTTATCTTCGTCTTCTTGCGGCAAAACTTTACACAAAGATTCCAAACCATGCATGAATTTGTCTATCAATTTTTCAGCCAATGCCTTACCTGATTTAGTCACTTCATACCAAGTATCACGATGATCATCATCATCAACAGAACGAACAACCAATTTATCTTGTTCTAATTTACGAAATACAGCACAAAGATTAGCGGTGGACATTACTTCGCGATTTGCAAAATCTTTCAATTTGATTTTGCCCGCCATATAAAGACGCACCAAAACAGACATTTGCTGTCTTGTGTTTTTGGAATGTTCTTCTAATAACGGCTGTAATCTGCTTGAAAGGCGTCCCATAATACGCATATTTTCCGCCATCAAATTCGTCACTTCTGTGTGAGTCATTAAAAGCCCCTTTATAATTATTAAAAAGCACAAATTATTAAAAACTCTAATGATTATAATTTTATTGGGAATAAAGTCAAGAGCAAAATATTAAAAATTTTAATAATTTTTACAAAAACACTAACTTTTTTATTGCAAAACAGTATAAACTATATATAATAACCAAAGTCCTTGGAGCGTCGTCTAATGGTAGGACAAGAGATTTTGGTTCTCTTTATCATGGTTCGAATCCGTGCGCTCCAACCAGAATAAACAAAAACACCCTTTTGGGTGTTTTTATTTATTCCTGGGCGCACGGATCCGCCAGAGCGAAGCGCATGGCGAATACGCAGATGAACAATTAACAACCGCGCAAAAACGGATATTTTTAATAGAGTTTTTGCTCTGCGGTTGGTTATTGTTCATCAAGGTCTCGTGCGCATTCCAGAAGTTTTTATGGCCGGTTTAATTTTTGCTTTTGTTCGTTTTTTCAGGTATAATAGGAATGAAAAACGATATGGTAAAAAGAGCATTATTTTTATTCGCTTTGATTATATCTGGCACAGCTGTGGCAGAAAGTTTTTTATCTGCACAACAATTCCCAAAAACTTTTGATGATTTGGGATTTGCAGAAAAGCAAGAATTCAAAGCCGAAGATTATGCTTTGTTTGCTGATTTAAGTGCTTATGATCAATTAAACATTGTTTATACCGATCAAGAAATTGCTGACGAAATCGCAATTCATGAAATGGAACAACAAACGAACCCGACTGGTTCTACAACCGTAACAAGCCCTGGTTCATATTGCAAAGCCAATCACCCTTCTATCAAGGCAGGACAAACACTTCCTGTTGGGAAACCTGTTCTTGAATCAGATTACACATATTGTTCCGGATACGGACAAAGAAACTTTGGCACAAAAGATCAACCAAAATATGACAACCATTATGGCTTTGATATCGGCTGCACAGAAAAGCACTATGATAAACCAGTATTCGCTACTGCCGACGGTGTTGTAGAAGCGGTAAAAACAAATCATCGTGGAAGTTCCGCTGGAAATTATATTCGCATAAATCATGGAAATGGTTTTACAACATATTATATGCACCTTAATCAAATACATGTAAAACAAGGGCAAAAAGTTTCGGCTGGTTGTCAAATTGGAACCATTGGAAATACTGGTGGTGCAAAGGCATTTAAAAACACACTCCAAGAAGATTATCCAACAATGCGCAAAAGCATTTCACACCTGCATTATGAAATGCATTACAGCGGCAAAGAAAGTTCTGTATCCGGCATAAAAATCAAACATGGTTTTTCGAACAGCAAATCTATAGATCCAGCTTATTTTATGGGGACAAAAAAATGAATATAAATATGGATGACATTTTTGAATTCTATGAATTGCGCATAAAGTGCCATGTGACATCTATGAATTATTTTGCATCGTTGTTTGGCTATCATTTTCCAGAACATGATTCTGACAAAGTCCGCGAACCAATACGCACAGGATATGCATATATATTTTATAAAACATATCACAAAAACTTTCACGTAACACCAGAACACGAAGCATTATGTAAAGATGCCATAAAACTTCATCATGGTTATGCAATGCATCACATTCAACATTACAAAAGCGCCAAAGATATTCCAGATATACATTTGTATGAAATGATATCTGATTGGGCATCTGCCAATTTTGAACAAATGAATATTATTCACGACCCGGAATCCGTTTCTTTACAAGAATGGTTTGATAATAAAATGGCAGACCAGGAATGGACACAACATCAACTGGACATAATTGAAAAATCGTTTGATATAATAAATAAAAACACCGACGTCAAAACTATTACAGAGATTTGGCAACCAATACTTGAAAATTCAGATTTATAAGATTAAAATCAATTCTAATTGGTCCCATCGTCTAGCGGTCAGGACATCGGATTCTCATTCCGGTAACACGGGTTCGATTCCCGTTGGGACTGCCAAAATTAAAAACACCGGCATTTACCGGTGTTTTTTATTTACTTATAAAATCAGCAAGTTCTAAAGCGATTTCAAAATGTTGGGCATCGTGTTGCGTTCCAATGTCAGAGTCACCCAAAGCATGACGTTCATCCCATTCAGGCGCATCAAGTAAATCACCACTTGTAAAAAACACATACAATTCAAGCCCTCGAAAATCGCACATTGCCTGAACCCCTGCGCTTTCCATTTCAACACTTATACATCCTGCCGCCTTACGTTTTTCAAAATTACCGCGTGTTTCACGATAGAAAGAATCTGTTGTCCAAGTTTTTCCACGAACAAATGGTAATTTGTTTTGTTCCATAAATTCACATACTTTTTCACAATTAGGAACTTCAACCCAATCACTTGCCGGCATATAATGATAAGAAGTTCCTTCATCTCTCCAAGCAGCATCTGGAACCATTATTTTACCACGAGCAATTTCTTTGTTTAAACAACCGGCACCACCAAAAAGAACATATTTCTTGGTATTAATTTCACCTAAAGCTTCTTCAATAGAACCGACACACGCTGGTGCACCAACATAAGTTTTGAATAAAGCGAACTTTTTACCATTTCTTTCAATCAGCCATATTGGTGTGACACCTGTGACAAAATGAAGTTCACCAATTTTTGTCGGATTAAAATGAGACAATACGTATTCTTCTATTTTATGCGAGAATGTAACAATACAGGCATCAACAACCACAGCATTTTTGTTTTCTGGTGGATTTATAATTGCAGTGGTCACATTATCAAAAGTATCTGTTATCATGTTATATCCTTTTTATAAAATATATTATATCATAAAACACACAAAAAAACACCGGTATTCACCGGTGTTTTTGTAATTTTTTATATTTTAATCAAGAAACATTTTGGCCTGTTTCAAAAGATTTATCGCGATATCTATATCATCATTATTTATGTTTTTTACAGACGCCGTTTTTAGTGGTTTTATGCCGGCATTTACCGGTGTTTTTGTATTATTTACTTCGGCATCAAAAGTGCCATTATGTAAAACCTTTTTTACACCGGCAATTGTCATACCCTTATCATAAAGTAATGATTTTATCGCACGCAATTTTTCAATTGTTTCACGTCTGTAATAACGACGATTGCCAGCACCGGTTACAGGACGCACAGCGCCCGCAAATTGTTTTTCCCAATAACGCAAAGTATGCGCAGGCACATCCAATTCTTTGGCGACTTCATTTATCGGAACAAAAAATTCGTTTTTGTTTTCCATGTGCCTGCGTGTTTTTTTATTCTGTTACTTCGTTATCAACAACTGTTTCCGGCGTTGTCACGGTTTCTTCGATGATTTCATCATCATTTTCTTCTTCGTGGTCAATCGCGATTGCAGATACAACCTTTTCACCTTCGGCTGTACGGAACAATGTAACACCTGCGGTTGAACGGCCAGCGATACGAACGTCACGTGCAGGCGTTCTGATAATCTTGCCACCGTTTGTAACCATCATAATATCTTGATCATCGTGTATTGGGAACGAACCAGCAACTGCTGTATTTTTACCGCCCAATTTGATATTGGTAAATCCATTACCGCCACGATGTGTTAAACGATATTCATAAGATGATGTACGTTTTCCAAATCCATTTTCAGAAATTGTTAAAATGAATTCTTCGCTCAGTGCCATCTTTGCCATTTGTTCATCACTTAATACCAATGTTGTATTTTCTTCTTCGGCGTCTGCTTCTTCTTCGATACCCGTTTGTGCACGACGCAAAGCGCGACTTTGCTTTACATACGCAGCACGAACCACAGAATCAGATTCACCATGATTCAACATTGCCATACCAATGATATAATCACCTTTTTGTAATGACAATCCGCGAACACCAGTTGAATTACGTCCTGCGAATATACGAATTTCAGGAACAGCAAATCTTATGCAACGGCCACGATATGTAGAAAGGAACACATCTTGATCTTCGGTGCAAGGAAGCACTGAAATCAATGAATCGCCTTCATCCAATTTCATTGCAATTTTACCGTTTGAACGAATTGAATCAAAATCAGACATACGGTTACGGCGAACTGTACCAGATGCTGTTGCGAACATAAGGAAATGTTCTTTACCAGATTCTGCAACGCGTTGTACTTCTTCTTCTGGAACTGGCAAGATTGCAGTTATCGTTTCACCTTCGGTCAATGGCAATAAATTAACCAATGGACGTCCCTTGCCTGCGGCAGATGCTTCTGGCAATTTATATGTCTTTAATTTATAGCACAATCCCTTTGAAGAGAAGAATAACAATGGTGTATGAGTATTTGCAACAAACACATCAACAACATAATCGTCATCTTTGGTTGTCATTGCGTTACGTCCCTTGCCACCACGTTTTTGTGCGCGATATGTATCCAAGCTTACACGTTTGATATATCCAGTATTAGAAACAGTTACAACCATATCTTCGCGGGCAATCAAATCTTCGATATCAATATCGATTTCAGCATCAGATATTTCGCTGCGTCTTGGTTGTGACCAGTTATCACGAACAGCTGTTGTTTCTTCACGAATAATTTGAACAATACGTTCATGGCTGCTTAAAATCGCCAATAAATCTTTGATTGTCGCACCAAGTTCTGTCAAATCATTATGTATCTTATCACGTTCCAAACCAGTCAATCTGTGCAACTGCAATTCAAGAATTGCTTTTGCTTGATCTTCACTCATATAGAACATGCCATCTTTGTATTCTGTGTTTGGATCATCAATCAAATTGATATAACTTTCGATATCAGATGCAGCCCAACCACGTGAAAGCAACGCAGTCTTTGCATCATCTGGGTTTGCAGATTCTTTAATCAATTTGATAACTTCGTCCAAATTGCCACAAGCCACAGACAAACCAAGCAATGTATGTGCACGATTGCGGGCCTTGTTCAAATCAAATATAGTTCTGCGTCTGATAACTTCTTCACGGAATTCAATAAATGCATCTAATACTGTGCGAACAGTGAATAACATCGGACGGCCACGATTTAATGCCATCATATTCACTGGGAAATTAGATTGCATTTCTGTATCTTGGAACAAGTGATTCAAGACAACCTCTGGCATTGTGTCGCGTTTCAATTCGATTACAACACGCAAACCTTCCTTGGAAGATTCATCACGAATATCGGTAATACCTTCGATTTTTTTGTCTTTGACCAATTCAGCAATCTTGATGATAAGTTGTGATTTATTAACCTGATAAGGTAATTCATCAACAATTATCGCCTGATGATCATGAACTGTTTCAAAATGGGTTTTTGAACGAACGATTATCGAACCGCGTCCTGTTGTGTGCGCTTTGTAAGCACCCGCATGTCCCATAATAATTCCACCAGTTGGAAAATCTGGTCCAGGTATAATTCCAAACAATTCATCATCGCTAATATTTTTATTATCCAAAATTGCCAAAATACCGTTGCAAACTTCGCCCAAATTATATGTTGGAACATTTGTTGCCATACCCACAGCAATACCAGATCCACCATTTACCAAAAAGTTAGGGAACTTGGTTGGCAAAACAATCGGTTCTTGCAATGTACCGTCAAAGTTTGGTTGCCAATCAACAGTATCTTTATCCAAATCTTCCATCAATGATGCACCAAGTTTAGAAAGGCGTGCTTCGGTATAACGCATAGCAGCAGGTTTATCACCGTCACGTGAACCAAAGTTACCTTGACCCTGAACCAACATTTCGCCCATAGAAAAGTCTTGGGCCATACGTGCCATTGCTTCATAAATAGAAGAGTCACCATGTGGGTGATAACGTCCCATCACGTCACCAACGATACGCGCAGATTTCACAGTTGCTTTTGTTGCAGGCGCAACTTCGTTCATAACATACAAGATACGACGATGCACAGGTTTACAACCATCCCTTACGTCAGGCAATGCACGGTCTACAATAACAGACATCGCGTAATCAAGGAACGATGTTCGCATTTCATGTTCGATAGGTGAAGTAGGAACTTTTACTTCATTAATTTCATTTGTTTCAATTATATCAGACATACTTGTTTTCCCCTATTTTTTGCTAAATAAAACATAGCAAAAAAATAGCGTTTCGGTCAAGAAATAAAGCACAAAAACAGCAAAAAAATTCACTCTATTATATTGCTTGACAAAACCTGTTTGTGTATTAAAATAAAGTGTGTGAATAACAAGGAAAACAAAAATGAAAACAAGCGGTGTATTTTTACCTTTTTGGAAATTAATGGGCCTTATTTTCGTTTATTATTTGTTTGTTGAAGGCCTTAAACAGCTTGGTTTGGTAAAAACTAAATAAAATAGTTGAAATTCAAAAAAACTTATGATTAAATAAGACGCAGTCAAAAGGATAAAACAATGGCAACAAAAAGAACATATCAACCATCTAAAACACGTCGTGTAAAAACACACGGATTTCGTGAAAAAATGGCAACTAAAAGCGGACGCGATGTTTTGAACCGCCGTCGTGCATGTGGCCGCAAACGTTTGGCCGTATCCGCCGTTAACTAAAATGGTGGTTAAAACGAAATTAAAAATCGCCAATCGGCGATTTTTTTATTTATTTTTTTACAAATATATTTTCTGGTTTACCTAAATTACATACGGCATAAACTAAATCTATTATCCACCAAATACCAGTAATAAAAATTCCATACAGCGTGCAAGTCAAAATCAACATCACAACACCAGAAGCTGTTTTTCCCGCATAAAAACGATGGGCGCCAATTAAACCGAAAAACCACAACAACAATAAATATACAACTGTTGATTTTGTTAAATCATATTCAACATAACCACATTTTGGACAAGCTTTTGCTTTATCAGAATGACGTGCACCACATTCACGACAATAAATCATAGCCATAATTACCCCTTTTGATTACACAAAGGAATGATATCATAAATTACAAAAAAACAACATTAAATAAATTTTATTGTTTATCCCAATGACACACTATTTTTGCATGTTCGATTTCATCGGTCATAATTTTGTGACGTGTAACATTACCATCAAAGGCAACTTCGATACGCACAGTTGGAGTATTTGGATTTATCTCGTGTTCAAAATACACATCTATGCCGCGCAATTTGTGTTCGTTACGATATTCAAAACCGACACTTTCTGTTGCCCATACTGTATAAACAGCATTATTAATATGTTGATTAACATCAATATCATCAAAACGACATGCCATAACATGCGATTTAGTTGGGATAAAGTCAGGACATTTATCAAAATCACGATCCCAAACACGTTCATCAATACCATTCCAATCTGGGATATATTCACTTATACGCACAGGACGACGCGTTTCAAGATTTATCAAAACCCATTGTGATATTGCACGAATTTTTAAATTACCATGTTCATCACGAATTTCAAAATCACGTTCGCTGCGAACACCACCAGGAACAGTTGGCCATGTTGTATATGTTAATTTTTCTTTTGCACGTGGCATATCGATAATATCAACAAACATATGTGTCACAACCCATGCAACATTATGCGCAAAACAATATTCACGCCCCGCCCCCAAAAGATCAGCATGTTTTCCCGCCAATCCTTGCAATTCATTCATTAACATGATTGGGCGCATTAAACCGTATCTGTCACATTGATACGATTTTAATATGTGTTCTTCAATCAGTTTTGTTGCCATGGTTATCTCTCCTGATATTATGGGTAATTATTCATTGTTTTGAACAACAACAAAATCGGTTTCTTTTCCCAAAATAATTTCATTTGCACGCGCCGCAGATTTAATAAGGCCATGCAAAATTTCTGGTGTATCACTTGGGATTGTCAAAGTTTCCAATTTTGCACCATTACCAATTTTTCTTTCTGTACGAAGCCCGCGAACATTTTTCAAAATATCCAGCGCAATATTCATTTGCGATACATCTGTATCGTATTCAGCATTAACAATTGGATATTGTGTTAAATGTAATGTTTCGCCGCCTTCGAAATCTTTATAGATTTTTTGCCACAATTCTTCGGTAACAAATGGAATAAATGGTGCATACAAACCAATTATTGCACGCAATACTGTGTACAAAGTCCATTGTGCAGACAGCTTTGATTCAACACTGTATTTTTCAGGTGCCCAGAATCTGTCCTTGATAAATTCAAGATACTGGTCACAGAATATATCCCAGAAAAATGTATCAATCGCAGCACGTGAATTATAGTTGTCATATTTATCAAGATTCTTGCGCGTTTCTGCGATTGCCTTGTTCAATTCCGATAACACCCATCTGTCTTCAACAAAACGTTCAGATACTGGTATTTGCTTTGATGTTTTTGGATCAAAATCTGTAAGGTTCATCAAAACATATCTTGATGCATTCCAAAGTTTTGTTAACAATTTCGAACCGCGTTTAACCTCATCATCACTGTATCTTAAACTTGTTCCAATAGGTGCCGTTGCAATCCAATAACGCAATGCATCTGCGCCAAACTTGTCAACCGCTGACAATGGATCTGTACCATTACCCTTAGTCTTTGACATTTTTTGTCCCTTGGAATCCAGAACAAGACCATGGAAGTTCACGGTATGAAAAGGCACATCACCCATAACATACATACCCATCATAACCATACGCGCAACCCAGAAAAAGATTATATCTGCGCCAGTATACAAAAGATCTGTTGGATAATACTTTTTCAATTCAAGCGTATCATCTGGCCAACCCAATGTTGAAAACGGCCAAAGCCCGGAAGAAAACCAAGTATCCAAAACATCGCTATCGCGTGTTAATGTTTTGCCACCAGATTGTTTTATTGCTTCTTCTTCTGTTTCTGCAACATAAACATTGCCTTCGCTATCATACCAGGCAGGTATATGGTGTCCCCACCACAACTGACGCGAAATGGTCCAAGGACGAATATTTTTCATCCATGCCATAAACAAATTATATCTGTGATCAGGCAAGAACTTTATTTTACCTTCTTCCACTGCTTTAATAGCAGGTTCTGCTAATTTTTCAGCATCAACAAACCATTGTGTTGTTAACATTGGTTCAACAGGCACATTACCGCGTTCTGAATATGGCGTTGGAATAATTTTATCTTCAATTTTAACCATTAAACCTGCTGCTTCCAAATCTTCAATAACAGCGTTACGCGCAACATATCGATCCATACCACGATATTTTTCTGGAACAACACTTTCATTATTTAATTTTGCATCCGGTGTTAAAATACACAAAGGTTCAAGATTATGACGAACACCAACTTCCCAGTCGTCAAAGTCATGTGCAGGTGTAATTTTTACCGCACCGGTACCCTTTTCAGGATCAGCATGTTCATCGGCAATAACTGGTATTTCAATATCTGTTAATGGGATAATTGCTGTCTTGCCAATCAAATGTTTCAATTTTTCGTTTTCTGGATGAACCGCAATCGCTTTATCACCGAACAAAGTTTCTGGACGTGTAGTTGCAATTTCAATAAAACCACCATCTTTAAGTGGATAATTGAAATAATAAAATTTTCCATGTTCTTCACGCGTATCGATTTCCAAATCGGAAACAGAAGTCTGTTGTTTTGGGCACCAGTTCACAAGACGTTTTTCACGATAAATCAAGCCTTCGTTGTACATCTTTACAAATAATTTAGTAACCGCACGTGACAAACCTTCATCCATTGTGAATCTTTCACGTTTCCACACAGGCGTCACACCCAATACATGTAATTGGTTCATTATTTGTCCGCCCTTGTCAGCCTTCCATTGCCATGCATGATCTAATTTTTCTTCCAAAGACAAACTATGTGGATTGATACCACGTTTTGATAAATCACGTTCTACTAACAACTGTGTTGCGATTGAAGCATGATCGGTTCCTGGCTGCCACAAAACATCAAATCCAGCCATGCGTTTATAACGACAAACAATATCGGTCAACACATTATCCAATGCGTGCCCCATATGCAAGTTACCGGTCACATTTGGTGGAGGCATCATAACACAAAATGACTTCTTTGGAGATGTAACATCATTATCCCAAAAATGGTTATCATCCCAAAACTTTTGTATTTTGGTTTCTAATTCGCGTGCTTCTATATTTTTACCCAATTCGATATTCATTGTTTGCCTCTGTATTTTTCCAAGTCAAATTTTACACAATAAAAACATAAAATCAAGTAAATGAACGAAAAACGTTCCTAGTGAAAAACCGCGCCAAAAAGCATATGATTTTTATGTAAAAACTGGGGGACACATGAACAAAATCATCAAAATGCTTATCAAAGAATCTATTCATAACAACCGCATACATCATACAGCCACAAATATTGGCGATAAATACCTTGTTTTAGACAAACAGGGGCACATTATATTGTCTGTTATAAATGGCTGGGCAACAAATAATTACAGTGTCTTTGTTAACAATAAAAATGTATTGGCTGTACATTGGGATCAAAGCAATTCAAAACCATTAACACCCGAACAAAAAGACATGGTCGATATAATCAACGCATGCAAAGAAAAAATAGACCTTCAAGAAACAGCCCAAACAATGAACGGAACAGAACTGGAAATGGCTAATTTTTTACAAAAATCTTTGTGTGATATACGGCATTAAATAGCATGCACAACACGACAGAAAGAAACCGCGTATACGGCATCAGCACCGGCCTTGCGTAAAACACGGTTCAATTCATAAAATGTTGCACCAGACGTCATAACATCATCAACAAGTAAAATCTTTTTACCCCGAATATTATCTAATTTTTTAACATCAAATACACCACGTATATTTTCACGTCTTTGTCTTGCCGTTTTGTGTCCCATATCGTTTCTATATTTACGCGAAACACTATCAACATCCAGAACCGCATTAAAATGTTTTGCAATTGGACGCGCCAATAACGTGGCCTGATTATATCCGCGCTTAAACAATCTTTTATATGCAAGCGGTACAGGCAAAACAACATCTATATCCAGATTCAAATCACGCAAACAATTTATCATAGAATTAGACATCAATGTCTGATATTTCAACATTGACGCATGTTTAAACGGTAACATTATATTTTTAGAAACATCATCATATACACATGCTGACCTGATAAAATCTAAATCACATTCACCCGCAGCACAATGCGGACAAAGTGGTGTTGGTCCTAAATCAAGATCAGCAGGGAAAGGATATCCACACTTAAAACATTTTGGATTTGATATCCAATTAAAACGCGACCAACATTTTGCACATAATGTTCCATGTACATCAACAAAATCGCCGCATACGGGACATACTGGGGGATATATAAATTTTAATAAAGATTTAAACAAACTTACCACGACATACTTTTGTATGTTTTTGTAGACACTGTATCACCAAACATATTGCGTTTTTGCTGACGCAAAGATTCGAATACATCACCAGAAATTATACGCAAAACAAACACATCATCATCACGTTGTGATAATACTGGAATAATACGTTGATCAGCAATACCTGTATCACGCAAAACCTGTTCTACTATGGCCAAACGTTTAGCGGCCAATTTACGAGAATCTTTACTGTGTGTCACAGATTCTGGTATTGCGATTTGAATAGCACGCTTTGGATTATTTACAACAATAGATGCTGTTTCTGTCAAAATGTTATAATTTTCACGAGATAAACCACTGTCGCCATTAAGGAAAGATATCTTTATTTCCATTGGGCGAACACCGCCTTCCATTTCAGACAAATCACGCGCCGCTGAAAAACCTTCGCTATCAAAAGACATATCACTGACAGTATCAAATCTGTCATCAACTTGATATGTTGATAAATGTTTATTTTCTGACAAATATGTCTTTTTAAACGCCTTTTTCAATTCGTTTGGCGACATCTTTGTCATATCGTTTTTAACAGACGCCATCTTTGGTTCTGCGACATTTGTTGCGCTACGATTTGCAATTTGTTTTTGTGTGTCCATTGAAACAACATTACGACGAACAGAAACAGCCTTTTCAGCATCAGGTTTTGTCATAACATTCGTGCTACCTGCAATAGGTGTACGCACAGTTACAGGTCTTGCATTTGCCATTTGATTTTCCAATTCAGACAAACGCGCAACTTCTGCTCGCAATTGTTTTAATTCGTTCAATGCTTCATCACGAGAAACACGATTTGAAACTGATTGCCCAGCGCTTGCAAGTTGGAAAGATTCAGAGTCCAAACTTTCTTCTGGCAACATCGCATCTGATCTTATAACAGCAATTTCATCCATACGTGGCATACGAAGTGGTGCATCTGTATTTCGCGCCCACAAATCAGAACTTGGACGATTTGGTTTTAAAACATCAGCGGCAACCGTTGGCGCCGTCATTTTTGTAGCACTACGCGCAACAACTTTTCTTTCTGTTTTTGCAACAGGTGCAACCGCAACTGTTCTTTGCGAAACAATTTCTTCACCGAAAGCTGCACGTGCAGACACATCTCCACGTGACACATCAACAACAGGCAAATACGCCGCATTTGCGCCACTTACAGTCATTAAACACAAAACAAAAATCGATGAAAAATATTTCATTCCTTTCCTTCCTTAGACTAATCATAGAACAAATCACGAATCGGGGGCAAGTAAAAAAATGCCCGAACGGGCATTTTTTATTTTGTAACTGTATCGGCTATTTTTTGAACTGCTAAATTCTCCACATAAGACTTGCTTGCCATCTTATCAAGACGCGTTGGATTATCAAACAAATCATCAAGTGTGGCACTTAACCATTTAGCTGTGAATTTACTTTGTTCAATATTGAAACCACCACCAAGTTTTGCAAAAGAAGTCGCATTTGCCGCCTGATCTGGATTGATATTTAACGGAACCAATATTGCCGGACGTCCAATTGTTTCTAATTCGACAACAGTACTTGCCCCACTTCGTCCAATAACCATATCCGCATCAATAATTGTTGATGCCATATCACGAATAAAAGATAACACATTAGCATGAATTTTATGGGACGCATAAAAACGTTGCAACTTTTCTACATTTTCAGGACGCGTTTGATGTGTAACGAATATTTTCTTATTTTTTATCCCAGCAATAGCAACAGGCACAATTTCGTCCAATATCTGTGCACCAAGAGATCCACCTGTCACCAAAATCTTGTTTTCGTGTTTTAATGGGGCATTCGCATTTTTTATAAAATCATCTCTTACTGGAAGCCCTGTATAAACAACTCGCACATTTGTATTGTTTGGGATACCATCCACATGTTCAAAACTTGTCATCAAAGTTTTAACCCAACGCATAGCAAATTTATTCGCACGTCCAATCGCAGCATTTTGTTCATGTAAATATGTTGGTATTTTCCAAACATGCGCTGCAAAAACAGCAGGCACAGACGCATACCCACCGAAAGCGACCAATTTATCAGGTCTTGAAAACACAAAACGTAATATTAAAGCAACAGCAGATACACCTATCTTGGCAAGCGCAATCATTTGTTGAATTTTCGATTTCGCACCAACGCCTGCGGCCCAAATAAACGCGACTCGTGCTCTTGCAGGCTTACCATCTTTGACCATCTTCATAACACGGCCATCTGTCGAAATCGTTATTTTATGCCCACGTCTTTCCAGTTCTTTGGCAACGCTTAAAGCAGGAAACACATGTCCACCTGTTCCGCCTGTTGCAATCCATATTTTCATATCTTACCCCCGATTTATCTATTCCATGTGTCTTCACGAATAAGCGCCAAAACTATTCCAAATAACACACAAAAAGTTATAAAGGAAACACCACCATAAGAAACAAATGGCAACGTCATACCTTTATCTATAATCAAATGAAGTGCTGTAGTTAAATTAAAACATATTTGTCCTGCAAATACTGCGGCCGCCCCTGCAAGAGCATAAACAACAAAGTCATCACGCGCTGATACTGCATGTCGTATCAACTTACTAAAAACAAGAAACAATAACAAAACTAAAGCACAAGCACCTATGGCACCCCAATCTTCCGCAATAGAAGCATAAACAAAGTCGTTTATAGATTCAGGTAAAACATCTTTGACATACGCTTCTTCCCCACTTCCGAAAAGACCACCATGTTTAATAGAGTTTATTGAATACCATGCCTGTGTTCGTGGAACTATGTCAAAAATATGTGCAGCGCGTGCGCGAATATGTGGCATAAAAGCTATTGCTGCGGCACCAAGAGCTGCAAAGCCACCAAATGCTGCCGGCAAAAACTTTAATGGGAAACCCGCAACAAACGCCATTATAAATAAAACACCACAATACAAAACAGCCGTTCCTACATCAGGATGTCTAAACATCAATGCCACACACAGCGCAAATATTGCCAGATACGGCCACCAACTTTGCCATTTCGCACGCCATGCATCTTTATTAAGGAATATATCACTTCCATACAATTTATGCATGTATGATAAAAACCAGGCTGTTACAACAATAAAGAAAGGTTTTAATATATCAGCAGGCATAAAAAATGTCCTGCCGTTTAAACCAATCCATCTATGACTTCCGTTTTTGATAACCTGAAAAGGGTTATGAAAAGAAGTTAGCAACAATGCGATTATCCCGACAGCCAATCCCACAACAGATATTCGTATGATTTGCTTTTTACTCAACATACTGAAACCAAACAAACATAACAAACCAAATGTATATGGAACAAACCCTTGTTTAATATAATGAAACCAAGGATTTCCTAAACGTGCAGCATCAGCGGATCCAGCGGTTATCATAGTAAACAGGCCGATTGCTACTAAGCCCAGAATTACCAACAATAAATTTCTGTCTATTTCAAAATACCAACCTGTTAATTTGCTTTCTTCGCCATGCGTGATTCTTAACATTTACGATACCTATTATGCAAACTTCAACAATATCAATGCCAATCCCGAAAACAAAATAGACAAGACAAAAAATCTATCTACTATTTTTGTTTCTGACCATCCAAGTTCTTCAAAATGATGATGTAATGGTGCACGCAAAAATATTCTTTTGCCTTCACCTGTCAATTTACGTGTTGCCTTAAAGAACATTGTTTGTATAAACGAAGACAATAAAATCAATACCATCATACCTGCTGCAACTCCCATGATGATTTCTGATTTAAGCAACATTGCAACCGTTCCCATAAAACCACCAAGTGCAAGTGATCCAACATCACCCATAAATATGCTCGCGGGTTTTGCGTTAAACCACAAAAATCCAAGAACACCGCCAAAAACAGCACCCAATACACCATAAAGCGCGCTTGTTTGAGGTAAGAATATAACAGCATCCATAAATCCTGTACGTGTTGCACCATACAATGCCACAACCAAAACAATCAATACTGGCAAATAAAGTTTAGAAAGCATTCCGTCCAAACCATCCGTGATATTTGTCGCATTCGCAGAACCACATATTACAAAATATGCGAATACATAATACAAGAAACCAACACCCCAAGCCGCCAAAGGCAATTCAATACTTGATCCTAGAACGATTGATAAATTAGGAACATACCCTGGCATTGTTTTATTTATAAAATACGCCAAAATACCAACACATATTGCTTCCAAACCTAAACGCATAGACGGAGACAAACCATTTGATGCTTTCTTTGATTGGCTGCTTATTTTTTTATAATCATCAACGAAACCTATCGTTCCAAACATAAGCAATGAAGCAAGCGCTATCCAACCTGTTGCATTATGCATTGGCATAAACAAAAGAGAAGCAACAAACACAGCAATCAAAATTAAAACACCACCCATTGATGGAGTACCTGCTTTCTTTTTGTGTTCTGCTGGAACATTTTCACTTATTGGTTGGCCATCACCTTGGATTTTATGCATCAATCTTATAAACCCACGTCCAAACACAATCATTATCAAAAAAGCCATTCCAAAAGCGGCCGCAAATTGTGTCCAACCACTTGCAAAAAATTGTATTCCGCGGCTTATTAAAAAATCAGTCAGCATAAAAAACTCCTTTTATACTGACTATTTTATCATAAAAAAAGACCAAACAAAATGAATATCTGTATATTTTTAAAATATGCCCCCAACCACAGCTTTTTCAACTTGTTTTTCAGCATTTTGTGGTTTATTAGGATATTGACCTTCCTTGAAAACTTCATTAACAATTATACCTTCTGGATCTTGTGATGCAGCAACACCTGTATTTCTGTTGACACGAACAAAAGTCAAACCGTCCGGCACAGAAAATGGCTGATTACTTTCGTCTTTTAATGCGACTTTCATAAAATCAGCAAACACACGTGCCGCCATATGAGAACCAGCACCTTTGCCTAATGGTTTTGGTGTGTCATATCCCAAATAAACACCAGCAATCAGATTTTTAGAAAAACCGATAAACCAAACATCTTTCACCATATTTGTTGTTCCTGTTTTTCCAGCAATTGTATGACCTGCAACACGCGCTTGTTTACCAGTACCGCGTTCCACAGCACCCTGTAATATAGAAACTAACTGGTATAAACTTTGTGGATCAGACAAAGGTTCTGATTTTTCTTCTTCCTTTGGTGGCATCAATGCAACATTCCAGTCAATCTGCTGATGTTTTTTTCCACCCAATACATTACCGTATCTATCTTCGATATAATCCACCATTTTGGGTTCAATCGCACGGCCACCATTTATAAATGCAGAATATCCCAATACCAATTTCTGCAATGTTGTTTCACCACTCCCCAGGGCCAATGATTCATTCATCTGCGATAAATCTTTTGGGTACACACCAAATCTTTGTGCTGTATCAATAGAATCACGAACACCAATTTGTTCAACCAATCGAACAGTTGGTACGTTACGTGATGTTTCAAGTGAAAAACGAAGTGGAATATTTCCTAAAAACTTTCTGTCGTAATTTTCAGGTTTCCATTCTTTATTATTTTCACGCCAACCAACGATAGGTGCATCTAATATTAAACTTTCAGGACTATACCCTTTTTCAAGTGCAGCCAGATACACAAAAGGTTTTATTGTTGAACCAATTTGACGATACGCTTGCGTTGCACGATTAAAGGAACTTTCTTTAAAAGAACGCCCGCCAGACATCGCCAAAATACGTCCGGTATGTGGATTCATCGCAATAATAGCACCTTGTAATTTTGGTTCTGTTGCAGATTTATTTTTATTAAATTCATCCAATTCTTTACTCAATGCGGCAGTGGCGGCTCTTTGAAATTCCGGATTAATTGTGGTCTTTATATAAAGTCCTTCGTTATATAAAGTATCTCGCCCTATACTTTCCAATAATTTACGACGTACATCTTCGGCAAAATATTGGAAATCCATTTCCATTTGTGCTGTAAATCCAGTGTTTATATCCAATGGTTCCTTCATTGCTTCATCGGCCATTTCTTGTGTTATATAACCATCATCAACCATACGGCGCAAAACATAATTGCGACGTTCGACAGCCCGATTTCTGTCGTTTGGAGCTTTTGGTAAAGACGCTAAAAACGCACATTCTGACAAAGTTAATTCTTTTACAGGTTTATTAAAATACATCAATGCAGCAGATCCGACCCCATATGCGCGTGCACCAAGAAATATTTCATTCAAATAAAGAGTCATTATGTGTTTTTTTGAAAAACTACGTTCCAAACGCAACGCCAAAATTGCTTCCTTGACCTTTCTGGAAATAGTTCTATCCGAAGTCAAAAAGAAATTTTTTGCTACTTGCTGTGTGATTGTTGATGCTCCGGTAAATTTGGTATCAAAACCCAACAGTCGCATACCATTGTTAAGACTTGCACGAATAATACCTTGGACATCAATACCAGGATGTGTCCAAAAGTTTTGATCTTCAGCGGCGATAAAAGCGTTTATTAACTGTGGTGGCATATCATCAAAATCAATAAACACACGTCTTTCTTCTGCATATTCTATAAGCAAAGATCCATCAGAAGCGTACAAACGTGTTGCCACAGGTGGTGTATATGTTGCCAATTTTTTATAATCTGGCAAATCGTGTCCATGAATCAAAACTAACACCGCCAAACCAGCAATAACGGCGACAATGCACCAAAAAATAAAGTTAATAAATATACGAAAATATTTTTTAAATTTCATAAAGTTAATTTTATGCTAAATATTTTGACAATGCAAGTTAATGAATTAAAAAAACCGGCGATGCCGGTCAATTTTACAATTCTACCTTACCATTGGTCGCGATTATATCTCCTGTATCAGTTGAAATTTTTCCACCAGATTCCGTAATCAATAATTCGCCTGCGGCAATTTCAGCATAATCAATAGGATCAGAAATAAATGCATCCAGTTTTCCAGCAGCAACCCAAGCCAAATCCAATGCAGGACAACCTGTTTCACGTGCATTACCCGCGATTATCGGACGAATACCATTTGTGTTATAACCAATTGTTAAATCTGCTGGATCTACCAAATTAGAAACGCGAATTTTTTCAGAATGGTATGCAGAAAATACATATGCGCCCTTGCCTGCTTCACCATAATATAACCTTTCATCAATTGGGGAATATATCAAAGCAATTTTTGTTTCGCCATTAGTACGCAAAGCCAAAGAAATTGCAAAATGTGAATTTCCACGAACAAAATTAGCCGCGCCAGATAATGCCAAAACAAATTCGTCGCGTCCGTCCCCAGCCTTTGAAACATCTGGTGTCAACAAACCAGCCGACGGACGAACCAATTGCAAATCAGATAATATGCTTTCTTCAATTCTGTTTGCTGCTTTCGCAACAAAATCGCGCGCACTTTTCAAAGATTGCTGTAAGTTTTCAACTTCGCCAAAGTCATGACGCAAACCACTTGCAGTGTTCTGCAATGCTGCGAACATTTTATTTAATTCTGTTGAACCTTTAATCAGCAAATCCATAAGGGCGCCTTTTGGTTTAAAAGATTATTAAAATTTGAAACCTGCAAATTTGCTTTTGAATTCTTCTGCACGTTTACCTTTTGCACCTTCGTTGCTGCGTTGACCAGTCCATGCAGGGTGGTTCAAATTGTCAGTAGACAAAACCAAATCTTTTTTAACAGAAGAATACATTTTTACTGTTTTACCGTCAGTTGTTGTGACGTTGATTTCGTGATATTCTGGATGAATTCCTTTTTTCATCGTATCGTCCTTTGTTTAAAATTACCTAAATAGCCCGAAGATTATACCTGCTTTTTTATTAAAATCAAGATAAAGTTGCTATTTCTGGGTGTCAATATTGCCCGATACAGCCCAAATAAGAATTACCAGTCGATTCGATAACATTTATAAACTGATTTTGATTATTCCCAGAAAATAATGCCAAAATTGTTCCGGCATCTGTTGCCAACATATCGGACACTGTTGCAATTGAAGAATTCATTTTCTTGAAAAAACCGCTAGAAGGTCTTATTTCTGCGGCTAACAATTGGTTTTTACCATGTAAATTGGCTGTGTTTGATGGAACAATGACCATCAATTGACATTCTGGTGAAACGATAATTTTTTCAACGATAACCCCATCGCCACCCAACAATTCGCCCCACCACCCAGTAGATTCACAAAGCACCGGATAATAAACAACAGCATCTTTCTTTTCTTCAAATATAGCACTGATATCAAGGTCTTCCAAAACAACCTCTGGCATAAGGCCGGTCAGGTTATTTATAACCTTGCGCGACAATTGGTAATCAGCATTACCATTTGTTTTATGTGGCCAATAAAGAATCGGAATTTTACTCATCACTGAGAATTATATCAGATTCGGAAGCAATAAAAAAGTGGCCTTTGTTAAATAAACCACTTGATTTTTTATTTTTTTATTGCTGACGCCCATTTTTTAAGGTTTTCCCACATTATATTTATGTCTTTTTTTGCTGTTTCATAGTATTTATCTGATATTTGTATCTTGAAAAGCATATTGGTCAATTGCGGGATCATAGTCATAAACATGGCAATAAACACACCCATTAACAAAAAGGTGATCATGTTATAATCCTGGAAAATCAAGCTGTCCATCAACATTTTCGAATCGTTACTTGCGATTGCTTGTTGTAAAACATTCGCGCCTGTCCACCCACCAAATGCAGCGTTAATAAACATAACAGAGAAACCCAAAAATACTACAGTCAAAGCAATTCCGACAACTGCTTTTATTACGTCGTCTATCATTTGGCGAATCGTTCTGCCACCTTTTGGAAACAAAGCAAAGTTTTCATCATCAAACATCCAAGACATCAACATCAACGGCAACATTACCAAATCCATAGATAATTTTATAAAAATTTCCAGGAAATACAGCGGTATTGGCAAAAGAGCGAAAAAATACAAAACCAATATTAAAATTCCACAAAATAAAATCGGAATATTTGGGAAAATTGGGACATTTGCCAATATTTTGTGCATATAATCTGTATCAAATGCCATATTCATCATGGTCCAACCAACAGTCATACCCAAACCTGTCACTTGATGAACATTTGCAACCTCACATGCCAATTGGTGCCTTAGTTTTGGCGAAAAAGCACCATACGCTGATGCCTCTGATGATACAGACACAGGGTCAGCAAGCGCTGTTGCAACCATACACTCTGAAAATTTATTATTATCAGATACGATATAATCAAAAGAAGTCCCTATTACCAATGCTGGTTCAATCAATACATTTGTTATCAAGCGCGGCAACGGCAACAATAACAAAACAATCAACACACCTAACCTGAAAATATGTGTTCCGAAATTACCCATTATTTTTGATACATTGTCCACTTTATTGTTCAGAGTTCCGTATAACAAATTCCAAGCAATAAAAATTGCTAATAATGTCGCAGACATAGGGATTATGACATGCGATAGCGCAGACCAAACCTTTGGCAACAAGTCTGACATAGAAATCATAACATCAGAAAAAATCTGACATGTCCAACATGATGTAAAGAAATCCAGTGCGTCTTTGATATTCACAGGCGCGGCTGTACGCCATATTGAAACTCCTATAATACCGACACCTACTGCGGCCCCACCCAAAACAAACGGGGCGACACCCCAAGATGACATTGGTAATAATGCTAAAAACCACAACCAAAACTTTTTTAATACTTTCATGATTTTAATTATACCACAAATTAAGATAAATGTGATATAATTCAATACATAAAAAATAAAAAGAGAGAATGCACACACAAAACACTGTGATATTGCGCTTGTTTAAGCATGCCCAAATGTTCTTTGGGGCGTTTGTTTTGTGCGCTTTTTTTACTAATTCTGCACACGCAGATATAATCGACGCTTATAACCTTGCACCATTTGTTCCATTGGTTCTTGAAGAGATGATGAATATGGCAACATCTCTTTACAATTTCTTTGTCGGCAAAGGCGATGGATTGATATATTTGTGCATTTATGCTTTTGTCGCTTTTTACATAGGGTTATATCTTGTCAAAATGCATTTACCAAAAGACTGGCTTTCATTTTTTGGTTTTTCAAATGGCGGTGAAATGTGGGAATCAAAAATTGACGTTTGGAAAATCACTGACAATGTTTTAAAACCTTGTATTCGTGCTATCGTGGCCGCTGTATTTTTATTACAAATAAAACCAGTTTATGTAACAGAATGGTTGGTAAACCCATTCTTAGAATTCGGATCTATTTATACAGAACAGATTTTGAAAAACATAAATCACTCTACATTATCCACCACAGATGCACCTGCTTGTCCTGCATCGATTGAAGAAAGCGGATGGATTTCAAAACGCAGTTGTGATTTTCTTGTTAAACCCGTCTATGTAATTTCCCAAGAAAATAATAAAGTTATCAGATATGGTTTTAATTTTATAAAAACAGGTATTCGTGGCATGATGACATTGATACCACATGGCGGCGAAGATCTGTTAAACATAATAACAGGTATAATGCTATTGTTTGCTTTTATATCCGCAAATGTGTTTATGGCTCTGTTGATAATTGGTGCTATATTTGAATTCTGTCTGGCGCTTATCATGTATCCATTTAATGTATTGGGATGGGTCGCAAAAAAATCTGATCAATGGATGGATATTTGGCCCGCTTTCTCACAAATAATTAGTGCATTAAAAAATCTTATTATCACTATGATCGCTTGCGCTTTCATATTATGCGTAAACATCGCTATTGTTCACGCACTATTTAATTGGTCTTCATCTGTATTCGTTGTTGCTGCGGGCGGCGTTTCTACAAGCAACGTTCCTTCTATTACAAACAGTGCGATGAATTTTGGGCAACACTCTATTTTGTGGTTATCAGCATTATTGACATTCTTTTTGATGCAAAACATATTCAACACGACACGTGATAGATTAGATAAGGTGTACACGAAAGATACACCTAAAGATTTGTACAATAATGTAACAAACGATGTACAAACCTTGTGGAAAAAAATAAAAGCAACACCAGAAACAATAAAAAATATTGTATCTGCAGCAGAAAAAGCGAAGAAGTAAAAAATGCAAGAATTGGCAAACTCTTTAATAGACAGCGGCATACAATGTTGGACATGTCCTATATTTGATACCTTGTTTGCCATAGTTTCTAATACTGCGGCGGCCGCATATCAACGCCTTTGTCTTTTCAGTGTTGTTATATTTGGTGTACTGTTTGCTTTTTATTGTCTTAACATTGTATGGCAAAACATAAAAAACGGTGCAAAAGATTCATTTTTTGATAAAACTTTGCGCCCAGTGCTAATAAAATCTTTAATAGCAATTAGTATATTGGGTATGGGCTTGGTCGTTCCAAGATTTATTTCCACAATAACGTTTGAACCAGTAGCCGTCGTAACTCTACAATACACAAAAATGCTTGTGCCACCTGATTATTCAATCCCCGCATATGAAAATGCTATTAAACTTGGGGAAAATGGATTTTTTAATCCTGAATTGCGTGATACAATCATACAAATTTTAGAAACATCTATTGCTAATTTCCAAGTGTATATAAAAATTGGAATCGCAATAATAAATGAAGCATTCACCATAAAAGCATTACATGGAATTGGTTCACTTATAAAACACATCATTATTTGTTTCATCGGCATATTCTTGACATATAACTTTGTAAAATTGTTTATTAAATATTCTTTCTGTTTCATGGATGTTATCTTTGCAATGGCTATGTTCGCATTCTTTTTCCCATTATCTGTTGTGTTGTTCATATTCCGCGATGCAAAAGATGCTCCCGATTGGCTGAAAGGACTCGGTTCCAAATTGGGCGGCGGACAAATTAAAAAATTGATCAATGCAATTGCATCTATGTCTGCTTCTATTTTGACATATACTGTTATCATGTTAATTATTCGTGGATTTCTTGATGCAAATGGTGTCAGTGCAGATTCTGTACAAAACACATATGAATCTTTGTTCGATTTTGATTTAGAAAATTCAAGCGCTATGCAAATTACTTTTGCTGGCGCAATAGTATTAGTTTATGTTGTAAATTATATCGCAGGGAAAATACCACAAGTTACAGAAAAAATATTAGATGCATTTAATATCAAACAAGAAAACGAATTATCTGAATCGATGGGCAAGGATGCACTACAATTAACACAAATAGTTTTTGATAAAACAAAAGAATTAGCAAAGACAATTATTAATCCAAAAGACACTAAAACCGAAGAAAAGAAAGAAAAATGATAAAAAAGTGGTTGATAGAAACAGGCTTAAAACTTTTAATCGGCGCAATAGCGTTAGGTGTCGGCATTTGGTATTTAAGCAGTTCTATTGGGGGCGCATCACTTTCTTATACAAGCCTTGATAATTTTATGCAACAAATAGGTACTCAAAACGGGGATCTTTCTTCGATCAACGGATGTTTTTTGTGTGTATATCTTGCTGAATTGTTCGCGGTCATAGGACGCGCTACAGAATTATTATGGTCAGGTATCGTACATCATTTATGGATACTTATGGCTGTGGGCTTTGGTATATTCATAGTATTTCACACATTGACATTTATCAGAGAACAATCAACATCAAAAGATATAAAAGATTTAACAGATAAAGAAGTTAAACTTGATTTCAAAAAATGGTTTGAAAAAGTTTGGAAAACCGGAATCCGTGTATTGATTGCTGGCGCATTAATCGGCGCATTAAATTGGGGCGGAACAAACACATTGAAAACTGTTTCAAATGTTATTGTTACACCCGTCACATATCTTGGTACAACATTCGCAACGATTGCAACAGGTGTTATAAATGGTGCAAAATGTGAAATACCAGAATACAGCAACAAAGCAGAAGATATTTTAATTCCTGTATCTCATCCTTTGATGTGTGCAATCGGAAATCTGAATACAGTAATGTTGGCTGGTGCAGGTGGTGGTTTTGCTTTGATGAATTATGCATGGCTTGATTTGAATGATCGTGCTGGTGGTGTATTTACTTGGCTCGCAGGTCTTGCGCTCGTGATAATGTTCCTTGTTATCGGATTTGATTTGTTGTTCAAAATATTGAGTGTATTCTTTAAACTTGTATTTATTATTATCTTTATGCCTCTTTTGATTGCAGCGGCAGCTTTTGAACAAGTATGGGGATTGGCCAAAGGATTGTTTGATAACGCAGTAAAAATGCTTATTACTTCTGCAGTAAGTATATTAAAGATATGCTTAAAAATAGTTGTTATCTATGCTGTTGTATATTTTGCAGCAGACACATTTTATCCTGGCCCAGAAGATGGATTCACAAGCATATTACCACCAATGGTTTCAAATATAAAATCGGAAAACATGGATGCTAAAACAATGTCTGTAATAAATGTATTTTCTACATGTGAAAAAGTGGCTTTGATTGATGGTAAAATGGACAAAGATAAATTCACTACATGTTTTAAGACACAAAAAAATATTGTTGAAAAAAAGTATCCTGATGCATTTGATTTTATGGATGATGGATTTGACTTTTTGTTATTTATGATTGGTGTATTCTTGTTATACTTTTGGATTGTTTCGCCAGAAATTGATAAAATATTTGGCAAAGAAGACAAAGAAACATTCGATTACGGCGGATGGCTTAAAGATTTTGGAAAGTCAGTATATGATGCACCAATGAAAATATTCCAGGCAGTTCATGATAAATCAAAAAAGTAAAGGGACAAAGAATGCAGATTCGTAAAATTTTAAAACATTTGTTTATTTGTATTTTTTGTGCAACTTGTTTTGTTGGCTCGTCTTATGCCGCTGGCAACATACCACATGGTGATATTGGCGAATACGGCAACTGGATAACCACCGACAACATGGCAAAATACAAAGATAATTTGTCTGGGGATGTTGAAAGTTTCCAACAAACATTTCAAACGAATTTACATTCTACAAATTTTGTCCCGCTAGAAGTTAAACTTGGCCTTTCTTTTATGAAAGCACTATCTGCTATTGATAAAGTATTACAAATATCACTTGTACGTTTTACAATAATATTCCTTTTCATAATGTATGCTTTTTGGATTGGATTGGAAGCATACAGATTGATTCGTGACACGGGTGATTACAAGAAAGCTTTATACGATATATTTATCAATGGGATAAAGATTGCAGCATGGGTTATTGTATTAAATTATGGCCCTGCAAAATTATTCACAATACTTATAACACCAATACTTGCACTTAGTATAAGTTTATCTGATTTTATATTAAACGCTGTTGCACAATCATACAATGTTGTTATTCCAGATACATGCGCAACAATACATCAATATGTTGATGCAAATACAACAGGACAACTTTTGATAGGTTCTGATGCAGCCGCTAACATTATGTGTTTGCCTGCACGTCTTTCAGTATATTTTTATCATGCCACCGCAAGTGCTTTTGAATGGATGGTCAATGGGCTCAAGAATAATCTGACTATGTTTATTACTGGCGCAGTATGTGTTGTTATGTTCATTGGTTGTATATTCAAATATGCATTTATGACTCTTGGGGTTGTGGTCAACTTATTCTTAACTCTTTTGATGTTACCTTTTACTGCTGTCGCTGAATCTTTACCAAAAACAAAAGAAACAAATTATGCAGGACAAATCTTTTCTGGATTTTTGGGACTATTCAAGACCAAGAAATTATCTGATGTAATATCTGTATTCATAGATGCCGCTATTTATTTTGTATCACTTTCTATTGTCATATCCATATGTGCTGCATTGCTAACCAATATAATATCTATTACAGGACAAAATACTTATCATGTTGGATCTGCTATGACAAGTATATTATGCGCAGGTATAATATTTTACTTCGCAAATCAGGCAGACAAATTGGCAAAAGACATTGGTGGCAAAATAGACAATTCATTTGGTGAACTTTTACAGAAAGATACAAAACAACTTTGGACTGACACAAAAAATCTCGGCGGAAAAATATTCAAAGCTTGGGCGAACAAAAAATAAAATTAAATAAACTTTACAAAGTCACGCGCAACATTTTTAATTCCGCGCGTTTTAAAAGCAACGGTTAATGTTTTACCATTTTCTGCGATTACAACACCTGTCCCCATTTCTGAATGAGCAATCATTTTCCCAATCACAGAATCTGTTTTGAATTTTGGTTTTATATGTTTTTCTGACGAATAATTTTGCCGTGGTTGTTCACCGCCATTAAAACTTATATATCTTCTATCAATTTCATTGATAAAGCGAGACGGCATTTGATAGTTCCATTGACCAAATACAGTACGCCCCATAGCATTTGTAATTATCGCCCTGGTTTTCGCGCGGGTAATAGCAACATAGGCAAGGCGTCTTTCTTCTTCTATATCAGAATCTGATTTTTTTTCGTTTGGAAATATACCCTCTTCCCAGGCAGGTAAAAACACCGTATCAAACTCTAAACCCTTGGCCGCATGTATCGTCATAATATTAACTACATTTTTGTTGTCAGATTCATTATCATTATCATCTGTCATCATCAATGCAGCGTGTTCCAAAAATTCAGGAAGTGTATTATATTTTACAACAACACTATTTATCAATTCGCTTATGTGTTCTAACCTTTCGCTTGTATCTATATCTTTTGATTCGCGCCACATTTTAAGATAGCCACTGTTTTCCAACAATTGTTGCACAGCATCTTTTGGTGTCGTATTTTTCCAATCAAAATCAAAAGCAGATAAAAAGTCCGTTGCAGCCGCTTGTTGTTTAGCCGATAATTTGGTTGTTTTTAATGCGTCCATTAAACTTTTACCACTTTCACGTAATTTGGCAATAGCACCATCACCAAAACCACGTCGTGGTTTTGAAATAATCCTTTCAAAAGAAATATCATCAAATGGATAAACCAACAATCTTATATATGCGATTACATCACGTATTTCCATTCTATCGTAAAACTTTGTCGTACCGACAAGACGATATGGAATTCGTTGAAGCGTAAATTCTTCTTCAAAAATTCGTGATAAAGATCCAGCACGAATCAATACGGCAAAAGAAGAAAAATTATTATTTGAATTACGTGAAATTGTATGTGCAATAAAATGTGCTTCATCTTTGGCCGAAGGCAAAGTTAATATATATACAGGTTCGCCATCGCCGACACCTGGTGCAGTACGCAAATCTTTACCAAGGCGTCCCATATTGTTTTTTATCAAAGAATTTGCTGCACCCAATATATTTGCAGTGCTTCTATAGTTCGTTTCAAGCCTGATTATTTTTGCATTTGGATAAGTTTTTTCAAATTCCAAAATATTTCTTATTTCAGCACCACGCCAAGAATATATAGATTGATCATCGTCGCCTACACAACAAATATTCGGATTTTCTTTATCGGCAGTTAACATTTTTAACAAATTCATTTGTGCCGCATTTGTATCTTGAAACTCGTCCACCAATATATATTTAAATTGATTTTGATATTTGCGCAATATTTCATCGTGTGACACGAATAATTTTAAAACGAACAAGATTATATCACCAAAGTCAACTGCGCCCAGGCGGGCTAATTCTGTGTTATATTCACGCAATATTTTTTGTCCCACAACCGAAAGGGGCATTTTAGAGAAATCTGTAACACCTTTATCTTTTATATTAGATATTCTTTCCACCCAATCAGATGGATTAAAATCCTTGGTATCAAGTCCAAGATTAGTTATAACGCGTTTCAATACAGACTTTTGATCATCTTCACCATAAATAAGGAAATCACGTCGTAGTCCTGCAGCTTCATAATTGGCACGTAAAATACGCAAACAAATTGAATGGAATGTCCCCATCCACAAATCACCACACAAATGCGATATTTCACTGTATCCAGCAACCCGAAAGCGCATCTCGTTAGCCGCCTTGTTTGTAAACGTCAGCGCCAGTATTTGCCAAGGATATGCGTATCCACTATACAAAATATGTGCCACACGGGACGTTAAAACGCGTGTTTTGCCTGTTCCTGCACCAGAAAGCACCAACAAAGGCCCTTCCAATGTGGTAACGGCCTGTACTTGTTGTTCGTTCAAATCAGACATATAATCAGCGGACATTTTTTCAATTTTCTATATTGTAATTTATAAAAGATTTCTATACAATCATTTTGTTCGAAAAAATAAGGAAGGGTTATGGGTCGAATAATTTGCTTTGATATTGAAACAACTGGCTTTGAATACATGCGTGGCGACCGCTGTATTGAAATCGGCGCGGTTGAATTGATAGATGGCAAATTAACAGACAACACTTTCCATGAATACATAAATCCCGAAGGGAAAATAATCCCACCAGAAACATATATGGTGCATAAAATATCGAACGCCTTTTTGGAAGACAAACCAAAAATGTCTGAAATCGCACCAAAGTTTTTAGAATTCATAGGCGATGCACAAATTGTTGCCCATAATGGTTTGGACTTTGACTTCCCGTTTATAAATTACGAATTAGAAAAGTTGAATCTAAAACCTATTCCACGTTCACAAATGTTGGACAGTATTGTTATCGCACGCAATCGTGTATATGGCCCCAAAAGTTATACTCTTGATGCTTTGGCAAAATGGTTTGGTGTATCATTGACCGCGCGTGCTGATGCGCACGGTGCGTTGATTGACGCGGAAATTTTGGCACATGTTTATAACGAACTTGAAAATACAGCACCAGCGATTGATGTAAAAGAATTAGTTGAAAAACAACATGATGCATTTTTAAAGACACCTAAAATTGGCTCCGATTTTCCAAAGCGCAAATTCGAAGTTCCTGCTGACGAACTTGAAACACATAATCAATTTATGGAAAAATTATTAGCAGAAGAAAATTAAAAAAATCGGACACATTGTCCGATTTTTTATTATTCACACATACTGTGTTCAAGTTCACCTTGGGTGCCACCGGCAGGCACGGTACCTTCTTCACAAGATCTGCATATACCAGCATCTGTACGATATTGATTGCTTGAACAAGATATTACACAAGCACCGTTCCAAACAGAATATCCTGATTTACATTTGCAACGATCATTTGCAAGCCCAGAGATAGTTCTATTAATATCAGTGCTATTATATTCAACACATACATTGTTTTCATATGTTTTACATGTTTTTTCATTATAAAATTCTGAATTATCTGGACAAAGCAAAGATTGATAAAACATTTCTGAAATACCATTTATCAATTTCATTTGTCTTTTATATTCTGCGTTTGATTCTGTATCTGATATAGCAGATATAGCATCACCCATTTCTTTATCATATGCGAACACAGCGTAACCACAAGTCAATGCAACATTATAACAAGCACCTGTCATAACCTTGTAAATATTTTCAATTGATGCAGAAGATGTCCACGAAGTAATTTGTGTATTTTGTTGATTATAACAATCACGAACATCACTCATACAACTTGATGCATAATCAGAAATAATTTTTGATTGAGCGGCTTTGATATTCACCATCGCACGCTGTACATAATTTACAACCACATCATTGTATGGATCATATGTTGATTTTTTTCCAGATTGAATATATGTATAATCCTGGCATTTATCCAACACAGCACGGCAAAGTCCACCTTCCTTCACTGTTGCGCCTGTTCCAATTTTCTGCATTAAATAATTAACGATACAAGCACCATCGTGTCCACTGCATAAAGCATCACTAGAAGAATTTTTAATAAAATCTCCATTTATTTTTGTGTTGCTGTAACTGTTTTCTGCAATGGCATCTGGGTCATTCAAGAAAGCAGTTATGTTCGCGATATTTTGTCCCAACACAACATTACCATTTTCATCAATATATTTTTTCGTTGGATCCAAACATTTCACATAACCTTCGCCACAAACCATATCGTCCAACATACATTTTTCAAGTGCGCCAACACATTCTTTGATATCATATTCGTTTTTATTTTGTAAAACAGCCAAACGTGCTTTCTGCAACATTAAATTTGCACTGCGCACATTGTTAGTTAATGTCTGATTTAATTTGACCAAACCTTGTTCATATGCGACGCAATCTTTATCGATAGCTAAATCATAATTACCAGAAATCTGATCTTCTGTACCGCCTGCATCTTTACAACGATCTAACACTGTTTTACAACGTTTTTTTGCTTCGTTATAAAGTGCCTTACCACGTTTAGATGAAATATCATTACTTGATGAAGAACCAAACATATCAAGCGAAAACATATCAGATGAATCAGATGAAAAATCAAAATCCATATCCAACAAAGAATCTGATGTTGATGATGAAGTCAAAGTCGTAGACGAAGTTGGATCTTTGATCATATCAGCAATATCGTCAAGCATAGAACGTGTTTGGGTATTATCTTTCGTTTTACCCATTTCTAATTCAGCTTCGGTTGCGGACATAATTGCACGAATTTCATCTGCAGATAAACCAACATAACGAATTCTTTGTGCAACATCATTTAATTCAACATTTGCATCTTCGACCGCCTTTTGTGCCTTGGCGTATTTAGCCAAGTTAGCAGAACAAGAACATCTTTTTTGATTAGTATCTACAACAGAACAAAATTGATCCATACATTCGTTGTACTGTTGTTGACAAGTAGAATTTAAATCAGAAGTCTTTTCTAAAATATCTTTTGCTTCGGCCAAAGATTCAGCAGTCACAAGTTTTTGTTGTTTTTGTGAACCGAATATTGATGCACGTGATTGAACACCACGAACCTGTTCATCAATATTAGATCCTGTTTGAAGACCTGTATTTCCAATTGTTGCACGTCCGCCAACTTCGGCAGTAGATGCACGCAAAACAATTCCTGCACGACGTGCAGCCGCAGTACTATTTATGCTTGCAGCTTCTGTTCTGGCACTACGACCAACAGTATTCACACCATCTTCCAATGTTGCACGTTGACTATTTGGTCGCACATTAACAGAACGCGATACAACATTGCCAGATTGTTTTTGTGACCCACGTGATGCAACATCAACTTTTTTTGCATTTGACACTGTTCTTGAAATATTCGAACTGGAACGATTTCTTGCAACGTTTTTTTCGGTTGATTGTTCAACCTTTTCAGAAGAATTTTTTGTTGGAATTGTACGGGATATAGAACCATCCGCCGCAAAAGCATTTGCAACGCCAAACACAGTTATGAAAAAACATAACAAAAATCTTCTCATTTCCTTTCGTTAATTATATCACAAAAACAGGTTAAAAAAAAGCAGATTCATAAAAAAACACCGCCCAAAAGGGCGGTGAAAATAACAAAATAATTGCGTATTATTTTGATTCGGTATCAGGAACCACAGAAACTGTTTTTCTGTCGCCGTTGCCACGTTTGAATGTGACGATACCTGCGATTTTTGCGAACAGTGTATGATCTTTACCCATACCAACATTCAATCCTGGGTGAACCGCAGTTCCACGTTGACGAATGATGATATTGCCTGGGATAACGTGGGCACCGCCACTTTTCTTTACACCCAATCTGCGTCCGGCTGAATCGCGTCCGTTTGTTGATGCGGAACCCGCTTTCTTATGTGCCATAATTAAACTCCTTCGTTTGTGGACTCTTAGGCCTTGATTGATTTAATTTTCAAAACAGTGATGTACTGACGATGACCGGCAGTTCTACGATAGTTTTGACGACGTTTTTTCTTGAATACCAAAACCTTGTCATCACGTTTTTGTTCAATAACATCAGCAACAACAGTTGCGCCAGCCAACAAAGGTGTGCCAACTTTGTCACCAACCATTAATACTTGGTCGAAAGTGACCGAACCAGTAGCATCAAGTTTTTCAACTTTGATAATATCGCCCTCTTGAACGCGATATTGTTTTCCACCAGTCTGAAAGATTGCAAATGTAGCCATTATACTTTCTCTTTTGTTTTGTTTGTTAACTTAAAATTATGCTTTCGCACAAAATTTTATGCAAATTATACCTACAAAATACCAAAAGTCAACAATTTTGTCTAAAAAATTATGCAAATCATATTAACCAGCGCAAAAAAACACCGCCGAAGCGGTGAAAAACAATTATTTATCTCTAAGCTTATATTCCGATTCTCTTATTTCTTTATCAAGTTGGACTGTAGCTGCATTATATTTTCTTAACCATGTTTTACATTCTTCTATGCCACTAGGTTCAACATTGCACGTTGCATCTGCCCCCGTCCCTTTACAATCATTTATTTGCTTTGTAAGAAAATCGTTTGCTGTATTAATTCCCAATTTCAACTCAGCCTTAGCGTACCTATCACATTTCTTATTATCAATTTGTGTTCTCAAAGTGTTATAATTTTCGCGCAAACAGTCCAGTGTTCCCTGCATAGTTTTACCAGAACAATCACGATATCGGGATGCTTTTGAACTGCTACTTCCCAATAATCCCGAAGACGAATCATCATCTTTTGCGCCGGCGGCTTCTAATGTAGCTGTCAACGTAGCCTTTTCAAGTTGTGTCTTTAATCTGCGCAATGTAGCAGAAAGGTATTCATATTGTTTATACATCTGCTGTGAAACGACAGTTGTTTTCAAACCAATTATTTCCTTCATATCACCAAACATTTCTTTTTGATGAGAATCATAATCCTGCTTTTTATTTTTATAATTGTCTGACTTTGCATCCCAACCTTCTTCTCGTTTTATACAACCTTCGTCTGTCGGTTCATAATTTTCTTTACAGAATCTAACTTTACATGTTATTCCGCCACTTTGACTTGAATCTGCCCAAACTATTTTATCCAATCCTTTTGTAATTTTGGCATTTGCTTGGTCCTTGTATTCGCCTTTTGTCGCCTTTGTTGTACAATTATATTTGTCTGTTTTTACACTTTCTGATGCATTATCTTTTCCAACGTTATACAAATGCGTATCGCAGATCGCAAAGATTGGACTTACATAGCCACATTCTTCTTTTTCTTCGGCCATAAAGTCAGATTTATTCATACCTGCTTTTATATCTTTCACACACAAAGGATAATTATTAACCCCTTGTGCCGACTTGCTTAATGTCGCCTTTTCCAGCACATCAACATACTCTGAAGCATCACAATAAGCTATCAATTCTTTGGCTTCTCTGCCTTTTGTTTTTCTTGGTTCGTTTTGATTTAACCACACATCTAATTTATCAATATCGACAAGACCGGCACCATTTTTATTTTTTGTTCTGCGTCTGAACAACGCCGACGAATCCAGCGCACCTGATGCACACGCAACCACAGTTCCATTTGATGTGCTGTCCACTGTTGGATTTACCCAACCTTCATAAACCTCATCTTCACTGCTTAATACTTTTAATAATGTACAAGGTTTACAACTGGACTTTATCTTGTCGTTCATACAGTTTTCAAGCACACGTGATGAATCTGCTTTTTTGTCCATATATGCAGCAGCAAGCACAGATGAACAAGCGGACATTTTATCAAATTCTGACATTTCTGCAGGACAAGAATATGGCGTACCATTATTGCCAACATATTCTATTTTTGCACCTCTTTCGCACATATATTGTCCCCAACGATTACATGAATTATTTAACATCATGTAAATATCAGACAGATTTACACCAACCAACTGTGCCAATTCCAATGCATCATAAACTTTATCAATTGTGTTATCATATGGGGTTAAAAATTCTGTTGCCAATTCACGCCATTTTTTAATACGTTTTGGCCCTTCGCAATTATTACCGCGTGCATCACATTTTGCATATTCAAACGCAGCATTCATTACTGTTTTAACTTCTTTCAACGACACTTCGGCATTTTCAAGTTCGGTCATAATTTGGCCAGTAATTTTTTGACGTTCCAAAACATCAGCAGAGATGCCACGATTTATCGCATCTTGTTGATATGCCGATACGCCAGCTTCGTTTTCTTTTGCAGCATCAGTTGCCGCCGTTTTCATGTTTTCAAGTGCAGCAGCAGATTGGGCAGCCTGTTGTGCAAGTGCAGCCTGAAGTTGTTGTTGCGATTCAGCCTGTTGTTGTGCCATCTGGGCTTGCATTTGCTGCATCTGATATTGCATTTCTTGCATTTGTTGTTGCGATTGCTGTGCAGCCGCTTGCGCTGCAGCCTGTTGTGCCGCCGCATTTTGTTCGTTTATTTTGGCATTAGAACTCGCTACCAATTGGGCAGACATATATTCTTCCAAATCTGCGCCATATTGTTTACATGATGAATTAGATTGAACACAACCTTTTACTATAGCAGAAGCCACAAAATAATCAGAACAACCACCGTTACTACATTTTGGTTGCGCACAACGCAAAATCAAAGCATTACAGTTTCCAAAGTCAACCTTGGCCGTCGCATTATTGCCATCATAACGACCGTTTGACATCATTGCCCATTGATTATTATTCGCATTGCTTGGATTATATGCGGTCAAATTAGATCCCGCAGTTGTCGCAACAGGACTAGCCGCCGATGCAAACGCAACCGGCGCAAAACATAGCATTATTGTTAAAATGCGCGATAAATTATTCATCTCTCTTGGGTATAATTTTATCATAAAAAACATTTTGTGTAAAGAGTCAAGATTGTGTTTTTATATTTTTATTCAATAAAAAAAACCGCCCAAACGGGCGGTCATATTAATTACCTGTTGTCTGCTGCGTTGTCTTTTTCCAACTACGCAAACAGCCACCTTCGTCAGAATATCTTGCACCATCACCGCAATTCAATGCTTCTTGCAAGCATGCTTCACGTATAGCAGCCGAGTTTCCAGATGTTACACGTGGATCATCTGCTGCATCCGTGCCTGTACCATACAAGATTTCATTGATTGTTACAACATTACGGCATGTATCTTTTCTATAGTCGTATGTGTCGCCATTTTCAACCATCTTACAAGATGATAAATCAGGTTTGTCAACAACTGCAATGTATTGTGTTTGTAATGGCGAACAAATCATAGGTTCATAACAGTGTGGAACCTGTGATATTTGGGAACAATATGCCTTGATACGAGCTGTTGTCCATTTGTCTTCATCTTCGTATTCTTCATAGCAGTCCCAAATTTCACTGATACATTCGTTAAAATTATCAATTGCTGTTGTCGCATTAGCCAAAACAGATGCTTCTTCTTCTTGTTTGAATTCAAGACGTTTTTGTTGCAAAGCCTGTTCTGCAGCAATCTTTTGATAATTGATGTTTTGCGCAGTTTGTTTTAATGAAGCACCGTAAACATCACAAGCTGCATTTGCATCTAACAAATACTTTTGCATAATACTGCGACGAGCATCTGCAACTGGCCCACGCAATGTAGCATAAGGATCAGTTGATGTGGTGGTTGTTCCGCTTCTCAAAGAAGAAGTTGTTGTCGTTGTTGTATAACCAAAACATGCTGCAGAAGAATTTATAGAACCAGCAGCAGCTGTACTTCTGTCTGCCAAAACAACTTCACCAGTAGAAGTCTTGTCGCTTTTCTTTACAGATACATAACTGTTATAATTAAATGGACAATTTGAAGTTGCACCGTTTGCACATTTTACACGAACAGTTGTTCCGTCAATCTCTGTGATATTGGCCGGATTTCCGCACGCTTCATAAATTCCATTAAAGCAAGAATCAAGGACGCGTCCGCAAACATTATTGTGTGCATATTGGAACAAATCATATCCCCATTTATTTGCCAAAGAATCAAGCGCGGCCTTTTCTGAATCAACAGTCGTTGTTAGGCCTGACAAGCCATTAACAACACCTGCAAGTGTTGTGTACTTGCCCAACAAATCACTTTGATCATCTGTTGTGTATTGTTTTGCCAAATCTTTCGCATTTGCCCAAGCCTGTAATTGAGCCAAAATGTCAGATGACGAACCGTTAATATTGGAAATATCAAAACCGAAACTGTTTCCATTGCTCTTACAATAACTTGGCATACTGCAAGTTGTGATCAAAGTGCCTTCTTTGGTATATTGTGGGTGTTCTTCACACCAAGTATTTTTATCATCTGCATTTTGATAAGATACACAATTCATAACCTTTTCTGCATCTGTCAATGAAAACGCAGCCGCCAAATCATCACCCTTGCCCTTAGTTGCAATCAAAAGTGATAATTGACCAGACAACTTTATCAATTCTTCATTTGCTTTTTCCAACAATTCTTCTGTTTCCAAGAAATTAGTTGCACGTCCAGCGCAAGAACAACGTCCCTTGACATCGCTTCTTGCGGTACAAACTTCATCCATACATGTATAATAAGCTTCCATACAGTTTGAATATGCATCAGCAGCAATCAAACCAGTCGATGAATCGATAATGTTCGAATAAGAACCAGTATATAAACTGCTTGCCAAATATGAATATGATGTCGAAGTGCTTGCCCTTGTACCAGCCATCATAGTACCAGTAGCGCTTACGCGTGATGGTGTTGCAGATGTTCTTGCACGAACAGCGCGATTTGAACGTGCGGAAGAATCAGCTTGATTACGTGCAGTTACGCCACGAGATACAGTAGTTGGTGTTCCGCTAATATTACGCACAGAGGCGTTTCCACGGGATGTAACAACACGACCGGTTGTATCACCGCGCGATGCCGTTGTTCTTGTAGCACCTGGTGTTTGAACAGATGTAGCACGCGTTGTTGCAGTCCGCGCAACTGTTGCGCGATCAGATACTGTTGCACGTGGACTTGTCCGACCAGAACGCTGAGGCAATGTGTTTGCTGGCGCAACAGGATCGGCAAACACCGAACGCATTGATATAAATGTCGAACATACAAAAAACGCAGCAGCCAACAAGAACACTGTTCCCATTGCATTTTTGCAAGAATTTGCATTTATACGGAATGTCATTATTTTTCTCCTGTATATTTTATACACAAAAGCGCCCTGATTTCAGGCAATTTTGCGCAAAATCTTCCTTTACTTATGTAAATTATAACATGTTTGGCTTATTCTGTAAACAACAAAAATACGGCAAAACATATAAAAACTATGGACACAAAATACAAAACGATTATAATCAGACGGCAAAGGAAAGAAAAAATGAAAAGACTTATTTCAATTTTAGCAATTTTAACTCTTGTAACGCCTGCATTTGCTGAAGAAAATGTATTTTTTGGCGACAAACTGAACTCAATAACTCTTTATGGCACACAGTCTGTTGGCCCAGGAACATTATTTAAACTTTTTAACCCAGGCATTTGGGATTTTTATCCACAAACTTTTGTAATGGGACAATACAGTCAACCAATAACTTTCTTTCGTCTTGATTCACGTTTGAACCTTAATATTGGTCAAAACTTTGCATACGATACAAGTGGCGGTTTGTCTTTCGTAGGAATTGGGGTATCTGTCGACACCGCAATTTTACAATATAAAGGTTGGTACGCAGGTATTGGTATTGGACCTTTTATGCGTGATTCACGTGATAGATGGGTTGAAAGCCGTCTTGTATTTGAAGAAAAGTTCTTTATTGGAAAAAATATAAACGAACGCTGGAATGTAGAATTGACAACAATACATTTTTCTAACGGTAATTTCACCAATGCTAATGAAGGCTTTAATTTCTTTGGATTTGGAATTGGATACAAGTTCTAAGAAATAAGAAAACGTACCTGTGGAAAAGGCATCAAAAATAATACATAATTCTATTGTTCAAGACACAGCAGGAATTAAACGTATCCTGAGTGACTGAACCCAGCAATACCCCACATACTGTGGAAAGTGGTGTTGCAAAAAACCGCCCGCTTAATGTGGCTTTATCCCCGTAACTACGCGCAGGATGAAGGCCTCCTAGCTGGGCGGTTCTTGTTTTATAAATTAACAACCGTGATCACAAGTTGGTTTTACACGTGTATATGTTTTTGTTGGAACATATTGAACAACAGGTTCATATTGTTGTACTGTTTCGCGAACAAAATATTCACGTTTAACAACTTCTTCTTTTTTGTCGCAACCACAACCACATGTTTGAACAGGTTTTACATTGTATGCTGGTTTTTCAATTGTGCGAACAACACCGTTATCGCATTCAACAATCGTTATCACAGCACGCTTTGTTGCGGCCGCCTTATCAAGCGCGACACGCATTTCGTGTTCATCACAAGTGTTCAAAGATTCACGATAAACATCTGCAACTGCAATACCAGAAAACATTGATGCAATTAAAGACAAAAGAACAAATTTTTTCATATCCAGACCTTTTCGTTTGTTCTCTCTCGTAAAAGTATCTTAAAATATATTTTTGCTTTATCAAGAAAAATATGCGGATTTTATACCAACTGAAACATAATAAAAAATATATTAAAACAACTGTTATGAAAATGCATTGTCGTGGCGCAATTATTCTTGGTATGCATGATGCAATCGTATCTTTGACCGGATTGATTGCTGGCCTTTTCTTTGCTTTCACAGATTTTAACATAATAATTATAACCTGTATCATTTCATCAATTACAGCAGCGTTATCTATGGGGGCCGCGAATTATTTGGCAGTCAAATCTGAAAACCACAAAAACGCCTTAAAATCTGCACTTTATACAGGTGGTGCATATATTATAACTTGCGCCCTTTTGATATTACCGTTTTTTATATTCAAAGATCGCACAGCGACTTTAAGTTCCGTTGTTTTAATTGCGATATTTATAATATTTGTATTCAATAAATGTTGCTATCACCGCACACAATTTTACAGACATTTTTTCGAAATGCTGGCTATCTGCACAATTGTTTCAATAACTGCATTTTTTATTGGTGAAATTGCAAGTCAAATATTTGGCATATAACAAAACCGCCAAAACGGCGGTTTTGTTTTATCTTGTTCTTAATGTTTTTTCTATCATTGCTGTGATTTCTGGAAATTCGCTTTTATCAAAAACAAAACATTCTTTTACCTGATTTACACGCGGGCCTTTTTTAGAATCAGATACAACAGGCATATTTAATTCTCTCATTGTTTTACACAATTTTTCTCTTTTGCCTGTTTGCGGAAAAATGGCGATATTCCATATTAGACTTCCATTTTTAAAAGCAGGGAAAAAGCCATAATCTTCTACAATTTCACAAAGACTAATTTTTAAATCAGCATTACTCATTAAACAACCCCTAATTATCTAACTTTTACAGAATCCTTATGATTTATTGTCTTTTGTTGCTCTTTACGCAAAGAATCAATTGCTTCTTTGATAACTTCTTGCTTGAACTGTTCTTTAGATTTCTTTTCGCTTTTATCAGAAAGCCAAACCAAGCCACTAACAGCCCCAAAAAGTCCAATTATCAAAACAGTTATCTCTAAAACATCTTTATTATCTTGCCACCAATTTTTAGCTTTTGTTTTTAATGGCAAACAATGCATTTTGCAAAGATGTGTCAACTCTATTATTTCTTTACCAATAGACTCGTGACGATAGTATTTTTTATTATTTATTGTAAAACAAGTACGATGTGTTGCACCACCACCATCGCGATATATAGTAATATTATCTATTTTCACTGTGTCTGTATCTTGCACAGTTATATTGTATTTTTTATAATTTTTTTCCAGGTATTGTATATTTTCCAATATTCGTTCATCTGATAATTCCGACCAATCATCTGGAAAAGCAATTTTTCTTGGTGCACGAACATATACAGCACCACACAATTCACGCATTCTTAAATATTTTTTCCACAATTCAGCATTGATAAAGATTTCGTTTCCATCGATTATAAATCTATCTTTATTCAAATAAATACTGTGTTCACTCCAGTCACCAGTCCATGTAATTTTACCATGTTTAACAGTAACACCTTCGTCAATACCATATTTGTATTGTTTGATAAACCGATCCATCCACATATGGGCTGCACTTTCGGCCGGCACAATGATCTCATCTTCACATAATTCCATATTTGAACCCTTTGTTTTTGTGAAAACATTTTTGCACAAAACCCAACAATGTCAAGTTTTTTTAACGAACCTTTTGATTTATTGAATCGTTAGATAAAACAGTGTTTACTTGTTCGTGTTTCAATGATTGTTGTGTATTATTACTTTGTATATACCCGTTTTTTCTGGCACTTGCAATACTCAAACCAACCGCAACAATCAACATCACAAACAATATATCAGGGGTATGACATAGAACTTTTTCTTTAAAAGTTTTTGGTTGAAACAAATGGTCTTGTTCTTCTGCCATTTATCTGACCTTTTGTTCCAATTTGAAAGCATTTACAGTATCTTTTTTCAATTTTTGAATTTTTTTCAATTCCGTATTTTCTTTTACTTTTTTATTTGAAAATCTATCTGAAAGTCCAGAACAGCTTTGATGCATTGACAACACAAAAACAGTACAAAGTACAGCGACAGCCAAAGTTTCAAAATGTTGTTTTGTGTTTTTATTCATTATTATTATCCCTTTTTTTCCATTAAAAAACCGCCACGCGGGCGGTTAAATTGGTTTTTATATCGATCTAGATTTAATTCTGGCGACGACCTACTCTTCCGTGACTTAAGTCAAAGTACCATCGGCGATACGGCTTTTCCCTGTCTGGTTCGGAATGGAACAGAGGGTTGCGTCCGCTCTATAATCACCAGAATTAAATCTAGCGAACATATAATAATCTAAAAATCTTCAATGTCAAGAATCTTTAACACTCTCTTCAAGCATAATTTAAGATAAAAAGTCAATGGTTCGATTAGTAATGGTAAGCTAAACCCCTCACAGGGCTTACACCGCCATCCTATCAATGTCCTAGTCTAGAACTGAACTCATGGGGATATCTTATCTTGCGACCAGCTTCCCGCTTAGATGCTTTCAGCGGTTATCTGTTCCGAACATAGCTACCCTGCGGTGCCGCTGGCGCGACAACAGGTACACCAGAGGTTCGTTCGACCCGGTCCTCTCGTACTAAGGTCAAGTTCGCTCAAATATCCAACGCCCACAGTAGATAGGGACCTAACTGTCTCACGACGTTATTAACCCAACTCACGTACCGCTTTAAATGGCGAACAGCCATACCCTTGGGACCTGCTCCAGCCCCAGGATGCGATGAGTCGACATCGAGGTGCCAAACACTACCGTCGCTATGGACGCTTGGGTAGCATCAGCCTGTTATCCCTAGAGTAGCTTTTATCCGTGTGCGATGGCCCTTCCATGCGGAGCCACCGGGTCACTATGACCGACTTTCGTCTCTGCTCGGGGTGTCCCCCTTGCAGTCAGGCTTGCTTTTGCCATTGCACTCACCGGCTGATTTCCGACCAGCCTGAGCAAACCTTCGCGCGCCTCCGGTACACTTTGGGAGGCGACCACCCCAGTCAAACTGCCCATCACGCACTGTCCCCCGCCCTGGTTCAAGAACGCGGGTTAGACACTAAAACACATCAGGGTGGTATTTCACCAACCGCTCCAGGCGAACCAAAATCCGCCCTTCAAAGCGTCCCACCTATCCTACGCAAATGAGTCCTAGTGCCAGTACGAAACTGCAGTAAAGCTTCATAGGGTCTTTCCGTCTAGCTGCGGGTACCCGGCATTTTCACCGAGAATTCAATTTCGCTGAGTCTATGTTGGAGACAGTGTGGAGATCGTTACGCCATTCATGCGGGTCGGAACTTACCCGACAAGGAATTTCGCTACCTTAGGACCGTTAGAGTTACGGCCGCCGTTTACTGGGGCTTCACATCAATGCTTGCACACCTCTGCTTAACCTTCCAGCACTGGGCAGGCGTCAGTCCCTATACATCATCTTATACGATTTAGCAGAGACCTGGGTTTTAAGTAAACAGTCGCCCCCACCTGGTTTGTGTCACCTGATTAAAGTTGCCTTGAAACAGGTCATCCTTATTCCGAAGTTACGGATGCATTTTGCCTAGTTCCTTCAACATAGTTCTCTCAACCGCCTTAGTCTACTCGACTCGAGCACCTGTGTTGGTTCTGGGTACGATCTATACGCGTGGGCTATTTCCTGGAACCCCTTCACTGCATCCCCAATCCAATAAGGCGACACAATTTACGGAATTCGTCACTCTCACGCAGGTCACGGAATATTAACCGTGTTCCCATCGACTACGCCTTTCGGCCTCGCCTTAGGGGTCGACTCACCCTACCCTGATTAACATTGGATAGGAACCCTTGCTCTTACGGCGTCAAGGTTTCTCACCTTGATTAGCTGCTACTCATGCCAACATTCGCGCTTCTGATACCTCCACCGTGGCTCGCGCCTTCGGCTTCACAGGCCTACAGAATGCTCCGCTACCGCGACACTTACGTGCCACCCGCAAATTCGGTAAATGATTTTAGCCCCGTTACATTTTCGTTGCCGAAACTCTAATAGACCAGTGAGCTATTACGCTTTCTTTAAACGATGGCTGCTTCCAAGCCAACATCCTGGTTGTTTTGGAATCTCGACTCACTTTCCCACTTAATCATTATTTTGGGACCTTATTTGGCGGTCTGGGCTGTTGCCCTCTCGTCCACCGACCTTAGCACCGATGGACTGTTTCCTGTGCTATGACTTGCTGGTATTCAGAGTTTGATATGGGTTGGTAAGATTTTACTCCCCCTAGCCATTTCAGTGCTTTACCCCCAACAAGGAACACACAAGACACTACCTCTATAGTTTTCGCGGAGAACCAGCTATAACGGGGTTCGATTGGCTTTTCACCCCTAGACACAGGTCATCGCCCAATGTTGCCATATTGGTGCGTTCGGCCCTCCAGCGACTGTTACGCCGCCTTCAGCCTGCCCATACCTAGATCACCCCGCTTCGGGTCTATTACTGCATACTCAATTCGCCCTATTCAGACTCGGTTTCCCTACGCTTACATCTAACGACTTAGGCTTGCATGCAATAATAACTCGTTGGCTCATTATACAAAAGGTACGCCATCACCGGAAAACCGGCTCTGACAGCTTGTAGGTATTCAGTTTCAGTGTCTATTTCACTCCCCCTTCGGGGTTCTTTTCACCTTTCCCTCACGGTACTTGTTCACTATCGGTCAATCAGGAGTATTTAGCCTTGGGGGAAGGTCCCCCCGTATTCAAACCGGATTTCACGTGTCCGGCTCTACTCTTGAACCAAAAAACTAGATTTCACATACAGGGCTATCACCTATTATTGCTGTGTTTTCCACCACATTTTGTTATCTAAAATCTCGGTCACTGGGCTGGTCCCGTTTCGCTCGCCACTACTAAGGGAATCGCTATTGCTTTCTTTTCCTGCGGGTACTGAGATGTTTCACTTCTCCGCGTTTGCTTCTTTGACCTATGTATTCAGTCAAAGATAATACACAAGGTATTGGGTTTCCCCATTCGGAAATTCCGGGGTCAAAGGATATTGACGCCTCACCCGGACTTATCGCAGTCTTTCACGTCCTTCATCGCCTCTGATTGCCAAGGCATCCACTAAACACCCTTTGTTACTTTTTATCTTATGCTTGAAGAGAATGTCTTCCATCATAAGAAGAAAATAACTTGAATGAGCAGACGCTTATCGCGTCTTTTAAGCATTTAAGTTGATTCTTGCTTTCTTTAATTGAATTATCACTTTCGTGATTACTCTTCAGAAAGAATATTTTGAGATTACGATGTTCAACAAATCAAACTTTCGTTTAATTTGCGACATAAAAACCGATTAACAATATTTTGCTATAAAAGCAGATTCCATTGAATATTCTTTGGAATATTTGGAATCAAAAATGAGAAATCATTTTTGATTCTAACCTCATCTTAAAAACTGGTGGGTCAGGAAGAACTCGAATCTTCGACCTTCGCTGTATCAGAGCGACATTCTAACCAACTGAACTACTGACCCATAA